>NZ_WUUD01000024.1:50344-56003 GCF_009831705.1 Pseudomonas sp. PICF6 | reverse complement strand
ACTACGGCGGGCTCTCGTACGGCAACGTCGCGTCCCAGAGCAATAGCCAGCAGTCTTCCAACCCCAAGGAAGCGGCGTTGCAGGGCCTGGCGAAAATGAAAGCGCTGATGGACATGGGCTTCCAGCAAGGTGTGCTGGCGCCACAGGAACGTCCCGACGTGGCGGCCCTGCGTCGGTTGGGTTTTGCCGGCAGCGATGCCCAGGTCATCCAGCAGGCTGCCAAAGAAGCGATGCCGCTGCTGGTCGCCAGTTGCTCGGCCTCCAGCATGTGGGTGGCCAACGCCGCCACTGTCAGCCCAAGCGCCGACACGGCTGACGGCCGCGTGCATTTCACCGCCGCCAACCTGAACTGCAAATACCACCGCAGCATTGAACACCCGACCACCAGTCGCGTACTGGGGGCGATGTTTGCCGATCAGCAGCACTTCGCCCACCACGCCGCGCTGCCGGCGGTGGCGCAGTTCGGCGACGAAGGCGCGGCCAACCACACGCGTTTCTGCCGGACCTACGGCGAGGCCGGTGTTGAATTCTTCGTGTTCGGCCGCAGCGCCTTCGATACCCGTTTTCCCGCGCCGCAGAAGTACCCTGCGCGCCAGACCCTGGAAGCTTCTCAAGCGGTCGCTCGTCTGCATGGTCTGAGGGAGGAGGGCGTGGTCTACGCCCAACAGAACCCATCGGTGATCGACCAGGGCGTGTTCCACAATGATGTGATCGCGGTGGGCAACGGCGAAGTGTTGTTCTATCACGAGGATGCGTTTCTCGATACCGACCGGATGCTGGCCGAGCTGAGCAGCAAACTCGCCAAGGTCGGTGGGAAATTTCAGTCGGTGTGCGTGCCGCGTTCGGCGGTTACCGTCGATGACGCGGTACGTTCCTACCTGTTCAATAGCCAGTTGCTGTCGCGTCCCGACGGCTCGATGCTGTTGATCGTGCCGGAAGAGTGTCGCGGCAACGAACGCGTCTGGCAGTACCTGCAAAGCCTCACTGGCTCTGGCGGGGTGATTGGTGAAGTGAAGGTCTTCGACCTCAAGCAAAGCATGCAGAACGGCGGTGGCCCGGCTTGCCTGAGGCTGCGCGTGGCCCTCAATGAAACCGAACTGGCCGCCGTCAACCCAGGGGTTATCATGACCGCGCCGTTGTACGATTCGCTGACCCAATGGGTCGAGCGTCACTACCGCGATCGCATGACCGAAAACGACCTGGCGGACCCGCAGTTGCTGCTCGAATGCCGGGCGGCACTGGATGAGCTGACACAAATCCTTAAACTTGGCGCGGTTTATCCTTTCCAGATCAATTGAAAGCGCGCGCGACCTGACTACAGTCAAAGCAGGGCGCGTTGCCTTTTTCCCCCGACGAGAACGTAAAAACATGAGCGATACCTTGCAACTGATCCTTGAAGACACCGACGGCACCCAACTGGAAACCTCCTGCACCCGCGTTGCGGTCATGTGGCAGGGCAAAGAGCTGTGGATCCAGCAGGACGGCCGCGGTCAGTTGCTGATCGGTGTCGATGTCGAAGAAGGCGATGAGGAATACGCCAACCTGTTGTTGCGCCCATTGGCGACCAACCTGGTGAGCCTGCAACTGGAAATGGAACCGGCCGACATGGGCGACGATGATCATGTCCATGGCCCGGATTGCGGCCACGACCATTAAGGAGCCGCGCTATGCTCGCCCTCGGCAAATTGCTTGAACTGACCCTCGCCGGCCGTGAACCGGCGGAGAAGACTCAACTGACTGTCGAGGGCGTACGGATGCGCTGGCTGAGCGAGGGCGCGCTGGAGGTCAAGCCGCCCCAGGCCCGGGACAATGGCCAGGACCTGTTGCTGTCAGCCGGTATCCACGGCAACGAAACCGCACCGATCGAATTGCTTGATCGGTTGCTGCACGACATCGCCCGTGGGGATCTCAAGCCACGGGCACGCATTCTGTTTCTGTTCGGCAATCCCGAGGCCATTCGTCGCGGAGAGCGTTTTGTCGAGCAGGACGTCAATCGGTTGTTCAATGGTCGCCATGAGTTGAGCGGCGGCGCCGAGGCGTTGCGGGCGTGCGAATTGGAGCGGTTGGCCGCCAGTTTCTTCAGCGTGCCGGACCGCAGTCGCTTGCATTACGACCTGCACACCGCCATCCGGGGTTCGAAGATCGAGCAATTCGCCCTGTATCCGTGGAAGGAAGGTCGCCAGCATTCACGCCGTGAACTGGCGCGGCTGCGCGCCGCCGGCATGGAAGCGGTGCTGCTGCAGAACAAACCGTCCATTGTGTTCAGCGCCTACACCTATGACCAGTTGGGTGCCGAGTCTTTCACCCTGGAACTGGGCAAGGCCCGGCCGTTCGGGGAAAACGACGGTGTCAACGTCAGCCTGCTGGAAACCCGTCTGCAACAGATCATCGAAGGCAGCGAACCCGAATCGGACGAAAGCCTGGACGGCCTGCAACTGTTCAGCGTCGCGCGGGAAATCATCAAGCACAGCGACAGTTTCCGCCTGAACCTACCGGCGGACATCGAGAACTTCTCGGAACTTGGAAAAGGTTATGTGCTGGCCGAAGACATTGCCCAGACCCGCTGGGTGATCGAAGAAGAGGGCGCCCGGATCATCTTCCCCAACCCCAAGGTGAAGAATGGTTTGCGGGCCGGGATCCTGATTGTGCCGGCGACGGACGAAAACCTGGCCTGACCTGAATCCCAAACTGATACAAGCCTTTTGTGGGAGCGAGCTTGCTCGCGATGACGGAGTGTCAGTCGCCATTGCTGTCGACTGCTACATTGCTATCGCGAGCAGGCTCGCTCCCACATTTGGATCTGTGTCTGGATTTAGACCGCTACCGCCCGCTGCTCACTGCGCCGCAACGCCCGGGTCTTGTGCAGGGTATCGGCACAGGTCTTCGCCGCTTCCTGGCCCTTGTGCACGAAATGCTCAAAGAAGAACTTCTGATGTTCTTCCCCAGCGTGGAAGTGATGGGGAGTGAGTACGACCGAGAACACCGGCACCTCGGTTTCCAGCTGAACCTGCATCAGGCCGCTGATCACCGATTGGGCGACGAATTCGTGACGGTAGATGCCGCCGTCCACCACCAGGCCAGCGGCGACGATGCCGGCGTAGCGGCCAGATTTGGCCAGCAGCTTGGCATGCAGCGGGATCTCGAAGGCGCCGCCGACTTCGAAGAAGTCGATATCGCTTTCCTGATAACCTTGATTGATCATTTCGGCGACGAAGCCTTTGCGGCTCTGGTCGACGATTTCCTTGTGCCAGCAGGCCTGGATGAACGCGACGCGCTCGCCCGGATGATGTTTGCTTTTGCTGTCGATTGCGGTGGGTTGCATGTTCTGGTTCCTGTTTGTGTAAAAAACAGGGCTTCATGAATCGAAGGGGATTCGAGGGTGCGTCGCGCGCAGACAGTCGCAGACGGCCCTTGGGTGCCGATCCCGTTCTCTCTTCATCCGGACTATGACCGTCGGCCCCGGAATCACACCGGGTCTGCTGACCTTGACGCTACACCGCAAAAGCCGTGTATCGCCAAGCGCTCGCGGGCTATGCACCTTGCGTGCAATTACCGCCGGTGGGGAATTGCACCCCGCCCTGAGAACGTTTCGCCGCCATGGTTTTTGGCGGCGCAGGATTTTTAACACATAACCCCTGTGGGAGCGAGCTTGCTCGCGATAGCGGTGGTTCAGATTGCATTGATGTTGGATGCGCTGCCGCCATCGCGAGCAAGCTCGCTCCCACAGGTGTTCTGAGTGATCTTCAGGTGCAGGTGATCTTTTCCTTCGACTGGTCTTGATTAATCGTCGCCATGACCGCAGTAATTGACCTTCGAAAGGGAATTCCCCCCACCCGCACCCGAGGCCAGATTCATGAGCGTTATCGATCTTCGCAGCGACACCGTCACCCAACCTTCCGCCGCCATGCTGGATGCGATGGCCAGCGCGCCGACCGGCGACGATGTGTATGGCGAAGATCCGACCATCAATCGCCTCGAGGCCGAACTGGCCGGGCGCCTGGGCTTTGCCGCGGCGCTGTTCGTACCCACCGGCACCATGAGCAACTTGCTGGGGCTGATGGCCCATTGCGAGCGTGGTGATGAATACATCGTTGGCCAGCAGGCTCACACCTATAAATACGAAGGCGGCGGGGCGGCGGTACTGGGTTCAATCCAGCCGCAACCCCTTGACGTGCAAGCGGACGGCTCTCTGGACCTGGAGCAGGTTGCTGCCGCGATCAAAGCCGATGACTTCCACTTTGCCCGTACTCGCCTGCTGGCGCTGGAAAACACCATGCAAGGCAAGGTCCTGCCGCTGGAGTATCTGGCCCGGGCCCGGCGTTTCACGCGCGAGCACGGCCTGGCGTTGCACCTTGACGGCGCGCGGCTGTACAACGCCGCGGTCAAGTTGAACGTCGATGCCCGGGAGATCACCCAACATTTCGATTCGGTGTCGGTGTGCCTGTCCAAGGGCCTTGGCGCTCCCGTTGGCTCGGTCCTCTGCGGCAGCGTCGAACTGATCGGCAAGGCGCGCCGGCTGCGCAAGATGGTGGGCGGGGGTATGCGCCAGGCCGGGATCCTGGCTGCGGCGGGGTTGTATGCCCTGGATCATCAGGTCCAGCGCCTGGCCGATGACCACGCCAATGCCCAGCGGCTTGCCGAGGGCTTGCGTGGGGCGGGTTACGAGGTCGAGCCGGTGCAGACCAACATGGTCTACGTGCAGATGGGCGAGCGGGCCGAGGCCATCAGGGCGTTTGCCGCCGAGCGTGGTATCAAGCTCAGCGCAGCGCCACGCCTGCGAATGGTGACCCACATGGATGTCAGCGGCGCGCAAATCGACGAAGTGATCCGCTCTTTCGTCGACTTTTCCCGTAACTGACCCGCCAAGCGGCCCAATTGACAGTTTCTATCGCATAAACACGCTGTACCCCACGCGAAGGGCCGATATAATGCGGCCCTTTGCCGTTGCTTCGTCTGTTGACGTTTTGCACAGGCCTTTGGCCGCAGCCTCCGTGGAAGAACCTAATGAAAAGCGCAGAAATCCGTGAAGCCTTCCTTCGCTTCTTCGAAGAGCAAGGCCACACCCGAGTAGCCTCCAGCTCTTTGATTCCGGGCAACGACCCGACCCTGCTGTTCACCAACGCGGGGATGAACCAGTTCAAGGACTGCTTCCTGGGCCAGGAAAAACGTGCCTACACCCGTGCCGTCAGCAGCCAGAAATGCGTGCGCGCCGGCGGCAAGCACAACGACCTGGAAAACGTCGGCTATACCGCTCGTCACCACACCTTCTTCGAAATGCTGGGTAACTTCAGCTTCGGTGATTATTTCAAGCGCGACGCCATCACCTTTGCCTGGACCTTCCTGACCTCCGACAAGTGGCTGAACCTGCCCAAGGAGAAGCTCTGGGTAACGGTCTACGCCAGCGATGACGAGGCTTATGACATCTGGACCAAAGAGGTCGGTGTCCCGGCTGAACGCATGGTGCGCATTGGCGACAACAAGGGCGCGCCATACGCTTCCGATAACTTCTGGACCATGGGCGACACCGGCCCGTGCGGCCCTTGCACCGAGATTTTCTACGATCACGGCGCCGACATCTGGGGCGGCCCACCCGGCTCGCCGGAAGAAGATGGCGACCGCTACATCGAGATCTGGAACAACGTCTTCATGCAGTTCAACC
>NZ_WUUD01000024.1:34562-50334 GCF_009831705.1 Pseudomonas sp. PICF6 | reverse complement strand
GCGCCGTCGGTCGACACCGGCATGGGCCTGGAGCGGATCAGTGCGGTGTTGCAGCACGTTCACTCCAACTACGAAATCGACCTGTTCCAGAGCCTGTTGAGTGCTTCGGCCAAGGCCATCGGTTGCAGTAACGACAACCAGGCTTCGCTCAAAGTGGTGGCCGACCATATCCGTTCCTGCGGCTTCCTGATTGCCGATGGTGTGTTGCCGTCCAACGAAGGCCGCGGCTATGTGTTGCGTCGGATCATTCGTCGCGCCTGCCGTCACGGCAACAAGCTGGGCGCCAAGGGCAGCTTCTTCTATCAGATCGTCGCGGCCCTGGTGGCCGAAATGGGCGAGGCCTTCCCGGAACTCAAATCCCAGCAGGCCCACATCGAGCGCGTGCTCAAGGGTGAGGAAGAGCAGTTCGCCAAAACCCTGGAGCAGGGGTTGAAGATCCTCGAGCAGGATTTGGCCGAGCTCAAGGGCAACGTGGTACCGGGCGATGTCGTGTTCAAGTTGTACGACACATACGGTTTCCCGATGGACCTGACGGGCGACATCGCCCGCGAACGCAACCTGACCCTCGACGAGGAAGGTTTCGAGCGCGAGATGGAAGCCCAGCGAGTGCGCGCGCGTTCCGCCAGCTCCTTCGGCATGGACTACAACAGCCTGGTCAAGGTTGACGTGGCCACCGAATTCACCGGCTACGCCGCCACGACCGGTTCGGCCAAGATCGTGGCTATCTATAAGGACGGGCAGTCGGTCGACATCCTGAGCGAAGGCCAGGAAGGGGTGATCGTGCTGGACCAGACGCCGTTCTACGCCGAATCTGGCGGACAGATCGGTGACAGCGGTTACCTGCAGGCCGGCAACTCGCGTTTCGATGTGCGAGACACCACCAAGACCGGCGGCGCATTCCTGCACCACGGCGTATTGGCCTCGGGCAGCCTGATGATTGCCGCTCCGGTAGCCGCGCATGTCGACGCCGAGGTTCGTCACGCCACCTCGCTGAACCACTCGGCTACGCACTTGCTGCATGCCGCGTTGCGTCAGGTACTGGGCGAGCATGTTCAGCAGAAAGGCTCTTTGGTGGACAGTCAGCGCTTGCGCTTTGACTTCAGCCATTTCGAGGCTATCAAGCCTGAGCAACTCAAGGCGCTGGAAGACATCGTCAACGCCGAGATCCGCAAGAATTCGCCGGTCGAGACCGAAGAAACCGACATCGAGACCGCCAAGCGCAAGGGCGCCATGGCGCTGTTTGGCGAGAAGTACGGCGACAGCGTCCGTGTGCTGAGCATGGGCGGCGATTTCTCCGTGGAGCTGTGCGGTGGTATCCATGCCAACCGGACCGGTGACATCGGCCTACTGAAGATCATCAGCGAAGGCGGTGTGGCTTCTGGTGTGCGTCGCATCGAAGCGGTCACCGGCGCGGCGGCCCTGGCGTACCTCAACGCCGCCGAAGAACAACTCAAGGAAGCGGCGAGCCTGATCAAGGGCAGCCGTGACAACCTGATCGACAAGCTCTCGGCTGTGCTGGAGCGCAACCGTCTGCTGGAAAAGCAACTCGAGCAGTTGCAGGCCAAGGCTGCCAGCGCCGCGGGCGACGATCTGTCGGCCCAGGCCGTGGACGTCAAGGGCGTGAAAGTGTTGGCCGCGCGCCTGGATGGCCAGGACGGCAAGGCACTGTTGGCGCTGGTCGATCAACTGAAAAACAAACTCGGCCGCGCAGTGATCCTGCTCGGCAGTGTCCATGAGGAAAAGGTCGTTCTCGTCGCAGGCGTGACCAAAGACCTGACTGGCCAACTCAAAGCCGGTGATTTGATGAAGCAGGCCGCTGCGGCAGTGGGCGGCAAGGGTGGTGGTCGTCCGGACATGGCGCAAGGCGGCGGCACCGACGCCGGCGCGCTGGACGCAGCACTGGCCCAAACCGTTGCATTTGTAGAGCAGGGTATTTAAGGCAGTGCTCCGGGGTCGTCGTCTAGTGACGACTCCGGTCGCTGTTGAGTGATTATTGGGCGCCCTTCATGGGCAGAGGCGGCTTTGAAATGGCTTTGATCGTACAGAAATTTGGAGGCACCTCGGTCGGTACTGTCGAGAGAATCGAACAAGTCGCCGACAAGGTTAAGAAATTCCGTGAAGCGGGCGATGACCTGGTGGTTGTGCTGTCGGCAATGAGCGGCGAGACCAACCGTCTGATCGATCTGGCCAAGCAAATCAGCGGCGACCAACAGCCGGTTCCGCGCGAACTGGATGTGATCGTTTCCACTGGCGAGCAGGTGACCATCGCCTTGCTGGCCATGGCGCTGATCAAGCGGGGTGTGCCGGCGGTGTCCTACACCGGCAACCAGGTTCGTATCCTGACGGACAGCGCGCACAATAAAGCGCGTATTCTGCAGATCGACGATCAGAAAATTCGCGGCGACCTGAAGGCCGGTCGCGTCGTGGTGGTCGCCGGTTTCCAGGGTGTGGACGAGCACGGCAATATCACCACTCTCGGCCGTGGCGGTTCCGATACCACGGGCGTGGCGCTGGCGGCGGCTCTCAAGGCGGACGAATGCCAGATCTACACCGATGTGGATGGTGTCTACACCACCGACCCACGGGTGGTGCCTGTGGCTCAGCGCCTGGACAAGATCACCTTCGAAGAGATGCTGGAAATGGCCAGCCTCGGTTCCAAGGTGCTGCAGATCCGGGCCGTCGAATTCGCTGGCAAGTACAACGTTCCGCTGCGCGTTCTGCACAGCTTCAAAGAGGGTCCGGGCACCCTCATTACTATTGATGAAGAGGAATCCATGGAACAGCCGATCATTTCCGGCATCGCTTTCAACCGCGATGAAGCCAAGCTGACCATCCGTGGCGTGCCAGACACCCCCGGCGTGGCGTTCAAGATTCTCGGCCCGATCAGTGCCGCGAACATCGAAGTCGACATGATCGTGCAGAACGTCGCGCACGATAACACCACCGACTTCACCTTCACCGTGCACCGCAACGACTACCAGGCCGCTGAAGCGGTGCTGAAAAAGACTGCTGACGAGATTGGTGCCCGGGAAGTGGTGGGTGATACCAAGATCGCCAAGGTCTCGATCGTCGGTGTCGGCATGCGCTCTCACGCAGGCGTGGCCAGCCGTATGTTCGAATCCCTGGCCAAGGAAAGCATCAACATCCAGATGATCTCTACTTCGGAAATCAAGGTTTCCGTGGTCATCGAAGAGAAGTACCTGGAGCTGGCCGTGCGCGCCCTGCACACGGCTTTCGAACTCGACGCTGCTGCCCGACAGGGCGAGTAAGGCGTTGTCTTGGGGCGCGGTTTACCGCGCCCTTTGTTTTTCTGAAAGGCGCGCTCCAAAACTGTTCTTTTGCTCGCGCTGGTCAATACTAGGCTTGTAGGCTGCGACCGTTTCGGTTCGTAGGCCTACGCCTTTTTTTGCAGACTGTTGTCCCTGAACTGAATTGCGTGAGGAGAAAGGTATGCTGATTCTGACTCGTCGGTGCGCAGAGAGCCTGATTATTGGCGATGGCGAAATCACCGTGACCGTGCTCGGCGTCAAAGGAAACCAAGTGCGGATTGGCGTCAACGCCCCGAAAGAGGTCGCGGTGCACCGAGAGGAAATTTACCTGCGTATCAAGAAAGAGAAGGACGACGAACCAAGCCATTAATTTTTATCGTTTTTTATGTTTGCAAACGGGGATGAAGGTGGTTAATATACGCCCCGTGTTGCGGAGAGCTGGCCGAGTGGCCGAAGGCGCTCCCCTGCTAAGGGAGTACACCTCAAAAGGGTGTCGGGGGTTCGAATCCCCCGTTCTCCGCCATTATTTATTTAGTGCGACGTAATCTGGCTTTATCGGTAAGTTATTGAAATTACTGAAAAAAGCGCTTTACAAAAAGATTCGCCGACCTATAATGCGCGGCAACAAATGCACTCGTAGCTCAGCTGGATAGAGTACTCGGCTACGAACCGAGCGGTCACAGGTTCGAATCCTGTCGAGTGCACCATTTAAGAGTTTTTTGCAGTGATGCAAATAACTTGGCTTCAACCAGTTGTGATCTGGTATAAAACCACAACTTGCACTCGTAGCTCAGCTGGATAGAGTACTCGGCTACGAACCGAGCGGTCACAGGTTCGAATCCTGTCGAGTGCACCAAACACCAAAAAGCCCGCGTTTAACGCGGGCTTTTTGCTGTCTGTGATTTGCCTTTCACGCACCCTTTCTCATCGAACACGATCTCTGCGCTGCGACCTTTTTTCGCTTTGTAGGTATATCGCGTGCTCGAATTCCTGATCTTGACCGAGTCGGGTCTGCCCAGGGCGCTTTCCACGTCCTGCTGGCTCATGCCACTGACGACTCGCCGGTTCATGATCGCTTCGCGGCGTTGTCTGGCATTGAGCAGGTTGCCACAGCGGTCTTCGAGTTGGCCGACAACAGTCGGTTCCTTGCGGTTGGCTTTGTTGCCGAATGTTTGCCGAAACTCTGCTTCGGGCAGCATGGCCTCTGTCATTGGCTCGGCCCTGCCCGGGCTGGTCGGATGGATCTGCTGAAGTGACAGGGTTTCTTCCGGTCGGCAACTCAGGGTGGTAAAGGTCACGTGCCCGGCGGTATTTTCGCAGCGATGCACGCTTTGCCCGGCAGCCCCCAAAGGCAGGCAGGGCAGGGCAGCGAGTAAAAACAGGTAGCGACTGACGAGCATCCTGACGTCCTCCTTGACGGTGAAGAAAAGAAGGTTAGCCGCTACATTTTTACCGGGGCGTGTGTTTTCTTTTCAGGATAAGTCGTCGTAGGCATAGAGGTTCAATCTGCGTTCAGGTATGTCTCGCAAGCGCTTGTTCTTGCCATGATTTTTTAACGTTTTAAAGCGTCAAGCGGTGTATGATTGCGCCCGTCAGCCCCGCCGGGGCTTGTGGAATATCCCATGGACTTACCCAGTAGTTACTCAATATCTCGTTTTACCAATCATGAACTGACTGATTGATCCTTCCGGCGTGCTCCACTGCTGGGAGTGGAGTTCGCCTATGACCGAAATAGAAGTAAAGAAAACGCAGGAAAGCCTTCAGGATCGCCTTGCTCAAGTCGTTGAGCTGCTGCATCGCCAGCGGGTGGTCGAAGACCTGACGCATCGCCAAGAAGGCCCGCATCACGACCTGGTCGAGAACCTGGTCCACCGGCAGAATCTCGTCGAGCTGCAACGCAAGCTCGATGACCTGCACTCCGCCGACGTCGCCTACATCCTTGAAGCCTTGCCGCTGGAAGAGCGTCTGACGGTCTGGCAGTTGGTCCAGGCGGATCGTGACGGTGACATCCTGCTTGAAGTGTCCGACTCGGTTCGTGAAACCCTGATCGCTGACATGGATGATCACGAGCTGCTGGCGGCGGCCAAGGAAATGGACGCCGACGAACTTGCCGACCTTGCGCCCGAACTGCCACGGGACGTTATCCACGAACTGATGGAAACCCTCGACGGCCAACAGCGCGAGCGCGTGCGTTCGGCGTTGTCCTATGACGAGGAGCAGGTCGGTGCGCTCATGGACTTCGAGATGGTGACCATCCGTGAGGATGTCAGTCTTGAAGTGGTATTGCGTTATCTGCGCCGTCTCAAGGAGTTGCCGGGGCATACCGACAAGCTCTTTGTGGTGGACTACGACGGTGTGCTTAAGGGCGTGCTGCCTATCAAGCGATTGCTCGTCAATGATCCGGAAAAGCAGGTAGCCGAGGTCATGGCCAGTGATCCGGTGAGTTTTCATCCGGACGAAGATGCCTACGATGCGGCCCAGGCGTTCGAACGTTACGATTTGATTTCTGCGCCCGTTGTCGACAAGAACGGCAAGTTGATCGGCCGTCTGACCATCGACGAAATGGTCGACCTGATTCGTGAGGAGAGCGAAAGCGAAGTCCTCAACATGGCCGGTCTGCGCGAAGAGGAAGACATCTTCGCCTCGGTCTGGAAGTCCCTGCGTAACCGTTGGGCCTGGCTGGCGGTCAATTTGATCACGGCTTTCATCGCGTCCCGGGTGATCGGCTTGTTCGAAGGCTCCATCGAGAAACTGGTGGCCCTTGCGGCGCTGATGCCTATCGTTGCGGGGATTGGCGGCAACTCCGGCAACCAGACCATTACCATGATCGTCCGCGCCATGGCGCTGGACCAGGTCAGTACCGGCAATACATCGCGATTGATGCGCAAGGAACTGGCCGTGGGCTTGATCAACGGTCTGGTCTGGGGTGGGGTGATCGGCGTGGTGGCGTACTTGCTATACGGCAGTTGGTCGCTGGGAGTGGTGATGACCGCCGCCATGACGCTCAACTTGTTGTTGGCGGCCTTGATGGGGGTATTGATTCCCATGACCCTGGCTCGAATGGGGCGTGACCCCGCCATGGGGGCCAGCGTGATGATTACCGCCATGACCGACAGCGGCGGATTTTTCATCTTCCTGGGGTTGGCGACGATTTTCCTGCTCTGATTCGCGCTTCAAGAAAGCCCGCCAATTTGGCGGGCTTTTTCGTGGGCGCCGGAAATCTCTGTCACCAAATGCCAGGCAAAAAAAAGCCAGCACAAGGCTGGCTTCAATATCTTGGATGCTATCAGGACGCGTCTGCGGTCATTTCTGCGTCATGGGCAATCAGCGAAACGAGAGCGTTTTGCTGGCGATGAGAGAGTTGTCGGAATCGTTGAAGCAGCTCGCGTTCATGCAGTGACAGCTCTGGGCTGTCCAGTCGCATGCTGAGCTCTTCACCCAACGCACCTTCCTGAATAAGGCTTTGCTCAAGGCGCGCGATGATTTCGGAGTTCATGCTGCGGTGATGATTGCGAGCCACCTCGGCAATGCGTTCCCGCATTCCGTCTGGCAGACGTACGACGAACTTGTCAGCCGTACGGCTGGAATAAATTGCCTGTTTCATTGGGCGCATATATTTAACCGGTTAGTTCAGGGGAGCGGTTCTCGGGATTGGCCGCAGGATGTCGATAGGACAAGCCCCTTAGCCAAATGTTCAACCTGAATTGTTAAGAGGCCCGCATCATGCCTCAAAATTGCCAGATCATTGGCGCCAATTCTGTGACAAATATTGATCCGCGTAAAGGCGTTATGCCAGTACCCTTCGTCAAAAATGCGGACTGGTTGGAAAAATTTCCAGGTCCGCATCTTGTGACCACTGCATCGTGTCGATGTGCCATACCGTCTGGCGGATAACCATGACGCAGGCGGCGGCGCGATGCTGTCCTTGTATTGTATAGGATAGTGGCGATTTGCCGATTTACTAGAATGAGCAGGGTGGGGCCAGATGAGCGGCGGTCCGGTCCGGGGGCTACGATGGGAGACTTGGCGGGCGGTACATTTGCCTACACTTAAAAAGCCATGGACGACATGACAAACGCCAGGCTGACCGTTAACATGCACGCCGTCCAACGCACCGCGTTTCTCGTGGTCGACTTGTGTCTCAGTAGCTCAATTGGATAGAGCATCCCCCTCCTAAGGGGAAGGTTGGCAGTTCGAACCTGCCCTGGGACACCACCTTCCAATCCCATGATTCAGCGAAATCAAGGCTTCCTCTCTTGCAGGCCTTTGCGCAAATTATCAATGGCTTGAACTCGCAGGTCAGGCCTTAGGTGGCCGCCTCAACCAATCCCATTTCCTCATTGTTGTGACTGATTCCCCATTTTTCTACGAATCTGTATCAACTAATCCGGCAGTGTGAAACTTATCCCCCCCTTTGCTATCTGACCGTCTCGGTAGTTTGTAGGACTTTTCCTTCGCTACGAGCGGGACGCGTATCTCTTTTTTATTTGAGTCAGTGCACTGCTGTCCCGGCGGGCTGACCCACCGTGCCTTTTATTCCGGCCACAAGGATGTGACATGCACCCAGCAGCATTCTGTCGAACGCTTAAGCCGAGCGCTGCTCGCCGTCTTGAGGGCGCGCCCCGTTCGTTTCCATGTAACCCCAGGAATCTCTCGTTGTTTTTCCTGGCGGCGTGGATGTTGGGGGCGGGGGGCGTTGCACAGGCGGCAGGGCCTGAAGAGGAGTTGCTGCGCCAGCGCGAGCGCGAGCGCGTTCTGCGTGACCAATTGGAGTCTCGGCCGGACGTACGCCTTCAGGCGGCGCCGGTGACCGAGGGGGCCGAACGTTTGCCGGACAAGGAAAGCCCTTGCTTTGCCATCGACGATATCCGTCTGATAGGCGAGGCGTCGGAAAAATTTCAGTGGGCGCTGCGCGCCGCCAACCCCAAGCATGATCCCGCCCTAGGTCGGTGTTTGGGCGGCGCCGGGATCAATCTGACGATGAAGCGCATGCAGAATGCGATCATCGAAGCCGGCTACGTCACCACCCGTGTGCTTGCTGAAGCCCAGGATCTGAACAGTGGAGTTCTGGTACTGACCCTGGTGCCGGGGCGCATTCGCGAGATTCGTTTTGACGAGGGCACCAGCTCCCGCGCCAATGCCTGGAACGCGATGCCCGCCCGCCCCGGTGATCTGCTCAACCTGCGCGATATCGAACAGGCACTGGAGAACTTCAAGCGCGTACCCACCGCCGAGGCCGACATCCAGATCGCACCTGCCCGCGCTGCCGACGCCAAGCCTGGTGAAAGCGACGTAGTGATCGCTTGGAGTCAGCGGTTTCCGGCACGCGTGAGCTTGTCGGTGGATAACTCGGGCAGCAAGACCACCGGCAAGTACCAAGGTAACGTCTCGTTGTCCCTCGACAATCTGCTGTCGCTCAACGACCTGTTCTACGCCAGCGTCAACCATGACTTGGGCGGTGGCGAGTCCGGGCAGCGCGGCTCCGACGGCAATACCCTGCATTACTCGCTGCCGTTCGGTTATTGGCAGCTGGGTTTTACCACGAGTGAATATGACTACGAACAGTCTGTCGCCGGTGCCACCCAGACCTATCTGTACCGTGGCGAAAGTCGCAACAACGAGTTGCGCCTGTCACGTCTGCTTTACCGCGATGCCGTTCGCAAGACCTCCGCCTGGGGCAGTCTGTGGACGCGTTCGTCGGAGAACTTCATCGACGACACCCAAATCGGCAACCAGAAACGGCGCATGGCCGGCTGGCAGTTCGGGCTGAACCATCGCGAGTTTATCGGCGCCTCGACCCTTGACCTGGGGGCCGCCTATCGTCGCGGCACGGGTGCCCATAACGCGCTCAAGGCCCCTGAGGAAGATTTTGATGCCGGCACTTCGCGCTCGCAGATCATCACCGCCGATGCTCAATTGCAAGTGCCGTTCGTGGCGGGTAACCAGCGCCTGCGCTACATCGGCGGCTGGCGTGCGCAGTGGAATCGTACGCCCCTGGTGCCCCAGGACCGTTTCTCGATCGGCGGGCGCTACAGCGTGCGCGGCTTCGATGGTGAAAACATTCTTTCCGCCGACCGTGGCTGGACGTTACGCAACGAAGTCGGCCTGTCGTTGGGGCAGACCGGCCAGGAGCTTTATGCCGGTATCGACTACGGCGAGGTCAGCGGTCAAGCCAGTGAGTTCCTGATTGGCCAGCGCCTGGCGGGGGCCGTGGTGGGCATCCGTGGCGGCTACAAAGGCCTGTCATACGACTGGTCATTCGGCACACCGCTGAAAAAGCCCGATGGCTTCGAGACAGCAAACGTGACCAGTGCCTTCAATGTCATCTGGTCATTCTGAGGTGATCCCATGCAGTTCGAGACGCTAGACATCACGGCCCCCGGCCTGATCGATGAACCCTGGAACGAAGCCGCGGTGTTCGGCTCGGCCACATGGCTGTGGATGCACTCCAAAGCCCATCGCGATGCACCATTACACACCTTGCCAACGCTGTTGTTGCCCGCTCTCAAGCATCGCCAGTTCGTGCTCGGCAGTGAACAGGGCAAACCGGTGTTCTACCTGTCCTGGCTCAACTTCGACGAGGCCGCCGAACAGCGCTATTTGCAGCAGTCGCCGCTGGCGCTGACCGAAGCGGACTGGAATAGCGGCGAGCGTCTCTGGTTGAACGACTGGGTTGCTCCTTTTGGCCATACCGCTGCATTGAGCCGGTTGCTGCAGCGTCATTTGTTCCCCAATCGTTGCGCGCGCGCCCTCTATCACCGAGGTGAAGAGCGCGGCCTGCAGGTCAAGACCTTCCAAGGGATCGGCGTCATCCCTGAACAGGCCAAGGCCTGGTTTGCCGCTCATCCGCTGGCAATTGCACCGTAACCCCAACCTCAGGACTTGCGGGCAGTCACCGCAAATGGAATTGCAATGAACAAGCATCTGTACCGAATCGTATTCAACAAGGCCCGCGGACTGCTGATGGTGGTTGCGGAAAATGTCACGAGCCAGGTCAAGGCACCGGGAACCCGTTCCGGCCCGATCGCTGGTGCGCCGGTGTGCACGGCGACGCTCGGGGCATTGCGCTTTGCGCTGATGACGGCGCTCGGGCTGGTGTCCTTGAGCGTAGCGCCGGCCTGGGCCGGCACCATCGTCGCCGACCCCGGTGCTCCGGCCGGTCAACGCCCTATGGTGATAGAAAGCGCCAACGGCACCCCGCAGGTGAACATCCGCGCGCCTAGCGCTGCTGGTGTTTCGCGTAACACCTACAACCAGTTCGACGTCGACAACCGTGGCGTGATCCTCAACAACGCTGCAGCCAACAGTCAGACGAAGCTGGGCGGCTGGATTGAAGGCAATCCCATGTTGGGCAATGGTGGTGCACGGGTGATCCTCAACGAGGTCAACGCCAGCAATCCCAGTCAGTTGCGTGGCTACGTTGAAGTCGCAGGCCAACGCGCCGAAGTGGTGATCGCCAACCCGTCCGGCATCACCTGCAACGGTTGCGGCTTCATCAACGCCGATCGTACGACCCTCAGCACGGGGCGGGCGCAGTTGGAGAATGGTCGCATCACCGGTTATACCGTGCAGGGCGGGACCATCAACATTGAAGGCAAAGGCCTGGATGCCCGAGAGGCTGACTATACGGATTTGATCGCCCGCACCGTGCAGGTCAACGCCGGTGTCTGGGCCAACGACCTGAAGGTCACCGCTGGACGTAATCAGGTCAATGCCGACAACACCCAGGCCACGCCGCTGCCAGGCACCGAGGAAGACAAACCCACCGTTGCCATCGACGTTGCCAAGCTCGGCGGCATGTATGCCGGGAAGATCATGCTGGTGGGCACCGAATCCGGTGTCGGTGTGCGCAACGCCGGGCAGATCGGCGCCATGGCTGGCGAGGTGGTGATCAGCGCCGACGGAAAGTTGCAAAACCAGGGCGCGATCAGCAGCGCAACGGCGACCCGAATCAATGCCACCAGCGTTGACAACAGCGGCACGCTCTACGCCAAGGGCGACCTGAAGCTCGACAGCACCGGTGACATCGACAACAGCGGCACCGTTGCCAGCCAGAACCACACCACGCTCACCGCCAAGACCATTCGCAGCACCACCGCCTCGAGCCTGGCGGCGGGCGTCGGGGCGGACGGCAAGCTGGGCAGCAGTGGCAACCTCGCGCTACGGGCCGCTACGGTCAAGGCGCAAGGCCAGAACCTTGCTGGCGGCGATGTCAGCGTCGAGGCCGCTGACCTTGACTTGAGCAGCAGCCAGACCCTGGGCCGCAACGTTACCCTGACGGCCAGCACTGGCGATGCCAATCTCAGTGGCAGTCAAGTCGATGCGACCCAGGTACTGAATGCCAAAGCGGCCAAGACCCTGCGCACCGATGCGGCCAAGGTCACCGCTGGCAACCTGCGGGTAGGCGCCCGCGATGTTTCCAATGCCGGCGGCGAGCTGGTGCAGACCGGCACCGCCGACACGTCGATCACTGCCGTCGCCACGCTCGACAACAGCGGTGGCCGTATTGCCTCCAACGCCAACAACCTGAAGCTTGGCGCCAATCGTCTCGACAATAGCAAGGGCAAGGTCGAGCACGCCGGCAAAGGCACCCTGGACATCCAGGTCACCCAGTTGGCCGGCAGCAAAGGCACCCTGGCAAGCAATGGCGCGCTGAGCGTCAAGGGCCGTGAGGTGGTGGTCGATGATGGCCTGACCCAAGGCCAACAGATCACGCTCGACACCACGACCCTGTCCAACCAGCGTGGACGCATTCTCCAGACCGGCGCACAACCCCTGCAGGTCACCGCCCGTGAACGCTTCGACAATCAGGCCGGGCAAGTCAGCAGTCCTGGTGCGGTGAACTTGAAGGTCGGCACGTTGAACAACCAGGGCGGCAAAGTCCTCGCCACCGATAACGGTGCGTTGACCGTCACGGCCGACACAGAGGTCAATAACGGCGGTGGGACGCTAGCCGCCAGCGGTACGACTAAGGTCAGCGGCGAGGCACTGGATAACACCCAAGGCACGGTGAGTGCCGGCGGTGAGCTGCACGCAACGTTCGATCGCTTGAACAATATCGGTGGCACACTCGCGGCCACCCAGCGTATGGAGATCATCGCTGGGCAGTTGAACAACACCAATGGCGTGCTGGGTTCGGTGAAGTCCGGCTTGCTGGTCAGTGTCTCGGCCGATGCATTGAACAACAGCGGCGGGCGCCTTGAAGCGCTGGGCGATATCGATCTGTCGGCCCATGGCCTGAATAACCAGGGCGGGGTGATCAGTGGCCAGGCCCTGGACCTGGACAGCCACGGCCTGCTGATGGACAACAGCCAAGGCACGTTGAATGCCGGTGCGACCCTCGACCTGCGCAGCGGTGAACTGCGCAACGCGGCGGGCCTGATCCAGGCCAAGGGCAAGCTGTTCATCGACACCGGCAGCCAGGCGCTGAACAACCTTCAGTCCGGCACCACCCAAGGCATCAGCGGCCAGGGTGCGGTGGAAATCCACAGCGCCCATTTCAACAACAATGCCGGCTTCCTCGGCGCCAAAGGCGCGCTGGTGCTCAAGGCCACCAACCTTACCAACGGCAGCGGCGGCCAGATCATTGGCGAGAAAACCGTACAGGTCGAAGGCGCCCGGGTGGATAACCGCGGTGGTCAGTTGCAGGGCCTAGGCGATGTCCAGTTGGTGCTGGGGGATACGCTCAACAACCAGGGCGGACTGGTGCGCAGCGCGGGAACGCTGGGCGTGATTGCCGGCGTGCTCGACAACAGCGCCACCCAAGGTGCCAACCAGGGCCTTGAAGGGCGTGCCATGAGCCTGGCGCTCGACACCTTCGGCAACCAGGCCGGTGCCGTGCGCGCCGACCAAGGATTGTCCATCGGTGTCAGCCAAACGCTGGATAACCAGGGCGGCCTGATTTCCGCGGGGGCCGGCCTGACCATCACTGATCGCGATCCGGCGCAACGTCGCCAGGCGGTGCACAACCTCGACGGAACCTTGCTCGCCGGCAGCCTGTTGTCCCTCAACGCCGCCTATTACGCGGGCACCGGCCGGGCGCTGAGCCTGGGCGACCTGACGTTCAGCCTGCAAAGTGGCCTGGAACTGAGTGGCCAGATCCAAGCCAATAACAAGGTGGACCTGAGCACCGAGGGGGCATTCAACAACAGCGGAAAACTACTGGCAGGCAATCTCCTGCTGGTGCACTCGCAGACCCTGGACAACGCCGTCAACGGCGAGATCAGCGCCGGCCAGGTTCGCCTGACCGTCAACGACAGCTTGACCAACCGTGGCCTGATTGACGGCCAGCAAGTGCGTGTGCAAGCGCTATCGCTCAACAACCTGGGCACCGGGCGTTTGTACGGTGATCGATTGGCGATTGCCACTTCGACACTGAGCAACCACGATGAAAACGGTTTCGCCGCCACCATCGCCGCCCGCGAGTCGCTGGACATCGGCGCTGGCACCCTGGACAACCGCGAACAGGCGCTGATCTTCAGCGCCGGCAACCTGGCCATCGGCGGCGCGCTGGATGCCAATGACAAAGCCCAGAATCGCGCCCAGTTGTTGACCAACGCCAGTGCGACCATCGAGGCCCTTGGCAATCTGTCCCTGAACGTACAGAGCGTGCGCAACACCAATGAACACTTCAGTACCCAGGAGGTGGAAGTCAGCCGCACCGCCCAACAGGAGTTCCAACTCACCGGTTCGACGAACCGTTATCAGGGCGATCAGATATCCCTGAGCCGCGACGAGGTGCTTTACCTGAACACCCCCGAGGGCAGGCGGGACAACTGGAACCGTTACGACTACACCCGCGTGGTTCGCGAAACCCAGATCGCCACCTCGGCGCCGGCACAGATCCTGTCTGGCGGGACAATGCAGATCAGCGCAGGCGATGTCCTCAACGACAAGAGCCGCATCATTGCCGGTGGACTGTTGCAGGCCGACATCGCCAGCCTGACCAATACCGAATTGTCGGGCCAGCGCACCACTTCCGACAGCGGCACCGCCAGCCACTTCTATCGCATGCAGCGCAAGGGCCGCGACAGGCAGGGAACGACCGTCACGGCCTACACGCCTGCACCTTTGATTCAGGACATCTCCCTGCTGCCCACCGTGTTTGCCCAGAACGCCGTCGGCAACGGTAGCGGCACTCAGATCAGCGCGCGCGCCACTCAGAGCGTCAGTGAGCAGATCGCCGCAACGGGCGCAGTCAGCGCCCCTGTCGGCAGAACCCATCAAGTGGCGCCCATCGTTCAGGTCGCCGCGCAAACCACACTGAACACCAAAGGCGTCGCTGAGCAGATTCGCAGCGGTGGGCCGTCCCTTGAATTGCCGAACAACAGCCTGTTCAGCACCACGCCTAAGAACAGCAACGGCTACCTGATCGAAACCGACCCGCGTTTCGCCAGTTATCGCACCTGGTTGTCTTCGGACTACATGTTGCAACGCTTGCAAGTCGACCCGGCACTGACCCAGCAACGTCTGGGCGACGGGTTCTACGAGCAGAAGCTGATTCGTGAACAGATCGCGCAACTCACCGGTCGCCGCTTCCTCGACGGCTACGCTAACGACGAAATGCAGTACCGGGCGCTGATCGACAACGCTGTCACCGTCGCCAGCCAGTGGCAATTGGTGCCCGGCGTGGCCCTGACCTCCGAGCAGATGGCGCAGTTGACCAGCGACATCGTCTGGCTGGTGCAAAAGCAGGTCACCCTCGCCAACGGTGAAACCCGCAACGTGCTGGTGCCGCAAGTGTACGTACGGGTTCAGGAAGGCGACCTCAATGGTTCCGGCGCTCTGATTGCCGGGCAACAACTGAACCTGAACATCGCCGGCGACCTGATCAACAGCGGCAGCCTGGCCGGGCGCAGTGTCATGGCGATCACGGCGCAGAACATCGAAAACCTTGGCGGACGCATCCAGGCCGACAAGGTATCGCTCGCCGCGCGGGAAAATCTCAACAACCTCGGTGGCCTGATCGGTGCCGTGGACAGCCTGTCGGTCAAGGCCGGGCAGGACATCAACGTCATCTCCAGCAGCCGGGACAGCAGCAGCGCCCAAGGCACCCGCACCAACCTGTCGCGGGTGGCGGGGCTGTTCGTCAGCGGCGCCCAGGGCACGATGGGCGTGAGCGCCGGCAACGACCTCAACCTCACCGGGGCCCAGGTGGTCAATGCCGGCAAGGGCGGCAGTACGTTGCTGGAGGCAGGCAAGAACATCAACCTGGCCACCGTCGGCGAAGCCCACGAGCAAGCGCTGACCTGGAACAGCAGCAACTGGCGCAAGGACGCCAGCCAGACCGAAGTCGGCTCCCTGATTCAAGGGCAGGGCGACGTGCGCTTGAGCGCGGGCCAGGACCTCAACGCTCGCGCCGCCCATGTCACCAGCGAGCAAGGCGCGGTATTTGCCGAGGCCCGTCGTGACGTCAACCTGACCACTGGCCAGAACTACCAATTCGCCGATGAAGCGCACAAGGTCAAAGGCAGCAGCGGGTGGCTCTCCAGCAAAACCACGAC
>NZ_WUUD01000024.1:34321-34552 GCF_009831705.1 Pseudomonas sp. PICF6 | reverse complement strand
ACATCAACATTGAAGCGGCCACCGACAGCAGCAACGAACGCCACGACAAGTCGGTGAAGAAAAGCGGCCTGTTCAGCGGCGGTGGTATCGCCGTCACCATGGGCAGCCAGCAACAAAGCGTCAAGGACCTCACCACGCAACACACGGCGGTGGCGAGCACCATCGGCTCGACCACTGGCGATGTACTGATCGAAGCCGGCAAGGGCTATCGTCAGGTCGGCAGTCAGGTGT
>NZ_WUUD01000024.1:34206-34311 GCF_009831705.1 Pseudomonas sp. PICF6 | reverse complement strand
CCACGCTGAGTGGCGAGCAGACCTACGTGCAGGCCGGTCGCGACATCAACTTGAAAGGCAGCAATGTCGTATCCACCACCCAGACCGTTCTGGTGGCGGACAACA
>NZ_WUUD01000024.1:10333-34196 GCF_009831705.1 Pseudomonas sp. PICF6 | reverse complement strand
CGGCCCCGCAAGGCGACATCGACATCACGGCTCAGACCCTCGACATTGTTGAAGCGCGCAACACCAGCCAGCGCGAGCGTGAAACCCTGTTCAAACAAACCGGGTTCACCCTGACCGTGACCAACCCGGTGATCAGCGCCATCCAGACCAACCAGCAAATGAAACAGGCGTCGGAGAAAACCGACGACGGGCGCATGAAGGCCCTGGCTGCTGCCACCGCCGTGCTGGCGACCCACAACGCCGCCACCGCCGTGGCGATGGACCCCGGCGCGGCGGGCGGTATCAATATCAGCCTGTCGCTGGGCACCAAAAAGAACGAAAGCACCACCACCTACACCAGCGATAACGCCGCCAGCTCGACCCTGACCGCCGGCAACGACATCCGTCTGCGCGCCACGGGCGCCGGCGCCGCCAGTGACATCACCGTACAAGGCAGCGATATCAAGGCGGGACGTAACGCCAGCCTGCTTGCGGACGGTGACATCAACCTGCTCGCCGCCCGCAACACCGACAAGCAGGACACCGACAGCAAAGGCAGCAGCGCCAGCATTGGTATCGGCTTTTCCCTCGGTGCTCGCAATGGTTTCACCCTGGACCTGGGCGCGTCCGGCAGCCGTGGCCAGGCGGACGGCGATGGACTCACCCATACCAACACCCACGTCGAGGCGGGCAACCAGCTGCTGTTGTCCTCGGGCGGCGACACCAACCTCAAAGGCGCGGTGGCCAGCGGCAAACAGGTCTTGGCTGATATCGGCGGTGACCTGAACATCGAAAGCCTGCAAGACACCAACACCTACGAGGTCGATGAACAGAGCCTGGGTGTCGGCATCAGCCTGTGCATTCCGCCGTTCTGCTATGGCCTGAGTACGATCAGTGGCGCCAGCGGCAGCTTCGGCGCCACGGATATCGATTCCAACTACGCCAGCGTCACCGAGCAATCGGGCATCAAGGCCGGGGACGATGGTTTCGATATTCGTGTCGGTGGCAACACCGACCTGGTCGGCGGCGTCATCGCCAGCAGTGACAAGGCCGTGCAGGACGGCAAAAATCGCCTGGTCACCGCCAGCCTCACCAGTCGCGACATCAAGAACAAAGCCGAGTACGACGCCAGCACTGTCAGCGTCGGCGGCGGTTATCGCGAAGTCGGCAAGGACCAGCAGGGCAACGCCACCAGCGGCGGCACGCAAACCCCAGGCACCGACCTGCCGAAGAATGAAAATGAGTTCGGCGCCACGATGCCGATCGCCATCAGCGCCAGCGATGACGCCAGCAGCGTCACCCGCAGCGGTATCAGTGGCGGCACGATTGTCATCACCAACGATGCCGAGCAGCAGAAGCGCACCGGCAAGAATGGCGAGCAAACCGTCGCCAGCCTCAATCGCGATGTCTCCAGCGACCGCGACACCAGCAACAGGCTCAAGCCGATCTTCGACGAAGACGAAATCCGTGCCGGTTTCGAGATCGTCGGGGCGTTCTCCAACGAAGCCAGCACCTTGCTTGCCAACAAGGCCAAGGAAGTCGATCTCAAGCGCAAACAGGCTGAAGCCGCCGAGGCCAAGGCTCTGGACCCCAACGCCCAGCTCACTGACACCGAACGCCTGGCGCTGATCAACAGCTCCCAGCAGTTGAAGGCGCAAGCCCGCGACATCGCCGACAACTGGGGCGCGGGCGGCACCTACCGGCAGATCACCACCGCGCTGGTGGGGGCGGCCAGCGGCAACATCAGCGGCAGCAATGGCGCCTTCGTTCAGGGGCTGGTCGTCAATTACGTGCAACAGCGGGGCGCCGGTTACATCGGCGACCTGGTGGCGGAGGGCAAACTCACCGAAGGCTCGCCGCTGCACGCCGCCTTGCACGGCATCGTCGCCTGCGCGGGTGCCGCGGCCAGCAGCCAGAGCTGTGGCAGCGGTGCCGCGGGCGCAGCGGCCTCGAGCCTGCTCACCGGCCTGTTCTCCGAAGCCAGCCCCGATGAAAGCGAATCCCAGCGCGAAGCCAAGCGCAACCTGATCGTCAGTATCGTCACTGGGCTGGCCGCCAACAGCGCTTCAGTGGACGCCACTACCGCCAACACCGCAGCGGGCGCAGCGGTGGACAACAACTGGCTGGCGACCCAGCAGTTGGTCCAGGCGGAGAAGGAGTACAGCGAGGCTGACCTGGGGGCAAAGTTCAGGTGGTTGCCAAGTGGGCGTACGTTTACCAAAAACAAGAAGTACTGACCCGATTCGGCATCGGCAAGGGTTTGGCGCAGGCGGGTTGGAGCGATGTCGAAGGCTTGGCGCAATTCCTCCTTAATCCGGTTGAAGGGATCAAAGGTATCAAAGCCTTGATCGACAACCCCGAGGCCCGCCAGAAACTGGGCGACGCCCTGGTCAATGACGCCAACGCCAAAATCGAGCGCATCCAAGACGCCCTGGAACACGGCGGCGACGACCGTGCCGTGCAACTGGGCCAGGATATTGGCGAACTGGTCTGGCAAGTCGGCACCATCGCCACGGGCGTGGGTACGGCGGCCAAGGGCGGCGTGACCCTGGCGAAAGCCGGGATCAGGGTGGGGGCGGAAAGGCTTGAAAAGATGGCCGATATGGCCAAAATTGCCAAAGCTGAAGCGTCGGCTGGTAAGCCGATGGACTGGACCAGCGTGGAGGGGGCGTATAGCAAAAAACTTGAGGGGGGGTATGGCCCTGGGACGACGATCGTTAATGGGAAGGTTGTCGAGAATCCAGCGGATTATAGTGCTGGGATAAAAAAACCTAGTAAAGTGCTACGCGAAGTAGAAATTAACTCCGGTGGTAAGGGCGCATGGTCCAAAGAGCTCAATAAACCTGAACCCAATACAATTTATAGAGTGGATGGGAACAAAATTTATCAAACAGATAGTTTGGGTCGCGTTGAAAAGGTTGAATCTGAACTTTTGCTTGTGAAAAATGACAGGAATACATATCAGCAGTGTGTCGCTGGTAAGTGCGGAGTTGCTGGTGATGAGGGGGGGCATCTAATTGCAAGCATTTTTAACGGTCCTGGTGAAAAGTTAAATTTACTTCCCATGAATGGGAATTTAAACAAAGGTGAGTGGAAGGTGATGGAGAATACATGGGCTTCTGCACTCAAGGAGGGTAAGAGCGTCAGCGTGAAAATCGAGCCTGTCTATACAGATGCTGGCCTCAGACCGGATAGATTCAATGTTAGATACTCGATTGATGGTGGGCGTCCTGTGATTGTTGATTTTAAAAATACACCTAAAGGTGGGAACTGATGAGCGAGCAGGGGCTGTATCAAAAAATTGGCCAGCTTCTATTGGATGCTGGTCCCTCGGAGGCTCAGAAAATAGTTGTTAGAGCTAGGCTTTTTGCCGAGGGCGATGGCGGAAGCTATGAGTTTGATTATTTCGATAAAACAAACCGCTCAAGCTGGTTTGATCCAGACAGCAGGGCTGTGGGAGATTTGACAGAGTTATTGGTTGAGCTCCGGCGCTACTATGTTGAAAATGGATTGTGCCAAAATGGAAAATCTTGGTCTTCGTGTGCAGTTACTTTGGATGTAGAGAAGATGAAAATTAGTATTGACTACAATTATGATGATTAATTTTTTTGCGGGGGTAGGGCTAGGATGTTGCGTCTTAGGAAAAAAGGGGGTTATTTAATTGCTCTGTTCTTAAATAAATCTGTCCCTTTTTCTCGTCAAGCACGCCATTGGAACTGAATACAGTGATCCCGTGGAGATGACGGTTGATCTGGTTGGTGGTCGTACCTATGGTCTTTATGGCACGTCTTCGATGAAGTGGTGGTACTACGAGGTTCGGGATCTTGAGACAGGGCGTTCTGCGAAGGTTATGGATCCGGCTGCTACGGCTGCGCCCAACTAGGCCACTCGGTTTTCAGGATAGCGAAAAAGGGGACAGATTTATTTGTTTGCTCAGTTCTTTAGGGGAAAGGGGGGCGATTTATTTAAATGCTCTGTGCTTAAATAAATCTGTCCCCTTTTCTTTTCTTTTGTCCCTTTTCTTTTTTTCTACTGATTTATTGCCGTCTCTACCAAAAGCTGGAGGGAAGTAAGTATGAGGTCTTTATTGTTCGACTGGTGTGCCTTCTGTGAAGGCAGCGCAGTTTTCGATAAATCTCATTTTTTGGGATTGTTGAAGGTGCACAGTGGTTCCGAGGAGATTCGACGTATACTCAGCTATTTTCCGTTTTCGGATGAGCTGGTTGATAGAACTGAACGCGTTCTTGCTTCTGGAGATATGGAGAGGTCTCTGTATCTCTTGCCAAGACTTAAAGTCGGAGAGGGCGAATTAATTCAGCTAGGCCGCGAGTGGCTCAAGGAGCAAGAAAGAGTATGTGGGGTGCTCGGTGATTCTGAAGTTCTAAAAATTTGTGAAGATGCTCGAGTGCTTTTTGTTGATAGTCACGATATGGATTACTGGTTTCAGCAAGATATTCCTCATTATTGGTTGTTTGATGAGGTTGGGGATGCGATCAGGGGGGGCAAAACTTCTGATAGCGACCAAACTTATGCTCTGTTTGAGGCGTTTTATGGGTTGGCTGCGGATTATTATCTTGCTTGGTACGTTGGGCGGCCATTGTTTGAATTTGATATTGATTTGGAGTCTTATTTCAGGTTCTGGCGAGCTGGAGGGAGGTGTGCTCTCACCGAGAGTGGGTTCTTAGTGGCTAACTAAAGCAGAGCGGAAAAGTGGGGCGGATTTATTTAATTGATCTGTTCTTAACTAAATCTGTCCCCTTTTCTCCAGGTTGTTGGAGGTATTAAATGATTCGGGCACCACTGGGAGACTCCCGCTATTGGTCGGAATGGGTGGAGTATGGTGATGAACGTATCGTAAAAGCGTTCGAGACCGCGCGTACACCTGCAGGCGATCCCGACTACGCACCACAGTACGTCTTTATCATCGCCCAGAACCACTGGCACCAGATGCTAAGTCGCTACTCTGCCGGATGTCCTATTGCCGACCTGTCGCGTTATTTCCCTGGGTTACTCGATGCCTGGGAGGAGGCTGAGCGTCTCGGCGCGTCAGTCTGGACTCCGGAGCAGCAAATCACCCGTCACAGTTGGCGCGTCAACTACGATCATTACATTGTCTGTTTTTGGTTGGTCGGCTCGGGGTTGGCGCTGGAAATACCCGATGATCAATGGCAAAGGCTGCTAGTCCTTATCGGCAACGAAGGAGAGGACGTGCTGCTCGACCGAATAATCGCGAGTCGCAGCCCTGAGCGCAAACTGGGTTCCGTGCTTCTTTACCCAAAACCCTACGCTCGGTTGCTGGCGGCGGTAGACGCTCCGGCGGATTCGCAAGCATCGCTGTCGAATGCATTCGTCAAACATTGGTACACGGAGGTGCGTACCGGTGCCAAGTCTGGCTCTGATCCCCAGGCCGTCAGTTACAGACATCCCTATTGGTACACCTACGGCGATGAAAACTTCGACGGCGGCGCGTATTTCGGTCGTTGGTGCGTAGAGGCGGTGGCGGCGGTCAAGGCTTTTGATATGGACGATTCACAGTGTTTGGGGCTTGAGCATTACCCAGGGGACTTATTGAGGCCCAACGGTCCGAGTACGCACCCGGTAACGCGGCAGGAAGCCGAGCCGCCTGCAACGGTGGCTGCGGAAAGTAAAGTTGGATTTTGGGCGAGGTTGTTGGGGCGGCGTTAGTGATTTCAGGGGCTGCTGCGCAGCCCAGCGGGGATAAATCCCCTCGCCACAGGGTCTGTGCCCGGCAGGTAGCCGATCTGTCCGGCATGAACCACCTCACACAATCTCTTAACGGAACGCCATTTCCTGCCGATACCCTGACGAGCCCTGTTTTCTATCGCGTTTCGGCGCGCGAAAACGGCTAGCAATGCGCGCCACACCGGGCGGTGACACGGCGTCTCGTTGTTTTGCCATTGGGTGCATCTTTTTACTTGCCTGGACATCCTCGATGCTGGCGTACCACCAAAAAAGTTTTCTGATCGTCGATGATTTCTCGGATTTCCGCAGTTCCGTCCGGTCCATGTTGCGTGAGCTGGGCGTCAAGGACGTGGACACCGCTGACACCGGTGAAGTGGCGCTGCGCATGTGCTCGCAGAAGCGCTATGACTTTATTTTGCAGGATTATCACCTGGGCGACGGTCGCAAGAACGGTCAGCAGGTGCTGGAAGACCTGATGGTCGAGAAGCTGATCAGCCATGAAAGTGTGTTTCTCATGGTGACGGCTGAAAGCAGCCAGGCGATGGTGCTCAGTGCCTTGGAGCATGAGCCGGATGCGTACCTGACCAAACCGTTCAACCGCTCCGGCCTGGCCCAGCGGCTGGAACGGCTCGAGCAGCGCAAGACCCTGCTCAAGCCGATCCTGCAAGCCCTGGATCGTGGCAAGCCGATGGAAGTGCTCAATGCCTGTATCGCCCTGTGCAAGCAGGACCCGCGCTACGGGCCGTTGTGTCTGCGTTATCGGGCCGATGCGCTGCGGGACCTGAATCAGAATGAAGCCCTTGAGCGTCTGTACAACACCATCCTGGCTGACCGTCCTTTGCCGTGGGCCTATGCGGGGCTGGGGAAGTTGTTGTTCAAGCGTGGCCAGGTGGGGCAGGCCAAGGATGTTTATGAGAAGGCCTTGAAAGTATTCCCGATGATGCCGGCGTTGTATGACGGCATGGCTGAAGTGTTGGTGGCCGAAGGCGATACGAAGCAGGCGCAACACGTGCTGGAAGAGGCGGTTCGTCTATCGCCACTGGCGGTGCGACGGCAGTCGCTGCTGGGCAAGCTGGCAATGACCAACGAAGATTTCGAGACCGCGTCCAAGGCCTATCGCCAAGCGGTGGGGCAGGGCGCACAGTCGCGCTTCAAGGACCCGGAAAGCAACCTGGGCCTGGCTCATGCACTGATCAGCAAGGGCAGCGAAAAAGGCCTGGATACCCGCACTCGGCTGGAAATCAACACCACCCTCAGCGCCGTGGCCAAGGAAAATCTCAACGATCCTGGGTTGCAGGTGCGTGCGCGGTTGATGAAGGCCACGAGCCTGTTGCTCAACGATGCCGAAACCGCCGAAAAGCTCACCGAGCAGGCCTTGCAGCGCCTCGACGGCATGGAGCAGTTCATGAGCGCCGAGGCCGCGTTGCTGGTGGCCAAGCAGTTGCAGATGCTCGGCCAAACCAGCGCCGGCGAGTCGATGCTCAAGAACTGCGCGGAGATCTATGGCGATGATCCGACGGTGATGCAAGGCATCGCCAAGTTGACCGACGATCCGAATATCCTCAATCAAGGCAATGCCGCCGCCGAGCTGAACCGTGAAGGTGTGCGCGTCTACAAGACCGGCGCGTTGCCCGAGGCGCGAGAGCTGTTCCGTCGAGCCCTGAAGATGCAACCGAAGAACATCAGTATTGCTTTGAACATGGCGCAGTCACTGTTGCATGGCACCGATACCAGCGTGGAATCGGAGCTGCTGCAGGAGTGCCGCGCCTGCCTGAAACTGGTGGGCATGATGCCCGACACCGATGCGCGTTTTGCGCGTTATCAGAAACTGCGAAGCAAGGCATTTGGCGATGAATGACAGCGAACAGGCTCTCGATTTTTCCACGGTGATCGCGTCTACCGTGCACGACATGAAAAACTCCCTGACCTTGCTCATGCAGGCTCATACCCAGTGGCTTGAGCGTTTGCCCGAATCCGAGCGGCAGACCTCGGAGCAGGGCGTCATGGAGTTCGAGTTCGCCCACCTCAATGGCCTGCTGGTGCAGTTGCTGGGGTTGTACAAGCTGGGGGTCAACCAGTTGCCGCTGCATCCGGCCTATCACGAGCTGGATGACTTTATCGAGGCGCAACTGGCCGGTCATCAGGATGTGTTCCGCAGTCGCGGGATCATGGTCACCTACGAGGTCGACCCGCTGAGCCCCCTGGGTTTTTTCGATCGTGAGCTGATTGCGTCGGTGCTCGATAACAGCATCAACAATGCCATCCGCCACGCGCGCCAGGCGTTGCTGATCAGTGCGAGCGACGAGGCCGGGCAACTGGTGCTGACCATCAATGACGACGGCGAAGGCTACCCGGCCGAGATGATCGAGCGTCAGGCCGAGTATGTGCAGGGCATCAATCACAGCAGCGGCAGCACCGGACTGGGCTTGTACTTCGCCGCGCGGATTGCCGGGTTGCATCAGCGTGGCGGCCTGTGCGGGCGTACCGAGATTGCCAATGGCGGCGCGTTGGGCGGGGGCGTGTTCCGGATTTATCTGCCCTGAGCCTGCCCGGCACTCATAAATCTGTCGACACAACCCCCCCTGTGGGAGCGAGCCTGCTCGCGATAGCGGTGTATTAGTCAACTCAGCATTGGCTGACCCGACGCCATCGCGAGCAGGCTCGCTCCCACCCAGTATTCCAGGGCTTGTTGTTTATTGTCTTGGGCCGCTTGATATTCCGAACACCCGAAGCCTATTTTGTACGGGTTGCCGTTAGCGGCTCGCACATAACAAGGATTGCGTCATGACGACCGATGGCCAGTGTTCACTCGCGCAGCGACTGACGGGCATTGATGAGATTGAGTGTGTCACCCCGGATTTGAATGGCGTGCCACGAGGCAAGGTGATGACTGCCGAGGGCTTCCTCGAGGGTCGACGGTTGCAGATGGCGCGGGGTGTGCTGTTGCAATGCATCATGGGCGGTTATCCGCCGTCGCGTTTTTATGGCAGCGACGACGGCGACCTGGCGCTGGTGGCCGACCCGAAACACATTCACCGCTTGCCCTGGAGCGAACAGCCGCGAGCCTTGGCGATTTGCGACGCTGATGAGCTGACTGGTGAAAGCTCCCGGCTCTCCACGCGCGGTCAGCTCAAACAGGTTATTGCTCGTTATGCCGCCCTCGGCCTGGCGCCCGTGGTGGCGACCGAGCTGGAATTTTTCGTGTTCGCCCCCAACCCGGACCCGACCCAGCCGTTCCAGCCGCCTATGGGCCTGGACGGACGGCGTGAAGACGGTCACTCGGCGTTCAGCATCAGTTCCAATAATGGCCTGCGACCGTTCTTTAAAGAGGTCTATGCATGCATGGCGGCGCTGGGCTTGCCCCGCGACACCTTCATGCATGAAATGGGCGTGAGCCAGTTCGAGATCAATCTGCTTCACGGCGATCCTCTGTTGCTGGCCGACCAGACGTTCCTGTTCAAGCACCTGCTCAAGGAAGTTGCCCTCAAGCACGGCCTGACCGTGGTCTGCATGGCCAAGCCCCTGGCCCATACGCCGGGCAGTTCGATGCATATTCATCAGAGCGTCGTCGAGCTGGACAGCGGCCGCAATGTGTTCAGCGATGAAGCGGGCGAGCCGACGGCGGCGTTCCGGCATTTCATCGGCGGGCAACAGGCTGGCATGGCGGATTTCACTGCGCTGTTCGCGCCGAACGTGAATTCCTACCAGCGCCTGTGTCACCCGTTTGCGTCACCGAACAATGCCTGTTGGTCCCATGACAATCGTTCGGCCGGGTTGCGGATTCCCGCCAGTTCGCCAGCGGCCCGTCGGGTCGAGAATCGCTTGCCGGGTGCCGATGCCAACCCCTATCTGGCGATTGCCGCCAGTCTGGCTGCGGGGCTTTATGGCATCGAAAATCGCCTGGAGCCGAGTGCCGCGATCCAGGGCGAATTCCAAGTGCCGGACAATCTTTCGCTGCCATGTACCTTGCATGCAGCCCTGGAACGTCTGAAGCGTAGTCATCTGGCGAAGGAACTGTTCGGTACGGAGTTCATCGAAGGCTACATCGCTTCGAAGACCATGGAGCTGACCAGCTTCTTTGATGAAATTACTCCCTGGGAGCGGCGTGTTCTAGCGGCCCAGGCATAACCAAACGTCGCATTCGGGCTATCTTCTAAATAGCCCGTACTCATCTCAAGGAGCCGCTCGGAACGCCGATGCGCCAAATCTGGAAACCTTTTCGAGCGCTGTATTTCGCCTCGCTGATGATGTTGATCGGCTCGGGCCTGCTGAGTACCTACCTGGCCTTGCGCCTGGCTGCCGACAATGTCGACAGCCTGTGGGTCGGTGCGCTGATGGCAGCCAACTATTTCGGCCTGGTGCTGGGGGGCAAGATCGGCCACCGGCTGATCGCCCGCGTCGGGCACATCCGGGCTTATTCGGCCTGCGCCGGGATTGTCGGTGCGGCGGTGCTGGGCCACGGCCTGGTGGATTGGCTGCCGGCCTGGATCGTGCTGCGGGTAATTGTCGGCCTGGGCATGATGTGCCAGTACATGGTGATCGAGAGCTGGCTCAACGAGCAGGCCGATGCCAAGCAGCGTGGCGTGGTATTCAGTGGTTACATGATCGCTTCCTACCTGGGCCTGGTGCTGGGTCAGTTGATTCTGGTCATGCACCCGGCCTTGGGGCTTGAGTTGCTGATGCTGGTGGCGCTGTGCTTCGCCTTGTGCCTGGTGCCGGTGACACTCACCCGGCGGATTCACCCGGCGGCGCTGCACCCGGCGCCCATGGAGCCGCGCTTTTTCATCAAGCGAGTGCCGCAGTCATTGAGTACGGTGCTGGGCTCGGGGCTGATCGTCGGTTCGTTCTATGGCCTGGCGCCGCTGTACGCTTCTCAGCAGGGGCTGTCGACCGAGCAGGTTGGTCTGTTCATGGGTAGCTGCATCTTTGCCGGATTGCTGGTTCAGTGGCCCCTGGGCTGGCTCTCCGATCGATATGACCGGGCGCTGCTGATCCGCTGCTTTGCGCTGGTGCTGACAGTCTGTGCGCTGCCGTTGGCGATATTGCCGACGGTGCCGTTGGAGGTGCTGTTCGTCGCGGGGTTCTTCTGTTCGCTGGTGCAGTTCTGCCTGTATCCGTTGGCGGTGGCGTTTTCCAACGACCACGTCGAAGCTGATCGAAGGGTATCCCTGACGGCCATGCTGCTGGTGACCTATGGGGTTGGCGCCAGTATCGGGCCGCTGGTAGCGGGGGTGCTGATGAAGATGTTCGGCAGCCAGATGCTCTATGCCTTTTTTGCCTTCTTCGCCCTGGTGCTGGTGTGGCGAATCCGGCCGAAGGCGGTGACCAACCTGCATCAGGTTGACGACGCACCGCTGCATCACGTGGCGATGCCGGACAGCATGTCGAGTTCGCCTCTGGTGGCGTGCCTCGATCCCCGGGTCGACGAACAAGTGGTGCAGGAGCAGATGCACGTCGATCCTGTGCCGACGGAAGAACCGGCCGACGAAGAGCCCGTCATGGAGGAAGTTGTCGCCGAAGAGGCCAGCGACGAGCCGTCGAGCCCCGATTTCACTCAGGCCAGGCCTTGAGCCAGTCATAAAAAAAACGGGCAGTCACCGCAAGGGACTGCCCGTTTTTTTACGTGTCGAAAATCAGAGGTCGTCTTTGTCGAAACGACGGGCTTCGCGTTGCAGCTGATATACGAAGCGCTCAACCTGCCGTTGCACCAGGCCGCTGATGTTGTGGAAACGTACGCCGGCGAAGGTGGTGTTGATCCTTTCTTCGAAATGCAGATAGCGCAGTTCGACCGGTGCGGTCATGTTGCCGAAGGGCAATGCCGCGATAAAGCGCTCATAGACCTGGCCCAATTGCAGGCGTGCGGTAATGTCACCTTCGAAACGCAACTTGCAGCCTGTGGCGGAAATGTCCAGCAGCTTGCCGTCAACCGGTGACTTGAGTTTGTCACCGCCCAGCTCGACGCTTACCAGTTGCGCCAGCTTGAGGGCGGCGCGGAAGGCGTTGCGGCGTTGGTGGTAAACCACTTCATCAGGCAAGGCGCCGCGATAGCAGCGGCCGTCGCTGGACTCATCGATGGTCAAAGGGCCGTTGCTTTCCCACGCGATGCGCACGCCATCATGGAAACCCTCGACACGAAACGGCTCGCCCGCCAACAGGAAGCGTTCACCGTCCCGGGGGATCATTTCGTCCAGGGCGAGGGCGTTACGCTCCCGGTCGACATCGACCAGATAGCTCTGGAAGCGCTGGCTGCGTTCGTGGAAGGTGATGATCAGCGGGTCATGGCTATCTTGCAGCATCCGCAGGTTGCCGGAAATTTCCAGGGGCGTGGCGAGGACCTTGGGCGGCTGCGGAGCATCATCCGCGTTTGAGGCATTGAACACGGTGGGTCAATCTCCAGGCAAAATACGACGAGTAGCCAGCATTTTGCCAGCATGTGTCGCGCGTTGATAGAGCGCCGGCACTGTTCGTTTCATGCCTGGCTGAGCGGGCGGTGCTTGACCATCTTGGCGGTCGAACCGCGAGCGTCATAGAGCGTCGGGATTTCACCGCCGTTGAGAATGCGCAACTGGTTGGCGGTGGCGGCTTGCTGAACCTGGATCGACTGTCCGTTGCGAATGTTGGCGGCCTGGCATTGAGCGAGCAGGTCGTTGAGCACTTCACTTTGGGACAACAGTTGATCGCCCACCGACGACTGGCTGGCCAGCTGCTCAAGGCCATCGCGATTGGCGGGCAGGTTGAGGCTGGCGAGGATCTCGCTGCGCTTGCGGCCATGCTGATCGAGCAGAATGATCAATGCCTGTTTCTGCGCCAGGATATTCTCCAGCGACGGCATGTCGCGACCGTGCAATGCCAGGGACTCGGCCTGCAATAGCTCCAGCAATTGTTGCGCCGGGGCAAAGTCGTCGGTGATCAGTTGCAACAAATTAGTGTCGTGCATGGCTGGCCTTAGGTCTTAAGCGTCCAAAAGCCTGGCGCAGGCGTTGGCCTAGCGCTGGGCTTCGAAGTTGAGCAGTTTGCTGGCTACACGGTTGCTGTCGACTTTATAGCTGCCATCGGCGATTGCTGCTTTCAACTCGGCCACGCGGGCGTTGTCGACGACAGGTTGATCGCGCAGCTTGTCAGTGACCTTCTGCAACTGCTGAGCCTCATTGCTGAGGTGTACCGACTCCCCGTTGCTGACAGTGGCGGCTTGTTCGGCCGGCGCGGATTTGTCGGTTTCGACGGTTTCCTTGCTGGCGTTAGGGCGCGTAGTGCCTGTTAGCGGTGAAGAGCTGTTTAAACGATTGAAATCGATGACCATGGTAAAAAACCTCTGGGTATTTGGACGCTTGCCATGTTTTCGGCCATCCCCAAAAAAACTTTAGGCTCATTTATTCAATGAACGTGCGCACGTCTGCGCTTGCCTTTGCGTAAGGCACAGTCTAGGGAACACCGTGGGCAAGCGCCAGCTCTCTACCCATTTCCACCCGATCTCTACATAGCCACTTCCACATGGCCTGGGGCCATTACCTGCGCCTTGATAACACGTTGGGAATTAAGGTTTTTTACCCGAATCTGTTCTCGCATGCCGCCGTTGGACAAAGCCTCGCCCGGCATCCGCACGGCCAGGGTCCCGCTGCGGGCGGTGATGACCACCTGATCGCCCTTGCGCACCACTTCGGCTTGTTCCAGGTGGACCAGGGTAATGACCTGGTCGGCGACCATTGGTCGGACAAGTTTCTGACCGATGGCCTGATCGACGGAGGTGAGGAAACCCTGGTTGATCTGGCTGACATCCCGTTCACGCAGTGTCACGTCCTGAGGCTCGACGATCCCAGCCCGCTTGAGCGGACGGGTGGTGGTGACGATTTCGCGAAACAGGCGCACTTGAGCGGGCACGAACACCGTCCAGGGCGCGGCGCTGTCGCACCGCAGCTTCACCGTGACCCGGCCCAGCGGTCTGGCCGGGCTCTCCAGAGAAGCAGTCAATTCCTTGTCACACATGGGCATGCGCAGGCGCGGGTCGAGCTGGTTGACTTCGATTTCGTAGCGACCTTCGGTTTGACTGGTTGCCAGGTAGTCTTCTACGGTGAATTCAAGAAAGCCCTGAGTGACGCCGATAAGGAGATCAGGCAAGGTAACCGGAACAGCACCAAAGGCAGGGCCGCCCAAAGCGAGCAGGCAGGCAGCCAACAGTGCACCGAGCCAGTGGCGGCAGTGAGTGGTCAGGCGTCGAAAAAATGTCGTTTGTGCGTTCATGCCGGTTCAATAGCAAGCCCCGTGCCGTTTAGTGATGAATGCGCGTCGGACACATTAGCGTTAGGTAGGAGTCAGGGCATGGCGGGAGTAATGGATTCGGTAAACCAGCGCACTCAGCTGGTCGGTCAGAATCGCCTGGAGCTGTTGTTGTTCCGTCTCGACGGCCAACAGATGTACGGGATCAACGTATTCAAGGTCCGCGAGGTGCTCCAGTGCCCGAAGCTGACCCTGATGCCCAAGTCCAGCCCCGTCGTGTGCGGTGTGGCCAATATCCGCGGAGCGACCATCCCGATTCTCGATCTGGCGATGGCGACCGGTTCGGGGCGGCTTCTGGATCAGAGCAATCCGTTCGTGATCATCACCGAGTACAACACCAAGACCCAGGGCTTCCTGGTGCGCTCGGTGGAGCGCATCGTCAACATGAACTGGGAAGAGATCCATCCGCCGCCCAAGGGCACCGGTCGCGATCACTACCTCACGGCGGTGACCCGGGTCGATAACCAGTTGGTGGAAATCATCGACGTGGAGAAAATCCTCGCCGAAGTGGCACCGACCCCGGAAACGATTTCCGTGGGGGTGGTCGACGCCGAAACCCAGCACAAGGCGATTTCGCTGCGGGTCCTGACGGTTGATGATTCTTCGGTGGCACGTAAGCAGGTGACCCGTTGTCTACAAACGGTCGGTGTCGAAGTGGTAGCGTTGAACGACGGACGCCAGGCCCTGGATTACCTGCGCAAGCTGGTGGAAGAGGGCAAGAAGCCGGAAGAGGAGTTTCTGATGATGATCTCCGACATTGAAATGCCGGAGATGGACGGGTACACCCTGACGTCGGAAATCCGCAACGACCCGCGCATGCAAAAGCTGCATATTGTCTTGCACACCTCGTTGTCCGGTGTTTTCAACCAGGCGATGGTCAAGAAGGTGGGGGCCGATGATTTCCTGGCCAAGTTTCGGCCCGATGACCTGGCTTCCCGGGTAGTCGAGCGCATCAAGGCTGCAGAATAAAGGTCGGGCGCGTTGTGCGCCCGGCAAGTCAATACGATGAAAGAGGCGGTATTTTGTCTACGGGTAATTTGGATTTCGAACAGTTCCGGGTCTTCCTGGAAAAAGCCTGTGGCATTTTGCTTGGTGAAAACAAGCAATACCTGGTGTCGAGCCGTCTCAATAAGTTGATGGAGCAACAGGGCCTGAAATCGTTGGGCGAACTGGTCCAGCGCATCCAGACCCAGCCGCGCAGTGGGTTGCGCGAGATGGTGGTGGATGCCATGACCACCAACGAAACCCTGTGGTTTCGCGACACCTATCCGTTCGAGGTGTTGAAGAACAGGGTGCTGCCGGCGGCCATCAAGGCCAGTCCGGGGCAACGCTTGCGGATCTGGTCGGCGGCCTGTTCGTCGGGACAGGAACCCTATTCGCTGTCGATGTCCATCGATGAGTTCGAGCGGACCAATATCGGCCAGCTGAAAATGGGCGTGCAAATCGTCGCCACCGATTTGTCCGGAACGATGCTCAACAACTGCAAGACCGGCGAATACGACAGCCTGGCCATCGGCCGCGGCCTGTCGCCTGATCGCCTGCAACGCTACTTCGACCCCAAAGGGCCGGGTAAATGGGTGGTCAAGGCGCCGATCAAGAGTCGCGTGGAGTTCCGTTCGTTCAACCTGCTGGACAGCTACGCCAGCCTGGGCAAGTTCGACATCGTGTTCTGCCGCAACGTGCTGATCTACTTCTCTGCCGAAGTGAAAAAAGACATCCTGCTGCGCATCCATAGCACGCTCAAACCGGGCGGCTACCTGTTCCTCGGCGCCTCCGAGGCATTGAACGGTTTGCCGGACCACTACCAGATGGTGCAGTGCAGTCCAGGGATCATCTATCAGGCGAAGTGATTTGCTTGGGTTGGCAAAAAAACGGGAGTCCGCAAAGGCTCCCGTTTTTTTTGCCTGCTGATTTTTCCCTGTCACCCCTATCCCCTTGTGGGAGCGAGCCTGCTCGCGATAGCGGTATCACAGGCGATATCCATGGTGACTGACCCACCGTTATCGCGAGCAGGCTCGCTCCCACAAGGTCGTCGGTGTCGCAGAAGCGGCAGAAAAGCGGCAGCCAGCGGAAACCGATTGCCGCTTTTCTGGCATTGCCGCTTTGCCGATGCCCGCAAAGCCCCGGTTTATGGGCTTTTTGAAAGTGGCACGACGCTTGCTATGTCCATCGTACGTAAATTCTGGTCACCCGAAGGTTTCCAACATGAGCATCAGTTTCGATAAAGCGCTCGGCATCCACGAAAAGGCCCTGAGCTTCCGCGCCCAGCGTGCCGAAGTCCTGGCCAACAACATCGCCAACGCCGACACCCCGAACTTCAAGGCTCGGGACCTGGACTTCTCCAAAGTGCTCGCCGAGCAGAACGAGAAGGCCAAGAACGGCCACTTCGCCCTGAACATGACCAACAGCCGTCACATCGAAGCCGAAGGCCTGGGCAATGCCGATGAGTCGCTGATGTACCGCACGCCGATGCAGCCTTCGATCGACCAGAACACCGTGGACGCTCAACTGGAACAGTCCAACTACACGGAAAACTCCGTGAACTTCCAGGCCAGCTTCACCCTGCTCAATAGCAAATTCAAAGGGCTGGTATCGGCCCTGCGCGGAGAGTAAGTCATGTCGATTGCGAGCGTATTCAACATTGCCGGCAGCGCCATGAGTGCCCAGACCACGCGTCTGAACACCGTTGCCAGTAACATCGCCAACGCCGAGACCGTGTCGTCGAGCATCGACCAGACCTACCGTGCCCGTCACCCGGTGTTCGCCACCATGTTCCAGGGCGGCCAATCCGGCGGCAGCGACTCGCTGTTCCAGGAGCAGGACGCCGCAGGGCAGGGTGTGCAGGTGCTCGGCGTGGTCGAAGACCAGAGCAACCTCGACGCACGCTACGAGCCGAACCACCCGGCCGCCGACGCCAAGGGCTACGTCTATTACCCGAACGTGAACGTCGTTGAAGAAATGGCCGACATGATTTCCGCCAGTCGTTCGTTCCAGACCAACGTCGAAATGATGAACACCGCCAAAACCATGATGCAGAAGGTCCTGACCCTCGGTCAGTGATAAGGGGCGAGTCACATGAGCGTCACCAACACCACCAGTGGTTTGAGCCTCAACGAGATTCTGGCCAACTCCTCGGTCAAGACCAACACCACCACCGATGGCCTGGCCTCGGCGACGAATGCGGCTACCGGTTCCAAGGAACTGGGCAAGGATGCGTTCCTGCAATTGCTGGTCACCCAGCTGAAAAACCAGAACCCGCTGGAGCCGCAGGATAACGGCGAGTTCGTTGCCCAGTTGGCGCAATTCAGCAGCCTGGAAGGCATCACCACACTCAACGAAACCGTGAGCGGTATTGCCGGCAACTACAACTCGTCCCAGGCCCTGCAAGCCTCGTCACTGGTGGGCCGTTCGGTCATAGCCCCGGGTAACAAGGCTGTGGTCGATACCTCCAAGAGCCTCAACGGCACGGTGGTGGTACCAGCCTCGGTGTCCTCGCTCGCGATCAAGATCGCGGACAAGGACGGCAAGACCGTTCGTACGATCGAGCTGGGCAGCCAGAATGCCGGTAATTCGGCCTTCATCTGGGATGGCAAGAACGATGCGGGCACCACCCTTGAGTCGGGTACTTACACCTTCACCGCTTCGACCACTATCGACGATAAGCCCGTGTCGCTGATCACCAACCTGCCGGCGACCGTCAGCAGCGTGACGATCAGCCAGACGGGCGGTGAGCTGATGCTCAACCTGGCCGGGCTGGGCAGCATCGCCCTGTCCAAAGTACAAACTATTGGTATGTAGAGCCGACTAAACCGGCAAAAGGAGTGCAACATGTCTTTCAACATCGGCCTTAGCGGTCTCTATGCAGCCAACAAGCACCTGGACGTGACCGGCAACAACATCGCCAACGTGGCGACCACCGGTTTCAAATCGTCCCGTGCGGAATTCGAAGACGTCTACTCGGCCACCAGGCTGGGCAGCGGCACCAAGACCGTCGGTAACGGCGTGCGCCTGGCCAACGTCTCCCAGCAGTTCAGCCAGGGTGACGTCAACAACACCGGCAACGTGCTGGACATGGGCATCCAGGGTTCGGGCTTCTTTGTCCTGAGCAACGACGGTTCCCTGAGCTACACCCGTGCCGGTACGTTCAAGACCGACAAAGAAGGTTTCATCACCAACAGCGATGGCACTGCGCGTTTGCAGGGCTATGGCGTGGATGCCAATGGCAACATCCTCAACGGTATTCTGACCGACCTGCGTATCGACACTTCCAACCTGCCGCCGCAAGCGACCAGCCTGGTTTCGTCGACGATTAACCTGAATTCGACGGCAACGCCGATTTCCCAGGCGGCTCCCTACGTATTCGATCCAACCGATACCGCCACGTTCACCAAGCAATTCACCACACCTGTCTACGATACCCAGGGCAACCAGCACTCGATGGACCAGTACATGGTCAAGACTGGCGCCAACACGTGGGATGTCTACACCCTGATCGATGGCCGTAACCTCAATGGCAGTGCGCCGGTTGCGCCGAACGCCCCCGTTCCTTCGACGATGACCTTTGACTCGAATGGCAAGTTGGTCCAGGTCAGCACCCCGCCTGCGACCATCAACAACGATCTGGTACTCACTGGCTGGGTGCCTGGCACCGTGACCAACGGTGTGTGGACCGCCAACGGCGCCGGTTCGTCGACTATCACCGTCTCCATGGCCAACACCACCCAGTTCAACGCCGACACCGCGCGTTCGATTCCTGCCCAGAACGGCTACGCCACTGGCCAGATCACCAACCTGACCATCGACGGTAGCGGTGTACTGCTGGCCAACTTCAGCAACAACCAGACCAAGCCGATCGGTCAGCTCGCCCTTGCCAGCTTCACCAACGAGCAAGGCCTGCAACCGGTAGGCGGCAGCGGCTGGAAAGAAACCTTCGCCTCGGGTATCCCGGGCTACGATGCTCCGGAAACCGGCACCCTGGGTTCGATCGTCTCCAACTCCCTGGAAGAGTCCAACGTCAACCTGACCAATGAACTGGTCGAGCTGATCAAGGCCCAGAGCAACTACCAGGCGAACGCCAAGACCATCTCCACCCAGAGCACCATCATGCAGACCATCATTCAGATGGCCTGATATCGATGGTTGCCTGAACGCTGCACAAGAAGCCCCTCGCAAGAGGGGCTTTTTTGTGGGTGGGTGTTTTCGGGGTGGCTGTCCCGGCCTCATCGCGAGCAGGCTCGCTCCCACAGGTGGACGCATTCCAATGTGGTCACTGGCTGAACCAAAGCCGCTCCCACAGGGATTTTCAGTGAGCGCAAATCTTGCGAACGAACCGGAACATATGTGGGAGCGAGCCTGCTCGCGATGGGGTCAGCCCAGTCGCTACTTTTCTCAAGGCAAAAGAAAACCCCCGATAAACCAGCGGTCTATCGGGGGCTTCTTTAGCAAGCGCCTTGCAGCGCCCACCCACTCAGCTTATTGGCAAGCTTCGCAATCCGGCTCATCGATCGCGCAGGCCTTTGGCACGGGTGCCGGGCCGGCTGGAGCCGCCAGGACCGAATCGTCACCGTGGTTGCCGCCGCTGGAAACAGCGTTCAGCTTGCCGGTGTTGATGGTCGACTTCTCGGTGCTGGTGGCGGCTAGGGCACGGAGGTAGTAGGTGGTTTTCAGACCACGGTACCAGGCCATGCGGTAGGTCACGTCCAGCTTCTTGCCCGAGGCACCGGCGATGTACAGGTTCAGCGACTGAGCCTGGTCGATCCACTTCTGGCGACGGCTGGCCGCGTCGACGATCCACTTGGTGTCCACTTCGAACGCGGTGGCGTAGAGCTCCTTGAGCTCCTGCGGGATGCGCTCGATCTGCTGTACCGAACCATCGTAGTACTTCAGGTCGTTGATCATGACCGAGTCCCACAGGCCGCGGGCCTTGAGGTCGCGAACCAGGTACGGGTTGATCACGGTGAACTCGCCCGACAGGTTCGATTTCACATACAGGTTCTGGTAGGTCGGTTCGATCGACTGCGACACGCCAGTGATGTTGGCGATGGTGGCGGTCGGTGCGATGGCCATGATGTTGGAGTTACGGATGCCTTTCTGTACACGGGCGCGAACCGGTGCCCAGTCCAGGGATTCGTTCAGGTCAACGTCGATGTACTTCTGGCCACGCTGCTCGATCAGGATCTGTTGCGAGTCCAGTGGCAGCACGCCCTTGGACCACAGCGAACCCTGGAACGTCTCGTACGAGCCGCGCTCGTCGGCCAGGTCGCAGGAAGCCTGGATCGCGTAGTAGCTGACCGCTTCCATGGACTTGTCGGCGAACTCGACCGCAGCGTCCGAACCGTACGGGATGTGCTGCAGGTACAAGGCGTCCTGGAAGCCCATGATGCCCAGGCCGACCGGACGGTGCTTGAAGTTGGAGTTCTTCGCCTGCGGCACCGAGTAGTAATTGATGTCGATCACGTTGTCGAGCATGCGCACGGCGGTGTTCACGGTGCGTTGCAGCTTGGCGGTGTCCAGCTTGCCATCGACGATGTGGTTCGGCAGGTTGATCGAGCCCAGGTTGCAGACGGCGATCTCGTCCTTGTTGGTGTTCAAGGTGATCTCGGTGCACAGGTTCGAGCTGTGGACCACGCCCACGTGCTGCTGCGGGCTGCGCAGGTTGCACGGGTCCTTGAAGGTCAGCCATGGGTGGCCGGTTTCGAACAGCATCGACAGCATCTTGCGCCACAGGTCTTTGGCCTGGACGACTTTGAACAGCTTGATCTTGTTGTACTCGGTCAGGGCTTCGTAGTACTCGTAGCGCTCTTCGAAAGCCTTGCCGGTCAGGTCATGCAGGTCTGGAACTTCGGATGGCGAGAACAGGGTCCACTTGCCGTCGTCGAAGACGCGCTTCATGAACAGGTCAGGGATCCAGTTGGCGGTGTTCATGTCGTGGGTACGACGACGGTCATCACCGGTGTTCTTGCGCAGCTCGATGAACTCTTCGATGTCCATGTGCCAGGTTTCCAGGTAGGCACACACCGCGCCCTTGCGCTTGCCGCCCTGGTTGACCGCGACCGCGGTGTCGTTGACCACTTTGAGGAACGGCACGACGCCCTGGGATTTGCCGTTGGTGCCCTTGATGTACGAGCCCAATGCGCGAACCGGGGTCCAGTCGTTGCCCAGGCCGCCGGCAAATTTGGACAGCATGGCGTTGTCGTGGATGGCGCCGTAGATGCCCGACAGGTCGTCCGGTACGGTGGTCAGGTAGCAGCTCGACAGTTGTGGACGCAGGGTGCCGGCGTTGAACAGCGTCGGGGTCGAGGCCATGTAGTCGAAGGACGACAACAGGTTGTAGAACTCGATGGCACGGTCTTCACGCTGCTTCTCTTCGATCGCCAGGCCCATGGCCACGCGCATGAAGAAAATCTGCGGCAGTTCGAAACGGATACCGTCCTTGTGGATGAAGTAACGGTCGTACAGGGTTTGCAGACCCAGGTAAGTGAACTGCTGGTCGCGCTCGTGGTTGATCGCCTTGCCGAGCTTTTCCAGGTCGAACTCGGCCAGTACCGGGTTCAGCAATTCGAATTCGATACCCTTGGCGACGTAGGCCGGCAAGGCCTTGGCGTACAGGTCGACCATCTCGTGGTGGGTCGCGCTCTCGGCGACTTCCAGGAAGCTCAGGCCTTCGGCACGCAGGGTGTCCATCAGCAGGCGGGCGGTCACGAAGGAGTAGTTCGGCTCGCGTTCCACCAGGGTCCGCGCGGTCATCACCAGTGCAGTGTTGACGTCCTTGAGTGCGACGCCGTCATAGAGGTTTTTCAGGGTTTCGCGCTGGATCAGGTCGCCGTCGACTTCTTCCAGGCCTTCGCAGGCTTCGGTGACGATGGTGTTCAGGCGACCCATGTCCAGCGGCGCGAGGCTGCCGTCGGCGCGTGCGATGCGGATCGAAGGGTGGGCCTGGACCGGTGCGTCGGCCGGGGAGCGGGTGGCACGTTCCTTGGCGCGGGAGTCACGGTAGATCACATAGTCGCGGGCCACTTTCTGCTCGCCGGCACGCATCAGGGCCAGTTCGACCTGGTCCTGGATTTCTTCGATGTGGATGGTGCCACCCGACGGCATGCGACGCTTGAAGGTTGCGGTGACTTGCTCGGTCAGGCGGGCCACGGTGTCGTGGATGCGCGACGAAGCGGCGGCGGTGCCGCCCTCAACTGCGAGAAACGCTTTGGTGATGGCGACGGTGATCTTGTCATCGGTGTAAGGAACGACAGTGCCGTTACGCTTGATCACACGCAGCTGGCCAGGCGCGGTAGCGGCCAGATCCGAGTTCGAATCAGCGGCCAGCGGCGCGGTGCCCTGCGGGTTCTCGCGAGTTGTGTCGGTGTGCATGGGTGTCTCCACATTCTCTATGTTTGTTTGGGCACCATCACGGTGCCCACCGTTCCGTCCTGAAGCACTACAACCGACTGGCGCCGGGTATAACAACTTCGGGACAGTAGGAAGCAGGCCTGAATACCGCTTCCTTCCGAAGTTCTGGGCTTCGAGCCTGGGCTCGAAACCGGATTGCAGAGGTGCCTGCAATGGACTGCAACACCCGTACCGTTCTGGTCGTTTTGACCTTGAAACGATGGCCATCCGCAAGGGGCGGTCTGGTCTTGGGGGAATGCGGTGTTTCAGTCGGACAAAGGCAAGAAAAGCGCTTGAATTATCTGTCCGACTTGTGTTTGGTTTTTGGTCGAAAACCCTACATGTAGGGTTTTTTACGCGACGGGCTACAAGATAATGCGTTTTGGGGGATGAATGCAACGTGCTACCTGTGGATAAGCCTGTGCGTAATTTGTGTGCGAAACGTGGAACAGCTCTGTAGGCCGCGACCTTGCTGGAGTGGACCTTTTTTCATCGTTTTAACGATCTGAAAACAGCCCGATGGTTTTTGCGGGCGCGGACGTTACCATACAAGTCCCGCGCGACCGAACGCATTTGTCCGCTTGTTTTATGCAGGGCCGGCGTTTATACAATCGGCCCGTGCATGGGCATGCTTATCCTCCTTTAACATGACAAAAAGATGGGGGAGGTGCATTCGAAGTGGGTACCACCCTGTGGCGAGGGGATTTATCCCCGCTGGGCTGCGGAGTAGCCCTGAAACGGGCGGCTATGGTGTGTCAGACGGAATGCAGGGGCCGCTTCGCGACCCAGCGGGGATAAATCCCCTCGCCACAGGTAAGTGCTCATCTGATAGTGCCCATCTAGATGCCGATCCCTCCTTATTCTCACAACAAGACGAGGCCCCCCGTGGAACAAGAAGCCTGGCAGGTATTGATCGTCGAGGATGACCAGCGGCTGGCCGAGCTGACTCGCGAGTACCTGGAAAGCAACGGCCTGCGCGTGGCTATTGAAGGCAACGGTGCGGTGGCGGCGGCGCGGATCATTGCCGAGCAACCGGACCTGGTGATCCTCGACCTGATGCTGCCCGGCGAGGACGGCCTGAGCATCTGCCGCAAGGTGCGCGAGCATTACGACGGGCCGATCCTGATGCTCACCGCCCGCACCGATGACACCGATCAGATCCAGGGCCTGGACCTGGGCGCCGACGATTACGTCTGCAAACCGGTGCGGCCACGCCTGCTCTTGGCCCGCGTCCAGGCCCTGTTGCGACGCAGCGAACCGGAACCGGCCACGCCGCAAAAACCACGGCGTCTGCAATTCGGCCCGCTGGTGGTGGATAACGCCTTGCGCGAAGCCTGGCTGCAAGACCACGGCATCGAGCTGACCAGTGCCGAGTTCGATCTGTTGTGGCTGCTGGTGTCCAATGCCGGGCGCATCCTGTCCCGGGAAGAAATCTTCACTGCCCTGCGCGGCATCGGTTATGACGGCCAGGACCGCTCCATCGACGTGCGCATCTCGCGCATCCGTCCCAAGATCGGCGACGACC
>NZ_WUUD01000024.1:0-10323 GCF_009831705.1 Pseudomonas sp. PICF6 | reverse complement strand
TTTGCAGACTTACGCCCAGACCGATCTGGATCTCGGCCAGCGCACCCGTGTCATGCGCGGCCAGGCCCTGGTGGAGCAGACCGGGCCCCATGCGGCGAAAGTTTATCGGCTGGTCAGCGACGCTGAAAAACTGATGCTGGTCGGGGAGGTCCGTCAGATCAGCGAGCAACTGGCCCGGGCAACTATCTACCTGCTGGCCGATGAGTTGGTGCGTTACTCGGTGGCCGAGCAGCCTGAACGCCTGGCGCAACTCAAGCAGGAAAAAGGCTTCGGGTTTGACCTGCGGCTGATGCCCATTACGCAGGCGGACATGGACGAAGACCAGCGTAGGCGCGTGGCCGAGGGCGACACGGTCATGGCGCTGGGCAAGGGCGGTGACTCGATCCGGGTGTTCGCCGGCATGGTCGGTACGCCGTGGGTGCTGGAAATCGGCCCGTTGTACCAGATGAACCCTTATCCGCCTGAGTGGCTGGTGCTGATCGCGGCGCTGGGGTTGAGCCTGATCGGGCTGATCGTTTACCTGTTGGTGCGCCAGTTGGAGCGGCGCCTGCGTGGTCTGGAATCGGCCGCCACCCAGATCGCCCAGGGCAGCCTGGAAACCCGGGTGCCGGCTCGAGGTGCTGACTCGGTAGGGCGATTGGCCGCCGCGTTCAACGGCATGGCCGAACACTTGCAGCAGTTGTTGGCGATTCAGCGGGAGCTGGTGCGTGCGGTGTCCCATGAGTTGCGCACCCCGGTGGCGCGCCTGCGTTTTGGCCTGGAGATGATCGGCAGCGCTACCACGCCCCAGGCCCGGGACAAATACCTGGCGGGCATGGATCACGACATCGAAGACCTGGATCGGCTGGTGGACGAGATGCTGACCTATGCGCGACTGGAGCAGGGATCGCCGGCCCTGAACTTCCAGCGCGTGGATCTGGATGCGCTGGTCAATCAGGTCATTGAAGAGTTGGGACCGCTTCGGGCCGGGATTACGGTCGAGCGCGGCCTGTGCCTGTCTGCCGCTGATTGCGATGGCGCCTGGGTCGAGGCCGAGCCGCGCTTCCTGCATCGGGCCCTGCAGAACCTGGTGAGCAATGCGATGCGTCACGCCAGCTCCCGGGTGACGGTCAGTTACCAGGTGGGTCAGTTGCGTTGTCGGGTGGACGTCGAGGACGACGGGCCCGGCGTGCCGGAGGCGGCGTGGGAGCGGATCTTCAAGCCCTTCCTGCGCCTGGACGACAGCCGTGCCCGTGCTTCAGGTGGTCATGGGTTGGGGTTGTCGATCGTGCGGCGGATCATCCACTGGCACGATGGCCGGGCATTGATCGGCAAGAGCAAGAGCCTGGGTGGGGCCTGCTTCAGCTTGAGCTGGCCGCGGCATCAGGACAGGTCTTGAAGGTGTGGCGCCTGTGCGGGCCTTATCGCGAGCGGGCTCGCTCCCACATTGAAATGCAGTCTCCTGTGGGAGCGAGCCTGCTCGCGATAAGGGCCTGAAAAACGCGACAAATCTCAGGCCTTGATCCCCACCAGACTCAACAACTGACCATCCTTCACACCAAACTGCGCCGACAGTTCACTGCCATGACGCCACTCGGCCGACAGGTCGGTGAGCAACTGCAGCCGAACCTGTCCGCTGTGGGTCCATTCCAGCACTTGGGCATGTTCGAAATAAAAGCGCTGCCTGACGATCGGGTACAGCGCCTTGAACAGGCTTTCCTTCACGGAAAAGGTCAGGGTCACCAGCAATGCTCGGTCATCTTGCGCGGTCGCGGCCATGCGCAGCAGTTCCGGCGGGGTGAGGATTTCACCGGCCAGGCGCTCGGCCCGCTCGGGATCGAGCAGGTTTTCCAGGTCCATGCCCAGCCCTTGCCAGTGGTGTTTTCTGGCGACGATGGCCGCGGCCCGGCCGGTGCTGTGGGTGATCGAGCCACTGACATGGGCCGGCCATACCGGGGCGCGGTCGTCACCGATGGCCGGCACACAGGTCTGGCCGTCCAATTGATGAAGGGCCGCTCGGGCGCAGATCCGCCCGGCAAGAAATTCCGCCTGACGCTTGGCCACCGAACGCTGGATGCTCGCGGGAGGCTCGATGGCACTGTTCGGAAAATCATCAGCGCTTAGCAGCAACGGATCGAAGCGGGTGCTCAGCAGCAGGGTATCGGGCAGGACTTGAGGCAACAGCCATTGATCGTCCAGGGGCGTGCAGCAGGCGGGCAGGGCGGGGAGAGCGTTCATGCCCGGCATTTTGCCGGGTTGGCTTGAGGCTGGGTAGTGGGGCATAAAGATTGTGAGCGGGTGAAGCTTTGTGGCGAGGGAGCTTGCTCCCTCGCCACAGGGGGGTGTTTCAGCTGAAGGATGGGGTTCAGCCAAAAATCTTCTTGAAGAACTTCTGCATGTCCGCCCAGGACTTTTCATCGGCTTGCTTGTTGTAGCCAATATCCGGCCCGCCATGTTCGCCGTGACCCAGGCGGTCGGCGTCGGGGTTGCTGAAGCCGTGCTTGGCGCCTTCAAGGTTGACGAAGGTGTAGTCGGCACCGGCCTTGTCCATTTCGCTCTTGAACGCGGTGACGTTGTCCGGGGTGACCATGCTGTCCAGCGCGCCATGTTCGACCAGGACCTTGGCCTTGACGCTGCCCGGTGTTGCCGGGGTATTGGTGACCAGCGCGCCGTGGAAACTCACCACGCCGGCCAGTGGAACACCCTGGCGCGCCGCATCCAGCACCACTTTGCCGCCGAAGCAGTAACCGATGGCGGCGATTTTGTCCGGGTCGGTATGGGGTTGTTTCTTCAACAGGTCGAGGCCGGCCTGGAACCGCGCACTGGCCGCCTTGCCGTCCTTGAGAGCCGCCTGCATGAACGCCATGGCGTCCTTGGGGTGCTCGGTGTTCTTGCCGTCGCCGTACATGTCGATGGCCAGCGCGCTGTAGCCCAGGCCCGCGAGGTCACGGGCGCGGCGCTTGGAATAATCGTTCAGCCCCCACCATTCATGTACCACCACCACGCCCGGGCGCGGGCCTTTGACCGCGTCGTCGTAAGCGTAGTAACCCATCAGTTTGGTGCCGTCGGCACTGGTGTAGGGAATCTCCTGGGTCTGGATGGCGGCGTGGCTCGCGGCGCTAAAGGCCAGAAGTACAACAGCAAGCAACCTGTGCATGACGGATCTCCTTGATAAGTGCAGGGGGTGAGACAGAACACTTTAGCCGATTCATTCAGCGCAGGTTCAGAGAACGTTCAAGGGCCATTCAGGGACGGTTGGTTAACGTGGCTGTGACTTCACAAACCACCCACGTTGCACAGGAGCTTGAACATGACTCACATGAAAACTCTGCTGTTGGCTTTCACGGTGCTGGGCGCCAGCGCCATGGCCCACGCCGATGACAACTTCGCCAGCCTGACCCTCGGCCAGACCAGCGACAAGGTCAAGAAGTCCGACGCGCTGAACGCTAACCTCAATCACCCGAACGCCGACGGTATCATCGGCAAGGACACCACCTATGGCGTCCGACTGGGCCGGCAAAACGACCAGGGTCGCTACTACGCCACGTACGACAACGTTTCGGGCACTCACAATGGCATTAAATTGCGCCAGGAAAACCTGCTGGGCAGTTACGATATGTTCTATCCGGTCACCGGCACCACCAAGCTGTTCGGCGGCGGTACGGCGGGCCTGACCAAACTGACCCAGGACTCCCCCGGCTATAGCCGTGACAGCGATATCGGCTACGCCGTGGGCTTGCAGGCCGGCATCCTGCAGAAGGTTTCACAAAACACCTCGCTGGAACTGGGTTACCGTTACCTGCGCAGCAACGCCAGCACCGAGATGAGCCCCCACGCAGGTGGCAAGGTTGGATCGCTGGACCTGACCAGCAGTGCCCAGACTTATCTCTCGGCCAACTACACGTTCTAAGGCTGGAAGGTGAGCGTGGTCAGCCGGATCGGCCCAAGACGATCCGGCGCCGCTTCTCGTAACCCGATGTGCATGACTGGACTGTTCGATTTGCCTGGGAGAGCCCCATGAAATTACTGGTCGTCGAAGACGAAGCCTTGCTGCGCCATCACCTGCAGACCCGTCTGACCGACAGCGGCCATGTGGTGCAGGCCGTGGCCAATGCCGAGGAGGCCTTGTATCAGGTCGCGCAATTCAATCACGACCTGGCGGTGATCGACCTGGGCTTGCCGGGCATCAGCGGGCTGGAGCTGATCCGCCGGTTGCGCTCCCAGGACAAGACCTTCCCGATCCTGATCCTTACTGCCCGCGGCAACTGGCAGGACAAGGTCGAAGGTCTGGCCGCCGGTGCCGACGACTACGTGGTCAAGCCGTTTCAGTTCGAAGAGCTGGAGGCCCGCCTGAACGCGTTGTTGCGCCGTTCCAGTGGTTTCACCCAGTCGACCATCGTGGCCGGTCCGTTGCTATTGGACCTCAATCGCAAGCAAGCGTCCCTGGGTGAGGAAGCGTTGGCGCTGACGGCCTATGAATACCGCATCCTTGAATACCTGATGCGCCATCATCAGCAGGTGGTCGCCAAGGACCGCTTGATGGAGCAGCTTTACCCGGATGACGACGAGCGTGACCCCAATGTCATCGAAGTGCTGGTGGGGCGTCTGCGGCGCAAACTGGAAGCCCCGGCCGGCTTCAAACCGATCGAAACCGTGCGTGGCCTGGGTTACCTGTTCAACGAGCGTTGCCAGTGATTCGTTCGCTACGGCTGCGGTTGATGCTGGCCGCCATGACCCTGGCGGTGTTGTTCATGCTGGCACTGCTGCCGGCCATGCAAGGCGCGTTCAGCCTGGCCCTGCAGGAGTCCATCGAACAACGCCTGGCGTCGGACGTGACCACGCTCATTTCCGCTGCCCGCGTGGAAAACAACCGCTTGAAGATGCCGGCGCAATTGCCCGATGAGCGCTTTAACCTCGCCGACGCCCGTCTGCTGGGCTACATCTATGATCGCGACGGGCGCTTGGTGTGGCGGTCCAAGGCCACTCGGGAAGAGAACATCAATTACACGCCGCGCTACGACGGCCAGGGCAATCAGTTCGCGCGTATCCGCGAAGACAACGGCCAGGAGTTTTTCGTCTACGACGTCGAAGTCAAACTGCTCGGGGGCCAGAGCGCGGCGTTCAGTTTCGTCACCCTGCAACCGGTGCGCGATTACGAAGTGACGCTCGACGGCCTGCGGGAAAATCTCTACCTGGGCTTCGGTGCTGCGCTGGCAGTGTTGTTGGCCCTGTTGTGGATTGGCCTGAGCTGGGGACTTCGCGCGTTGAGGCGCCTGAGCCAGGAACTGGACGAAATCGAAAGCGGCAGCCGGGAAAGTCTCAGCACCGAGCACCCCCGGGAGCTGCTGCGCTTGACCGGTTCCCTCAACCGCCTGTTGCATGGCGAGCGGGAGCAGCGCAGCCGCTATCGTGACTCCCTCGATGACCTGGCCCATAGCCTGAAAACCCCGCTGGCGGTGCTGCAAGGCGTGAGTGAAGACATGGCCCGGCGCACCGAAGATCGTGGACAGGCCTGGGTGCTGCAAAGCCAGATCGAGCGCATGAGCCAGCAGATCGGCTATCAGTTGCAGCGCGCGAGCCTGCGCAAAAGTGGCCTGGTGCGCCATCAGGTGCGCTTGCGCCCGGTGCTGCAAAGCCTGTGCGATACGCTGGACAAGGTCTATCGCGACAAGCGCGTCCACGTCAGCTTCGATCTGCCGGAGCAGTGCCATGTGCCGATCGAGCAGGGCGCCTTGCTGGAAATGCTCGGCAATCTGTTGGAAAACGCCTATCGGCTGTGCCTGGGCGAGGTGCGCATCAGCGTGCATCAGACCCTCGGCGGTATTGAATTGTGTGTCGAGGATGACGGGCCAGGTGTGCCGCCGGATCAACGCGCGCGGATTCTGCAGCGTGGCGAACGGCTGGATCGCCAGCATCCGGGGCAGGGCATTGGGCTGGCGGTGGTCAAAGACATCATCGAAAGCTACGGCGCCCGGTTGACCCTGGGGGATTCAGAGTTGGGCGGGGCGGCATTTCGGATTCATTTTCCGGTGCTTTGACTGCTAACGGATACCTGCTGGGATCAGACCTGTGGGAGCATGACTTGCCCGCGATGGCGGTCTCAAGGGCGCCATCGCGGGCAAGCCAAGCTCCCACATTTTGATCTGAGGGGCGCGCGGGTTGTGTGTCCACTGAAAATCTGCAGCCCCTCCATCAACTCTCCTGCTCCCGATAAGCCCCCGGCGTCACCCCCGTCCATTTCTTGAATGCCCGGTGAAACGCCGACGGTTCAGAGAATCCCAGCTGTTCGGCAATCTGCTGCAACGACAGGTCCGCGCGTCCCAGATGGTAGATGGCGATATCCCGCCGCAGCTGATCCTTGAGTTCCTGGAAGCTGGTGCCTTCCTCCCGCAGATGCCGGCGCAACGTCTGCGGACTGATGTGCAGATGGGCGGCGACGGTGTCCAGATCCGGCCAGCGTGCGGCGTCGCGGCTGAGCAGGCGGCGTAGCTGGCTGCTCAGGCTGTTGCCATCGTCAGGGCGTGACAGCAGGTCGGCGGGAGAGTGTTCAAGAAAGTGCTTGAGGGTTCGTTCGTCCTGCAGCAACGGCATATCCAGGTAGCGACTGTGGAACAACAGGCTGCAACGTTGCGCCTGGAACACCAGCGGGCAGGGGAACAACAGATCGTACTCAGCCCCATGGGCGGGCTTGGCATAGCTGAATGTCGCCTGTTCCAGACCGATCCGCTGGCCGATCAGCCAACTGCCGAGGCGATGCCAGATCACCAGCAGGCTTTCGGCCAGGAAATGGTCGGGGTCGCGCAGTGTCGTTTCATCCAGGTTCAAACGCACCCGTTCCCCTTCGGCCTCAAGCGTCAGGCTCGGGGCGTCGGGGAAGAGGCTGTAGAACAACAACCCGCGCTGAAGTGCCTTGCCCAGGGTCCGGCAGTGGATCAACGCGTGACACATCATGGCAAACGTCCCGGGTTTACTGGGGGCCAGACCAAATCCCAGATACTCGTCCCCCAGTGCCAGCCGCAGGGCCTGCAACAGGCTGGCGAACTGCGCTGGTGCTATGCGTGCTCGCGGCTCGTCCAACAGCTCGGGGCTGATGCCCAGCTGTTGCAACAAGGGAACGTAATCGAAACCTTGCCGGCGCGCACCACCCAGGGCGGCGCGGGCGAAGTGGCTGGCGATGGTGCGTTGGCGCATGGCAGGAATCCGTTTATTGAGCTGCCGATGGTAGCAGGGGCCTTGCGCTCGACAAGGCGGATATCCGCCAAATCCCGGAGCGAGAACGGCCTTGTGGGCGGGAATCCGCCATCTGCGTCTGGCTGTTCAGGTCTGTTTACCCGCGTGTAGCCCTTGTAGCTCAGGGGTTGTAGGCATTTTCCGGAAAATGGCATGGGCCTTGCGATAGGCATCCGCAGGTCTGCCGCCGTGCAGCCGCCAAAACAAATCCCTCCAGTGCAGGAGGGTTCGCAATTGAGGTTTCGTGGACGACAGGTGGATGTTGTCACACGGGACGCTTGAGGAAGGTTTGCCATGACGACTCGTCAGCCACTGTACAAATCCCTGTATTTCCAGGTGATCGTAGCCATTGCCATCGGCATTTTGCTCGGCCACTTCTATCCGCAGACCGGCGTTGCCCTCAAACCGCTGGGTGACGGATTCATCAAACTGATCAAAATGGTCATCGCCCCCATCATCTTCTGTACCGTTGTCAGCGGTATTGCCGGCATGCAGAACATGAAGTCGGTGGGCAAGACCGGTGGCTACGCGCTGCTGTACTTCGAAATCGTCTCCACGATCGCCCTGTTGATCGGTCTGGTCGTGGTCAACGTCGTGCAACCGGGCGCCGGCATGCACATCGATGTGACGACCCTGGACACCAGCAAGATCGCCGGTTACATCTCGGCTGGTAAAGACCAGAGCATCGTGGCCTTCATCCTCAACGTGATCCCGAACACCATCGTCGGCGCGTTCGCCAATGGCGATATCCTGCAAGTGCTGATGTTCTCGGTGATCTTCGGTTTCGCCCTGCATCGCCTGGGTGCCTACGGCAAGCCGGTGCTGGACTTCATCGATCGCTTCGCCCACGTGATGTTCAACATCATCAACATGATCATGAAACTGGCGCCGGTCGGTGCGTTCGGTGCCATGGCGTTCACCATCGGCGCCTACGGTGTCGGTTCGCTGGTGCAATTGGGCCAGTTGATGATCTGCTTCTACATCACCTGTGTGGTGTTCGTCCTGGTGGTGCTGGGCGCCATCTGCCGGGCCCACGGCTTCAGTGTCGTCAAGCTGATCCGTTACATCCGTGAAGAACTGCTGATCGTGCTGGGCACTTCCTCGTCGGAATCGGCCCTGCCACGCATGCTGATCAAGATGGAGCGTCTGGGCGCACAGAAATCCGTAGTGGGTCTGGTGATCCCGACCGGCTACTCGTTCAACCTCGACGGCACTTCGATCTACCTGACCATGGCTGCGGTGTTCATCGCCCAGGCCACCGACACGCCGATGGACCTGACTCACCAGATCACCCTGCTGCTGGTGCTGCTGCTGTCGTCCAAAGGTGCTGCCGGCGTGACCGGTAGCGGCTTCATCGTGCTGGCGGCCACCCTGTCGGCTGTGGGTCATCTGCCGGTAGCCGGCCTGGCGCTGATTCTGGGTATCGACCGCTTCATGTCCGAAGCCCGCGCCCTGACCAACCTGGTGGGCAATGCTGTGGCCACCATCGTGGTTGCCAAGTGGGTCAAGGAACTGGACGTAGACCAGTTGCAGAGCGAACTGGCTTCCGGCGGTCGCGGCATCTCCGACACCCGTGAAGAAGACGACCTGGGCGTGGCCGAAGGCCCAACCCCTGCTGCTGTGAAGTAACTTTTCGCTGCAATAAAAAACCCGCTTCGGCGGGTTTTTTTATTTGAGGGATTTTTCAGTCGAGGATGCTGTTGCTGAGCGCAATGGTCAGCCAGACTGACACCTGCGGTAATTGCTCCACCGCCAACCCCTGCCTAGTCTTGAGGGCATCATCACGCGGAGATCGCCCATGCAAGGCCCACTGGCATCGCTCAAGGTTCTGGACTTCTCGACCCTGCTGCCCGGCCCGTTCGCCTCGTTGTTGCTGGCGGACATGGGGGCCGAGGTGTTGCGCATCGAGTCGCCGACCCGCCCGGATCTGTTACGGATACTGCCGCCCCATGATCAGGGCGTCTCGGCCAGTCATGCCTACCTCAACCGCAACAAGCGCAGCCTGGCCCTGGACCTCAAGCAGCCGGCGGCGCTGGAGGTGATCAAGCAGTTGCTGGGCGACCACGACATCCTGCTGGAACAGTTCCGCCCCGGTGTGATGGAGCGGCTGGGCCTGGGGTACGAAGCCTTGAAGGCGATCAATCCCCGATTGATCTACGTGTCCATCACCGGCTACGGCCAGACCGGGCCCTACAAGGACCGCGCCGGCCACGACATCAACTACCTGGCCCTGGCGGGGCTCGCCAGCCACACCGGGCGTGCCGACGCTGGGCCATTACCGCTGGGCATTCAGGCGGCGGACATCGCCGGTGGTTCCCTGCACGGGGTGATCGGGCTGTTGGCGGCGGTGATCGCCCGTCAGCAGACCGGGCAGGGCCAGCATCTGGACGTGAGCATGACCGACTGTGTGTTCAGCCTCAACGCTTTGGCCGGTGCCGGTTATCTGGCCTGCGGTGTGGCACCTGAGTGGGAAAACCAGATGCTCAACGGTGGCAGCTTCTATGACTATTACCGCACCCGGGATGGCCGTTGGATGTCGGTGGGCAGCCTGGAGCCGGTCTTCATGCAGGCGTTGTGCGAGACCCTGGGACGGCCGGAGCTGGCGGCCCAGGGGCTGTCGCCCCATCCAGATCAGCAACGGCAGCTAAAGCAGCAGTTGCAGGCTGAATTCGAGAAGCATGATTTCGCTGAGCTTTGCCGGTTGTTTGCGGGGGTTGATGCTTGCGTCGAACCGGTGCTGAGCCTGGAGGAAACACTCAGGCATCCCCAGTTAGCGGCCCGGGACGTCGTGACCCAGGTGCCTCGTGGCGATGGCTCGAGCCAGGCGCAGATGGCCTGTCCGTTGAAGTTCTCGCAGGGCTTGCCCGAGCCTCGGCATATTGGCGCGGAGCTGGGAGCGCACACGGATCAGGTGTTGGGGGAGTTGGGGTTCAGTGTTGAGCGGATTGCGCAACTGCGCGATGCCGGGGTGGTTTTGTAGCGTTCTTTCGGGCCTCATCGCGAGCAAGCTCGCTCCCACACTGGACCTATAGCACTCACAGAATCCCTGTGGGAGCGAGCCTGAACTGGCCTAATGATTTTGGACACTTCAATCGGGCGCTATGATGGCGCCCA
>NZ_WUUD01000023.1:0-661 GCF_009831705.1 Pseudomonas sp. PICF6 | reverse complement strand
AGGTTGCACCGACACCGAAGCCATTTGCGCTGTTTTCGTATTCAGCGTTGTAGGACTGGCCCAGAGCGTTGCTGTGATTGACGCTGACTTTCTCTTCCTTGAGATAGGAATACGCCACGTCGATGGTCAGGTCTTCGGTCGGGCTCCAACCTGCACCCAGGCTGAAGATGGTCCGGTCGCCGGTAGGGATGCGTGGCGAGCGGTCGATGTTGTTGGTAGGTGACTGGTCGAAAGTCAGGCCGGTACGCAGCACCCACTGTTTGTTCAACTGGTAGGACGTACCGATGGCGTAGGCCCAGGTGTCATGCCAGTTCTGTTCCTCGGTAATGGTGCCAAGGAACGCAGGGGCCAGTGCACCACCGTTTGCAGGCGTGACGCCTTCGTTGTCCACGGTGATTTCTTTCAAGCGGCTCCAGCGAGTCCAGGTGCTGCCGGCATAAAGGGTCCAGGCATCGTTGAGCTGCTGGGTGACCGAAAAGTCCACCGATTCAGGTGTCGTGATGTCCAGCGAAGCGTCATAACGCGCCCCGCTCAGGAACCCGGCAGGAGTGCCGGCACCCGGGCTTACCTTGGTGTGGCCTTCAAGTTTGTACTTGACCTTGGAGTGGTAGGTCAGGCCAACACGAGTGGTGTCGGTCGCCTGGACCAGCACGCCGATATT
>NZ_WUUD01000022.1:268854-269030 GCF_009831705.1 Pseudomonas sp. PICF6 | reverse complement strand
GCGCGGCAAGGCCCAGTGCCTCGTCAGCGAATACCGCTACGACAGCCAACACCGGCTGATCGGCGTCACCACGGCGCACGGGCGCGAAACGTCCTACCGCTACGACGCCTTCGGCCGACGCATCAGCAAGGCCGTGGACGGCCTGACCACGGAATTTTTCTGGCAAGGTGACCAGG
>NZ_WUUD01000022.1:220696-268729 GCF_009831705.1 Pseudomonas sp. PICF6 | reverse complement strand
TCGGCGGTTGGTAGTCAGGATCCGGCGGCTAAGGTTGGGGTGGATGAGGGTGAGCCGGCGCTGCCGATGACGGCGGAGCGGCGGCGGGCAAGAATTGAGGTGCTTTCTGAAGAAAATGCTAAACGACGAGTTGTAGAGACTCAAAGAAAATACAGAATGCACACCATAGAAAAACATGGACCTGAAATTCCTGACGTCGTATTGAGGCAACGAGCGATAGACGGCACAGACCCAATAACTGGGACTCCAGGGAGGCTAAATAAAAGCTCCCAATTCAAGAGTTGGCGAATACAAATGCATGCGCTCAACGAGGCTTTGACAAGAAAAACTCGGGGCCTGCCCGCTCACACAGGCTTCGACAGGGAACAGAATCCAATTGTCAGAGTGAAGATGCCCGGGGCCGGTCGGGGATATAAGCCCAATAGAAGGGACAGACAAAATCCAATTTTTAACGAAAATATGAACGGTGCAGAAATCAAGTTTGATAAAGTCCACACGGATCGACCTTTCACTGGTTTTCCTATTGATTAGTATGAGGGAACAATCATGTTGACAGCACCATTCACCACGCTACCTTACAAGCCGACTGTTGATTCGCTTTTGGCTGGGCTTGACGTGGAATACAAGGATAAAAATTCTAAAGATGAATTATTAAGGCTTGATCCAAATAGTAAGAAGGGGCGGGAATGCATAATAAAAAATTACATAATAAAAGATCAGGAGTATCTGTCGTACAGACATAAGTTTTTGCTTGTTAAAGAGCTAGAGAAGGCATTGGCGAACCCATCTTATGATTTTGGTGCATCTTTTGAGTATGACTACGAAACAAACGAACCTTCAGCTTCGCCGTGGTCCGCAGCCGAGATTCATACACCCCGTAGCTTCTTCGAAGATATTTTTACTATCGTTAATGATATCTGGAAAACAGATATTTTAATGGCTGCCACGGAAGATTCGTCAACGTGGTGATGCTAAGACGGGTAATGTGGCTGTAAATCGTTCTAATATGGGGAGCCCATCTTCACACCGACAACCCCAACCCCACCACAGCCTCCCGCCCAGCCAAACCATCAACCAAGTACACGCTCCCCCCCAAAATCTCCTTGGCATGATGCTTGGCCTGCGAAGCCAGTTCCGCCAACTGGCTGGCATCCAGTTCCCCACAGGCCTCAGCCCGCAAATGCACCACCCCAATCGACAGCGACAGCAAGGCAAATTCCTGTCGAACGCCCTGCCGATTCAGCGCGGTGAAGCAGCCGGCTTCCAGATGCTCGGGGCGGTAGAAGCGGCGGCAGTGGGTCTGGAAGTCGCTCAGTAGTTGATTCAGGCGTTTGCGCCAGTCTTCCGGACCGAGGACCAGCAGGAAGTCGTCGCCGCCGATGTGACCGACGAAGTCGCGGCTGGGATCGATGCGTTCGTTCAGGCATTGGGCCAGGCACAGCAGGACTTCGTCGCCGCGACCGTAGCCGTAGATGTCGTTGAAGGGTTTGAAGCTGTCGATGTCCACGTAGCAGATCACTGATTCCTGTCGTTGTTGCAGCAGGCGTGTCAGGCATTGTTGGATCGGCACGTTACCCGGCAGCAGGGTCAGCGGGTTGGCGTAGCGGGCCTGTTGGATTTTCAGTTCGGTGATGAGCTTGAGCACGTCGATCACCCGGCCCAGGCCCAGGTAGCTGCCGTTGAGGGTGATGATGAAGTCTTCTTCGATGCGTTGTCGGGCGCGGCTGGTGATGAGGCGGCTGACCTGTTGCAACGACTGGTTCAGTTCCACCGCCAGGAAGTCATCGCTCATCAGGCGGCTGATGGGTTTGCGGGCGAACAGGTCGGTGGCGAAGGGTTTGAGCAAGGCATCCGAAAGGGAGTGACGATGGACGATGCCGCAGGGTTGCTCCTGATCGTCCAGTACCGCCAGGGAGTTGAGGTTGGCCTGGCGTCGAAACGCCTCCAGCACGCTGGCCGTCGGCGTGTCGTGGGCCACCGCCGGTTGTTCGTTGAGCAGCGCCCCGAGGTCGTTGACTTCGTCGGTCAATGCCACCGCGCCGGCGTCCTGCCGGGGCATCAGCGCCCTGGCGTCACGGGAGGGCTGCTCCTGTGGGCGAGCGAGCAGATAACCCTGAACCAGGTCGACGCCCATCTCTATCAATACCGCCAGTTCTTCCGGCAGTTCGATTCCCTCGGCAATCACCTGGGCGCGGGAAGCCCGGGCGATTTTGAGGATCGAGCCGACAAATTCGCGCTTGAGGGCATCCTGGTGAATACCATCGATGAAGTGCCGGTCGATCTTCACATAATCGGGGCGCAATTCGGACCACAGCCGCAGGCTCGAATACCCGGCGCCCAGATCGTCCAGGGCGATGGAGAAACCCATGGCCCGATAATGATGCAGGGCGGTTTGCAGGAGTTGGAAGTCATCGATCGGCGTTTGTTCGGTCAGTTCGATCACCACCTGGCTGGGCGGGATGCCGAAATCTTGCAACAGTTGCAAGGTGCGTCCGGTCTGGTGGGCGGCTTCGAGCAGGGATTCGGGCGAGACGTTGAGGAACAGCTTGCCCGGCAGTTTCTGCTCATTGAAACGTTGGCAGGCGCTGCGTCGGCAGGCCAGTTCCAGCTCACTGAGGCGTCCGGCCTGGCGGGCCACCGAAAGTAGGGCGATGGGCGAGTGCAGCGGGCTGTTGGACGGGCCCCGGGTCAGGGCTTCATAACCGACGATGCGCCGTTCGGAAAGGCAAATGATGGGTTGGAACAGGCTGTGTAAACCGCTTTGAGCCAGGATCGAACTCAAGGCACTCAGCTGTTCTGTCGTGGTCATGGCAATCTCTGGCGATAAAAAAAGGACTGGGCGCCACCCGTTCAAGGGGGCGCCCGGTCCTGTATTTCACGACAGAATGATGTCAGTTTGATGACGCTCCGGGGAGCGTCAGCATTAAATGGCCATCATGTCAGTGCTTGGCAATCGCCGTGTTGAGTTTCAGGTAATCGATGAGGATACGACCGGTCTCGCTCAGGTAGGCATCGTCTTCCGGTTTGGTTTTTTCCGGCTCGGCGATCAGGTCTTCATCCTCTTTCTTCAGTTCCTTGAGCGGCTCTTCACCCTTGGCCTTGCGCCGCAGGTTTTCCATGGTCAGTTGCTTGGCTTCGATGTCGGCATGCTGTGCGCGACGCTCGGCTTCGTTGAGGGTGACGGTTTTCTCCAGCATCAACTTTTGCGCCAAAGCCAGCTTGTCGCGGATGAAGACAAACTCCGCGTCCTGGGACGTGCGAGCGTCATGATCGGACTTGAGTTGCGCCAGGAATGGCTTGAACGGATCCACCGCCGGCTTGATCGCAGGCCGGATGGTGTCCCACGGCATGGCCTCGGGCAGGGCGCTTTCACCGATTTCCTTGGTGTCGATGATCGACGGGTAATCGATGTCCGGCAGTACACCCTGGTGCTGGGTGCTCTGGCCGGAAACCCGGTAGAACTTGGCCAGGGTCAGCTTCAGTTCGCCATGGTTGAGCGGCTGGATGGTCTGCACGGTGCCTTTGCCGAAGGTCTGGCCGCCGATGATCAGTGCCCGGTGATAGTCCTGCATGGCGCCGGCGAAGATCTCCGAGGCCGATGCCGACAGACGGTTGACCAGCAAGGCCATCGGGCCTTTGTAGAACGCCCCCGGATTTTCATCCTCGAGCACATCCACGCGGCCATCGGCGTTACGCACGAGCACGGTCGGGCCCTTGTCGATGAACAGGCTGGTCAGTTCCGTAGCTTCCTGGAGGGAGCCGCCGCCGTTGTTGCGCAAGTCGATGACGACACCGTCGACTTTTTCCTTCTGCAACTCGGTCAGTAGCTTCTTCACATCGCGCGTGGTGCTCTTGTAGTTCGGATCACCGGCGCGGAAGGCCTTGAAGTCCAGATAGAAAGCCGGGATCTCGATCACACCGAGCTTGTAGTCCTTGCCGTCCTGTTTCAGTTTGAGGACAGATTTTTTTGCAGCCTGCTCTTCCAGCTTCACCGCTTCACGGGTGATGGCCACGACTTTGCTGGTCTGGTCGTTCGGCGCATTGCTGGCCGGGATGACTTCCAGGCGCACCACCGAGCCTTTCGGGCCGCGGATCAGCTTGACCACTTCGTCCAGGCGCCAGCCGACCACGTCGACCATTTCCTTGTTGCCCTGGGCGACACCAATGATCTTGTCCGCCGGGCCGACCTGTTTAGTCTTGTCGGCAGGTCCTGCCGGCACCAGGCGCACGATCTTCACTTGATCGTTGTCGCTCTGCAGCACCGCGCCGATGCCTTCCAGGGACAGGCTCATGTTGATGTCGAAGTTTTCCGCATTATCGGGCGACAGATAATTGGTGTGCGGGTCGTAGGACATGGCGAAGGTATTGATGTACGCCTGGAAGATATCTTCGGCGCGAGTCTGGTCCAGACGGGCCAGTTGGTTCTTGTAGCGTTTGGTCAGGGTTTCCTGGATCTGCTTGGAGTCCTTGCCGGCGATCTTCATGCGCAACACTTCGTCCTTGACGCGTTTGCGCCACAGGTCGTCAAGTTCAGCGGTGCTTCTGAGCCAGGCGGCGTCCTTGCGATCCACCTGCAAGGTTTCCTTGGTATTGAAGTCGATCTTGTCGACGCCTTTGTTCAACTCGGCAAGGGTGTAATCCAGACGCGCCTTCACGCGATCCAGGTAGCGCTTGTAGATGATGAACCCGGCGTTCAGGTCGCCGCTCTTGAGGAAATCGTCGAACTGGGTTTTCCACTTGTCGAATTCAGCGATGTCGCTGGCCAGGAAATAGCTGCGCGAGGGATCAAGCAGCTTCAGGTAGCTGTCGTAGATGATGACCGAGCGCGCGTCATCGAGCGGCGGCTTGCTGTAATGATGGCGCTTGAGCAATTCAACGACGTTGAGGCTGGCAATCACCTCGTCGCGATCGGGCTGAAGCTTGTCCCAGCTATTGGCTGCGAACGTATCGCTCGACAGCGGCAACAGACCGAGGCCAATGACAAGCGCGAGGGCGGTGCTGGGGAACAGGTGCTTCATGCTGATTCGACGCAGGGACAATTGATAACGCATATTAGGCCGTCTTTGAAGTCGCCGGTTCCATGTGGCCCGGGCGCATAATGCAAGAAAGCCCGGCGTTACAGCAGCGGGCCCAGTCGAGACTCACTATGGAGGCACCGTGAAAGCATTGCAAGGCGTTGAAGGCCAAGTGGTATGGGCAGATGAGCCAAGTCCGACGTGTGATGTAGGGCAAGTCCGCATCCGTGTGGCGGCCGCCGGTCTGAATCGAGCCGATTTGTTACAAAAGGCCGGACATTATCCGCCGCCGCCCGGTGCCAGTCAGGTGCTGGGCCTGGAGTGCTCCGGGGTGATCAGCGAGGTCGGAGCGGGCTCCTCGTGGCAGATTGGCGATCGCGTTTGCGCCCTGCTGGCCGGCGGCGGGATGGCCGAAGAGGTGGTGGTCGATGGCCGGCATGTCCTGCCGGTGCCCGAAGGGTTATCCCTGGCTGAGGCGGCCGCGCTGCCTGAGGTTTACAGCACCGCGTGGCTCAATCTGTTTCAGCTGGCTGCACTCAAGCCGGGGGAAAAAGTGCTGCTGCACGCCGGGGCCAGCGGTGTCGGTTCGGCCGCGATCCAGTTGTGCAAGGCCTTTGGCAACCCGTGCTGGGTCAGCGTCGGTTCGGCTGATCGTCTGAGTTATTGCGAGGCGCTGGGGGCCCAGGGCGGCGTGATACGCACCGATGGCCTCGAGAGCCTGAACGACTTCGCCCCCTTCGATGTGATCCTCGATCCGGTGGGCGCGAACTACGCTGCGTTGAACGTGAAACTTTTGTCAGTTGACGGCCGTTGGGTGTTGATCGGCCTGATGGGCGGGCGCTCGACCGAACTCGATCTGGCGCAGGTACTGGGCAAGCGTATCCAATTGCTCGGCTCGACCTTGCGCAGTCGTAACGATCAGTTCAAGGCCGACCTGATCAGTGAGCTGGGGCACCAGGTGTGGCCGCTGTTCACCGACAAACGCCTGAGCCCGCAACTGGCCAGGACCTTTGCGATCAAGGATGCCGAAGCGGCGTTTGCCGAGCTGGCGAGCAACAAGGTGTCAGGAAAGTTGGTGTTGGTGATCGATGAAAGCCTGGGCTGATTCCGGGGAGTCGAACCCAGGCTTTGCGGTACCGCCTGAATGTGGAAAACCACGTGCTGCTAAAGGGTTGACCTAGAGGTTAACCCTTAGGACCTGAGAGAACATCCGTTGCTCGTTGCTGTTTTTACGGACAATCGAGTAGTTGATCAGGACGGTTTTTCCGCTGTTTTCGGATACCCAGGCACTGGGAATGTCAAAAACGTTGGCTTGGCCGGACGTCACATCCTGGTTTTCAGTATCGTGGGTGGTGACACCGGCCCAACGAACCCTGACGGTGTAGCCTGTCTCACCGCCGTAGTTCACGCTAACCTTCAAGTTGGAATAACTCGGTGCCGGTAATGGATCCACCGCTTGCGGGTCGATATGCAGCGTCAACCTGTCTGACTCTATCGTCTCGCCAATCCCTTTTTCCTTGACGGAATAGCCGACCACGACAGATCGACCGATATTGTCGACGACTTCCAGACGAGGAATCGGGATCAGTCTTTTCCCGGGGGGATCACCCACTTCGATAATTGGACTGTTGTAGTTGACCCGACCCTGCCAGCGCGCCCGGATGGTATCGGTAGCATGCATACCGGTGTAGTGAGGTACTTCAACATCCACATACGTGTCGGTGTAGATATCACTCATTTTCAGATGGTCGCCCGCTGCGTTATAGGCTTTGGGAACCTTGGGTTTGAGTTTCCCCGGGGTGATGGGAAGGACAGCCTGGTCCGCGGCGTTATAGACAAACGTGGCATCTGCAGACGGGGTGCCGGGTATGGTCAGACGAATGATGGGGACCACCATGCCCCCGGTGCGGTCGTAATATTTCTGTTGGTCGATTTGGGCATTCGCCAGCCCTGTGTCGATGTAGAAGAAGGCCTGAATTGGCAATACTCCGGGCTCATTTTCAGGCCAGGCTTTGATGCGCAGCTCGTTGTGATCGGCAAAAGCCTCATCGGGGATCAATGAACGAACCCGAATGGCCTGGTTGAAGCCTTGGACTGCTTCTGCATCCAGGCTGCTCGTTACCATAAAGGCGCAGGAGTGCGCGGTTCTATATTGAGAGACCTTTCGATAATGGGCCACCCATTGTTCCGCGGTGGTAATGTTTTGTTCTCGACAAGGCGTGCTGTCAGCAAATACTCGCGGAGGCACGATACTGTCTCTGCATCCATACTGCCCCGCGGCATCGCGATAAAACGTAGCGCCGTCGAGTGGAAAGTAACAGATAACTTCGGGTTTTATTTTTCCGGCGGGGGCGTTGAGATAAGGATAGAAAATCAAGCCATTGACACCATACCAGGGGGTGCGAACAAACTTTGTATCGGCTCTCAAATAAGAAAATGAGACTGCGTCGGTTTTTCTTGAGAAGTCGCTATGATCCCATGGATCGTAATTATTGCTGGTTTTAGTGATGCGTAGCGTTACCCCTGAGCAGAGAAAGGCTGGTGTGGTGGGCGTGCCGCAGTTGGCGGCGGTATTGTGATACGCCGTGGTCAGCTTTCGGGCTGTTTCCTCACCGGAGCGTTCATAACTACTGGAAGACTGAATGTCGGGTGGTGGCGACGGCAGTTGAGTTGCGCAACCAAATAATACGGCGAGCGCGAGGGCCGTAAGTGCCTTTATGCTGGTGTGGGTAAAAATCCACTGTTCAAGGTACTTGTTCATGAGGGCTCCCGTCGCGGGGCGACTGTCGAGTAAAAACAGGGCGTGGAGTTATTAACCTGCGGATACAGCCATGCGTCTACTGTTAGAAATAACAGGTCAAAGGAAGAACACGCGCCATCTGTCGGTTAGTCTGAGCGACCTGTAAAGTCTGACAGTAGACATCGCATAAAAAACGCTTTAGAGAAGTTTCGAGAGTAATAGATGTCTCTCTCTGATTAGTGTCCTGACAGAAGAGATGTTGTGATGACTGCAAAGTGACTCCGCATGATCCATGAACATATTGGCTCAGTAAAAAACGCATGCCCCAGCAGGCTTGAATGGCACCCTCATGCCTATCGCCGGAGGCTTCCACCTCTGACCGGCGAACCCAGGCAAACCGACCTTTGGTCGGCAGCCCATAGCCGATGCGCGCACCCTGCTAGCGTTAACTAATGGAGGGATGGGGGTAACCGCAGCTTTCATTTCACCCGCCAGGTGAAGAGGTTGATCATGACCATCGCCGAATGGCGCATGCAGGGCGTCGAATTCATTGCCTGCAACTGCAATTGGGGCTGTCCCTGTCAATTCGACGCGCCACCGACCCATGGCCACTGCCACGCGGTGGCGTCGATGCGAGTGGAACGCGGGTATTTCAATCAAGTGGCGTTGGGAGGCTTGTGTTGGGCCGCCACCTTCGCTTGGCCGGGCGCCATCCATGAGGGCAACGGCAGTTGTCAGGTGTTCATCGATGAACGCGCCGACGAGGCGCAACGCCAGGCTCTGCTGACCATCCTCTCTGGCCTGGAGAGCGACCCCGGGGCCAACGTGTTTCAGGTGTTCAGCAGCACCATGAGTGAAATGTTCGAACCGCAGTTCGTGCCCATCACCCTGTCCATCGATGTCGATCAGCGTTTGGCGCACCTGGACATTCCCGGCGTATTGCAGGCCAGCGGCGAGCCGATCCGCAGCCCGATCGACGGTTCACCTCATCGAGTCCGCCTGTCCCTGCCCAACGGCTTCGAGTTCCTTGAGGCTGAAGTAGCCAGCGGCAGCTACCAGACGCATTCAGCCCTCAAGCTCCAATCCCAGGACAGTCATAGCCACCTCGCCCACGTGCATTTCACCGGTCATGGCATAGAGCCGTAAAGATGGCAGAACCCCAGGCGGCGGCGCAGAGCAAGCGACTGACAGGCGAGCAGTTGTTGTTCCTGCTCTGCCTGCTCGCGCTGACCGCCTTGGCCTGGCTGATACTGCTGCAGATGGCCCGTGACATGAGTGCGCCGGGCGGCATGGCCGATGCGGCAATGGCCGGTATGCTCATGCCCTGGAGCCTGGGCGATGCGCTGCTGATGTTCGCCATGTGGGCGGTGATGATGATCGGCATGATGTTGCCCAGCGCCTTGCCCATGTTGCTGATCTACCAGCAGATGCTGCGCAAGCGCATGCCGGCACCGCAGCGACACCTGGCCCTGCTGCTGTTCTGCAGCGCCTATGGCCTGGTCTGGGTTGGTTTCGCCCTGGGCGCCACGGCGCTGCAATGGGCGCTCGAGCGGCTGGCCTTGCTCAGTCCGGGGATGCGCAGCAGCAGTACCGCGCTGGGCGCCGGCTTATTGCTGGTCGCAGGCATCTATCAGTGGTCGCCAAGCAAGGCGGTCTGCCTTGAGCATTGTCGCGGGCCGCTGCATTTTCTTCTGGGCTACTGGCGCCCCGGCGTGCTCGGCGGCTGGCGCATGGGGCTGGCCCATGGCGCTTACTGCCTGGGCTGCTGCTGGGCCCTGATGGGCTTGCTGTTCGTGGTCGGCGTGATGAACCTGCTCTGGGTGGCAGTGATCGGTGCCTTCATCCTGCTGGAGAAGAACCTGCCGCAGGGACCCTGGCTCAGTCGTATCTGCGGTGTGTTGTTGCTCGGCTGGAGCCTGTGGCTGCTGCTGGGCTAGGCTAAACCTGTGTGGGAGCGAGCCTGCTCGCGATTGCGATGGATCAGCAGGCATTGATTTAACTGACACACCGCAATGGCGAGCAGGCTCGCTCCCACAGGGGGCTTATTTCCAGGTATGAATCGGCCACCCGGCCGATTCGGCATGGGCCTTCAACACCGCATCCGGGTTTACCACATGAGGGAAGTCCACCCGCTGTAGCAACGGCAGGTCGTTGCGCGAGTCGGAATAGAAACTTGCGCCCTCAAGGTTTTCTTCCTCGGCATCCAGCCAGTCCAGCAGCCGTGCGATCTTGCCTTCGCGATAGGTCAGGGTGCCGACGGTCTTGCCGCTGTACACCCCATGACTCACCTCAAGCTCAATCGCCAGGATCTCATCGATGCCCAGCCGTTCGGCAATCGGCTTGACCAGGTGCGTGCCGGAGGCGGAGATCACCAGGATCCGGTCACCGGCCTTGCGGTGTTCGGCGATGGTTTTGGTGGCGTCGCTGAAGATGATCGGTTCGATGAAGTCTTCCACCCACGGCGTCACCAGGTGTTCGATTTCTTCCGGGGTGCGGCCGATCATCGGTTCCAGGCTGAAGTCCATGTATTCTTCCATGCGCAGCTTGCCGTGGCTGTAGGCGTCCATCAGCTCATTGTTGCGACGCATGAACGACTCTGGATCGACCCAGCCCAGGCGCCCCATCTGCTCGCTCCAGAGGGTGGCGCAATCGCCGTGGATCAGGGTTTCGTCCAGATCAAAAATTGCCAGGGCCATCAGCGCGTTTCCCTTTTAAAAATCAACTTCAAAATCAATAAAGCCATCAGGCTACCTCACACAGCGCCGTCGAATCGATGGAAAGTGACAGTCGTGTGCCATCGGGGTGCAAATCGGCGGCGGAACGATTGAGCACGTCGACCACCAGCTCTACGCCGCGAGCCTCGACCCGGTAGCGGATCACGTTGCCCAGCAGGCTGTGGCTGCGGATCAGGGCATCGGGCTCGCCGCTGCGGCTCAGTTCAATGGCCTCCGGGCGAATGGCGATGCGACCGGTCACTGGCCGTTGCAGCAGTTTGCTGGCGCTGTCGGCGTCCAGCAGGTTGTAGTTGCCGATGAAGCCGGCGGCAAAGACATCGACCGGCGCAGTGTAAAGGGTTTCGGCGTCGCCGCTTTGTACGATCTTTCCCTGGTTCATCAGGAAAATCCGGTCGGACATGGTCAGCGCTTCTTCCTGATCGTGTGTGACGAAGATCGTGGTCAGGCCCAGTTCGCGTTGTATCTGTCGGATCTGCTCGCGCAAATGTTTACGAATCCGTGCATCCAGGGCCGACAGCGGCTCGTCCAGCAGCAACAGGCGCGGGCGGGTCACCAGGGAGCGGGCCAGGGCCACGCGCTGGCATTGGCCGCCGGAAAGTTGATGGGGGTAGCGAGCGGCGAAGTCGTGCAGCTCCACCAGCCGCAAAATCTCCAGTACCCGTTGGCGGCTGTCCTCGGTCGCAACCTTTTGCATGCGCAGGCCGAAGGCGACGTTCTGTTCCACGGTCATGTTGGGAAACAAGGCGTAGCTCTGGAACACCATGCCGATCCCGCGTTTCTGCGGGCTCAGCGGGACGATGTCCTGTCCGTCCAGAAGGATCTGCCCGGCATCCACCGCGGTCAGGCCGGCAATGCAGCGCAGCAGTGTGGACTTGCCGCAGCCGGAAGGGCCGAGGAGGGTGACGAACTCGCCCTTGTGGATTTCGCAATTGATGTCGCTGAACACCGGTGTGCCGGCATAGCTTTTTTGCAGGTGTTGGACGCTGACGTAGCTCATTGGCTTTTGTCCTTGTTCAAGATGTTGGCCGCCCAGGTCAGGACCAGTACGAAGAAGAAGTAGGAGATCACCAGCGCACTGGTGAAGTGACCGCTGCTGTTGCGCATGTTGTTCAGGTACACCTGCAGGGTTTCATAGCGAGTGCCGACGAGAATGTTGGCAAACACGAACTCACCGAACAGAAACGAGAAAGACAGCAGCAACGCCACCATCAAGCCCTTGCGCAAGTTCGGCAGTACCACCAGCAAAGCCGCCTGGAACGTGCTGGCGCCGAGCAGTTGGGCGGCGTCCATGAGGTCGCGCAGGTTGATGGCTTGCAGGTTGTTGGTGATCGCCCGATACATGAATGGCAGGGCAACGGTGAAGTAGCAACCGATCAGGATCCACGGCGTGCCCACCATCGCCAGCGGCCCGGAACCGTAGAGTTGCAACAGCCCCACTGAAGACACTACCGGCGGCACCGCGAAGGGCAGCAGGATGAGGATGTTCATCAGTGCGTCGAGCTTTGGAAAGTGGTAATGCACCACAAACAGCAGGGGCAGGATCAGTACCACGGACAGCACCAGCGCCCCGACGCAGACGATCAGCGATTGACCGAAGGCGTTGAGAAAACGCGGATCGCTCCACAGCTGCACGTACCACTTGAAGGTGAAACCGCTGGGCAGCACGGTGGCCGACCAACTGCTGGCGATGGAGTAGATCAGCGTGCCGGCCAGGGGCAACAGCAGGATGGCGAACAGCAAATACACCACCAGCCGATGATATAGCCCGGCAGAGCTCGATTCAGCGCGAGACATGGTAGCTCCTCTTGAGCAGCAACTGATGGACGACGGTCACCAGGGTCATCAGCGCCACCAGCACCACGGCCAGGGCGCTGGCCATGTTCGGGTCAAGGGAGATGTCCCCGGAGACCATGGCGGCGATGCGAATCGGCAGGACGTTGAAGTTACCGGTGGTTAGCGCATACACCGTGGCGTAGGCACCGAGCGCATTGGCCAGCAGGATCACGAACGTGCCCAGCAGCGCCGGGGTCAGCACCGGCAAGCCGATGTGCCGCCAGAACTGCCAGCCGTTGGCGCCCAGCAGCGCAGCGGATTCGCGCCAGTCCTCGCGCAGCGCGTCGAAGGCCGGGTAGAGCAGCAGTACGCCCAGGGGAATCTGGAAGTAGGTGTAGAGGATGATCAGCCCGGTTTTCGAGTACAGGTTGAAATCTTCAATGATCCCCGCCTGTTTGAGCATGATCGTGATGCTGCCGTTGAACCCCAGCAAAATGATGAAGGCGAAGGCCAGGGGCACGCCGGCGAAGTTGCTGGTCATGTTGGCGAAGGCGTTGACGAAGTTGCGCAGGCGCGAATCGACCCGACGCAGGGAATAGCTGCCGAGCACGGCGATGATGATGCCGAACACGCTGGACCAGAAACTGATTTCCAGGCTGTGCTGGATCGCTTGGCGGTAGAACTTCGAACTGAAAATCTTGCTGAAATTGGCCAGGCCCCAGCCGAACTCTTCCGATTCCAGGCTGTTGACCAGCACCCAAAGCAGCGGCGCGATCTGGAACACGATGAAGAAAATCGCGAAGGGCACCAGGCACAACGCTGCCAGCCATTTGCCGCGCGTCATGGCATTCACTTGAGCAACTCCTGGCAATAGGGTTTGTCGTGGGCAACGCCGAGCAACTGGCAAATGGTGCCGCACAGTTCGGTCTGTCGGGGTGCGGCGTCGGGGTTGAGGCTGAAGCCGTTGCCCAGCACAAACAGTGGCACTTCCCGTTCTTCAGCCAGCAGGCCGTTGTGGGAGCGGTCGTTGTTCATGCCGTGGTCGGATGTCACCAGCACCTGGTATCCGGCGTCGAGCCAGGCTTGCAGGTAAACCGCCAGGTTGATGTCGGCCGAGCGGGCGCTGTTGCGGTATTGCGGGGTGTCGAGGCCGTGCTTGTGGCCGGCATCGTCGATGTTCATGGGGTGCACCAGCAAAAAATTCGGCAGGTAGCGCTGACGCAGGTGTTCGGCGTCGGCAAACAGATGAGAGTCGGGGTAGTGGTCATTCCAGTAGAAATGCCCGTATTGAATCGGCAGCTCGGGGTTGTCGGTATGACGATCGCGACCGGCCACGAACGGCGAAGCGTTGTACAGCTCGCTGACCCAGTGATAGGCCGCGGCTGCCGTACTCAAGCCGCCTGCGGTGGCGTAGTGGAAGATGCTGCGCTGGTTCGACAGGCGCGAGACATTGTTGTGCACGATCCCGCTGTCGAGGGGCACGACGCCGGTGAGAATGCATTCATAGAGCGGACGGGACAGGGCGGGCAGTTCACATTCCAGTGTGTAGAGCGCCGCGCGTCCTGCGCCGACATAGGCCTGCAAATGCCCCATGGCATGCCGGGCGACCTCGTAGTTGAGGCCGTCGAGCACCACCAGGATGACGTTGTGCTTCATGGGTAGCGGGACTCCGGACAGATACCAGGAAACTCGGATTCACCAGGGACCTGATGTGGAAGCCAGCTTCTGTGGGAGCCGAGCTTGCTCGCGATGAAGGCGACACGGTTCAACTGCAAGACCGTGTCATCGTTCATCGCGAGCAAGCTTTGCTCCCACAGTGCTCGCTCCCACAATTGGATCTCCAGTGGATTTCCAGCGGGAGCTATTGCCTCACTCCATATTGATGATCACTTCTTCCTGCCACTTCTGCGGCAGTGTCTTGGAGGTTTTTTCCCACGCATCCGCATCCTTGATCGGGGTCACGCCTTTGTACTGCTCGTTGGGCAGCAACTTGGCCTTGACCTCTTCAGGCAAGGTCAGGTGCTCGGCGCGGATCGGACGGGCGTTGCCCTTGGCCAGGTTGATCTGGCCGGCATCGCTGAAGATGTACTCGCGAGCCAGTTTGGCGGCGTTCGGGTGCTTGGCGTATTTGTTGATGATGGTGGTGTAGCCGGAGATGACCGAGCCGTCGGATGGAATCAGTACGACGTAATCATCCGGGTTGGCCATCTTGGCCTTGTAGCTCAGGCCGTTGAAGTCCCAGACCACGCCGACCTCGACTTCACCTTTCTCCATGGTGGCGATGGTCGGGTTGGCCATGGACAGACGCCCTTGCTTGGCGATCTCGGCGAACATCAACAAGGCCGGTTGAACGTTTTTCTCGTTGCCGCCATTGGCCAGGGCCGCTGCCAGCACACCGTTGGCGGCTTGGGCGGCGGTGCTCACGTCACCAATGGAAACCTTGTATTTGCCGGTTTTCAGGTCGGCCCATTTGGTTGGCACTTCGGAGCCGTGCAACAGCTTCTTGTTGACGATGAAAGCAATGGTGCCGGTGTAGGCCAGGGCCCAGTTGCCGTCCTTGTCCTTGGCCCAGTCCGGAACCTGTTCCCAGGTGCTCGGCTTGTAGGGTTGAACCACGCCTTGCTTGACCGCGATCGGGCCGAAAGCTGCGCCGACGTCACCGATATCGGCGCTGGCGTTGTCTTTCTCGGCGGCGAACTTGGCGATTTCCTGGGCCGAGCTCATGTCGGTGTCGATGTGTTTCAAGCCATAGATTTTGGCCAGGTCATCCCAGGTGGCTTTCCAGTTCGCCCAGTCATCGGGCATGCCGACGCTGTTCACGGTGCCTTCCGCTTTCGCAGCGGCTTCCAGTGTTTTCAAATCGGTGTCAGCGGCCATGGCAACAGTGCACATGGCAATGGTCGAGCCTAACAGTGATGCCAGGAAAAACTGTTTCATCCGAAGCTCCTATGGGCGTTTTCAACGCTGCGATTGCGGTTGTGTTGGTCTAGGTCAGCAATACCTGAGCCAATGTAGGCGAGCCCTGTGACATTTTGATGTCGGTGCAGGAGATGCCGGCATGTGTCAGGCGGGGGCAAAGTGGCTGCCAACTAAGCGTAGACCATGGTTAACCGGCTGATCTGCAAGGAGTTGGCCGCTAACTTGCAGGGATGGCAATGAACCGTTCGGCGGTTCTGTCATCTATCAGTCATGTGCAGTGCCTAGGCTTGCAAGCATGAGAAACGGATGGATGCTCCATCGATTTCGCCCCGAAAGAGTGCTGGTCTAGTCCAGATAGGTAACGTTGATGCGCATCGAGACAACCAAAGCGGTGACAACCATTGGGCAAGTCCTGCAGGAGCAGCTCGACCATGGCTTGCTGGCGCCCGGTAGCAAGTTGCCGGCCGAGCGCAAGCTCAGTGAGTTGTTCGGCACTACACGCATCACCGTGCGCGAAGCGCTGTTGCAGCTCGAAGCCCAGGGGCAGATCTATCGCGAGGAGCGCCGTGGTTGGTTTGTCTCGCCGCCACGCCTGGCCTATAACCTGATGCAGCGCAGCCATTTCCACGCCATGGTGACTGCCCAAGGGCGAGTGCCTTCCACTCAAGTGATTTCGGCCCGTCTGCAGCCGGCTTCGGCAGCAGTGTGTGCCTGGTTGCAATTGCCGGCACTGTCCAGTGTGATCCAGATCTGCCGCGTGCGGCGTATCGATGAGCGGCTGGTGCTGTATGTCGAGCACTACCTGAACCCGCAGTACTTCCCGGACATCCTCGAATTCGACCTCAATCAGTCCATCACCGAGTTGTACGCCCGTCATTACGACTTGCACTACGGCCGGGTGAAGTTCGAGATTGTGCCCACCTCGCTACAGCCTGAAGCGGCGGCGGCGTTGAAAGTCTCGGTTGGCAGCCCTGGCTTGCGGATTGCCCGGGTCAATTATGACCAGCATCAGCGGTTGATCGATTGTGACCTGGAGTTCTGGCGTCACGATGCGATTCACGTGGGGGTGGACGTGCCGGAACAACCGTCGGCTGCCTGAGATGAGGTCAGATCGACTCGTTGAGTTTGGCCAGGATCCTGAACACCACCGTGGCGAGGATCAACAACATGCCGATCCACATGGCAAACACCCCGACGTTCTTGTCTCGGAAGTTGAAGCCGATGGCCAGCAGGATCATGCCGGCGATGATGGGCACCAGCATGGCATTGAACGCAGACATCGGAATCATGGCGACGGCCTTGTCGGAGGGGATAAGGTCAGTCTAGTTGGGGTTTTGCCGGGGTGTGATGATGTATGTCATGGCTCCCCCCAATCCGGAGGCGAGCACTGTTGTGGCGAGGGGATTTATCCCCGCTCGGCTGCGCAGCAGACGCACTTGGGCCGTTACTGACATGTGAAGTATTGCGGTGACTGGGCAAAGGGCTGCTCTGCAGCCCTACGGGGATAAATCCCCTCGCCACAAGGGTAAGCATTTCCCGGTTCAAACAGGTGCTGCTGTGGTTACGGCAACTCACGACAGGCATAAAACGCGCTCAACACCTTCACCAGGTGCGCCAGGTCATGACTGCCGCACAGCTCGCGGATCGAGTGCATGGCGAAGGTCGGCAAACCGATGTCCACCGTGCGTACACCCAACTGACTGGCGGTGATCGGGCCGATGGTCGAGCCGCAGCCCATGTCGCTGCGCACCACGAAGCTCTGCACCGGTACTTCCTCGGCCATGCACAGGTGACGGAAGAACCCGGCGGTTTCGCTGTTGGTGGCGTAGCGCTGGTTGGTGTTGACCTTGATCACGGGCCCGGCATTGAGTTTCGGGCCGTGGTTGGCGTCGTGTTTGTCGGCGTAGTTGGGGTGCACGCCGTGGGCGTTGTCCGCGGAAACCAGCAGGGATTTCTGGATGGTCCGTACGAACTCTTCACCTTCAGGCAGCAAACGACGCAGGGTTTGTTCCAGCATCGGACCGTCGGCGCCACAGGCCGAGCAAGAGCCGACTTCCTCGTGGTCGTTGCACACCAGCACGCAGGTCTCTTCGGTGTCGGCGTTCAACAAGGCTTGCAGGCCGGCGTAGCACGACAGCAGATTGTCCAGGCGCGCGCCGGCAATGAAATCGCCATGCAGGCCGATGAGCGCGGCGCTTTGGGTGTCGTAGAAACTCAGCTCGTAATCGAGCACCACGTCCGCATTCAGGCCGTGTTCGCGGGCCAGTTGATCGGTGAGCACGGCGCGGAAGTCGACGCGCTCGTCACCGGCGAACTGGGCGAGAATCGGTGGCAGCTCATTCTGTGGGTTGATCGCCCAGCCCTGGTTGGCTTCGCGATTGAGGTGGATGGCCAGGTTCGGAATCGTGGCGATCGGCGCCTTGAAATCGATCAGCTGGCTTTCGACCTTGCCATCGCGGCGGAAGGTCACGCGCCCGGCCAGGGACAAATCGCGGTCAAACCACGGCGCCAGCAGCGCGCCGCCATAAACTTCCACGCCCAGTTGCCAGAACCCGTGGCGTTGCAGTTCCGGCTGGGGCTTGACCCGCAGGCAGGGGCTGTCGGTGTGGGCGCCAACCAGGCGGATGCCGTCGTGCAGCGGTGAGTTGCGCCCCAGTTTGAAAGCGATGATTGAAGAGTCGTTGCGCGTGACGTAGTAACGACCGTTGGCCTCGGTGGCCCAGGTCTCGCGTTCGTCAAGACGCTGATAACCCTCTGCCTCCAGACGTTGGGCAAGGCTGGCGGTGGCGTGGAACGGGGTGGGGGAGGCCTTGAGAAAGTCGATCAGGCCTTGGTTCAACTCTTCGCGCATAAATAACTCCAGACAGCAATGCGCGGGAGTTTACCGTATTGGGGGGCGATGAGGAGGGTGGCCAGTGATTGATATACGCGTTGAATGTGCCGTCCCCTTCGCGAGCAGGCTCGCTCCCACAGGGGACTCAGGGTGAACACAAAACTTGTGTAAGCCTGCAATCCAATGTGGGAGCGAGCCTGCTCGCGATGGGGGAGACGCGATGTCTCAGAACGGCGCCGGGCACTCGAAGCGTAGGCGTTCGCCGCTTTGCGGGTGGGTGAAGCTGAGCATGCTGGCGTGCAGGCACAGCCGTGGCCACGCAGCGAGGGCCTGGGGATGGGCGTAGAGGCCGTCGCCCAGCAGCGGATGACCAATGGACAGCATGTGCACGCGCAACTGGTGCGAGCGTCCGGTAATCGGCGTCAGTTCGACCCGGCACCAGTCGCCGCAACGCTCCAGCACGCGCCAGAAGGTCAGGGCGTGCTTGCCCTGCTCATGATCCACCACGTGGCGCGGTTTGGTCGGCGGGTCGTAGCGCAGGGGCAGGTCGATGCTGCCGCTGTCCAGCTCCGGTTGGCCCCAGCACAATGCTGTGTAGGCCTTTTCGGTTTCCCGGTCATGAAACTGCCGAGACAGTTCGCGATGGGTGTCCGGATCCCGGGCCAGCAGGATGATGCCAGAGGTTTCCCAGTCCAGCCGGTGCACGATTCGCGCTTCCGGATAGCCGTTTTCCTGCAGGCGGGTGATCAGGCAGTCTTTGTTGTCGTCGGCCCGGCCGGGCACGGACAGCAGCAGGGTCGGCTTGTCGACCACCAGGACGGCGGCGTCCTGATGGATGATGCGGATGTTGGACAGGGGCATTCAAACAGTCTCGTAACAAACGCCAACGGCGGCTCGGGCCCTTTTTCCTAACCCTGTGGGAAGGACTTTGGGACCCGGAGCCGCCGTGGGCACCTGCAGGATCGATCAGCGATCCGGCAGGGTGATATTGAGTTCCAGAATCGAGCAACTGCCCTGGCTTTCCAGCGCCACATGCACATCATCGGACCCGATGTTGACGTACTTGCGGATCACTTCCACCAGTTCTTTCTGCAAGGCTGGCAGATAATCAGGGGTACTGCGCTGGCCGCGCTCGTGCGCCACGATGATCTGTAGACGCTCTTTCGCGACCGAGGCGGTACTTGGCTTTTTGTTGGCACGAAAGAAGTCAAAAAGATTCATTACCTACCTCCAAACAGGCGCTCGAAGAAACCTTTCTTCGTTACATCGAGGAATCGATGCTCTACGGTTTTGCCCAGCAGGCGATCGACCGCATCGCTGTACGCCTGACCGGCGTCGCTCTGATCGTCGAGAATCACCGGCACACCCGAGTTGGAGGCCTTGAGTACCGCTTGGGATTCAGGAATCACACCCAGCAGGGTAACAGCGAGGATTTCCTTGACGTCTTCGACGCCCAGCATTTCGCCATCGCTGACCCGTTGCGGGTTGTAGCGGGTCAGCAGCAGGTGCTCCTTGATCGGCTCTTCGCCGTTCTCGGCGCGACGGGATTTGCTCGCCAGCAGGCCGAGCATGCGATCGGAGTCGCGTACCGACGAGACTTCCGGGTTGGTCACGACGATCGCTTCGTCAGCGAAGTACATCGCCAGGTGGGCACCTTTCTCGATACCGGCCGGGGAGTCGCACACCACGAACTCAAAGTCTTCCTTGAGCTGCATCAGCACTTTTTCCACGCCTTCCTGGGTCAGCGCGTCTTTGTCGCGGGTCTGGCTGGCGGCCAGCACGTACAGATTCTCAAGGCGCTTGTCCTTGATCAGGGCTTGCTGCAGGTTCGCTTCACCGTTGACCACGTTGACGAAGTCATAGACCACGCGACGCTCGCAACCCATGATCAGGTCCAGGTTACGCAGGCCGACGTCGAAGTCGACGATGACTGTTTTGTGGCCGCGCAGAGCGAGGCCGGTACCGATAGCGGCGCTGGTGGTGGTCTTACCCACACCACCCTTGCCGGATGTAACCACGAGAATCTTGGCCAAGGTGTTTCACCCCTAAGGAAAAAGGACTTTTTCAGCCCCTGAAAAACATCTCTTGAAACTGCTGCAATTGGACAGGCTTGGCTGGAATCGGATGCGGGACGGGGTCTACCTCCGGTAAACACTGCCTTATCCTTTTTCCTACGTCGTTTAAGCCGTTTTCGCTACGTTTTAGAGATGCTTGGAAAATGCGGCAGTATCCGTTAAAGCCGAATGATGTTCAACACGTCGCCCGACAGGCTGACCTGGACACCGGCCCCCCACAGCGGGTCGCGACGCAGATCCTCGGAAACCTTGTACTGCCCGGCGATAGAGACCAGTTCAGCGCTCAACTGCTGACAGAAAATCCTGGCTTTCGTATCGCCCTTGACACCGGCCAGGGCACGGCCACGCATCGGGCCGTATACATGGATGTTGCCATCGGCCAGAAGTTCCGCGCCCGGGCTGACCGAGGACACCACGACCAGATCGCCACCCTGGGCATAGATCTGCTGCCCGCCACGTACCGGAGAGGTGATGACTCGGGTCGGCTTGATGGTCGGTTCTGGTGGCTTTTCCGGCTTTTTCCTGGTCTCGACCGGGCTCAGTTCCAGCACCCGTTCCCGGGCGCCGGAGGGCGGCAGCACCGGAATGTCCACGGCGATGGCGGCGGCGATGTCTTCGATACGGCTGGCCCGGATCGCCAGGGTGCGCAGGCCGTGCTGGCGACAAACCCGCATCAGGCCCGGCAGATCCACGGCACCTTCGCCGGCCGGCAGTTTGTCCAGCGCCAGCACCAACGGGGCATTGCTGAAGAAATTCGGGGCCTGGGCGACTTTTGCCGCCAACTGCCGGTCAAGGCTCTCCAGGTCGTTGCGGGCCAGCTCCAGCACCGTAATGGCGAGCATGCTGCCCTTCAGCTGGAACACGGGATCTTGGTCTAGCGATTCGGTTTGGCTCATGGTCGGCGTACAACGGCTTGTCACTAAAAGTGCCGAGACTTATAACGAGATCGTCCCCGGGCCGCAAGCCGGGTCGAACGATGTAGAATGCGCGGCCCATGTCTTTATGGAAGCTGTAATGGATCGCCCGCGTTTTCGAGCTGCATTTTTTCATCCGCGTTTCTGGCTGCTGTGGTGCGGTCTGGGGCTGTTGTGGCTGATCGTTCAGCTGCCCTATCCGCTGCTGCTGCGCGCCGGTCGTGTATTGGGTGCGCTGATGTATCGTGTGGCCGGCGACAGACGGCGCATCGCCCAGCGCAATCTGGAACTGTGTTTTCCTGAAAAGTCCGCTGCCGAGCGCAAGCGCCTGCTCAAGGAAAATTTTGCCTCCACCGGTATCGCCTTCTTCGAAATGGCCATGAGCTGGTGGTGGTCGCGCTCGCGCCTGGCGAAGCTGGCCCATGTCGAAGGGCTGGAGCATCTCAAGCAGGCCCAGCGCGAGGGCAAAGGGGTGATCCTGATGGCGCTGCACTTCACCACGCTGGAAATCGGCGCGGCATTGCTCGGCCAGCAGCACACCATCGACGGCATGTACCGCGAGCACAAGAACCCGCTGTTTGACTACATCCAGCGTCGCGGGCGCGAGCGGCACAATCTTGATTCCCTGGCGGTGGAACGCGACGACGTGCGTGGCATGCTCAAGCTGCTACGGGCGGGACGGGCGATCTGGTATGCGCCGGACCAGGACTACGGCGCCAAGCAAAGCGTCTTCGTGCCACTGTTCGGAATCCAGGCCGCGACGGTCACGGCCACCAGCAAGTTCGCTCGCCTGGGCAAGGCACGGGTGGTGCCATTCATCCAGGAACGCCTGGCTGATGGCAGTGGTTACCGTTTGGTGATCCAGGCGCCGCTGGAAGATTTTCCAGGGGAGAGCGAAGAGGCCGATTGCATCCGTATCAATCGGTGGGTGGAGCAATCGGTCAGCAGATGCCCCGAGCAATACCTCTGGGCTCACCGGCGCTTCAAGAGTCGTCCGCCGGGCGAGCCGAAGCTGTATGACAAACGCGGTTAAGCCTGTAGTCCACTTAATGAACACGGAGCGTTGCGATGACCCCACTTGAACCGGTGACAGGTTTGATTCTTTCCGGCGGCGGGGCTCGGGCAGCGTATCAAGTGGGGGTATTGGCCGCGATTGCCGAACTGTTGCCGGACGGGGCGGATAACCCGTTCCCGGTGATTGTCGGCACCTCGGCCGGGGCAATCAACGCGGTCAGCCTGGCCAGCGGGGCGATGGACTTCAAAACGGCCATCGAGCGCCTGACTGCCTTCTGGCAAGCGGTGCGCAGCCATCAGGTGATGCGCAGCGACTGGTGGGGCGTGATTGCCCAGGCGACACGTTTTATCAGCCACAGCCTGCTAGGCCTGGGCGCCCGGTTACCAGTGGCGCTGATCGACAGTTCCCCGTTGCGTGAACTTCTCCAGTCTCAATTCCACGCCTCGGGCATCGAACAGGCCATCGCGCAGCAGCAACTGCGGGCCGTGGCGGTGACTGCGTTCGGTTATGAGTCCGGCCAGGCCGTGACCTTCTACCAGGGCCGCGGCACCATCGAATCCTGGCTGCGGCACCGGCGCATCGGCGTGCCGACCCAGTTGTCGGTGGAACACCTGCTCGCCAGTTCGGCGATCCCCCTGCTATTCGCGCCGGTCAGGATCGGCCCGGAATATTTCGGCGACGGCGCGGTGCGTCAATCGGCTCCCATCAGCCCGGCCCTGCACCTGGGGGCCAATCGCGTGCTGGTCATCGGGGTCAGCGGCAATCCGCGTGGCCTTGGTTCGCCAGAGCCGTTGCAGCGCAGTTACACCGGCCAGCAACCGACCCTGGCGCAGATCGGTGGTCACATGCTCAACAGTACGTTCATTGACAGCCTGGAAAGCGACATCGAGTTGTTGGAGCGTCTGAATGGCTTCAGTCATCTGCTGCCCGATGACGTGCCGGCTCATGCGCTGGGCGCGGCGCCGGTGGAGGTGTTGGTGATTTCGCCGAGCCAGCCGATCGACGAAATCGCCGCTCGCCATCGCCTGGAATTGCCCCGCGCGCTGCGCATGTTCCTGCGCGGGCCGGGCGCGACCAAGACCAGCGGCGCCGGGGTACTGAGTTATCTGCTGTTCGAAGCGGGCTATTGCAGTGAACTGATCGAGCTGGGACGCCAGGATGCGTTGGCCCAGCGCGAGGAGTTAAGCCGGTTCTTGCGGGTGACGGCGGGGTAATGCAGTAGTCTCCAGCGCCATCGCGAGCAGGCTCGCTCCCACAAGATTCCCTGAGCATCGAGGATCGATGTGGATCAGAAATGATACTTCAGCAAGAAGCTGGTATTGCTCTGATTGGTCTTGAAGCCTTCGCTGTCTTCGATCCCGTATTTGTTCTTCCAGTAGTCGTATTCCACACCCACATACAACTGTTTGGCGCCCAGCTTCAGTGCCTTGCCCAAGTCATACTTGATCTGCGGGTTGATGTGCAGGTTGGCGTGGTAGGTGCCTTTGGAGTTGCTGTCGTTGTCCACCACCCAGTCGATGAAGCCGTCGATCAGGATGTCGGATGAGCCCACCGGGAGGGTGTAGGCCCAGGTCGGTGTAATCTGCCAGACGTTGTCGCCAGCGCGCGGACCTTCGGTCTGGCGGTTGTAGAAATTCAACTGGAAGTAATCGAAACCGGGAATCGCCAGGTCGAAGCCCGGACCGATCAGGTATGACTCGTTGTCACCCTCACCGAACTCATAGGTCATGGCCAGCAACACATCTTTGATCGGACCCAGTTCCAGCTTCTGGTCGAAGATTTTGCCGAACGACAGGCGTGGGCTGAACTCACCGTAGTAGGTGTTCGGGCCGGAATTGCTGTCGTCCTGGCCGTTGTAGAAGATCCGGTCGAGGAAGAAGAAGTTGTCGCCGTATTTCCAGGCATCGGCGTGCTCGAAGGTCACGGTTTGCTGGATGCGCGGGTTGACCTGGAAATCCTTGCCATAGAGGTAGGTCAGGCTGTTGTTCTGCCATTGGAACAGGTCGTCGGCCATCGCTTGGCCAGCGGTCAGCAAAGATCCCGCAAGTATCAGGCTGGTGCACGTATGTTTCATTCGGTTTGCTCCCAAAGGTAAGTGGTACTGCATTTTTTTAAGATCAGCGCTCTGGTGTGGCGCTTTTTTCTACGGAAAAACCATCCGTTCGGTCAGCTTTTTGTTTGTGGCAAGCGCTGACAGCAAGAGCTGAGCCAAGACCGGGATAAATCGGAAAAATGGCTTGTTCAGTGGTTTGAAACGCTCGAAAAAGTGTGTTCAGCGCAAGCCGATATCTGCCAACACTGCAATAGTTGGCGTATCGGTCAGGATCTGCTGGTTTTACGCGGCACCGGACTCAAACGGCCGCGCAGGATACGGCCCTGCATTCATGGGCTCAAGTGCCCTGCAACGGCGCATTCGTGGCGAATTTGGGGCGTGATGGCGGGGCTGGGTCATCTGGTGCTTTCCTCTTGTTTTTATTGTTGAGGCGCAGGCAGTCGCTGACGGGCGACCGGTCGTGTGCCGGTCTGCCTGTCAGCGGTATTACGTGTAGCGGGTGATGTCAGGTTTGATGTCGGCGGGACTCAGTTGGTCCGCGCCCCCTGGCTGATCCACGCGCCGATCAGGTCGCGTTCCTGTTGGGTCATCTGGGTGATATTGCCCAGGGGCATGATCTGCGTGGCCACGGCCTGGGCCTGGATGCGCGCGGCTTGTTGCTGGATCTGCTGCGGGGTATCGAACATCACCCCGCCCGGCGCGGCGCTGAACAACGGGCTGGTGGGTTTTGCCGAATGGCAGACCGAGCAGCGCTCCTGAATCACGCTGTGGACCTTCTCGAACGAAGGGCCTTGGGCATTGGCGGTCTGGGCCGGCGTCGATGCCGGTGCGGCCGCTGCCGTCGCCGGTTTTGCGCCGCCGCCCACCGCCGTTTCCGGCAACGGTTGGTACTCGATCACACCAGAGGTTTTGGCGACTTCCGGCGCTGTGGTCATGGGTTTTGGACCCGTGACATAAGCCAGGCAGATCATCGCCAGAGCGCCGACCGGCAGCGTCCAGGCATACTTGTTGCTGTCGTGGCGGGTATTGAAATAGTGCCGCACCAACACCGCCGCCACGGCGATCCCGGCCAGGATCAACCAGTTGTACTGGCTGCCATAGGTGCTCGGGAAATGGTTGCTGATCATGATGAACAGCACCGGCAGGGTGAAGTAGTTGTTGTGGCGCGAGCGCAGCAGGCCCTTGGCCGGCAGCGCCGGATCCGGCGTGCGGTTCTCGGCAATGGCCGCCACCAGCGCGCGTTGGGCCGGCATGATGATGCGGAACACGTTGCCGACCATGATCGTCCCGATGACCGCCCCGACATGCAGGTAGGCACCGCGACCGCTGAACACCTTGCTGAACCCGTAGGCCGCGGCGATCAGCAGCACGAACAGGATCAGGCCGAGCAGGGCAGGACGTTTGCCCAGGGCCGAGTCGCAGAGAAAGGAATACACGAACCAGCCGACGAACAACGAGCCGATGCCCAGGGCGACGCCTTCGAGCCCGCTCAGGCTGCTGCCCGGTGCCAACAGGTACAGAGTCGGGTTCCAATAGAACACCAGGCACAGCAGGGCGACGCCCGACATCCAGGTGAAGTAGGCTTCCCATTTGAACCAGTGCAGGTTGTCCGGCATGGACGGCGGCGCGAGTTTGTATTTTTCCAGGTGGTAGATGCCGCCACCGTGGATGGCCCACAAATCACCGGCCAGACCGCTTTTGGGGTTGACGCGATTGAGGTTGTTTTCCAGCCAGACGAAGTAGAACGACGCGCCGATCCAGGCCACGCCAGTGATCATATGAACCCAGCGCACGCTCAGGTTCAGCCATTCCAGCATATGTGCTTCCACAGTCTTTACCTCTCGCCCGTCACGCTTGTTTTCGCGTGATCGGACGCTTCTCTTATTGGTGGGGGGCGAGGATCAACAACTCATCCTCTTTGAAAAAATGCTCATCGCAGTTATTGCCTGTGCCACTGCGATCAACCACCAGGAAGTCATCCCGCTTTTCGATCGTCAGCACCGGGTGGTGCCAGACGCCGCGATGGTAATTAATGCCCTGCCTGCCGTTGGTGACGAAGGCGCGGACCAAGCCTGATACAGGTACATCGCCAAGTGGCGCGACCACGATCAGAAAGGGGTTGCCGAGCAGCCCGATGAAAGCCTGGCTGCCCAGCGGATGGCGCTCCAGCATGCGTACGGTCAACGGCATCTCCAGCGCCTCGGCGCGGAAGATGCTGATGATCGCCTTGTCGTCCGGCTCGGCGGTTTCAACCGTCGCCAGGCGATGGAAGCGCATGGTCGAACCATTGTTGATCATGAAGTGATCGCTGCCGTCGGTTTCGATCACGTCACCGAACGGGGCGAAGGCTTCTTTGGTCAACGGTTCGATCTTGAGTGTGCGCATGCTGGTCTTCTTACCTTGAATTCGTTGTTGTCTGTTCTATTGCTATCGCGAGCAGGCTCGCTCCCACATTCGACCTCGTACCCCTGTGGGAGCGAGCCTGCTCGCGATTGGCCTCACCGCTTATTTAGCGACCTTGCCAAGCACCCGCAGGCGACTCACGCCACCGTCCGGAAACACATTCAGACGGATGTGGGTGATCGGCCCCAACGCCTTGATCTGCTCGGCGAAGGTGTGTTCGGCGTGCATTTCCAGTTTCTGGCTGGGCAGTAATTCGCGCCAGAACAGTGACTGGGTTTCGATCTGGCTGTCGGTGCCGCCCTTGACGAATGCGCCCTGGATCGAGCAGCTGTCCGGGTAGTTGCCCTTGAAGTGCAGGGTGTCGACGATGACTTTCTCGACCTCGCCGGCATGGCCCAGGGCGACAATCACCCAGTCATTGCCCGGGGTGCGACGTCGGGCGGTTTCCCAGCCGTCGCCCATGTTCACCCCGCGACCGGGGTTGAGGATGTTGCTCATGCGACCGAAGTGTTCGTCGGAACAGGCCAGGGCGCGACCGCCATTGAGGGCCGCGGCGAGGTCGATCTGTTCGTTGTCGCCCACAGCCGACCAGTCGCGGTACGGAATGCCGTAGACCCGCAGGCGGGCCACGCCACCATCGGGGTAGATGTTGAAGCGCAGGTGGCTGAAGGCCTGGTCATTGCTGATTTCATGGTAGTGGTGGCTGTTGCCTTGCAGTTCCACGGCCGACAGCACTTCAGTCCATTGGGTATGTTCGTCTGGCTCGCCGGAGGTCAGGAAGCAGGCTTCCAGGGACGCCGACGGCGGGTAGTTACCCGTGAAGAATGAAGTGTCGATGTCCACGCCTTTGATCGAACCCGGCACGCCCAGGCGGATCACCGCGCTGTCGTAGCCTTCGAAGCGCTTGCGGCGCGACTCCCAGCCGTCCATCCACTTGCCGTTGTCATCGAACACGCCCTCCTTCCATACGGCCGGAGTCGGCTGGAACAGACGGTTGGCGTCGGCGAACCAGTCATCGGTGACCGAAATGATCTTGGTGCCCAGGCGGGCGTCGGCCAGGTTGACGAACTTCTCGAAGGGTACGGCGTAAGCTTTCATTCTTCTTGTCTGCCTTTAATAAGTTGGCTGGGGATGCTTGCAGGGGCCTGGGCCTCAGGGCTGCTTGCTAAAGAGTCAGTAATCGGAACAACGCGATCTTGTTGATCTCTGCCAGCGCGCATTTGAACTCGGTATCTGCCGAGTGGTGAATGCGCGTTTCGAACGCCGCGAGGATCTGATGCCGGTTGCTGCCTTTTACCGCCATGATGAAGGGAAACTTGAACTTGGCTTTGTAGGCCTCGTTCAGCTCGGTGAAGCGTTGGAACTCATCGCTCGAGCATTGGTGAATACCGGCGCCAGCCTGTTCGTTGGTGCTGGCCTCGGTCAGTTGGCCCTGGACGGCGGCTTTACCGGCCAGGTCCGGGTGTGCGTTGATCAGCGCCAGTTGGCTGGCGTGATCGGCGCACAGCAGGATGTCGCTCATGCGCTGGTGCAGGGTTTCGATCTGGTCGATCGATGGGTCCTGGCCCAGGTCGAAAGCCTTTTCGGCCACCCACGGCGAATGTTCGTAGATGTCGGCGAAGGCTTTGACGAACGCTTCGCGGCTCAAGGTCGAAGGCTTGAGGGTCTGGAATGCGGTCATTTCGAAGCCCCTGATTTCAAAGCGCCCGGATGTGGGTGGGTCTGCTGCCAGTGGCGGGCGATGTCGACGCGACGGCTGAACCAGACCTGCTCATGACCCTTGGCGTATTCAAGAAACCGCTTGAGGGCCGCGAGACGGGCAGGCCGGCCGATCAGGCGGCAGTGCAGGCCGATGGAAAGCATCTTCGGCGCCTCGCTGCCTTCGGCATACAGCACGTCGAAGGCATCCTTGAGGTATTGGAAAAAATCGTCGCCCTTGTTGAAACCCTGGACCTGGGTGAAGCGCATGTCGTTGGTGTCCAGGGTGTACGGAATCACCAGGTGCGGCTTGCCGGTGGGGGTGTTCGGTTCCCAGTAGGGCAGGTCGTCGTCGTAGGTGTCGCTGTCATAGAGAAAACCGCCTTCTTCCATGACCAGCCGGCGGGTGTTGGGGCCTGTGCGGCCGGTGTACCAGCCCAACGGACGTTCGCCGGTGATTTCGGTGAGGATGCGGATCGCTTCGAGCATGTGCTCGCGTTCCTGGGCTTCATCCATGTATTGATAGTCGATCCAGCGATAGCCATGGCTGCAGATCTCGTGACCGGCGGCGACCATGGCACGGATCACGTCCGGGTGGCGCTGGGCAGCCATGGCTACCGCGAAGATCGTCAGCGGAATATCGAATTCCTTGAACAGCTTGAGGATCCGCCAGACACCGGCGCGGCTGCCATATTCGTAGAGCGATTCCATGCTCATGTTGCGCTCGCCCTGCAGCGGTTGCGCCGAAACCATTTCCGAGAGAAACGCTTCGGACTCCTTGTCGCCATGCAGCACGTTACGCTCGCCGCCTTCCTCGTAGTTGAGCACGAAGGACAGGGCGATGCGGGCGTTGCCCGGCCACTGAGGGTGGGGAGGGTTACTGCCGTAACCGATCAGGTCGCGTGGGTAGTCAGCGCTCACTGCAGTTTTCCTTCTTGTTCGAACCATGTAGGTGGCGCCTGGGCGATGAATCACAGGCTGGCGTCACAGCGATGGGTTGATTGTATACAACTTTATGCGCACTTTGTAAGCCTGATTTTTTGCATTTTTCACTGCTGCCTCTGGCGTGTCTACACTGCAAGAAACCTGCCCATTTGGTCAGCTAAGGTATGACAATCCTGTGTGTCTGTTGGTTTTATTACTGATCGGGTCTGAACCCTTCTCGAATATGGCAGGCGATAAATTTCTGTTTTTTATTGTGTACAATTTTCATTTAAAGTGTCTTAATTCGCTCATCGCCGCAGCGTTTCGTGCTCCGAAACGGTGCGGCCTGTCTTTCAACTGATTCAGGAGGCGTCGGGCCGAACTGCTTGCAGCGAGGCGCGCACAATCAATGGGACGTTTGACTACTCACGTTTTGGATGCCGCGCACGGCTGCCCGGGCAGCTCGATCAAAGTCGAGCTGTACCGCGTCGAAGGTACGCAACTGCAATTGGTCGCCAGCGCGCTGACCAACAGCGACGGCCGTTGCGATGCACCGTTGTTGCAAGGGGATGACTACCGTAGCGGCGTCTATCAGATTCAATTCCATGCCGGCGATTACTACCGTGCCCGTGGCGTCCAGCTGTCCGAGCCGGCGTTCCTGGATGTGGTGGTGCTGCGCTTCGGCATTTCGGCCGAGCAGGAGCATTACCACGTGCCCCTGCTGATTTCGCCCTACGCCTACTCAACGTATCGAGGCAGCTGATCCCCCAAGCAGTTGCCTTGTCCTGGAAGCGACTGCGCATGTAGCTTCTTTGGTTTTTCGCCCGCTCACACTGCGGGCTTTTTTTTGAGCCGTGTATTTACAGCCTGGAATTGTCATCCCGGATGATAAAAATCGTGTCTGCAACGCCGGGACGGATTTCAGTACCGCCCTTGAGCCAGATGATTTTATTGGCACTGTGGGCATCGTTGACGGCTTTCGCAGCGACTCCGCCAACCTGGGTTTCCAGGCGCAGCTCGGCTGTCTTGGGATCCATATACATGGGTAGGGAAATCTTCGGAATTCTGGTGCGGTGCAGGCTCATGAAAAATACATAGTCATGCCCTGTGCGGCGAAATACCAAAGCGGGAAAACTGTTGAAAGAGTTGGGCTCAATGACTGTATAGCCATTACGCGTCAGAAGGGCGGCCATAAAGCGTTTGAATTCCACTGGCGAGTACGACGTCAGATAAAGAAGCCACTGTCGCTGGAACCGCAAGGGATCAAAATCCAACCGATTCAATATTCCTGTTGAGGAGGGGTTAGGCAAGGCTATCGAGCGGGCAGCGCCTCGGGACGCCGAAGAGGTTGGAAGAATCGGAAGCATCAAGAGTGGATCGGACCATTGCGGATGTGGCGAGTGGGTCGCGTTTTCCCAACTGCTGTAAATCTGCCGGAGTGCGGTCAAACCCGCAGAGTCGGCGAACGGCGAGTCATTGCTGAGTTCAAATTGCCTTCTTGCGATATTTTCCAGGGTGATGGTCGTGACTTCTGGAAAAAAATCCCTGACGTAAGCGGTCAGTGGTTTTTCAAAGGGTAACCTGGCGTCAATTTCCCAATGGTTGTCCGGCGGAACTTGTATTGCGCCTCGGGGTTGCTCGTCAGGCACATGCCTGAGGGTGGCTTCCAGCAAGTCAAAATCATAGATGGGATGAGCGGGTGACTGAATGTAGGTGATAGGGGATTCTCGCGCGTCGGTACGTGTCACCACCTTATAGTGAACATTGTTTATGGTGATCAATTCGGACAGCGTGAATCTTGGGTCAACCCCCCAGTTTTTCCTGAATGCCCGTGTAGGCGGGAGATTGGAATCACTGTGGTGCGTCACGTCGCGGTGCGCAGTTGGACGCCATAGAAGGCTGCCCTCCACTTGTTCCAGGCGTGGTCCGGAGGCAACAAGTTCAGTGCCTGATCGGGCTCTGTAGTTCTGTTCGGAATCGCGTCCAAGCAGCACCGTCCCTCCCTCTGCAAGCTCAACGTAGGTGCGTGTCTTGAACGTGCGGATCCCAGAGGTTGCGTCCGGCTCCGATAACAGGGGCACCAGCTCGGGTGAAAGGTAATAATTGTCCAGCGATACCGACAGGGAGCCATCACTGATGGCTGTCGCGGATGCGATTTCGGATACCTGAACGGTTGGGCGCTGCGATTCAGTCGCTTCAGTTTGGCGTCCGGTTGGCGAGCCGGACGCCTGATCGGTTTCTGCGCCTCTCAGGGGATTGCCGAGCATTGTGTCCAGTGACGTATCGCGACTGGAGTGAGGCGTATCAGGGGACGACTTTGTAAGCGTGGGTCGGGTGTTTCGTCTTGGACTCATTGAAAATGTCTGCTCTTGAGTTTGAATATTGATGATTCAAGTAGGTATCAAGCTAATGGCCTGTCGTAGAGCCGGAGGCTGACAGGCCCTGGGTTCCAGGATGTTCGTGGAAAACCAGCAGACAGGTGCACTACATATGTATGGCGTGTGAAAGAAACCGTCGAAGACGTTCTTCAAGGTCAGGTAGGTTCGGGAGACGCCTCAGCCAATGAGAGGAACCAGCTCAATTGCGAGAGCCTTATGCCGAAGACCGCGCTCAGCGCTAACGCCCGCGCAAACATCACTGAGTTGTCCAAAGTGAAGCCTTCTATCAGCTCCACGCATTTTTCCCGCAACAGACGAAGTGTGTCATCACCCAGGGGCGGCGTCTGATTGAGCCCCTCGCGGGCCAGATCCTGATAGATCTTGAGGGCGTGGTCACACAGGTCTGTTTTTCTCAGGTTCGCCGCCTCAATGACTCGGGACTTATCGGTGTCAAGGATCCATTTACGGGTTCTGAGGTTGTAGCTCAGTGTGCCGGGAGACCCATCTTTGACAGCAACGTGAAGAACCTTCAGTTCTTCGGATGTCAGGCTCGACAGTTCGCTGGGCAATGGGATGTTGGGGTCGGTGAGCGGGGCAAAATACCGGCCATCAAGCGCTTCTACATAAACCCGCTCAAACAGGCTGTCGACAGCATGAACAACGCCTTGTGCAGTGATGACTCGTATCGGGTCGACAAGGTCTTCAGCTTCATAGACGGGAAGATGGATGGTCGTTCCACCTATTTGCAGCAGGTTGGAGGACAGTTTTATCTCGACTTGGCCCAGGCGCGTGGCATCCAACTCCCATAGGGAGGCACGGGGTAACCGAGGATTGGCGCCGGCCAATGCACCTGGCGTGGACAGGCGTAGCGTCATGTTCGGGCTCAGGTGAACAAGGTAGGTGGCGCCTTCGCCAATCAGGACTTCGATACCCGTCTGTTCCGTGGGCGATGTCAGCAGGGCGCAGGTTGCCCAACTGCGCATGTAATAAGGTTTTTTGTCCAAGGGTCGTAGATAGGCGTATTTCTTTTTGGTAGGCGTCAATGGCGATGGAACGTCTGTTTTCCATGCCACCGGATCTTTACCTATGAATGTTTCGTCCAGCAACAGGCCATAGTCGGGCGAGGGTTGGACCAGGCGGTACGACGAGCCATCGTTCAGGGTGAGGATAAAAGTATGATGCGAACCGAGGACGGAAAATGCACGCCGACCGGTCTTCGCGTTTTGCGCGCTATAGCGCTCATCGGAACTTGCCAGATTTTTCAATACGACTTGGCGAACACCAAAGTGCAAGGTCAGGCCACATTCGCCATATTTGATGCTGTCCCCTTCATCTTTCTGAGTGACATGAGCCTTGTAGTAGGCCTCGATACGGGTCAGCTCGGCGTTGGCGTAGTTAAGATGAAGGGTGGTGGAAAATTCGCTTTTTTGTTTGACCTTGAGTGTGGTCAGTTCATTGAGATGTGAAACATAGTAGCTGGTGTCTTTGTCATGGCTGATCGGCTGCTCGCTTCGATCAGGCAGGATAGCCGGGTTGCGGGGTGTGCCTGGCTGCACCACAACTGTTTCAATGTCGAGCGGGCTGCTGGATTCGATCGTATCGGGCAGGTCGGGTACCAAATGGTAGCCATCCTGGGTGATGAACGTCAGCCTGTTGTTTTGTAAGGCTCTTGGAAAAGCAGAGTCTTCATAGACTTCCCTGATGGTGACTTTGCGAAACTCCCGGTCGCTTGCATCAAAGCATGAAGTAATGACCAGATGACCGTCTTCAATTCGCCAGCTTTCAATCAGGTCAGCTCTCCAGTCCAGTGCGATGACGCTATTGTCCACACCATTTTCGGTGATGGAAACGTGGCCGGATTTATGAGCGATGGCATAGATATCCTCACCCGGTCCGCCGTCTGCGTTGCGGTTATTTCCATTGAGAATGAAAATTCGGTCATCTCCCGCGCCGGCGTCGATTGAATCGTTGCCGCGGGACCTGATGATGTTTGGGCCGGCTGTCCCCTTGATGATGTTGGCACCACCCTCGGGAATTTCTACGTTTTCAATGCTTTCAAGGTCCGCATGGCGATGAGGCTTGCTCTGCGTGTCATGACTTTTTTGAGTGATGATGGACACTTGCCCGGCGTCCAGGTCGACCTGGTAACCCAGACGCGGCTCCTGATGACTGCTGCTACGGCCCGACAACACCACGGTGTCGTTGCCCAAGCCACCCACCAGGTTATTTGCTGACGTTTCACTGAGGGTTTCCGTGGAGCCTTCAAAGATAAACACGTCGTCTTTTGTGCCCCCGGTCAGTTTTTTAACGCCCGCCCCGTAGTGAAAGACGTTTGGCTTGTTTTCGACGCCTTCAACGATGTCGTTGCCGCCGCCGATGTACCAATGGATAGCTTTATGTTCGGCCGACGTTTCAATGACTGCGCCGGGCGTCTGAGCCGTAACGCCTTTACGCGCATCGATCCGGTCGTCGTTGTCTTTGATCTTCGGACGGACTGTCGTCGCCCGGTACCTGGCACCGGTCCACCAGTTCCAAGTGTTGTAGGGCACCGGTTCAAGCTCCACGGTGAATGTACCGTTTACGATTGCCTCAGTGCTGTCTTTCAGTGGGCCTTTGAGCAAGTGCGAGGCATTGGCCTGCAGCAGCTTTGTATGTTCGGCGGTAGCCTTGGCGATGGTGTAGCGATCCTGGATATCTTTATCAGGGCCCATTGCCCAGAAGGCCAACCAACCAGTGCGCAGACGCTCGTGTACGGTGAGTTCTATGTAGTCGTCGATGTCATCGACTTGACGAACCGCGCCCCAGATTTGTGAGCCAACCACCAGGATAAGTCCGGCGGCAAGGCCCGCAGGACCGGCTGAACCAAACCCCGCCAGCGCCGCTATGCCAATGGTTAAGGTCATCGCGGCGCTGGTGACGCTCAAGGCTGCGCTGACATAGTGGTCGGTGGCTTCTTTGCCAGTGGCGTGGGCAGCCGCCTTGAAAGAATCGACCGCGGCGATGATATCGAAAGGAAGTGTCAGGACGCTGGCAATCAGCCCACTTCCACGGGCGAGGCGCGTGGCAAAGGTCGTTTTGGCAAAGCCCTCGAGGGAGCGTTGGCCGGCCCTGATCATCTGAGAGGCTTGTCTGGTCACCGCAGCTTCGACACCGATTGAAGCGACTTCGGCGGCCACGCTGGTCCCATTGAAAATGGTCTGGTAGGAGTCCTTGTTACGGATGGCGTCTTGCAGGCCGCGCAGACCGCTATAGATTCCGAAGGCCTGAAGTCCAAGCCCTGTAGGGATGAGGATATTGCTCTTGGTTGTATTTGCCCAACTGAATGCTCCATGGCTAAGCCCTTGTATATCGAGCCTTTGGGCCGATTTCAGGAGTTTTTCCAGTGTTCTCCGATGGCTGGCGGGTTCGGCTTGTGTTTCAGGCGTTTGCCTCAATAATGGGGGCGCGGCGGGTGAGCGCTGGCTCGCCATTTCAAACAGCAACGTGGGCAGCCGATAGTCGTTTGCGTCGGCGGTTAGTTTGAGCCGTGTTTCAATATTGCTTGCGTTGAACTGTAACGAGTTCACGAAAAAACGATTGGGGCTGCGGAAAAAAGTATTGTCGCCGTTCAGCGGCTGTCCATCGGTGGTTGCGCCTAACGCATCCAGGGCTGAACGGGTGACAGTCACGGAACCGATGTGCAGCGGGCCGTAAAGTTTATCGACGATTTCGAGTTGGGCTTGTCTATGTTTGTGCTCCGAACTCAGCTGCGTCCCATCGGCAGTCTTGAACTCGAGTGTTTCGATGGTGTGCTTATTTGTAGGCACGCCTAAGTCGGTAATGACTACGGCATAGTCGTCGGGCACCGGGCCGGGCTGGAAAATCTGGGCCATTGTGAACGTCCTTGTTCAACGATGATTGAGTGGCCCTATATGTAAGATGCTTCCTGGCGGGGTGTATATCGATGGGTTGTTTCTACGTTTTGCGAAAGCCTCGAGTAAAAGATGAGGCTGTTTCGCAAAGTCAGGGACTCAGTGAGTCGACATCAAAGAGGCCGCGCCCGCACCGCCAAAGAGGCCTGCGCTGATGCGGTTGAACCAACTCTGGCCTTTACCCGTTCGCAGATACCGCGCCGCGCCGTGGGCGCCGAGGCCGTAAGCCAGCTTGCAGAGCAGGTCAAGAACGGTCCAGGTGGCGATCATGATCAGCAGTTGCGGCAGGAACGGTTGTTCGGCGCTCAAGAACTGCGGCAGGAAAGCGGCGAAGAACAGAATGTCCTTGGGATTGCTGGCACCCAGCACGAATGCCCGGCCGAACAGGGCGCGAAAGCGCGGGATGGCTGCGGCCTGGGGCACTTCGGCACCCTGGGACGGCTGGCGCGATTGCTGCCAGCTCTGCCAGGCCAGGTAAAACAGATACAACGCGCCGACCATCTTCAGGGCGCTGAACAGTTGCTCTGACGCCAACAACAGTGCGCCGAGGCCCAGCGCCGATGCGCTCAGCAGGCAAATCGAGGCGATCACGCCACCCAGAAACGCCGGATACGAACGGCGCAGGCCATAGTTCAGGCTGTTGCCGATCATCAGCAACGACAGTGGGCCGGGGATGAGGATCACCACCAGAGCGGCGCCGCTGAACAACAGCCAGGTTTCCAGATTCATTGCTTTGCTCCTGATGCAAGAACGCCTCACCCGACGGGGTGAGGCTGATGAATAATCCCGCCTACAAGAAGATGAACTTGGCGATGAAGATCGCGCAGAGCACCCACAGACTGACAGAAATTTCCTTGTGTTTACCCGTGCCGGCCTTAAGCACCACATAGGTGATGAAGCCCAGCGCAATACCGTCGGCGACCGAAAAGGTCAGGGGCATCATGATGGCCGTGACGATGGCCGGGATGCTGTCGGTCGCTTCGTCCCATTCGATGTGGGCCATGCCCCCCATCATCAGCATGGCGACATAGATCAAGGCCCCCGCGGTAGCGTAGGCGGGGATCATCCCGGCCAGGGGTGCGAAGAACATCGCGGCAATAAATAGCACACCAACCGTCACGGCGGTAAGCCCTGTACGGCCACCCGCCGCGACACCGGCGGCGCTTTCCACGTAGCTGGTTACCGGCGGCACGCCGACCATGGCGCCGAACACGCTGGAGGCGCTGTCGGCTTTCAACGCCTTGGACAGGTTCTCGATCTTGCCATCAGGTTTGACCAACCCGGCACGCTGGGCAACGCCCATCAGGGTGCCGGCGGTGTCGAACATGTGCACGAACAGGAAGGCCAGCACTACGCTGATCATGCTGACGTTGAATACGCCGACCACATCCATCGCCATCCAGGTGGGCGCCAGGCTCGGAGGCGTCGACATGACCCCGTTGTATTGCACCAGTCCCAGGCCCCAACCGGCCAGGGTCACGGCGATGATGCTGATCAGGATCGCGCCGAACACGCGGTGATAGCTGAGCACGGCGATCATCAGGAAACACACCGCAGCCAGTAACGGGCCGGGCTCGTGCAGGGAGCCGAGCTTGATCAGGGTAGCGGGGCTGTCCACGACGATGCCGGCGGTCTTCAGGCCGATCAGTCCGAGGAACAACCCGACTCCCGCACCCATGGCATAACGCAGGCTCACCGGAATGCTGTTGAGCAGCCACTCACGCACCCGCGACAGGGTCAGGAACATGAACAGCACCCCGGAAACAAACACCGCGCCCAATGCGGTTTCCCAGTTGTAGCCCATGGTGCCGACCACGGTGTAGGTGAAAAACGCGTTCAGGCCCATGCCCGGTGCCAGGCCCACCGGCCAGTTGGCGTACAGGCCCATCAACAGGCAACCCAGGGCGGCGGCGATGCAGGTCGCGACGAATGCGGCGCCGTGATCGATGCCGGCGTCGGCCATGATGTTGGGGTTGACGAAAATGATGTAGGCCATGGTGATGAAGGTCGTCAGACCGGCAATCAGCTCGGTCTTCACCGTGGTGCCATGCAAGCTGAGTTTGAAGATGCGCTCCAGCCAGCCAGTGCGTAGTGGCGGCGAGAGGTCCAGCGTCCGGGCTTCGGGTTTGCGGCTTTCCACAGCGAGTACTCCTCAAGAGTTTTATTGTTATTTCCAGCACGCCCGCCCCCTGAGGGTGGCGGCGTTGCTTTGAGGCAGGTAAGGCCGGCGAGGTTTTTTGACCTTATGGTCAAGAACTCGCACGAAGCGAATTATGCTTTTGTATACAAATAAAGCAAATAATGTTTTCTATGTTGTCGACGAAAAGTCTGGGAGGTAGGGATATATCGACTGTGAAGACGCCATCGCGAGCAGGCTCGCTCCCACAGGGGAGCTGCGTCGTTCACAAAATTTGTGCGCATGGGGGATCCATTGTGGGAGCGAGCCTGCTCGCGATGGTGCCGGTTCTGACGCTACAAATCCCTCAGCTCGCCGAACCCTTGCCCAATCCCAGGTTCACCGCCAACCACCCATCCACCGCCTCCTCCCCAGCCTCGGCAAACACCCGCTCGAGCAATTTCACCTGCTCGCGACGCAACGCCTGTTCGAAGCGCTCGCCCTCGGCCGTCAGTTCCAGCAGCCGCTTACGCTTGTCGGTCTCGGACGCGACGCTGTTCACCAAATGCATTTCCATCAGCTGCCGCAACGGCATGTTCAACGCCTGTTTGCTCACGCCGAGCAGCGTCAGCAATTCCTTCACGCTCAGGGATGGGTAACGGGCGATAAAAAAAACGATGCGCTGATGCACCCGGCTCAGCCCGCGACGCTCAAGCATTTCATCGGCCTTGGCGGTAAACGCCTGGTAACCGAAGAAGAACGCTTCCATGGCCATTTGCTGGGAGGCCGGGTTTTTAAGGTCAAGCATGTTGACGTATCCAGAGAGGTCGGAGTAATTTCGGTCAACTAGTTTGACTCATTTTTCCAGTGACCCGCTACAGGTGACCCCCATGGCTTTTTCCGAACGTGTCTCGCGCCTCAAAAGTTCTTTGATTCGAGAAATCCTCGCCGCCGCGCAGCGTCCTGAAGTGATGTCGTTCGCCGGTGGCCTGCCGGCCGAAGCCATGCTGCCGAAAGTCGAATGGGCGGCCATGCCGGTGTCCATGGGCCAATACGGCATGAGCGAAGGTGAACCGGCCTTGCGCGAAGCCCTGGCGGCACAGGCGCGGTCATTGGGCCTGGCGTGTGAAGCCAGTCAGGTGCTGGTGGTCAGCGGCTCCCAGCAAACCCTCGACCTGGCGGCCAAGCTGCACATCGATGTCGGCACTCAAGTCATGCTGGAAGCGCCGACCTACCTGGCCGCGTTGCAGATTTTCCAGCTGTTTGGCGCCGACTGCATCACGGTGCCCCTGGAGGCCGATGGGCCTGATCTGAAACAGTTGCGAGCCCGGCTGGAACAGCATCGACCCGCGTTCATCTACCTGATTCCCACCTTCCAGAACCCTTCGGCGGTGCGCTACAGCGAAGCCAAGCGCGATGCCGTGGCGGCGCTGCTGGATGAGTTCGGCGTGACCCTGGTGGAAGACGAGCCCTACCGCGAGCTGACCTTCGACGGCGGCAGCGCCACGCCGATTGTCAGTCGCTTGAAGAAAGCCAGCTGGATCTACACCGGCACTGTGTCGAAAACCCTATTGCCCGGGCTACGTGTGGGTTACCTGATCGCCAGCCCGGATCTGTTCCCACACCTGCTGCGGCTCAAGCAGTCGGCGGACCTGCACACCAATCGCATCGGTCAGTGGCAGGCATTGCAATGGATCGGCACCGAGCAGTACCAAAGCCATTTGAGCGAGTTGAGGGATTTTTACCGGGATCGTCGGGACCGGTTCCAGGCGGCGCTGCAAACACATTTTTCCGATATCGCGCATTGGAACGTGCCTCAGGGCGGGCTGTTTTTCTGGCTGACCCTCAAGCAACCGCAGGACACCCGCACCTTGCTCGACGCCGCCCTGGCTGCCGACGTCGCGTTCATGCCGGGAGAGCCGTTCTTTCCCGAGCCGGACAAGCATCCGGGGCACCTGCGGTTGAACTTCAGCCACATCGACCCGGCGCGGCTGGATGAGGGGCTTAAGCGGTTGGCGGGGGTGGTGCGGGAGGCTTTGGCGGTAAAAGCAGCCTGACTTATGTGGTGACTGGACTGGCCCCATCGCGAGCAGGCTCGCTCCCACAGGGTTCAGAGTCGATCACAAAACCCAGTTATCCACAGTTCCATTGTGGGAGCGAGCCTGCTCGCGATGGGGCCCGCAAATACACCATAAAACTATCAGACTGCCGCAAACCGCTTATCCAGATAATCAATGATCACCTTGGACTCATACATCCAGGTGGTCTCGCCGTTCTCTTCGATGCGCAGGCACGGTACTTTGATCTTGCCGCCTTGCTCCAGCAGCGTCTGGCGATCCTGCTCGTTGTTTTTTGCATCCCGCAAGGCCACCGGCACGTTGAGGCGGTGCAGGGTGCGGCGGGTCTTCACGCAGAACGGGCAGGCGTGGAACTGATAGAGCGTCAGGCTGCGGGCGGCCTGATTGACTTGCGCCTGGGCTTCGGCCGGACGTTGCTTCTTGCCGGGGCGGGTGATGAAGTCGATGAAAATAATCAGCTGGCCCAGGCCAACTCGCAGCGCTTTGACGATCACGGTATTAAGCCTCACGACAGGGAAGAAGAGGGCGCGCAGCTTACCTGATTTTTCACGGGCGAAAAAAAACCGGCGATCAATGCCGGTTTTTTTCATGCGGGGGGTTACTTGATCAGGCTGAGGAACTCGCTGCGGGTCGCGGCGTTTTCGCGGAACTCGCCAAGCATCACCGAGGTGATCATCGAGGAGTTCTGCTTTTCCACACCGCGCATCATCATGCACATGTGCTTGGCTTCGATCACCACCGCCACGCCCAGGGCACCGGTCACCTGCTGGACCGCGTCGGCGATCTGGCGGCTGAGGTTTTCCTGGATCTGCAGGCGACGTGCGTACATGTCGACGATGCGTGCGACTTTCGAAAGCCCCAGCACCTTGCCACTCGGAATGTAGGCCACATGGGCCTTGCCGATGAAGGGCAGCAAATGGTGCTCGCACAGCGAGTACAACTCGATGTCCTTGACCAGCACCATTTCGCTGTTGTCGGAGCTGAACAAGGCACCGTTGGTGACTTCTTCGAGGGTCTGTTCGTAACCGCGGCAGAGGTACTGCATGGCCTTGGCAGCGCGCTTGGGCGTGTCGAGCAGGCCCTCGCGGGAAACGTCCTCGCCCAGTTGGCCGAGAATCGCGGTGTAATTCTGTTCCAGAGACATGAAACTACCTGTGGGATTTTACGCAAAGGGCAAGGGTACGGTGGCGGACACGGCGCTGCAAGCTCGGCAATCGGGTGCTACTCGTCGCGGCCTTCCATCATGGTGCGCTTGAGCATCACGTACACCGCCCCGGCGCCACCGTGTTTCGCCTGGCAGGAGGTGAAGCCCAGCACTTGCGGGTGCTGGCGCAGCCAGGTGTTGACGTGGCTCTTGATCATCGGCCGCTTGCCGTCCAGCCGCACGGCCTTGCCGTGGGTGACGCGCACGCAGCGGATTTCGAATTTGGTGGCTTCGGCCAAGAAGGCCCAGAGGGTTTCCCGGGCCTTTTCCACGGTCATGCCGTGCAGGTCGAGGCTGCCTTCGAAGGGAATCTGGCCAACCTTCAGCTTGCGCATCTGGCTTTCCTGAACGCCGTCGCGAGCCCACATCAGCTCGTCTTCAGGACCTACGTCGATCACGAACTGGTCGGACAAGCCATCCACGGTGGTGGCGTCGGTGCGCACCGTGGCGGCCTGGCGCAGCTTGGCGATTTGTGCGCGATCCGCCTTGGGTTTGCCGGTTTCGGCACGGTCGTGCTTGATCGGTTTAACACCCTGGATCGCACTTTTGAACAGGGAAAAGTCGTCGTCTTGCATGTCAGCCTCCGCGAAGGCCGGCCAGTTTACCCAACTCCTGCGGGATCCGGCGCGACAAAACGTCGGGCGGCGGGTCAGTCGTGCTTTTTCATCAAGTGAGGAGCCATGGCCAGCTCCAGGGATTGGCGGGCCCGACGGCGGCAAAGGCGCCACAGCCACACGCCCAACAGCAGTACCAGCAAGCCGATCACCAGAATGATCGTGGAGCCGAGCGGGGTTGCGTTCAACTCGCCCAGGGCGGGCGGGCGACCCAGCAGGCTGGCGGCGCCGGCCATCGACAGCAGTACACCGAGCGTTGCCAGGAGCGCCGCGAGCGCGGCACCGAAACGCAAGCGCCAGTTGCTCGGGCCTTTGGGCCGCAAGCGACGTGCGTCAAAACCATCGGATAACTTCATTCCGACCTTCCTCAATGGGTATCGGCCCTTCGACCGGAAGATGTTCGGGTTGTTCCTGACACTACGGCAATTGCGGCAAATGAGAGGCTTTTGCGGATAAGCGGCGCAACGGGCCGCTTATCGAAGGGGTGTCAGATGAAATCGCGGGTCAGGGCCAGGGTGGCGAAGTTGTCCGCCATGATCGCCATTTCGGTCTGGTGCACGTGTTCGGCGCTCAGGACTCCGCCCTTGTGCGGCAGATCGCGAGTGGCGCAGGCGTCTTCGACCAGAGTGCAACGAAAGCCCAGGTTCTTGGCGGCACGCACGGTGGTGCTGACGCTGGAATGGCTCATGAAACCACAAACGATCAGGTCCAGGGGGCCGAGGTCCTCCAGGCGCTTTTTCAGTTCGGTGCCGTGAAACGCGCTGGGCAGCAGTTTTTCCACCACGGTTTCGTCGCCCTGGGGTTCCAGGCCGCTAATGAACTCCCCGCGTTCGCCCTGTGGGTCGAATAGCCCGCCATGGGTGCCCAGGTGACGCACATGCACGATCGGCCGGCCGGCAGCACGGGCCGCGCCGAGCAATTGCTTGATGTTCGCGACCGCCGCATCCATGCCACTCAACGCCAGGGGGCCGGCGAGGTATTCTTTCTGGGCATCGATGATGATCAGCGTCGCTTGACTCAGATTGGCCGCCGCGTAACCGCGACCGCTGAGTTGAAACATCGTTTTTGGAACGGACATTCTGGGGCTCCTTCGAGTGGGGCTTTTGCGACATTCTCCTCTGGCTGAGCGGTTCTGTGAATCGCTTCCATCGCAAGGGCCGTCGTTGCTGGCCTACAGCCTTGTCAAGATGTCTATCTTGTTCAATAGTCAGCGCGAAAAACGGATAAATCCTACATCTGCCCCGTCCTTTTTCGTGCGTGTTTGAGGTGTGTTTGAGGCGTGCTTTGGTGAGGGGAGTGTTTGGCTGGTAGACTCGCCAGTCGTTTTTTCTGGAGTTTGCCGCCGTGATCACTTCCCGTCTCCGTACCCTGCGCGACCATATACGTTGGGCCGTCAGTCGTTTCCATGGAGAGGATCTGTTTTTCGGCCATGGCACCGACAATGCGTGGGATGAAGCCCGGCAACTGGTGTTGGGCGCGTTGCATCTGCCGTGGGAGATTGCCGATAGCTACCTGGACTGCCGTCTCGAAGATGAAGAACTGGTCCATGTGCAACGCCTGCTGCGCCGACGCATCGCCGAACGCATCCCGGCGGCCTACCTGCTGGGTGAAGCCTGGTTCTGCGGAATGTCTTTCATCGTCGACGAGCGCGTGCTCATTCCACGCTCGCCCATTGGTGAACTGATCGAAAACCGTTTTGCGCCCTGGCTGGGTCAGGAACCGGCACGGATTCTCGACCTCTGCACCGGTTCCGGCTGCATCGGCATCGCGTGCGCTTTCGAATTCCCCGAGGCGGAGGTGGTGCTGGCTGACCTGTCGTTCGAAGCGTTGGAAGTGGCCAACCAGAACATCGAGCGTCACGGCGTCGACGAGCGCGTGTTCACTGTCCAGGGGGATGGTTTCGAGGGCTTGCCGGGCCAGCGTTTCGACCTGATCGTGTCGAACCCGCCCTATGTCGATGCCGAAGATTTCGCCGACATGCCCCAGGAGTATCAGCACGAGCCGGAGCTGGGCCTGGCCTGTGGCGATGATGGCTTGAACCTGGTACGCCGGATGCTGGCCGAGGCCGCCGACCATCTGACCGAGAAGGGTTTGTTGATTGTCGAGGTGGGCAACAGCCAGGTCCACGTCGAGGCGTTGTATCCGGAAGTCGATTTTGCCTGGCTGGACTTCGAACGCGGCGGGCATGGTGTGTTCATGCTCAGTGCCGAACAGTGCCGTCAGCATCAGGCGTTGTTTGCTTCGCGGGTTTGACGACAATTGATCTGACGGGCGCGCCCGGGTCTGTCACCGAGGATGCAAACCTGTGGGAGCGAGCCTGCTCGCGATGAGGGGGTGTCAGTCAGTTTGAAGACTGCTGACACGGCGCCATCGCGAGCAGGCTCGCTCCCACAGGGGTTAGGCGGTGTTCAGTCTTAGCTACGCGTCGCAATCCAGATCAACAACCCGGCCTGGAACATGGCAAATGCCACCAGGCAGGTGATGGTGAAACGCAGGCCGTTGTCTTCGCGTTTGAACTTGGCGACCTTTTCTTCCTGCTGCTTGAGTTTGACTTCCTGCTCCGCCAGGTTCTGCTCGGCTTGCTGGAGCATCTGCGCGGCTTCGAGAATTTCCACGAACTGCAGTTTTTCGGTGTTCCAGTCCCCCAGCAGATTGCCAACCTGGGCTGGCTTGACGCTGCCTTTGAGGTGCTGGGCGTCGGCGTAGACCACTTCGAAACCATGGGCTTTCAGGAAGTGGTCGCGGCGCAGGCGGGTGTCTTCGTTCAGCGCGTCCTTGTTATTCAGGTCGCTGCCATCGACCCGGTAGCTCGACCAGCGCTTCTTGGCCCAGGTAATGCCCTGTGCGGCGAGGAAGCGGCCAATGCCACGGTTCAGCGGCTCGACCTGCAAGCTGTCCGGGGAAAAATACAGGCGTTTATCGACGTGGTCGGCCCAGACGTCCAGGTGATTCTGTTCCTTGCGCACCCGCTGGCCCGGCAACTGGATGCTCATGCGCAGCAAACTGCGCTCCTTGCTGTGGCGCTCGGCATAGCTGAATTCGACAAACCGCAGCGGCCGCGCACCCGTGGCACGGTCGGTCTTGAGCGGTGCCAGCCGGAGCATTTTATGGTGCTCGGCCTGCACATCCGCCCAAGGCAGCTCCGCCACTGGAGCGGCGGGCGTTTCGGCGGGGGTGTCGGGTGAAGTTTGAGTGTCAGTCATAACGGCAAAATCCTGTCCAGGCCGGCCCGTCGGCAGCCATGGCGCTGTCCGACACCGGTCTATCGGCCGTTTTTGCCAGGACTGGAGGGGAAAAACCGCTTATCGAGCGGGTAATGAGCTAATAAAACCCAGAATGTGCGTACCCAGTTCGGCCGCTAGGGGCAGGTTTGGATTTTTGTAGGAGGCCAATTGCCGCTCCATGTCGTTGGGGACGATGCGCATGACATGGTTCATGCCCTTGATCAGCGCCAGCTCGGCGTCGGGTTTGGCGGCTTGCAACTGCCTGGCGTCATCGACGCTGACTTGAATGTCATGGCTGCCCTGGATAATCAACGCTGGCATCTTCAGCGCCGCGAAAGCCTGGGCCGGCGTCTGGCGGAACAGCGAGATCAGGTAGGGCTGCACGCTAGGGCGAAAGATGACCTGCAGTTGCGGCGGCACGTTCGGGTCGAGCCGACCGGCCTTGAGGCTGTCCAGCAGCTCATTGGCGCGCACCATCAGGGGGGGAGGGAGGCGGCTGCTCAGTTGTTGACGCAGCACCTGGTCGATCGGCCGGGCACTGCCGGACAGCGAGATGACCGCAGCTGCATTGGCCTGGGGCGCTGCGAGACTGGCGATCAGTGCGCCTTCGCTATGACCCAACAGGATCAATGGACCCATTCGCGGATCGGCAGCCAGTTTGCGGCTCCAGGCCACGGCGTCGGCCACGTAGGCTTCGACGCTCAGGTTGCGTTCGTCCGGGGTCGCCGCAAGGCTGGCGGCCACCCCGCGTTTGTCATAGCGCACGCTGGCAATGTTGTGCTTGGCCAGCACCCAGGCCAGGCGCTTGAGGCTATCGTTGCGCCCGCCGTCGGGGTTGTTTCCGTCACGGTCGGTAGGACCCGACCCGGAAATGATCAGGACAACCGGCACTGGTGCGTCGGATTTGGGTAACAGCAGCGAGCCGAAAAGCTCGCCGTTGCCGGTGTCGAGGCTGATCGGTCGTTGCAGGACGGTGGCCTGGGCCAGGCTGGAAAGCAGGCCGGTCAACAGGGCAAGGCTCAAGGCAAGCAGTTTTAACATCATCACGCCATTAGTTACGAAGGTGCCGGTTGGACTGACAGGCATCGATAAGGTTCGAGGATGAACTCGTCGGGGAGCCTGCGTATACTGGCGCCCACTACGAATCCAAGGTTGAGTCTCTCAGCGTTTTTCACGGAGCACCCTGCATGTCCGGCAATACCTACGGCAAGCTGTTCACCGTTACCACCGCGGGCGAAAGCCATGGCCCGGCGTTGGTCGCCATTGTCGACGGCTGTCCGCCGGGCCTGGAGATTTCCCTGGACGATCTGCAGCGTGACCTGGACCGGCGCAAGCCGGGCACCAGCCGCCACACCACCCAGCGCCAGGAAGCCGATGAAGTCGAGATCCTCTCCGGCGTGTTCGAAGGACGCACCACCGGCTGCGCCATTGGCCTGCTGATCCGCAACACCGACCAGAAGTCCAAGGACTACTCGGCCATCAAGGATCTGTTCCGCCCGGCCCACGCCGACTACACCTACCACCATAAATACGGCGAGCGCGACTACCGTGGCGGCGGCCGCAGTTCGGCCCGGGAAACCGCCATGCGCGTGGCGGCCGGCGCGATTGCCAAGAAGTACCTGGCCAGCCAGGGCATCGTGATTCGTGGCTATATGAGCCAGTTGGGTCCCATCGAAATCCCGTTCAAGACCTGGGATTCGGTGGAACAGAATGCCTTCTTCTGCCCCGACCCGGACAAGGTGCCGGCCCTTGAGGCCTACATGGACCAATTGCGTCGCGACCAGGATTCGGTCGGTGCGAAGATCACCGTGGTGGCCGAAGGTGTGATGCCGGGCCTGGGCGAGCCGATCTTCGACCGTCTCGACGCCGAACTGGCCCACGCGCTGATGAGCATCAACGCGGTGAAGGGTGTGGAAATCGGCGCCGGTTTCGCTTGTGTCGCCCAGCGCGGCACCGAGCACCGCGACGAGCTGACCCCGCAAGGTTTCCTCAGCAACAATGCTGGCGGCATCCTCGGTGGCATTTCCTCGGGCCAGCCGATCGTGGCGCACCTGGCATTGAAGCCAACCTCCAGCATCACCACGCCGGGGCGCTCCATCGACATCCATGGCAACCCGGTGGACGTCATCACCAAGGGCCGTCATGATCCGTGCGTCGGCATCCGCGCCACGCCAATCGCCGAGGCGATGATGGCGATTGTGCTGATGGACCACCTGCTGCGTCATCGCGGCCAGAACGCCGATGTGCGAGTCAGCACCCCGGTGCTGGGCCAGCTTTGATGGCTGACCTGCCGACCGCCGTGGCCTGACGACCATGGCGGCTCTGCCGTACTGGCGGCTCTCCAGTTTCTATCTGTTCTATTTCGCGCTGCTCGGTTCGACGGCGCCGTTTTTGGCGTTGTATTTCGATCACCTGGGGTTCAACGCGGCGCGCATCGGCGAGCTGGTGGCGATCCCCATGCTGATGCGCTGTGTGGCACCGAATATCTGGGGCTGGCTGGGGGATTACACCGGTCAGCGCCTGGCGATCGTGCGTTTTGGCGCCATTTGCACGCTGCTGACGTTCTCACTGATCTTCATCGATCAGAGCTACGCCTGGCTGGCGCTGGTCATGGCGCTTCACGCGTTCTTCTGGCACGCGGTGTTGCCGCAGTTCGAAGTCATTACCCTGGCCCACTTGAGCGGGCAAACTTCGCGCTACAGCCAGATCCGCCTGTGGGGCTCCATCGGCTTCATCATTACCGTGGTTGCGCTTGGCCGGCTGTTCGAATGGCTGAGCCTGGACATTTACCCGGTGGCGCTGGTGCTGATCATGGGCGGCATCGTGCTCGCCAGCTTCTGGGTCCCCAATGCCCAGCCGAGACAGGGGCCGCGAGTTGCGGGGGAAGGTTTTCTGCGGCAATTGCGCAACCCTGGGGTGCTGGCGTTCTATGGGTGCGTGGGGCTGATGCAGGTCAGCCACGGGCCGTATTACACCTTTCTGACGCTGCACCTGGAAGGCCTGGGTTACAGCCGCGGGTTGATCGGTATGCTCTGGGCCATTGGCGTGGTCGCGGAAGTCTTGATCTTCCTGCTGATGAGCCGGATCCTGGCGCGGTTTTCCGTGCGTCGGGTGCTGCTGGTGAGTTTCCTGCTGGCGGCGTTGCGTTGGCTGCTGCTGGGCTCACTGGCCGAATTTCTCTGGGTCCTGTTGTTTGCCCAGGTGCTGCACGCGGCGACCTTCGGCAGTTTTCACGCCGCTGCCATCCATTTCGTGCAACGTAGCTTCGGCCCACGCCAGCAAGGCCAGGGCCAGGCGTTGTACGCCGCCCTGGCCGGCATGGGCGGAGCGTTGGGCGCGTTGTATTCCGGCTACAGCTGGAACGCCCTGGGTGCCAGTTGGACTTTCAGCATCGCCAGCCTCGCAGCCTTC
>NZ_WUUD01000022.1:211569-220686 GCF_009831705.1 Pseudomonas sp. PICF6 | reverse complement strand
CAAGAGGACAGGCCATGAGCCTTACCCGTGAACAGCTCGCCCGGGAAATCATCGACGCCGGGCGTTTTTTGTATGGCCGCGGCTGGTCCCCGGCCACCAGCAGCAACTATTCGACCCGGCTTGCCCCTGACCAGGCCTTGCTCACCGTGTCCGGCAAGCACAAGGGGCAACTGGGCCTGGATGATGTGCTCGCCACCGACCTGGACGGCAACAGCCTGGAGCGCGGCAAGACACCCTCCGCCGAAACCCTGCTGCACACCCAGTTGTATCGCTGGCGCCCGGAGATCGGCGCGGTGCTGCACACCCATTCCGTGAATGCCACGGTGTTGTCGCGCCTGACCCACCAGGCTTTCATCGACTTTGAAGACTACGAACTGCAAAAAGCCTTCAGCGGTGTGTCGACCCACGAATCCTGTGTCCGCGTGCCGATTTTCGACAACGACCAAGACATCGCGCGCCTGGCCGGCCAGGTGCAGCCGTGGCTCGAGGCTCACCCCGATTGCGTCGGCTACCTGATTCGCGGGCATGGCCTGTATACCTGGGGGCCGAGCATGAACGATGCCCTGCGCCAGATCGAAGCGTTCGAGTTCCTGTTTGAGTGTGAGCTCAAGACCCGCGCACTCCTGAACCGTTAATTTGCTGGAGCCCTAACCATGAGCAGCCTGTCCGTCTATCACGTCTCAAGCCCCGACATTCCGAACAAGGTGCTGACCCATTTCGAAGACATCGCCGCGACCCTGGCCGATAAAGGTGTTCGCTTCGACCGCTGGGAAGCGGCGACGAAAATCCAGCCAGGCGCCGGCCAGGACGAAGTGATTGCCGCCTACAAGACCCAGATCGACCGGTTGATGACCGAGCGCGGCTACGTCACGGTCGACGTCATCAGCCTCAACAGCGATCACCCGCAAAAAGCCGAACTGCGGGCCAAATTCCTCGATGAACATCGCCATGCTGAAGACGAAGTACGATTTTTCGTCGCCGGTCGTGGCCTGTTTACCCTGCACATCGACGATTACGTCTACGCCGTACTGTGCGAAAAGAATGACCTGATCTCGGTGCCTGCGGGCACGCCGCACTGGTTCGACATGGGCGAGCATCCACATTTCGTTGCCATTCGCCTGTTCAACAACCCGGAAGGTTGGGTCGCGAAGTTCACTGGCGACGACATCGCCAGCCGTTTCCCGCGCCTGGAGGACTGAGCCTGTGTCGATCAAAGCCATTCTCACTGACATCGAGGGCACCACCAGTGCGGTGAGTTTCGTGTTCGATGTGTTGTTTCCCTATGCCGCCAGGCATCTTCCGGATTTCGTTCGTCAGCATGCCAACCGCGCCGACGTCGCCGAGCAATTGGCAGCGGTGCGTCAGGACAATGGTGAGCCGGGGGCCGACACCGAGCGCGTCATCGCGATCCTGCTGGAGTGGATCGCCGAAGACCGCAAGGCCACGCCGCTCAAGGCGTTGCAGGGCATGGTCTGGGAGCAGGGGTATCAGGCGGGGCAGTTGAAAGGGCACGTTTACCCGGACGCGGTGCAGGCACTGCAGCGCTGGCATCAGCAAGGTTTACGGCTGTTCGTTTATTCCTCGGGCTCGATCCAGGCACAGAAGCTGATTTTCGGCTGTTCCGAGGCTGGCGATCTGTCGCCGTTGTTCAGTGGTTATTTCGACACCACATCGGGACCCAAGCGGGAAGTCCAGTCCTACCAGCGCATCAGCGCGGCGGTGGGCGTAGCCCCGGAGGAGATTCTGTTTCTGTCGGACATTGTCCAGGAACTGGATGCGGCCCGTGATGCCGGCATGGCTACATGCGGAGTGGCGCGCGAGGGCGGTGAGCTGCAAGGGCATGTCACGGTGGACAGTTTTACCCGAATCGATCCTGCGCGTTTTTGATAGAGGACTGTGGGAGCGAGCAAGCTCGCTCCCACAACACGATCAGGCGCTGTGATAGGTCGGCAGCGCAAAACGATGCTGGCTTTGCAGCATGGCGATCTGCGGCAACTCGCTGGCCTGTTCCGCCAGGTCGCGACGGATTGCGCTGATTGCCCAGGACAGTTGGTCCCCGGCGTGCAACTGGGCGTAGGAAATTGTGCGTTTAAACAGTTTGCCTTCGCTGTTGCGCAAGGTCAGCAGGATACCGCCATCCGGGCGGGCCTGAGTGGTCACTTCGTAGTTGGAGAAGAGGGACGCAAACTTTTCTTGAATCATGTTCATATTTGACTGCTCCATGGTGGTGGCAAACCGTGGAGAGGTAGTTGCAGTGTCTGTGCCAGCGTTGGGCTTGATTAAAAAACGTTATAAAACAATCAGTTAACAATTCCCCCTATTTTTGCTTTCGTGCAACTTGCATGAATGGCCATCGTGCATCCTGCATTTTGCGTGGTCGGCTGATCTTTTGTTGAACCAAATGGATTTCTGGCGCTCATGCTCCGCCTGTCCGGAACGGTGGATACAAAACATTGCAAAAACCGCATGTACAGCGCCGGAATCGCTGGCGTAATTTCGAGCGCAATTGAGCTCCAGCCCGACAACAAGAACCCAGACCCACGAGGTCGAACGGGAGTGACCATGAGTCGTACATCCAGCGACGCCATTACCTGGGGCAAGATGCTGCGCAAGCTACCCACTATTGCCAGAGCCATTCCCCGTATCGTCAAAGGCATGAAGCTCGCCAACGTCCAGGACCCGACCCAGCCTTGCGGCCTGGGCTGGTGTTTCGAACAGGCCACCCAGCGCAATCCCCAAGGGCCGGCGTTGTTGTGTGGCGACACGGTATTGAGTTACGCGCAGGCCAACGAACAGGCCAATCGCATCGCTCATTACCTGTTGGCACAGGGCATCGGCAAGGGCGACTGCGTGGCGATTTTCATCGAGAATCGGCCAGAGATGCTGGTGACGGTGCTGGCGGTGGCGAAGGTCGGTGCGGTCAGCGCCATGGTCAACACCTCGCAGACCGGGGACGCGCTGGTGCACAGCCTGGCGTTGGTCACGCCTGTCGCGGTGGTGGTCGGGGCAGAACGGGTCGCGGCCTTCAACGACGTGCGAGCCCGCACCTCACTGTCCGGCCACCGAACCTGGTGGGTCGCCGACCAGGACAGCGCCGTCGTTCCTTCCGGTTTTGTTGATCTGATAAGTAGCAGCGCCAGCCATCCAGGTGACAACCCGGCCAGCAGTCAGCAGGTTTTTTTCAACGACCCATGTTTTTATCTCTACACCTCGGGCACTACCGGGCTGCCCAAGGCCGGGGTGTTTCGCCACGGGCGCTGGATGCGCACTTCCACCAGTTTCGGCCTGATCGCCCTGGACATGCAGCCCGCGGATGTCTTGTATTGCACGCTGCCGCTGTACCACGCCACGGGCCTGTGCGTGTGCTGGGGAGCGGCGATCTGCGGCGCCTCGGGGTTTGCGATCCGGCGCAAGTTCAGCGCCAGCCAGTTCTGGAGTGACGTTCGCCGTTACCGGGCCACCACCCTGGGCTATGTCGGTGAATTGTGTCGCTACCTGGTCGACCAGCCCGCCAGTGCCGAGGACCGGCGGCACGAGGTCCGGAAGATGATCGGCAACGGCTTGCGCCCCGGGGCATGGTCGGCCTTCAAGACACGTTTTGGTGTCGACCATATCTGCGAGCTGTACGCGGCCAGCGACGGCAATATCGGCTTCACCAATGTGCTGAATTTCGACAACACCGTCGGATTTTCCCTGATGGGCTGGGAATTGGTGCAGTACGACCATGACAGCGGGGCGCCGTTGCGCAACCTGCAAGGCCGGATGCAGAAAGTACCCAAGGGAGAACCGGGCCTGCTGATGGCGCGCATTGACGACAAGGCGCCGCTGGACGGTTACACCGATCCGGCCAAGACCGAAAAAACCATCTTCAAGGACGTCTTCGTTCCTGGTGACCGTTACTTCAATACCGGTGACCTGCTGCGCAACATCGGCTTCGGCCATGGGCAGTTCGTTGATCGCCTCGGTGATACCTATCGCTGGAAGGGCGAGAATGTCTCCACCACGGAAGTTGAAAACGTATTGCTACAGCACGCGCAAATCGCCGAGGCGGTGGCTTATGGCGTCGAAATCAATGGCACCAATGGCCGCGCCGGCATGGCGGCGATTACTCCGTCCGAATCCCTGGCTACCCTGGATTTTGCTGAGCTGTTGCAATTTTTGCAGTGCAAGTTGCCGGCCTATGCGGTGCCGTTGTTCTTGCGCATCAAGGTAAAAATGGACACCACCGGCACCTTCAAATACCAGAAAAACCGCCTCAAGAGCGAAGCCTTCGACCCGTGCGCCACGGACGATGAGCCGGTCTACGCCTGGCTGCCCGGCACCGCGACCTATGTGCGGGTCGACCGGCAACTGGCGGCGCAGATTCAGCAGGGACAGTACCGTTATTGATTCTGACTATGCACGGTGCAGAGAAAAAAGGGATGACAGGCCTGGAGTCCCTCGGGAAACTAGTCGCTTTGCGAAGACTTAAGTGGAGTTTCCCATGTCCGATACAAGCCGCCAGATGACCCCGGAAGAGGCTGCGGAGTTTGCCGAACAGGTGTTCAATGTCGCACGCCAGGGTGACGCCGCCATGATGGCCGCCTTGCTGAGCAAAGGTTTGCCCCCCAACCTGCGCAATCACAAGGGTGACACCTTGCTGATGCTGGCCGCTTACCACGGGCATGTGGAGACGGTGAAGGTATTGCTGGAAAACAAGGCCGATCCGGAAATCCGCAATGACAATGGCCAGAGCCCGATTGCCGGTGCGGCGTTCAAGGGCGACCTGGCCGTGGTCACCGCGCTGGTAGACGGCGGGGCGCAGGTGGAAGGCTCGTCCTTCGATGGTCGCACCGCGTTGATGATGGCGGCGATGTTCAATCGTGTGGAGATCGTCGATTACCTGATCAGCAAAGGCGCCGACCCCAAGGCCAAGGATGCCAACGGCGTCTCGGCGCTGGATGCAGCCAGGACCATGGGCGCGGTGGATACCACGGCGCAGTTGGAGAAGTTGTTGGGTTGATCCCTATCTTTTAGGGCTGCTTTGCAGCCCAGCGGGGATAAATCCCCTCGCCACAAAAGCTCCCAGGCCACAGCTTTCTGACTCAATCAATGTGATGCGCTATCCTGCGCGCCCTCAAAACCCAATCGCCACAGGATTTTCCCCATGAAAGCCGCACTCGTCGAACTCATCAGCAAAATAAGCTCCGGCTGCCTGGGCGATGCGGACGTTGCGAAAATCGCTGACGAAGCGGCCCAGGCCTACGCCGACCCGGCGGCTTTTCTGGCGGCCAACCCGGACATCAACTACGACGATAGCTTCCCGATTCCACTGGGCGAGTGGGTGGTGGTCGGGAGTCTGCCGGACACCGTGTTGTTCCAGGCCGACACTTATGTAGAGCTGTTCGAACAGATTGTTGCCTCGTTCGGCCCCGGTGTGGCCTTCAACCTCAAGCCCAAGCAACTGGCGAAAACCGAAGCCCTGACGGCGCTCAATCGCATCCAGATCCAGATGAGCAGTCTGAACAAGGAAAACGGCGGTTATGTGCTGATGAATTTCAGCCAGTTGCTCGACGATGAACTGCAAATGGTTCTGGTGTATGGCAACGACGTGCCGCGCGTGCTGGAGCTGTGCGCCGAAGTCGGCATCGCCGCCGCGCCGGCCCTGGAAGCGTTGAAGGTTGCGATCCACGTCTGACGCAATAAAACGGAACCCTCGCCGGGCCCCGCTATCCTAAGTGGGCATATCACCATCTGGGAGCGACACCATGGGTTCCACCTTCAACGGCCTGATTGGCCTGATCATCCTGGCGCTCGATATCTGGGCGATCATCAATGTGCTCAAGAGTGGCGCGGGAACGGGGGCAAAAGTCCTGTGGGTGCTGTTGATCCTTCTGTTGCCGGTGCTGGGCCTGATCATCTGGGCGATTGCCGGGCCGCGAGGCAACGTGCGGATCTGATCGCTTTTTGATGTTGCCCGGCAGGCCTCGGCCGCCGGGCATTGCGACCCTGTCGCGACGGTATCAGGCCGTCGCCAGTGCGTGTTTTTTCGAGGTCTTCAGGAAACTCAGCAAGGCCAGCAGCGGGAAGCCGCTGCCGACGATCACCACCCATAACCAGCCGCCGTGCTCGTACACCGCGCTGGCAATCGATGAACCAAACGCGCCGCCGACGAAGATGCTGGTCATGTACAGCGCATTGAGACGACTGCGGCTTTTGGCGTCGAGGGCATAGATGGTGCGCTGGCCCAGGACCATGTTCATCTGCACACAGAAATCCAGCACCACGCCCGTAACCGCCAGGCCGATGACGCTGTAGAGCGGATGGATGAAGGCTGGCAGAAAACTCAGGCTGGCCAACAGCATTGCCAGCAACGAAGCGATGCGGGTATGACCGGCATCCGCCAGGCGACCGGCAATGGGCGCGGCGATGGCGCCAATGGCACCGACCAAGGCGAACAGGGCGATTTCAGTTTGCGACAGGCCATGATTGCGCGACAGTTCCAGCGGCACGGCGGTCCAGAACAGGCTGAAGGTGGCGAACATGCAGGCCTGGTAAAAGGCTCGTTGGCGCAACAATGGCTGCTGGCGCAACAGGGTGCCGAGCGAGCCCAGCAGCTGGCCATAAGAGGCGCTGTGGTCGGGTTGGCGCTTTGGCACGGTCAATGCGAGGACGATGCTGATCGCCGCCATCAAGGCGGCGGCGATCATGAACATCGCCCGCCAGCCGAAGTGATCGGCCACCACGCTTGAGATCGGCCGCGCCAGCAGGATCCCCAGCAGCAGGCCGCCCATGATCCCGCCCACGACCCGCCCTCTGGACTCTTCCGGGGCCAAGTGCGCGGCCAGCGGGATCAGCACCTGCACCGACACCGAACTGAAACCCACCAGCAGCGAGACCAGCAGGAACACGTTCGGCTGGTCGGTGAACGCTGCCGCCAACAGACTGGCAATCGCCACAACGGTGGTGAGGATCATCAGGCGACGGTTTTCCAGCAGGTCCCCCAGTGGCACGAGGAAAAACAGGCCCAGGGCATAACCGATCTGAGTCAGCGAGACGATCAGGCTGGCCATGGTGCTGCTCAGGCCGACGTCGGGTGCGATCAGTTCGATAATGGGCTGGGCGTAGTAGATGTTGGCGACAATGGCGCCGCAGCAGAAGGCGAAGAGCAGGACCATGCCGCGAGTCAGGCTTGTACCGGCGGGCACGGAGGAGGGATGGGCACTCATGGCAATCTCATTAGTAGCTTGAAAGGATGGCGTGAGGCTAAAGAGTTAGCGGGCTCTGGAACAGGCTTTGTGGCTGATATCGGACATGCTTGCTATTGATGATGAAACAGGCGTGATCGTTCCCACGCGGGGCCTGGGAACGATCAAATGTGGATAGGACGTTATTGCCCGCTGTAGATCTGGTCGAAAACCCCACCGTCATTGAAGTGAGTCTTCTGCACTGTGCGCCAGTCGCCGAAGGTTTTTTCCACGGACAGGAAGTCCACTTTCGGGAAACGGTCGGTGTATTTGGCGAGTACCGCAGGGTCCCGTGGGCGCAGGTAGTTGGCGGCGGCGATTTCCTGGCCTTCGGGCGACCACAGGTACTTGAGGTAGGCCTCGGCGGCCTCGCGAGAACCTTTCTTCTCAACCACTTTATCGACCACGCTCACCGGTGGCTCGGCTTCGGCAGAAACGCTCGGGTAGATTACCTCGAACTGGTCGCGGCCAAATTCGCGGGCGATCATCTCGGCTTCGTTTTCAAAGGTCACCAGTACGTCGCCGATCTGGTTGGTCATGAAAGTGGTCGTCGCGGCACGGCCACCGGTATCCAGTACCGGCGCCTGCTTGAACAGTTTGCCGACGAAGGCTTTGGCCTTGTTCTCGTCACCGCCATTCTTGAGCACATACCCCCAGGCCGACAGGTAGGTGTAGCGACCGTTGCCGGAGGTCTTCGGGTTGGGCACGATCACCTGCACGCCGTCCTTGAGCAGGTCGGGCCAATCCTTCAGTGCTTTCGGGTTGCCCTTGCGCACGATGAATACGGTGGCTGAGGTGAACGGGGCACTGTTGTTCGGTAAGCGGGTGACCCAGTTTTCGGGCACCAGTTTGCCGTTATCCGCCAGGGCATTGATGTCGGTGGCCATATTCATGGTGATGACGTCAGCTGGCAGCCCGTCGATCACCGAGCGTGCCTGCTTGCTGGAACCGCCGAAAGACATCTGCACGATGATGTTTTCGTTGTGCTCGGCCTGCCAGTGTTTCTGGAAAGCCGTGTTGTAGTCCTTGTAGAAATCACGCATCACGTCGTAGGAAACGTTGAGCAGGGGCGGGGCGGCGTGGGCCAGGCTGCCAAAGGTCAGGCCAGCGGCGAGAAGGGAGGCACCAAAGAAGTTCTTCACTGCGAATTCCTTTTTATTTGAAAGGGGTTCCGGGCAATTAGCCGGCACACTAGCGGCAAGCCAATAGGCCATCAAGCATTAAAAAGTGCTTTGCTTATTCCAGTTTCTTAAACAGCGCATTGCCGCAACGGGAGCAGAACGCAGCTCCATGATCGTGGTTGTTTTTGCTGCAGACCGGACAATCATGCTTGAGCTGGTCACCGCGCATGGCCGTGGCCAGCTCAGCGGTGAAAATGCCCGTCGGCACGGCGATGATCGAGTAACCGGTGATCATCACCAGGGACGAAACCACCTGGCCCAATGCCGTCTTGGGCACGATATCGCCAAAGCCCACGGTGGTCAGTGTGACGATGGCCCAATAGATGCCCTTGGGAATGCTGGTGAAACCGTTCTCGGGGCCTTCAATGACGTACATCAAGGTGCCGAACACGGTCACCAGGGTCGAGACGCTGACCAGGAACACGATGATTTTCTGCTTGCTCCCCCGCAGCGCCGCCAGTAGGTAGTTGGCTTGCTTGAGGTAAGGGCTGAGCTTGAGCACGCGGAATATCCGCAGCATGCGAATGATGCGAACGATCAGCAGATACTGGGCGTCGCTGTAGTACAGCGCCAGGATCCCGGGCACGATCGCCAGCAAGTCCACCAGGCCGTAGAAGCTGAACGCATAGCGCAGGGGCTTGGGCGAGCAGTACAGGCGCAGGCCATATTCGACGATGAAGATGAAGGTGAACCCCCATTCGATGGCGGCC
>NZ_WUUD01000022.1:159351-211559 GCF_009831705.1 Pseudomonas sp. PICF6 | reverse complement strand
TGGCGAGGATGATCAACAGCAGTGTGCTGTCGAAGCGCCGGCCGGCCACGGTGTCGGTCTGGAAAATGATCACGTAGAGGCGTTCACGCCAGTTGCTGCTATCCATAACCTTCGCCTGAACCAATAGTCAGCGAAGCCTAGGGTGATTGCCCCGCAAAGCGCAAGGCGCAGTGTCCCGACTGGCCTGTTGCCACACTCGGTGGGTGGCATGAACCAGCCAGCAGGCCAGGATGAAGGGCGCGGTCAGCGGCGCCAGACCGAGGGCAAGAAAGCCCGGTGTGAGTATGAGCGCCAGCACAATACCCGCCAGCGGCAACCATCGCTGGCGGCGTTGTTGGCTGAGGGCCAGCGCCACCAGGGCCGGGTTATAACCGCCGAGCCCCGACAGGGCTTGGGTCGTGTCGTGATGCAGCAGGGAGAACCCCAGGCCAGCGGCTGAACCCAGCATCGCCCACCCGGCGGCGCGTGGATTGGCAATCAACAATCCCACAGCGATCAGCGCACCGGCGAATGGCTGGTCGAGAAACATGACCTGACCGAGTCCGCTCCAACAAGCGGCCAGCAAATTGGCCATCGTCAGTTCAACCGAAACGGGTGATGGCTGTGCCGGGGCAAAACTCAGCAGCAACCAGCCCAGCGCCACGAACGGCGCGGTGTAGGCGGGCAGGCACTGAGGGCCACGGCTGCGCTTGAGCCATTGCTCGGTCAACATCGCGCTGAGGCCGCCGCTGGCAATAATCAATGGCGGCAACACGGCTGACCAGGGTAACGCGAGGCTCAATAGCAAGCCCAGCAGGATGCCGTTGTAACTGAACAGTCCGGCCTGTCGATCAACCTTGGCATAACCGCGTCGCTGGGCGGTGAGCAACCCGGCCACGCCGCCGAGCAACGCACCGCCAAACAAGGCGGGTGCGGTGAAGAGAATCGCCAGCAGGCACAGCAGACCGCACAGCGGATGACGCTGGAGGAAAATCTGGCTGAAGCCGTTGAGCAGGGCGGTGGCCCAGTCGGGGCAGTGGGTGTAGGGCATGGCTAGGCGTGTCTGAGAGACCGAGTGGGTTTCATCGCGAGCAGGCTCGCTCCCACACTGGATCTGTGGTGTTCACAAAACCCCTGTGGGAGCGAGCCTGCTCGCGATGAGGCCGATACAGGCGCTAAATCAACGTCTCAATGCGCAGCGAATTAGTCGACCCCGGCTGCCCGAACGGCACGCCGGCTGTGATCAGTAGGGTGTCGCCCCGCTGGGCCATGCCCTGGGCCTGGGCGATTTCCAGGGCCGTAGAGCACACTTCGTCCACTTGGCGCAGCCGATCGTTGACCACCGAATGCACGCCCCAGGCCACCGTCAGACGGCGGGCTGCTTGCAGGTTGGGCGTGAGGTTGAGGATCGGCACCGTCGGCCGCTCCCGCGCCGCCCGCAGGCTGGAGCTGCCCGATTCGCTGTAGTTCACCAGCACCGCCACCGGCAGCACGTTGCTGATACGCCGGATTGCGCAACTGATGGCGTCCGACGCCGTGGCTTCGGCCTTCGGCCGGCTGACATCCAACTGCGCCTGGTAATCCGGGCCGTTCTCCACCTGGCGGATGATCTTGCTCATCATCTGCACGGCTTCGAGGGGGTAATCGCCCGACGCGGTTTCCGCCGACAGCATCACTGCATCGGCCCCTTCAGCCACGGCGTTGGCCACGTCGGTGACTTCGGCTCGGGTGGGTGCGGGAGAAAAACGCATGGATTCGAGCATCTGCGTGGCCACCACCACCGGTTTACCAAGGGCGCGGCAGGTGCCGATGATGTTCTTCTGGATCTGCGGCACGCTTTCGGCCGGCACTTCGACACCCAAGTCACCCCGGGCAACCATGATCGCGTCGCTCAGTTCGGTGATCTCCCGAAGCTGGGTCACCGCCGACGGTTTCTCGATCTTGGCCATCAGGAATGCCTTGTCGCCAATCAACGCACGCGCCTCGCGGATGTCCTCGGGGCGCTGCACGAACGACAGCGCCACCCAGTCCACGCCCAGCTCCAGGCCAAAGCTCAAGTCGCGACGGTCCTTGGCGGTCAGCGGGCTCATGTCGAGCACGGCCTGGGGCACATTCACGCCTTTGCGGTCTGACAGTTCGCCGCCGTTGAGCACTTGGGTGTCGATGGCATCGGCGTGTTTGGTGGTCACACGCAGGCGCAGCTTGCCGTCGTCCAGCAGCAGGTCCATGCCCGGCTCCAGGGCCGCGATGATCTGTGGGTGGGGCAGGTTGACCCGCTGTTCATCGCCGGGCGTGGCGTCCAGATCCAGGCGCAGGGCCTGGCCGCGTTGCAGCAGCACTTTGCCGTCGGCGAATGTACCCACGCGAAGTTTCGGGCCCTGCAAGTCCATCAGAATGCCCAGTGGGTAGTTGAGCTGCTGCTCGACGTCACGAATCCACTGGTAGCGCTGGGCGTGGTCGGCATGCTCGCCGTGGCTGAAGTTCAGGCGGAAAATATTCACGCCGGCTTGCACCAGTTCACGGATGTCATCGATCCCACGGGTTGCGGGGCCAAGGGTCGCGAGAATCTTGACCTTTTTATCAGGCGTCATGTTTGGGGTTCTCAAGAATCAGGATGGCGCGAAAGTCGTTGACGTTGGTGCGCGTCGGCTCGGTAACGATCAACGCCTCCAGCGCGGCGAAGTAGCCGTAGCCATTGTTATTGTCCAGCTCGTCGCTGGCGCTCAGGCCCAGTTCGGCGGCTCGGCGATAGCTGTCCGGGGTCATGATGGCGCCGGCGTTGTCTTCGGAACCGTCGATGCCGTCCGTGTCACCGGCCAGTGCGTAGATGCCGGGATGGCCCTTGAGGCTGTCGGTCAAGCTGAGCAGGAATTCTGCGTTGCGTCCGCCCCGGCCATTGCCGCGCACGGTGACCGTGGTTTCGCCGCCGGAAAGGATCACGCATGGCGCCGCCAGAGGCTGGCCGTGCAGGGCGATTTGCCGGGCGATACCGGCGTGGACTTTGGCCACCTCCCGGGATTCGCCTTCCAGGTCGCCGAGGATCAACGGGCTGAAACCGGCCTGGCGGGCTTTCACCGCTGCTGCTTCCAGTGATTGCTGGGGGCGGGCGATCAATTGGAAGTGACTGCGGGCCAGGCGCGGGTCGCCGGGTTTGACGGTTTCCGATTCCGGGCTTTGCAACCAGTTGCGCACCGAGGCCGGTACTTCAATGTTGTAGCGCTTGAGGATCGCCAAGGCTTCGGCCGACGTACTGGGGTCGGCCACGGTGGGGCCCGAGGCGATGACCGTGGCGAGGTCGCCGGGCACATCGGAAATCGCGTAGGTGTAGACCGTCGCCGGCCAGCAGGCCTTGCCCAGGCGCCCGCCCTTGATTGCCGAGAGATGTTTGCGCACGCAATTCATCTCGCCGATGGTGGCACCGGACTTGAGCAAAGCCTTGTTGATCGATTGCTTGTCGGCCAGGGTGATGCCTGCTGCCGGCAGCGCCAGCAACGCCGAGCCGCCGCCGGACAGCAGGAAAATAACCCGGTCGTCTTCGTTGAGGTTGCTGACCAGCTCCAGCACCCGTTGGGCCACCGCCAGGCCCGCCGCATCAGGCACCGGGTGAGCGGCTTCCACTACTTCGATCTTCTGGCAAGGCGCGCCATGGCCGTAGCGGGTCACCACCAAACCGGTGACGTCGCCTTGCCAGCAGCGCTCGACCACCTGCGCCATCGCCGCGGCGGCCTTGCCGGCGCCGATGACGATCACCCGGCCGCTGCGATCGCTGGGCAGATACTGTTCAAGGACATGCTGCGGATGGGCCGCATCGATGGCTGTGGCAAACAGCTCGCGCAGCAATTGTTGCGGATCGACCGACATGGCGGACTCCCGATTTTTATTATTGGATGAAGCGACTCGATTCCCTGTGGGAGCGAGCCTGCTCGCGATGGCGTTAATCCAGTCACTTTATGTGTTGAATGTAAGACCGCTATCGCGAGCAGGCTCGCTCCCACAGGGGTTAGTGCAGGTTTACTTGTCGCGAATCGAGAAATTCGCCATGTGCTCCAACCCCTTGATCAACGCCGAGTGATCCCAGTTGCTGCCGCCGATGGCCGCGCAGGTGCTGAAAACTTGCTGGGCGTTGGCGGTGTTGGGCAGGTTGATGTTCAGCTCCTTGGCGCCTTGCAGGGCCAGGTTCAGGTCCTTCTGGTGCAGGCTGATGCGGAAGCCCGGATCGAAGGTGCCCTTGATCATGCGCTCGCCGTGTACTTCCAGGATCTTCGAAGAGGCAAAACCGCCCATCAGCGCTTCGCGAACCTTGGCCGGATCGGCGCCGTTTTTCGCGGCGAACAGCAGGGCTTCGGCCACGGCCTGGATGTTCAGCGCGACGATGATCTGGTTCGCCACTTTCGCGGTCTGGCCGTCGCCGTTGCCACCCACCAGGGTGATGTTCTTGCCCATGGCCTGGAACAGCGGCAGGGCGCGCTCGAAAGCGCCGCTGTCGCCGCCGACCATGATGCTCAGTGTGGCGGCCTTGGCGCCGACTTCACCACCGGACACGGGGGCATCGAGGTATTGCGCGCCTTTTTCATTGATCCTGGCCGCGAACGCCTTGGTGGCGGTGGGGGAGATCGAGCTCATGTCGATGACCACCTTGCCCGTGCCCACGCCCGCCGCGACGCCATCGGCGCGAAACAGCACGTCATCGACCTGCGGGGTGTCCGGGACCATGACGATGATGAACTCGGCTTCCTGGGCGACTTCCTTCGGGTTGGCCAGCGCCACCGCGCCGCCGGCCAGCAGATCGGCGGGGGCCGGGTCGTGGTGCTGGCTCAGGAACAGACTGTGCCCGGCCTTTTGCAGGTTCATTGCCATGGGGTGGCCCATGATGCCGGTGCCGATGAATCCGATTTTAGCCATGAGAAAATCCTCTTGTTTTTATTGCCGCTTCAGCAAATGAGACTGCTTTTCTGTGGGAGCGAGCCTGCTCGCGATGTCGGTTTCACATTCAACGAATAGGTTGGCTGGACTACAGCTATCGCGAGCAGGCTCGCTCCCACAGGGAATTTTTTGGGTCAGACTGCGTTATGGCTTTTCAGCCACCCCAGACCCGCTTCCGTGCTGGTCAGCGGCTTGTATTCGCAGCCGACCCAGCCCTGGTAACCGATGCGGTCCAAGTGTTCGAACAGGAAGCGGTAGTTGATCTCGCCGGTTCCCGGCTCGTTGCGTCCCGGGTTGTCCGCCACTTGCACATGGTTGATCTGACCCAGGTGCGCCGACAGGGTCCGGGCCAGGTCGCCTTCCATGATTTGCATGTGGTAGATGTCGTATTGCAGGAACAGGTTGGCGCTGCCCACCTGCTCGCGGATCGACAGGGCCTGGGCGGTGTTGTTCAAGTAGAAACCGGGAATGTCGCGGGTGTTGATGGCTTCCATCACCAGCTTGATGCCTTTGGCCTGCAGCTTCTCGGCAGCGTATTTCAGGTTGGCGACGAAGGTTTTCTCCACCAGGGCCTTGTCGCAGTTCTGCGGACAAATGCCGGCCAGGCAGTTGACCTGGGTGTTGCCCAGCACCTGGGCATAAGCGATCGCCAGGTCAACGCCCGAGCGGAACTCTTCAACCCGGTCCGGCAGACAGGCAATGCCGCGCTCGCCCTTGGCCCAGTCGCCGGCCGGCAGGTTGAACAACACCTGGGTCAGGCCATTGGCCTGGAGCAGCGCCTTGAGCTCGGCGGAGCTGTAGTCATAAGGGAACAGGTATTCGACACCCGTGAAACCGGCCTTGGCGGCCGCTTCGAAACGGGCGAGGAAATCCTGCTCGGTGAACAGCATGGACAGGTTGGCTGCAAAACGCGGCATGGTGGTCTCCTATAAATAGTTGGCAGGCCCCCTGTGGGAGCGAGCTTGCTCGCGATAGCGGTGTGTCTGCTTGCATCCATGTTGAATGTAGCGCCGTCATCGCGAGCAAGCTCGCTCCCACAGGAGTGCGTCGGCATTCAATCGAGCAACGAAATCGCTGTCGGCGCATCGTTGCCCACCAGCGCCAGATCTTCGAATTCGTTGACGGCGTTGATCTCGGTGCCCATGGAAATGTTGGTCACCCGTTCCAGGATGATCTCGACGATCACCGGCACCTTGAACTCCTCGATCAGTTCCTGGGCCTTGCGCAGCGCCGGCTGGATGCCGGACGGTTCGAACACCCGCAGCGCCTTGCAACCCAGGCCCTCGGCTACGGCGACGTGGTCCACGCCATAACCGTTGAGTTCCGGGGCGTTGAGGTTGTCGAAGGACAGCTGCACGCAGTAGTCCATGTCGAACCCGCGCTGGGCCTGGCGGATCAACCCCAGGTAGGAGTTGTTCACCACCACGTGGATGTACGGCAGCTTGAACTGCGCGCCTACCGCCAGTTCTTCGATCATGAACTGGAAGTCATAGTCGCCCGACAACGCCACGACCTTGCGGCTCGGGTCGGCCTTGACCACCCCCAGTGCCGCCGGAATGGTCCAGCCCAACGGGCCGGCCTGGCCGCAGTTGATCCAGTGGCGCGGTTTGTAGACGTGCAGGAACTGCGCCCCGGCGATCTGCGACAGCCCGATGGTGCTGACGTAGCAGGTGTCCTTGCCGAAGACCTGGTTCATTTCTTCGTACACACGCTGGGGCTTGACCGGTACGTTGTCGAAGTGAGTCTTGCGCTGCAGGCTGGCCTTGCGCTGTTGGCAGTCCCGCAGCCAGGCGCTGCGGTTTTTCAGTTTGCCGGCGGCTTGCCATTCGCGGGCGACTTCGATGAACGCCGTCAGTGCCGAAGCGGCGTCGGACACGATGCCCAGGTCGGGGGTAAACACACGGCCGATCTGGGTCGGCTCGATGTCCACATGAATGAAGGTGCGGCCTTCGGTGTAGACATCCACCGAACCGGTGTGGCGGTTAGCCCAGCGGTTGCCGATACCCAGCACCACGTCCGATTTGAGCAGCGTCGCATTGCCATAGCGGTGGGAGGTTTGCAGGCCGACCATGCCGACCATCAGCGGGTGATCGTCAGGGATGGTGCCCCAGCCCATCAAGGTAGGGATGACTGGGATGCCGGTCAGTTCAGCGAACTCCACCAGCAGCTCGCTGGCATCGGCGTTGATGATCCCGCCGCCGGCCACCAGCAAGGGGCGCTCGGCCTGATCGAGCATGGCCAGGGCCTTTTCGATCTGTACGCGGTTGGCGGCGGGTTTGGCCAGGGGCAGCGGTTGGTAGGCGTCGATGTCGAACTCGATCTCGGCCATCTGCACGTCGAACGGCAGGTCGATCAACACCGGGCCCGGCCGGCCGGAGCGCATCTCAAAGAAGGCTTTCTGGAAAGCGTACGGCACCTGGCCCGGTTCCAGAACGGTGGTGGCCCACTTGGTCACCGGTTTGACGATGCTGGTGATATCCACAGCCTGGAAATCTTCCTTGTGCAGGCGGGCGCGGGGCGCTTGGCCGGTGATGCACAGGATCGGGATCGAGTCGGCCGAAGCGCTGTAGAGCCCCGTCACCATATCGGTCCCCGCCGGCCCCGAGGTGCCGATGCACACGCCAATGTTACCGGCCTTGGTGCGGGTGTAGCCCTCGGCCATGTGGGAGGCGCCTTCAACGTGGCGAGCGAGGACATGATCGATGCCACCCACCTTTTGCAGGGCAGAGTACAGCGGGTTGATCGCGGCACCCGGGATGCCGAAGGCGGTGTCCACGCCTTCACGGCGCATCACCAGAACGGCGGCTTCGATTGCTCTCATTTTGCTCATGATTTTGTGCCTCTTACGTTTTGTAATTGTATACAAGTGGCTTTGCGCTGAGTGTATTCACGGCGGACGGCGCAGGTCAATCCATTTCCTCAAGCACCTGTTTCATTCGTCGGAAGGCCGTAAATGCTGTGGCTTTTCGTCGATAAGGTTATGTTGTTGGATTTATTGTATACAAAAAATGTTATCATTGTGTTCTATTGTTTGCGTCTGGTTTTGCCAAAGGCAATGCCAGGAACGTTTCCCACAACAAAAAAAGGACAGCACCCATGAGCGCTTTAACCTTGAAAGTCGCCGTCAGCCTGACGGGGCAAGCCCTTGCCGCAGGCCGTGAAATCAGCGCTGCACCGCTGACCATTGCGGTCCTGGACAGCGGCGGCCATCTGATTGCCTTGCAACGCGAAGACGGCGCGAGCCTGCTTCGCCCTCAGATCGCTTTCGGTAAGGCTTGGGGCGCCATCGCCCTGGGCAAGGGCTCACGCCTGCTCGCCCAGGACGCCCAACAACGCCCGGCCTTCTTCGCCGCGTTGAACGGCCTGGGGCAGGGCAGCGTCGTGCCGGTACCGGGAGGCGTGTTGATCAGGGACCAGGAGGGGCGCGTGCTGGGCGCCATCGGCATCAGTGGCGATACCTCGGATGTTGATGAGCAGGTTGCGATCAGGGCCGTGGAGGGAGTGGGGTTGATGGCGGATGCGGGGGTGGCTTGATGTATTGACTGACCTATTGCTATCGCGAGCAGGCTCGCTCCCACAGGTGGACTTGGGCGGACACAATATGTATGGGCACCGCAAATCCCCTGTGGGAGCGAGCCTACTCGCGATAGCAATCCAGCAGACACATCCAGCTAAAAGTTTGCCTCCTATCCAGGCATGCACAGATCTAGCCTTCTTCATGAGTCAATCATCAAAGGGGCAAGGAATGCCTGGTTCACCTGCTTCACATAGACTGCGCCTCGGTCGCTCCGCCGAATCCAGTCGGGTCTATTTACTGACCACCAACACATTTGGCCGCATACCAATTTTTAAGGACGTTATCCTGGGTAGATTGGTCGTTGAGCAATTTCGAAAAGCTCAGGAGCAAGGCTGGGCCGACTCATTGGCTTGGGTGGTCATGCCTGATCATTTCCATTGGTTGATCGAGTTGCGAAGGGGATCTTTGAGTGAGTTGATGCAAAGGATCAAATCATTGAGTACCAAAGCTGTAAATCTGCGCCTGGGTAATAAAGTCAGCCTTTGGCAGCAAGGATTTCATGACCGCGCACTGCGGCGGGAAGACGAGTTGATCATAATGGCGCGCTATGTCGTTGCTAACCCGTTGCGGGCAGGTCTCGTGAAGCGGCTTGGCGATTATCCGCTGTGGGATGCCATTTGGCTTTGACTCGAAATCGAGTTGCCGCTATCGCGAGCAGGCTCGCTCCCACAAGGGATTTAGGTCGCTCGCAGAATCTACATTCACAGCAGAACCCTGTAGGAGCGAGTCTGCGCGAGAAAGCCCGTTCCCACAGGGTTTATGTGATGGGCACAAAATGTCTGAACACAGAAAATCCCCTGTGGGAGCGAGCCTGCTCGCGATGGCCGCGGCACGGTTCTGAGCCTAGCGATCCACCTCACACCCCTTCAACACCAACCGAATAATCGTCTGCGCCGCCGCTTCATAATCCGCTTCGTCCAGTTTCGCCTTGCCGGTCACTGCGGAGATCTGCCAGTCGAAGTCGGCGTAGGTCTGGGTGGCCGCCCAGATGCTGAACATCAGGTGGTTGGGGTCGATGGGGGCGATCTGGCCGCGGTCGATCCAGGTCTGGATGCAGTCGATGTTGTGCCGGGCCTGGGCGTTGAGTTGTTCCACCAGGTCGGCACTCAGGTGTGGGGCGCCGTGCATGATTTCGCTGGCGAAGACTTTTGAGGCGAAGGGCAAGTCGCGGGAGATGCGGATCTTGGAGCGGATGTAGTGGCTCAGCACTTCGCCGGGCACGCCGTCGGCGTTGAACGGGGTCGAGGCCTGGAGGATTGGCTCGATGATACTTTCCAGCACCTCGCGGTAGAGGTTTTCCTTGGACTTGAAATAGTAGTAGACGTTGGGTTTTGGCAGGCCCGCCTTGGCCGCGATATCGCTGGTTTTGGTCGCCGCGAAGCCCTTGTCGGCAAACTCTTCGCTGGCGGCACGCAGGATCAGTTCTTTGTTGCGCTCGCGGATAGTGCTCATAAACCCAGGGGTTCCTTGCCTGTTCTGGCGGTTGCGCATGGTAGCACCGGCCTCGCGAAGCGCTCAAGAATGCCCCGCGGCCACGTCGGGCGCGCTATGCTGCGCAGCATTATTGTTCAAGGAGTTCCTCCATGGCCGGAAGCAGTTTGCTGTTACTGATCGACGATATCGCCACGGTGCTCGACGATGTTGCATTGATGACCAAGATGGCCGCCAAGAAAACCGCCGGCGTGCTCGGCGATGACCTGGCGCTCAATGCCCAGCAGGTGTCAGGCGTGCGTGCCGAGCGGGAAATACCGGTGGTCTGGGCGGTGGCCAAGGGGTCGTTCATCAACAAACTGATCCTGGTGCCGTCGGCGTTGGCCATCAGCGCTTTCGTGCCCTGGCTGGTGACGCCACTGCTGATGGTGGGGGGCGCCTACCTGTGCTTCGAAGGGTTCGAGAAACTGGCCCACAAGTTCCTTCACAGCAAGGCGCAAGACCAGGCCGAGCATGCGCAACTGGTCGAGGCCGTGGCGAATCCGGCGGTCGATCTGGTGGCCTTCGAAAAGGACAAGATCAAAGGTGCGATACGCACCGACTTCATCCTCTCGGCGGAAATCATCGCCATCACCCTCGGCACCGTCGCTGATGCACCGCTGACCCAGCAGGTGATCGTGCTGTCGGGTATCGCCATCGTCATGACCGTCGGCGTCTATGGTTTGGTGGCCGGGATCGTCAAGCTCGATGACCTGGGGTTGTGGCTGACGCAGAAGCCGGGGCAATGGGCCAAGAGCGTCGGTGGCGCCATCCTGCGCGCCGCGCCCTACATGATGAAAGGCCTGTCGGTGATCGGCACGGCGGCGATGTTCCTGGTGGGCGGCGGCATCCTGACCCATGGCGTGCCGGTGGTGCATCACTGGATCGAAGGTGTGACGGCCAGTGCTGGCGGCGCCGGGTTCATTGTGCCGTTGCTGCTTAATGCGGTGGCCGGGATTGTGGCGGGGGCGCTGGTGTTGGCGGGAGTGATGGTGGTTGGCAAGGTCTGGAAGGCGCTGAAAGGCTGACTCTGACAACACATGACAACTGTGGGAGCGAGCCTGCTCGCGATAGCGGTCTACCAACCAACATAAATGTTGGATGGCAGGCCCTCATCGCGAGCAGGCCCGCTCCCACAGTGGGTTTTGGGGTGGCCGGGAGTTACTCGGCAATCTGCAACTTGCGCGACTCGGTATACACGTAACGCACCTTCTCATATTCGAATGGCGAGTTCAGTTGGCCATAGCGGAAGCTGGTCTGGTGGCGCTTGTCCACGGCGCGCAGGAGCAGCAGTTCCGGGTGGTTGCCGCTGACTTCTGAAACGTTGAGGAAGTTGATCGCCGATTCAGCCGTGTAGTCCACCAGCAATCCCGAGGTATCGCGAAGGTTCGAAGGGCCGAAGATCGGCAGTACGAAATACGCGCCGCCGGGCACGCCATAGAAGCCCAGGGTCTGACCGAAGTCTTCGCTCTGGCGCGGCAGGCCCATGGCGGTGGCCGGGTCCCACAGGCCGGCGATGCCGACGGTGGTGTTGAGCAGCAGGCGTGCCGTGGTTTCCATCGAACGCTTGCCCTTGAATTGCAGCAGGCTGTTCATCAGGTTCGGCACGTCTCCCAGGTTATTGAAGAAGTTGCTCACCCCGGTGCGCAGGAAGCCTGGCGTGATGTAACGGTAACCATCGACGACTGGCAGGAAGACCCACTGATCGAATCGATAATTGAAGTGGTAAACGCGGCGGTTCCAGGACTCCAGCGGGTCATAGACGTTCAGGGCGTTGAGGGTCGAGCGTTCGAACTCGCGCTGGTCCAGCCCGGGGTTGAACTTGAGCTTGCTCAACGGTTCCTTGAAACCGTCGGAGTCCACCACCACAGGCGCGTTGGCCTTGCTGTTATCGGCGTGGACCATGCCAGCACTCATTAACGCGGCGATAAGCAGGAGATATTTAGCCACGGAAGAACTCCAGCATGGCGTCGCTGTTGACGCGGTAGTTTAGGTTGCCGCAGTGGCCGCCCAATGGGTAAACCGTCAGGCGGTCGCCAAAGGTCTTGCGCAAGAAGCCCAGATCGCCCGGGCCGAGGATGACGTCGTCGGCGTTGTGCATGACGGCAATCTTCGGACTGTCGTGCAGGTAATCCTTGAGCGCATAAAGGCTGACCTGATCGATCAGTTGCAACAGGCTGCCGCCGTCGGTGCGCGCGCGCCACATCGGAATCACCTGCTCGGTGAGATAGCAGTCGAAATCGCATTGCAACGCGCGCTTGAGGAACGGCGTCAGGCTGGTGCTTTCGGTAATCGGGAATTTGGGCGGGATGATCAGGCCGCGACGGTTGATCAGGTCCGAGGTGAATGCAATATCGGCCGCCGAGAAGCGGAACGAAGTGCCGATCAGCATCGCCATCTGCTCGTTGGTCAGGTGCTGCTTGGACTGCTGGAAATCATAGAGCAGGGCATCGTTGAGATCGATGTAGCCTTTTTGCTGGAAATAACGAGTCAGCTTGTTGAGCACCAACTCATAAAAAGTGGTGGTGTTGTTGATGCCTTTGACCTCGGTCTGGACCAGTTTGTCCAGGTTGGTGATCGAGGTATAGAGGTTGACCGGCGGGTTGAGCAACAGCACTTTCTTGAAGTTGAAGCTGCGTCGGGTTTCGTCCAGATGGGCGACGAAAGCCGCGTCCAGGGCGCCGAGGCTGTAGCCGGTGAGGTAATACTCGGTCACGGGCAACTTGGGGTTTTGCGCGCGCACGGCCTGCATCACCCGGTACATGTCTTCGGCGTCTTCCTTGGTGATGCCGGGTGTGGCGAAGCGCGAAGCGGCACTCATGAAGTCAAAGCTGGTGGGCGACGACAGCTGCACCACGTGGTAACCCGCCTTGTAATAGAGGCGCTTGAGGTATTCGTTGAGGCTGCTGTCGTATCGCGCGCCGGTGCCGGCGATCAGGAAGATCAGCGGCGCGGGCTTGTCCTGGGTCGCCATGCGGTAGGTGAGGCTTTTCACCGGCCAGAAATTGTCTGGCAGGATGAACTCGCGTTCCGGGCGCAGGGTCAGGCTGTGGTCCGCCTGGTCGATATCTTCGATCGGGGGCAGTTCCGGGCGCAGGTCCGGCGGCGTGGTGGCGATGGTCGCCTCGAACGGGTTGGTCAAGGGGTAGCCATAGCTGGCGGCATCGATGTCCACCGCCAGCGCGGACGCACTCAGAATAAGGCCGCCGGCGAGGGCAGCGAAGCGCAAGGAATGGAGCATGACTGGATCCCTTAAAGGAAGATGCCGATTGAAGTTCGCAGGCTATGACCGCCGAAGTGAAGCCAAGTGCCATGATTGGCACAAAACAGGCACAAAACAGGCACAAACGGGGCGCGATAGTAGCGCGAAGATACACGTTCACGCGTGGTAGCGGCTAGTTATCTGGCGGTTTGCCGAATTCGGGCGTGACCGGCAGGAGAGCATTTTTGTTGGCCCGAATGGCGCAGGCAGGTAGCTGGCGTTCTGATGTCGTTTCTCGTTGCTTCAACGTCGCAGGCAGAGCAGGTTCCAGATCGGCGCAGGTTGATGATCAACGAGTCAGTACTCCACTGACGTTCGAACCGGTTTTGCAGGCGAGCGTGATGGGGGCGCTGTGCACCATAACAATACGTTGACGCCGCTCGGCATCCGTCGGGCGCAGCACTTTCGGGGAAGTAACGATGAGAATGCGACGACTCTTGGGCGCAGGTGCCGCACTGGTACTGGCGATCAGCTCCACACTGGCCAGCGCCGAAACCAAAACCCTGAGCATCGGTTATGTCGATGGCTGGTCCGACAGCGTCGCGACCACCCATGTGGCGGCCGAAGTCATCAAGCAGAAACTGGGCTATGACGTGAAGCTGCAAGCGGTTGCGACCGGGATCATGTGGCAAGGCGTAGCCACTGGCAAACTCGACGCGATGCTCTCGGCCTGGCTGCCGGTGACCCATGGCGACTACTGGACCAAGAACAAGGATCAGGTGGTCGACTACGGTCCGAACTTCAAGGATGCAAAAATCGGCCTGATCGTGCCGGAGTACGTCAAGGCCCAGTCCGTGGCCGACCTCAAGACCGATGACAGCTTCAAGAACCGCATTGTCGGTATCGACGCCGGTTCAGGTGTCATGATCAAGACCGAGCAGGCCATCAAGGATTACGACCTGACCGGGTATCAACTCAAGGCCAGTTCCGGCGCCGGCATGATTGCCGAGCTGACCCGTGCCGAGAAGAAAAAAGAATCCATCGCCGTCACCGGTTGGGTGCCGCACTGGATGTTCGCCAAGTGGAAACTGCGCTTCCTGGAAGACCCGAAAGGCGTTTACGGCGCGGCTGAAACCGTGAACAGCATCGGCAGCAAGGAGCTGGACACCAAGGCGCCGGAAGTGGTCGCGTTCCTGAAGAAGTTCCAGTGGAACTCGAAAGACGAAATCGGCGAGGTCATGCTGGCGATTCAGGAGGGCGCCAAGCCGGACGTCGCTGCCAAGGATTGGGTTGCCAAGCACCCGGACCGCGTGAAGGAGTGGACCGGCAAGTAATCCGCCCGGTTTAACATCCTCGAAACCGCATGACTTGGCGTCATGCGGTTTTTTTATGCCTGCGTTTTTTAGCCTCGCCCACGTCCTTATGGGAGCGAGCCTGCTCGCGATGACGACGGTACATTCGACAGGTGCACCCATAGACCCACCGCTATCGCGAGCAGGCTCGCTCCCACAAGGGGTAACGGTGCTCGTCATCAATCGATAAACGTCATGTCGTTCTAATACTAAGGTCGTCTGGAACCTGGCCTTCAGCCGCATAGAGTAGAGCTGTTCCAATTAAATCTGTGCTGCGAGGATAAAAACAATGAACGACAGCATTTACCTCTCGATTCAAAACAGCCCGCGCTTCAAGGAGCTGGTGAGAAAAAGAGAAAAGTTCGCCTGGATTCTCTCGGCGATCATGCTTGGGTTGTATTCAGGCTTCATTCTTCTGATTGCCTACGGGCCGCATGTTCTCGGGGCCAAGATTTCGCCCGAGTCCACCATTACCTGGGGTATCCCCATAGGTGTCGGCCTGATCGTCTCGGCCTTCATCCTGACCGGTATCTACGTGCGACGCGCCAACGGTGAGTTCGACGATCTGAACAATGCGATTCTCAAGGAGGCTCAGCAATGATCCGGCGTCTAATGGCTCTGTTGAGCATCGCAGCTTTCGCACCGGGGGCCTGGGCGGCTGAAGCCCTGACCGGTGCCGTGCAGAAACAACCGCTTAACGTTTCGGCCATTGTCATGTTCGTGGCTTTCGTTGGCGCGACCTTGTGCATTACCTACTGGGCGTCCAAGCGCAACAACTCGGCAGCCGACTACTATGCTGCGGGCGGGCGGATCACCGGTTTCCAGAACGGCCTGGCGATTGCCGGTGACTACATGTCGGCGGCGTCCTTCCTGGGGATTTCCGCGCTGGTGTTCACGTCTGGCTACGACGGTCTGATCTACTCCATCGGCTTTTTGGTCGGCTGGCCGATCATTCTGTTCCTGATCGCCGAGCGCCTGCGTAACCTGGGTAAATACACCTTTGCCGACGTGGCGTCCTACCGCCTGGGGCAAACCCAGATCCGCACCTTGTCTGCCAGCGGCTCGCTGGTCGTGGTGGCTTTCTACCTGATCGCGCAGATGGTGGGTGCCGGTAAGCTGATCCAGCTGCTGTTCGGCCTGGATTATCACGTTGCGGTGATTCTGGTCGGTATCCTGATGTGCCTCTACGTGCTGTTCGGCGGCATGCTGGCCACTACCTGGGTACAGATCATCAAGGCGGTGCTGTTGCTGTCGGGCGCTTCGTTCATGGCGCTGATGGTCATGAAGCACGTCAACTTCGACTTCAACATGCTGTTCTCCGAGGCGGTCAAGGTTCACGCCAAGGGTGAAGCGATCATGAGCCCTGGTGGCCTGGTCAAGGATCCGATCTCGGCGTTCTCCCTGGGTCTGGCGCTGATGTTCGGTACCGCTGGCCTGCCGCACATTCTGATGCGCTTCTTCACCGTGAGTGACGCCAAGGAAGCTCGCAAGAGCGTGCTGTACGCCACTGGCTTCATCGGTTACTTCTACATCCTGACCTTCATCATCGGCTTCGGCGCGATCCTGCTGGTCAGCACCAACCCGGCCTTCAAGGACGCGGCAGGTGCCTTGCTGGGTGGCAACAACATGGCGGCGGTGCACCTGGCTGACGCGGTGGGTGGCAGCATCTTCCTGGGCTTCATCTCGGCCGTAGCCTTTGCCACCATCCTGGCGGTAGTGGCGGGTCTGACCCTGGCCGGTGCCTCGGCGGTGTCCCATGACCTGTATGCCAGTGTCGTCAAGAAAGGCAAAGCCAACGAGAAGGATGAGATCCGCGTGTCGAAGATCACCACCATCGCCCTGGCGGTGCTGGCGATCGGCCTGGGCATCCTGTTCGAGAAGCAGAACATCGCGTTCATGGTGGGCCTGGCGTTCTCCATCGCGGCAAGCTGCAACTTCCCGGTACTGCTGCTTTCGATGTACTGGAAGAAGCTGACCACCCGTGGCGCCATGATCGGCGGCTGGCTGGGCCTGGTCAGTGCGGTGGGCCTGATGGTGCTCGGTCCGACCATCTGGGTGCAGATCCTGGGTCACGAGAAGGCGATCTTCCCGTATGAATACCCTGCGCTGTTCTCGATGGCCATTGCCTTCGTCGGCATCTGGTTCTTCTCCGTCACCGACAAGTCGGCTGAAGGTGTGAACGAGCGTGCACTGTTCTTCCCGCAGTTTGTGCGTTCGCAGACTGGCCTGGGGGCGAGTGGGGCGGTTAACCATTGATGTAGCGAGAAGTGCTTGAAGAAATACCCCGGTCGAGAGGCTGGGGTATTTTTTTGTGCCGGGTTTAAGGATGGCAGGGCTGCCGTCATCGCGAGCAAGCTCGCTCCCACAGGGGATTTTCAGTGAGTACAGGTTCTGTGTTCACAACAGGTCAACTGTGGGAGCGAGCTTGCTCGCGATGACGTCGGACCTGTCAATGCCGCTTCTGGATCAGATGAAAAGAGGCACAAACAAAACAGCCCCTGCTCTTATATAAGAAGCAGGGGCTGTTTCGGTGCAGCTCAAGACCTCATTGCAAGGCAGGTCTTACTTGCGGTCTTCCAGCTGGGTGATGTCACGCGACTCGTAGCCGGTGTACAACTGGCGCGGGCGGCCGATCTTGTACGGGCTGGAGAGCATTTCCTTCCAGTGGGAGATCCAGCCCACGGTCCGCGCCAGGGCGAAGATCACGGTGAACATGCTGGTTGGAATGCCGATCGCCTTGAGGATGATCCCCGAGTAGAAGTCGACGTTCGGGTACAGCGAGCGTTCGATGAAGTACGGGTCGGTCAGGGCGATCTCTTCCAGGCGCATGGCCAGTTCGAGTTGCGGATCGTTCTTGATCCCCAGTTCCTTGAGCACTTCGTCGCAGGTCTGCTTCATGACGGTGGCGCGCGGGTCGCGGTTCTTGTAGACCCGGTGACCGAAGCCCATCAGCTTGAACGGATCGTTCTTGTCCTTGGCCTTGGCGATGAACTTGTCGATGTTCGAGACATCGCCGATTTCATCGAGCATGGTCAATACCGCTTCGTTGGCACCGCCGTGGGCTGGGCCCCAGAGTGCGGCGATACCGGCGGCGATACAGGCGAACGGGTTGGCACCCGAGGAGCCGGCCAGGCGCACGGTGGACGTGGAGGCGTTCTGCTCGTGGTCGGCGTGGAGGATGAAGATCCGGTCCATGGCCTTGGCGAGCACCGGGCTGATCGGTTTGATCTCGCACGGGGTGTTGAACATCATATGCAGGAAGTTTTCTGCATAAGTCAGGTCGTTGCGCGGGTACATCATGGGCTGGCCCATGGAGTACTTGTAGACCATGGCTGCCAGGGTCGGCATCTTTGCCACCAGGCGGATCGCGGAGATTTCGCGATGCTGGGGGTTATTGATGTCCAGGGAGTCGTGGTAGAAGGCCGAGAGGGCGCCGACAACGCCGCACATGACGGCCATCGGGTGGGCATCGCGACGGAAGCCGTTGAAGAAGGTCTTCAACTGTTCGTGAACCATGGTGTGGTTCTTCACGGTGCTGACGAACTGGGCCTTTTGCTCTGCGGTTGGCAGCTCGCCGTTGAGCAGCAGGTAGCAGGTTTCCAGGTAGTCCGACTTTTCAGCCAGTTGTTCGATCGGGTAGCCGCGGTGCAGCAGGATGCCGTTGTCGCCGTCGATATAGGTGATTTTCGACTCGCACGAAGCGGTCGACATGAAACCCGGGTCAAAGGTGAAACGGCCCGTGGCCGTCAGGCCCCGTACGTCGATTACATCGGGACCAACGGTGCCGGTTAAAATGGGCAGCTCGACGGGGGCTGCGCCCTCGATGATCAACTGCGCTTTTTTGTCAGCCATGTGGCCTCCTATTAATGCTTGGAATCATCAGACAGACCCCCCACGCAGGGCCCGCACCACTATAGTGAGATAAATTCGAATGTCAATTTGCCTAAAGTCTTGCTCCAGAAGGCTTTAACCGGACTTTTTCCGCGAAATTGCCTGCCGTTTACGCCTTTTGCTTCATATGTGCAATGCGCTATTAGGGGAAGGTGAACGCGTTGTCATTAGTAGCCTAACTGTCTATACTCGGCCACCGACCGCCAGGGGCTTTTGGGCCTGCTTTCTTGGGGGTCGTCACTCCCTGGGTGGTGAGTACCTGACCAGTGCGCGCCCCAACAACTTTGCCCTGATTGTTAGGGGCTCTTCAGTGTGAAAAAAAGCCGTGAAAAGCCAACGACCTGTAAACCTAGACCTAAGGACCATCAAACTCCCAGTCACTGCTTACACGTCCATTCTTCACCGTATCTCCGGTGTCATTCTCTTCGTCAGCCTGGCCATCATGCTTTATGCATTGGACAAGTCGCTCGACTCGGAAGAAGGCTTCGGTCAGGTGAAAGCGTGTCTGACCAGTCCGCTAGCCAAGCTAGTGATTTGGGGCATCCTGTCCGCCTTGCTGTATCACCTGGTTGCCGGTGTGCGCCACTTGATCATGGACATGGGCATCGGTGAGACGCTGGAAGGCGGCAAGCTGGGCTCGAAAATCGTTATCGCCGTTTCCGTGGTGGTAATCGTTCTGGCAGGAGTCTGGATATGGTAACCAACGTCACGAACCTTTCCCGTTCGGGCCTCTATGACTGGATGGCGCAGCGTGTGTCTGCGGTCGTTCTCGCGGCTTACTTCATTTTCCTGATCGGATATGTCGTAGCAAACCCTGGCCTTGGCTATGCCCAATGGCACGAACTGTTCGCAAACAACTGGATGCGTATCTTCAGTCTGCTGTCGCTTGTCGCACTGGGCGCTCACGCCTGGGTCGGCATGTGGACCATCGCGACCGACTACCTGACGCCGATGGCGTTCGGCAAGTCGGCGACTGCCGTACGTTTCCTCTTCCAGGCAGTATGCGGCGTCGCGATGTTTGCGTACTTCGTCTGGGGTGTGCAGATTCTTTGGGGTATCTGATTCATGGCTAACATTCCTACGATTTCTTTCGACGCCATCATTATTGGTGGCGGCGGTGCCGGCATGCGCGCTGCGCTGCAACTGGCACAGGGCGGTCACAAGACTGCCGTGATCACCAAGGTTTTCCCGACCCGTTCGCACACTGTTTCCGCCCAGGGCGGCATCACCTGTGCCATCGCTTCGGCTGACCCGAACGATGACTGGCGCTGGCACATGTACGATACCGTCAAGGGTTCCGACTACATCGGTGACCAGGACGCTATCGAATACATGTGTCAGGAAGGTCCGGCTGCGGTTTTCGAACTGGACCACATGGGCCTGCCGTTCTCGCGTACCGAAACCGGCCGTATCTACCAGCGTCCGTTCGGCGGTCAGTCCAAGGACTACGGCAAGGGCGGCCAGGCTGCGCGTACTTGCGCGGCGTCCGACCGTACCGGTCACGCACTGCTGCACACCCTTTATCAGGGCAACCTGAAAGCCGGTACCACGTTCCTGAACGAGTACTACGCCGTTGACCTGGTGAAAAACCAGGATGGCGCTTTCGTCGGGGTGATCGCGATCTGCATCGAAACCGGCGAAACCACCTACATCCGCGCCAAGGCTACCGTGTTGGCGACTGGCGGTGCCGGCCGTATCTACGCGTCCACCACCAACGCCCTGATCAACACCGGTGACGGTGTCGGCATGGCGCTGCGTGCTGGCGTGCCGGTACAAGACATCGAAATGTGGCAGTTCCACCCGACCGGCATCGCCGGCGCCGGTGTACTGGTCACCGAAGGTTGCCGCGGTGAAGGCGGTTACCTGATCAACAAGCACGGCGAGCGTTTCATGGAGCGTTATGCTCCGAACGCCAAAGACCTTGCCGGTCGCGACGTAGTTGCCCGTTCGATGGTGAAAGAAATCATCGCCGGCAACGGTTGCGGTCCGAATGGCGACCACGTGATGCTCAAGCTCGACCACCTGGGCGAGGAAGTGCTGCACAGCCGTCTGCCAGGCATTTGCGAACTGTCGAAGACCTTCGCTCACGTCGACCCTGTCGTTGCGCCGGTTCCAGTAGTTCCAACCTGCCACTATATGATGGGCGGCGTTGCCACCAACATTCACGGCCAGGCGATCACCCAGAACGCCGAAGGCGTGGACGAAATCATCCCTGGCCTGTTCGCAGTGGGTGAAGTGGCTTGCGTATCGGTTCACGGTGCCAACCGTCTGGGCGGCAACTCGCTGCTCGACCTGGTGGTATTCGGTCGCGCTGCCGGCCTGCACCTGGAAAAAGCGCTGACCGAGGGTATCGAGTATGACGATGCCACCGACGCCAACATCGAAGCCGCCCTGGCGCGTCTGTCCGCTCTGAATGAGCGTACCGAAGGCGAAGACGTGGCGACCCTGCGTCGCGAGCTGCAAAACTGCATGCAAAACTACTTCGGTGTGTTCCGTACCGGCGAGTACATGCAGAAGGGTATCGCTCAGCTGGCTCAATTGCGTGAACGAATCGCCAACGTGAAGATCAACGATAAGTCGCAGGCGTTTAACACCGCACGTATCGAAGCGCTGGAACTGCAGAACCTGCTGGAAGTGGCCGAAGCCACCGCCATCGCGGCAGAAGTGCGCAAAGAGTCCCGTGGTGCCCATGCCCGCGAAGACTTTGAAGACCGTGATGACGAAAACTGGTTGTGCCACACCTTGTTCTTCCCGGGTGAAAAACGTGTCGCCAAGCGTGCGGTGAACTTCTCGCCGAAGACCGTTCCGACGTTTGAACCCAAGATCCGGACTTACTAAGGGTGGCCGCCATGTTGCAAGTCAGTGTTTATCGCTACAACCCTGATCAGGACGCCGCGCCGTTCATGCAGGATTTCCAGGTCGATACCGGTGGTAAAGACCTGATGGTGCTGGACGTGCTGGCCCTGATCAAAGAGCAGGACGAAGGTTTTTCCTACCGTCGTTCCTGCCGCGAGGGCGTTTGCGGCTCCGACGGCATGAACATCAACGGCAAGAACGGCCTGGCGTGCATCACGCCGCTGTCCGCCGTGGTCAAGGGCAACAAGCTGATCGTTCGTCCGCTGCCAGGTTTGCCGGTTATTCGTGACCTGGTCGTCGATATGAGCATCTTCTACAAGCAATACGAGAAGGTGAAGCCATTCCTGCAGAACGATTCGCCGGCTCCGGCCATCGAACGTCTGCAGTCCCCGGAAGAGCGTGAAAAGCTCGACGGTCTGTACGAGTGCATCCTGTGCGCCTGCTGCTCGACCTCGTGCCCATCCTTCTGGTGGAACCCGGACAAATTCCTGGGCCCGGCCGCTCTGCTGCAAGCGTATCGCTTCCTGGCAGACAGCCGCGACACCAAGACGTCCGAGCGTCTGGCTGCACTGGATGACCCGTTCAGCGTATTCCGCTGCCGCGGGATCATGAACTGCGTCAACGTCTGCCCGAAAGGCCTGAACCCGACTAAGGCCATCGGTCACGTACGTAACATGCTGCTGCAAAGCGGCGTGTGATTCAGCTGCTGTACCCGTAGAACCGCTGTACCCGTACAGGTCGGGGCGTGGGCTTCAACCCGCGTCCTGGCTATAACCAGAACCGCCGCTCACAAAGCGGCAGTTCTTATTTTGAAGAAATGAGACAAGCAGGGGCATCCGGGCTGGTACCCGGACTATCAGCGTGATCCTAAGTGGCTTGTTTTGGTCGCTGCATTCGGACTTCTGCAAGTTTGCTCGGTGTTTTCGCCGATGGTGTTCCCCAAATCGAGGGTGACCAAGCATGCAAGAAAGCGTGATGCAGCGCATGTGGAACAGTGCCCACCTCTCCGGTGGTAACGCTGCCTATGTGGAAGAGCTCTACGAGCTCTACCTGCACGACCCTAACGCTGTGCCAGAAGAGTGGCGCACCTACTTTCAGAAGTTGCCGGCTGACGGTAACTCTGCCACTGATGTTTCGCACTCGACAATTCGCGATCATTTCGTGCTGCTGGCAAAGAACCAGCGCCGCGCTCAACCGGTGTCTGCCGGCAGCGTGAGCAGTGAGCACGAGAAGAAGCAAGTTGAAGTGCTGCGACTGATCCAGGCCTACCGGATGCGCGGCCACCAGGCAGCCCAGCTGGACCCGCTGGGGCTGTGGCAGCGTCCTGCACCTGCAGACCTGTCGATCACTCATTACGGCTTGACCAATGCCGATCTTGATACGACCTTCCGTGCCGGCGACCTGTTCATCGGCAAAGAGGAAGCGAGCCTACGCGAAATTCACGAAGCGTTGCAGCAGACATATTGCCGCACCATCGGTGCCGAATTTACGCACATCGTCGATTCCGAGCAGCGCCAGTGGTTCCAGCAGCGTCTGGAAAGCGTTCGTGGCCGTCCGACCTTCTCCGCTGACGTCAAGAGCCACTTGCTCGAGCGCGTCACTGCCGCCGAAGGCCTGGAAAAGTACCTGGGCACCAAATACCCGGGCACCAAGCGTTTCGGCCTGGAAGGTGGCGAAAGCCTGATCCCGCTGCTGGACGAACTGATCCAGCGCTCCGGTTCCTACGGCACCAAGGAAGTCGTCATCGGCATGGCCCACCGCGGCCGTCTGAACGTGCTGGTCAACACCTTCGGCAAGAACCCGCGCGAGCTGTTCGACGAGTTCGAAGGCAAGAAGAAGGTCGAGCTGGGCTCCGGTGACGTCAAGTATCACCAGGGTTTCTCGTCCAACGTGATGACCACCGGTGGCGAAGTTCACCTGGCGATGGCCTTCAACCCGTCCCACCTGGAAATCGTTTCTCCGGTGGTCGAGGGTTCGGTCCGTGCCCGTCAGGATCGTCGCAACGACCCGACTGGCGAAAAAGTCCTGCCGATTTCCATCCACGGTGACGCTGCATTCGCAGGTCAGGGCGTGGTCATGGAAACCTTCCAGATGTCGCAGACTCGCGGCTTCAAGACCGGCGGTACCATTCACCTGGTGATCAACAACCAGGTCGGCTTCACCATCAGCAACCCGGAAGACTCGCGTTCCACCGAGTACTGCACTGACGTTGCGAAGATGATCCAGGCGCCGATTCTCCATGTGAATGGCGATGACCCGGAAGCCGTGCTGTTCGTGACCCAGTTGGCCATCGACTACCGCATGCAGTACAAGCGTGACGTGGTGATCGACCTGGTCTGCTACCGTCGTCGCGGCCACAACGAGGCCGACGAGCCAAGCGGCACCCAGCCTCTGATGTACCAGCAGATCGCCAAGCAGCGCACCACCCGTGAGCTGTATGCCGAGCGCCTGACCCAGAGCGGTGTGCTGGACGCTGAGCGCGTCCAGGAAAAAGTCGATGAATATCGCAATGCCCTGGACAATGGCCTGCATGTTGTAAAAAGCCTGGTCAAAGAGCCGAACAAAGAGCTGTTCGTCGACTGGCGCCCGTATCTGGGTCATGCCTGGACCGCTCGTCACGACACTCGTTTTGATCTCAAGACCTTGCAGGAACTGTCCGCCAAGCTGCTGGAAATTCCGGAAGGCTTCGTGGTTCAGCGTCAGGTCGCGAAAATCTACGAAGACCGGCAGAAGATGCAAGCCGGCGGCCTGCCGATCAACTGGGGTTATGCCGAAACCATGGCATACGCGACCCTGGCGTTCGAAGGTCACCCTGTGCGCATCACCGGCCAGGACGTAGGCCGCGGCACTTTCTCGCACCGTCACGCGGCGTTGCACAACCAGAAAGACGCCAGCACCTACATCCCGCTGCAACACCTGTACAAAGGCCAGCCACGTTTCGACCTGTACGACTCGCTGCTGTCCGAGGAAGCCGTCCTGGCGTTCGAATATGGCTACTCCACCACCGAGCCGAATGCGCTGGTGATCTGGGAAGCCCAGTTCGGCGACTTCGCCAACGGTGCCCAGGTGGTTGTCGACCAGTTCATCACCAGCGGCGAGCACAAGTGGGGCCGTCTCTGCGGTCTGACCATGCTGTTGCCACACGGTTATGAAGGGCAGGGGCCGGAGCACTCTTCGGCACGTCTGGAGCGTTACCTGCAGCTGTGCGCCGAGCACAACATCCAGGTGTGCGTACCGACGACCCCGGCTCAGATCTACCACTTGCTGCGCCGTCAGGTGATTCGCCCGCTGCGCAAGCCGCTTGTAGTGCTGACACCGAAGTCATTGCTGCGTCACAAGCTGGCGATCTCGACTCTGGAAGATCTGGCCGAAGGCTCGTTCCAGACCGTTATCCCGGAAATCGACGCTCAGGATCCGGCCAACGTCGGTCGCGTGGTTCTGTGCAGCGGCAAGGTCTATTACGACTTGCTGGAAAAACGCCGTGCCGAAGGCCGTGACGATATCGCCATCGTGCGTCTCGAGCAGCTGTACCCGTTCCCGGAGGACGACCTGGTCGAAATCCTGGCTCCGTACAAAAACCTGAAGCACATCGTCTGGTGCCAGGAAGAGCCGATGAACCAGGGTGCGTGGTACTGCAGTCAACATCACATGCGCCGCATCATCAGCGCTCACGACAAGTCGCTCGTACTTGAGTACGCCGGCCGTGACGCTTCTGCTGCACCTGCTTGTGGTTATGCATCGATGCACGCCGAGCAGCAGGAACAACTGCTGCAAGATGCCTTTACCGTTTAATGCCTTCGCGCACCTGAAACCGAATTTAAGGAACCACAGATAATGGCTATCGAGATCAAAGCCCCCACTTTCCCGGAATCGGTTGCCGATGGCACGATTGCCACCTGGCACAAAAAACCGGGCGACGCGGTCAAGCGCGACGAACTGATCGTCGACATCGAAACCGACAAAGTTGTCCTGGAAGTGTTGGCCGAAGCTGACGGCGTCCTGGGCGCCATCGTCAAGAACGAAGGCGACACCGTTCTGTCGGCCGAAGTGCTGGGCTCCATCGAAGCGGGCGGCGCTGCTGCCGCTGCTCCGGCTGCTGCTGCCGCACCGGCCGCCGCTCAGGCTGCTGCTCCTGCCGCTGGCGGCGAAGACGATCCAGTCGCCGCTCCCGCTGCTCGCAAGCTGGCTGAAGAGAATGGCATCAACATCGCTTCCGTTGCCGGCACCGGCAAGGGTGGTCGTGTGACCAAGGAAGACGTGGTTGCCGCGGTTGCCGCCAAGAAAGCCGCTCCGGCCGCTGCGCCAGCCAAGGCTGCCGCGCCTGCCGCTGCCGCTCCGGTTTTCGCTGCCGGTGATCGCGTTGAAAAACGCGTTCCGATGACCCGCCTGCGCGCCAAGGTTGCCGAGCGTCTGGTTGAAGCCCAGTCGAACATGGCGATGCTGACCACCTTCAACGAAGTCGACATGACCGAAGTCATGGCCCTGCGTTCGAAGTACAAGGACCTGTTCGAGAAGAGCCACAACGGCGTACGCCTGGGCTTCATGTCGTTCTTCGTCAAGGCTGCCACTGAAGCACTCAAGCGCTTCCCGGCCGTCAACGCGTCGATCGACGGTTCCGACATCGTTTACCACGGTTACGCCGACATCGGTGTCGCGGTCTCCAGCGACCGTGGCCTGGTGGTTCCGGTCCTGCGTAACGCCGAACTGATGAGCCTGGCTGAAATCGAAGGCGGCATCGCCACCTTCGGCAAGAAAGCCCGTGACGGCAAGCTGTCCATCGAAGAGATGACCGGCGGTACGTTCACCATCACCAACGGTGGTACATTCGGTTCGATGATGTCGACCCCGATCGTCAACCCGCCACAAGCGGCGATCCTGGGCATGCACAACATCCTGCAACGCCCGATGGCGATCAATGGTCAGGTCGTGATTCGTCCGATGATGTACCTGGCATTGTCCTACGATCACCGTCTGATCGACGGTAAAGAAGCCGTGACTTTCCTGGTAACCATCAAGAACCTGCTTGAAGATCCGGCTCGTCTGCTGCTGGATATCTGATTCGCCGCAAGGGCCGGTCGGTTGACCGGCCTCTTGCTGAAATAACCGGTTTCGTCCCACGACGGTCTCCACAAGTGACCGTCCGGTTTGATTCGAGAAGGAATGACTCATGACTCAGAAATTCGACGTGGTAGTGATTGGTGCGGGCCCTGGCGGCTACGTAGCGGCCATCAAGGCTGCGCAACTGGGCCTCACCACTGCCTGCATCGAGAAATACACCGACAAGGAGGGCAAACTGGCCCTCGGCGGTACTTGCCTGAACGTCGGTTGCATTCCGTCCAAGGCGCTGCTGGACAGCTCCTGGAAGTTCCATGAAGCGCAGGATGGCTTGGCCATCCACGGCATTGGCGGTGTCAACCGCGAAAACGTCACCATTGACGTACCTGCCATGGTTGGCCGCAAGGCCAACATCGTCAAAGGCCTGACCTCTGGCGTTGCCACCCTGTTCAAGGCCAATGGCGTGACCTCGATCCAGGGCCACGGCAAGCTGCTGATGGGCAAGAAGGTCGAAGTGACCAAGCCAGACGGCTCGGTTGAAGTGATCGAAGCCGAGAACGTCATCCTGGCACCGGGCTCGCGTCCGATCGACATTCCGCCGGCTCCGGTGGACCAGAACGTGATCGTCGATTCGACCGGCGCTCTGGAGTTCCAATCCGTACCAAAACGCCTGGGCGTGATCGGCGCGGGTGTTATCGGTCTGGAGCTGGGTTCGGTCTGGTCGCGCCTGGGCGCGCAAGTAACCGTCCTCGAAGCACTGGACACCTTCCTGATGGCCGCCGACACCGCGGTTTCCAAGGAAGCGCTGAAAACCCTGACCAAGCAAGGCCTGGACATCAAGCTGGGCGCTCGCGTGACCGGCTCCAAGGTCAACGGCGAAGAAGTCGTGGTGAACTACACCGACGCCAACGGCGAACAGACCATCACTTTCGACAAACTGATCGTTGCGGTTGGCCGTCGCCCAGTGACCACTGACCTGCTGTCCGCCGATTGCGGCGTGACCCTCGATGAGCGCGGCTTCATCGCGGTTGACGAGCAATGCGCAACCGACGTTCCGGGTGTCTACGCCATCGGTGACGTGGTACGCGGCATGATGCTGGCGCACAAAGCGTCCGAGGAAGGCATCATGGTGGTCGAGCGCATCAAGGGCCACAAAGCCCAGATCAACTACGACCTGATCCCGTCGGTTATCTACACCCACCCGGAAATCGCATGGGTCGGCAAGACCGAGCAAACCTTGAAAAACGAAGGTGTTGAAGTTAACGTCGGCACCTTCCCGTTCGCAGCCTCCGGCCGTGCCATGGCAGCCAACGATACCGGTGGTTTCGTGAAAGTCATCGCTGATGCCAAGACGGATCGCGTATTGGGCGTTCACGTGATTGGCCCAAGCGCTGCCGAGCTGGTACAGCAAGGCGCGATCGGCATGGAATTCGGCACCAGCGCTGAAGATCTGGGCATGATGGTCTTCTCCCATCCGACCCTGTCCGAAGCCTTGCACGAAGCGGCCCTGGCCGTAAATGGCGGTGCCATCCACGTGGCCAACCGCAAAAAGCGTTAATAGACAATAAGAAACCACGGCGGTATGGCCCGTCGTGAGCCTTGCGAGCAAGACTCACCGCGGAATATCCGCTGGACGCAGCCTTGCGTAGCGGCACCGGTCAACCGGAACGCTACGCAAGCAGCAGTCACAGGTGGTGCGGCACCATAACGGTGCAGCACCGAATGCGCAGTACCTAACGAAGACGGTAATAAGCATGAATCTTCACGAGTATCAGGGTAAGCAGCTGTTCGCTGAGTACGGCCTGCCAGTATCCACCGGCTACGCGGTAGACACCCCGGAAGCGGCAGCAGAAGCTTGCGACAAAATCGGCGGCAGCGAATGGGTTGTCAAAGCCCAGGTTCACGCCGGTGGTCGCGGTAAAGCGGGCGGCGTCAAGCTGGTTCGCAGCAAAGAAGACGCCAAAGCCTTCGCACAGCAGTGGCTGGGCAAGCGTCTGGTGACCTACCAGACTGACGCCAACGGTCAGCCAGTCACCAAGATCCTGGTTGAATCGTGCACTGATATCGCTAAAGAGCTGTACCTGGGCGCTGTCGTTGACCGTTCGAGCCGCCGTATCGTGTTCATGGCTTCCACCGAAGGTGGCGTGGACATCGAGAAAATCGCTCACGATACCCCTGAGAAAATCCTCAAGGCCACCATCGATCCACTGGTTGGCGCCCAGCCATTCCAGGGTCGCGAGCTGGCATTCCAGCTGGGCCTGGAAGGCAAGCAGGTCACTCAGTTCGCCAAGATCTTCGTAGGCCTGGCCAAGCTGTTCCAGGACCACGACCTGGCGCTGCTGGAAGTGAACCCGCTGGTGATCAAGGCCGACGGCGATCTGCACTGCCTCGATGCCAAGATCAACATCGACGCCAACGCCATGTACCGTCAGCCTAAGCTGAAGACTTTCCACGATCCGTCGCAAGACGATCCGCGCGAAGCGCACGCTGCCAAGTTCGAACTGAACTACGTGGCCCTGGAAGGCAACATCGGCTGCATGGTCAACGGTGCTGGCCTGGCCATGGGTACCATGGACATCGTCAACCTGCATGGCGGCAAGCCAGCCAACTTCCTCGACGTGGGCGGTGGTGCTACCAAGGAACGCGTAACCGAAGCGTTCAAGATCATCCTGTCCGACACTAACGTCGCTGCAGTACTGGTCAACATCTTCGGCGGCATCGTTCGTTGCGACATGATTGCCGAAGGCATCATCGGCGCCGTGAAAGAAGTCGGCGTGAAAATCCCGGTTGTTGTTCGCCTCGAAGGCAACAACGCTGAGCTGGGCGCTAAAGTACTGGCAGAAAGCGGTTTGAACATCATCGCTGCTACCAGCCTGACCGACGCTGCTCAACAAGTCGTTAAAGCTGCGGAGGGCAAATAATGAGCGTCCTGATCAATAAAGACACCAAGGTTATCTGCCAGGGTATTACCGGTTCGCAAGGTAGTTTCCACACCCAGCAAGCTCTGGAATACGGCACCAAGATGGTTGGTGGCGTAACGCCGGGCAAAGGCGGCACCGAACACCTGGGCCTGCCTGTCTTCAACACCGTCAAAGACGCTGTTGCTGCCACTGGCGCCACCGCCAGCGTGATCTACGTTCCAGCTCCTTTCTGCAAGGATTCCATCCTTGAAGCAGCGTTCGGCGGCATCAAGCTGATCGTCTGCATCACCGAAGGCATCCCGACCATCGACATGCTGGAAGCCAAGGTCAAGTGCGACGAGCTGGGTATCACCCTGATCGGTCCTAACTGCCCAGGCGTGATCACTCCAGGCGAATGCAAGATCGGCATCATGCCAGGTCACATTCACTTGCCAGGCAAGGTCGGTATCGTTTCCCGTTCCGGCACCCTGACTTACGAAGCCGTCAAGCAGACCACTGACGCCGGTTTCGGTCAGTCGACTTGCGTCGGCATCGGCGGTGACCCGATCCCGGGCTCCAACTTCATCGACATCCTGAAGCTGTTCCAGGAAGACCCGAAGACCGAAGCGATCGTCATGATCGGTGAGATCGGCGGTTCGGCTGAAGAAGAAGCGGCTGCCTACATCAAGGCTAACGTGACCAAGCCGGTTGTTTCCTACATCGCGGGTGTGACTGCTCCTCCGGGCAAGCGCATGGGCCATGCTGGTGCAATCATCTCTGGCGGCAAAGGCACTGCGGACGAGAAATTCGCCGCTCTGCAAGACGCAGGCGTGAAAACCGTGCGTTCGCTGGCAGACATCGGCAAGGCCCTGGCCGAGCTGACTGGCTGGGAAATGAAGAAGTAAGCTTCGGCTGACTTTTTTGTTCCAGCAACAAAGGCCACCTTCGGGTGGCCTTTGTCGTTTTCGGATGAGGGAATTGCAATCAGCAACCCATTTAGATGCAAAAACGCGACACGGAAATGTCGTGTATCGGATAGTTCGCCCTGTAACAGTGCGTTATTCGCACTAATTCGTTAGGCTAGCCGCCATTTTTGCGACTGTGGCTCACAAGGACGCGGTGCGCTAAACGGGTTGGTCTTATACGGATCGGCAGCATTTCCCTCCACCCTCAAGGGAAGTCCCTCTCTAAATTCCGATTCAGCAGTGTGGTTTCCTTAAAATGAAAGTGTTGAAAGGCCAGGACATCCTGGCGCTTGGTTTCATGACCTTTGCCCTGTTCGTCGGGGCTGGCAACATCATCTTCCCGCCGATTGTCGGTTTGCAGTCCGGGCCCCATGTCTGGATGGCGGCGCTGGGCTTTCTGGTCACGGCGGTCGGGCTACCGGTCATCACCGTCGTTGCGCTGGCCAAGGTCGGTGGGGCGATGGATGCCTTGAGCAGTCCTATCGGCAAGGTGGCCGGTGGCCTGCTGGCGGCTGTGTGCTACCTGGCCGTCGGGCCGCTGTTCGCCACTCCGCGCACCGCCACAGTCTCCTTCGAAGTCGGGCTGGCGCCGTTGACCGGTGAAAGCCCGCTGGCGCTGTTTCTCTACAGTGCGGTGTATTTCCTGCTGGTGTTCTTCATCTCGCTCTATCCCGGTCGCTTGCTGGACACCGTCGGGCGATTCCTTGCTCCGCTGAAAATCATCGCCCTGGCCGTGCTGGGCATTGCCGCGTTTGCCTTGCCCGCCGGCGATATCGGCGTGGCGACACCGCAATACGTGGCCGCGCCATTCTCCCAAGGGTTCATCAACGGTTACCTGACTATGGATACTCTGGGCGCATTGGTGTTTGGCATCGTCATCGTCAATGCGATCCGTTCCCGGGGCGTTGAATCGCCTGCCTTGATCACCCGCTACGCCATCATCGCCGGGCTGATCGCCGGGGTCGGGCTGGCGCTGGTCTATGTCAGTCTGTTCCGCCTGGGATCTGGCAGCCATGAAGTGGCTGCGGGCGCGACAAACGGCGCGGCTGTGCTGCATGCCTATGTGCAACACACGTTCGGCAGCCTGGGCAGCGGTTTCCTGGCGGTGCTGATTTCCCTGGCGTGCCTGGTCACTGCAGTTGGCCTGACGTGCGCCTGTGCCGAGTACTTCAGCCGTGTCTTGCCGCTGTCGTACAAAACATTGGTGGTCATCCTGGCGGCGTTTTCGCTGCTGGTGTCGAACCTCGGACTGACCAAGCTGATCGCTTTCTCGATCCCGGTTCTGACCGCGATTTACCCACCGTGCATTGCCTTGGTGGCCCTGAGCTTCTGCAAGGACTTCTGGCATGAGCAGGGGCGCATTGTCGGCCCGGTCATGCTGGTGTCGTTCCTGTTCGGCCTGATCGATGCGCTTAAAGGCGCCGGACTGGCGGATTGGATGCCGACGCAAATGGCCCACCTGCCATTGAGCGAGCAGGGCCTGGCCTGGCTCGTGCCGTCGGTGATGACCCTGGCGGTTGCGTTGGTGTGTGATCGTCTGCTGGGCAAGCGCAGCGAAGCCTTGGCCTGAGTTGCCGCGGCCTGCCACGAGTGGGCCCACCGGTAAAAAACCAATGCCCCGTATCCATCGATACGGGGCATTTTTTATGGCGCGAGTGCAGTGTCTTTTTCCTTGGACTAACGTCGAAGCATTGTCTTGAAAGGCTTGTGCCGGCCCTGTGGACTGAGCAAGGTCAATCGCAAGCTGCTCCATGTTCTTCGTCAGATAAGGAATTACATGTCATTCATCCAAGCCAATCTGATCCATCTTCTGGCCGCTGTCTGGTTCGTCGTCTGCTGGGGCGGCTACACCCGTTATGCGTCGTTGAAAGCTCGCGATACGGCCTGTCTGGCCAGCGTCATGCACTTGTATCGCGAAGACTGGATGCGCCGCATGTTGCTGCGCGAAAACCGTATCGCCGACGCCAGCGTGATCGGCAACCTGGAGCGCAACGCGTCCTTCTTCGCCTCCAGCACGCTGATCATCCTGGCGGGCATCCTGACGGTGCTTGGGGCGTCCGATCGTGCGGTGTCGTTGTTGGCCGATTTGCCGATGGTGCAGCAGGCGTCCCAAGGCATGTCCGAGGCCAAGTTGCTGTGCCTGGCGCTGGTGTTTGTGTATGCCTTCTTCACCTTTAGCTGGTGCATGCGCCAATACAACTTCGCGGCGGTTCTGGTGGGATCGGCGCCAATGATCGGCGAGCGACATGTATCGGCGCAGGAACGCAAGGCCTTCGCGCTCAGGGCGGCGCGGGTGATCTCCATGGCGGCTAACCAGTTCAATTTTGGCCTGCGCGCTTATTATTTCGGCATGACCATGTTGGCGTGGTTCGTCAGCCCCTGGTTGTTCATGTTGATGAGTGCAGGCGTGGTGTTGGTGCTGTACCGCCGGGAGTTTCACTCCGACGTGCTGCAGGTCATGGTTTACACCCCCACCGAGGCGCCATTGCCTGATGTAGGCAAGGACCCGGCCTGACAGAACGGTCACTACCAAATCGCAGACAAAAGAAAACCCGCGCTAGGCGGGTTTCTTTATATGCCCAAACCGTATTAGTTGGTTGCCGGTGCGGTGGCGGGCGCTGTTGCAGGTGCTTGTTCCTGTGTAGCAGCTTCGTTCGATTCGGCCTGATCTTTGGCGGCTTCGGCGTTTTCTTTCGCTGCGTCGTTCACTTTATCCTGTGCTTCGCTCATTTTTTCCTGAGCTTGCTCAGCGTGTTCGTTGGCATCTTGAGCTTTGTCCTCGGATTTTTTATCGCAGGCAGCGAGACCGAGGGAGGCGGCCAACATCAAGGCAATAGCTAAAGTCTTACGCATGGGGTGTTTCTCCTTATGGAAATAACTACTGGCCTTTTGAACGCCCCCCCTTGGATTAAGTTCCTCTTTTGCTACAGATATATAACTTTGTATGGGAACGGAACTTTACAGGGCATGCTTGTTACCGCGACTGCTCATTAATAAAGGCGTTAAATCCAATGGCGCAAGACCCCGTTTTTGAGCGTGCGACACGCTTTCTGTCCGCACTGCGACATTGTCAGGTGCTGGGCTTGAAGTTGCACAGTGCCAGTCCCGAGGGGCTGACTGTGATCCTGCCTTACAGCCCCCAGATCGTCGGCAACCCCCTTACGGGCATCATCCATGGTGGCGCGTTGACGTCGTTGATGGACACGGCGTGTGGCATGTCGACGTTGTGTGTGTTGCCGCAGTTCGAGGTCTGTCCGACTTTGGACCTGCGCATCGACTACATGCACGCCGCTGAACCGAACAAGGATGTCTATGGCTTTGCCCAATGCTATCGGGTCACTCAGGACGTGATCTTCAGCCGTGGATTTGCCTATCAGGACGACCCCGAACAACCTATCGCCCATGTGGTGGGCACCTTCATGCGCCTGGGCCAGCACGCCAAGGGAATCAAAAGGGGTGGCCCGCTGGCTGCCGTAGACAAGCCATGAGCGACATCACTCAGGAACAACTGCGCCACGCCTGCGAGCGGGGCGACTACGCGCTGCTGCTGGCCTCGATTCCTTATGCGCGGTTGATCGGCGTGGAATGCTCGCGTCAGGACGAGGAGCTGCTGTTTCGCCTGCCGGCCAACAAGGACAACATTGGTAACCCTTTATTGCCGGCCATCCACGGCGGCGTCATCGCCGGTTTCATGGAGTTGTCGGCCGCGGTGTATCTGTTGATTGCCACCCGTGCGACGGGCGTGCCGAAAATCATCGATTTCTCCCTGGATTACCTGCGCGCCGGGCAGTTTCGCGACACTTTCGCCAGATGTCAGGTCTGGCGGCAGGGGCGCCGGGTAGCCAATGTTGCGATCACCGCCTGGCAGGATCTCGAGGCCGAACCCATTGCCACCGCCCGGGCGCATTTCAAGATTCAGGAGTCTTCAAAAGCGCATAGCCCTTGAAATCATCAGCGTTGCCCCCACCTTGAGGACATCCCGCCGCCAATCTCAGCGAGGCGGACACCACCATCCACTTGGAGTTTGATGACCATGAGCGTGGAAACTCAAAAGGAAACCCTGGGCTTCCAGACCGAGGTGAAGCAACTGCTGCACCTGATGATTCACTCGCTGTATTCGAATAAGGAAATTTTCCTTCGCGAGCTGATTTCGAACGCCTCTGACGCTGTCGACAAATTACGTTTCGAAGCCCTGTCCAAGCCAGAGTTGCTGGAAGGCGGCGCCGAACTGAAAATCCGCGTGAGCTTCGACAAGGACGCCAAGACCGTCACCCTCGAAGACAACGGCATCGGCATGAGCCGCGAAGAGGTGATCACTCACCTGGGCACCATCGCCAAGTCCGGCACCGCCGATTTCATGAAGAACCTCTCCGGCGACCAGAAAAAAGACTCCCACCTCATCGGCCAGTTCGGTGTCGGTTTCTATTCCGCGTTCATCGTCGCTGATCAGGTCGAAGTGTTCAGCCGCCGTGCCGGCCTCGCTGCGAGCGAAGGTGTGCATTGGTCGTCCAAGGGCGAGGGCGAGTTTGAAGTCGCCACCGTCGACAAGGCTGATCGCGGTACCCGCATTGTGCTGCACCTCAAGTCCGGTGAAGACGAGTTCGCCGATGGCTGGCGCCTGCGCAACATCATCAAGAAGTACTCCGACCATATCGCGTTGCCGATCGAGCTGCCGAAGGAAGTCGCCGCTGCCGAAGGCGAAGAAAAGCCCGAAGTGGAATGGGAAACCGTCAACCGCGCCAGTGCCCTGTGGACCCGTCCGCGCACTGAGGTGAAGGACGAGGAATACCAGGAGTTCTACAAGCACGTTGCACATGATTACGAGAACCCGCTGAGCTGGAGCCACAACAAGGTCGAAGGCAAGCTGGAGTACAACTCACTGTTGTACGTGCCGGCCCGTGCGCCGTTCGACCTGTACCAGCGCGAAGCACCACGCGGCTTGAAGCTGTACGTGCAGCGTGTATTCGTGATGGACCAGGCCGAATCGTTCCTGCCGCTGTACCTGCGTTTCATCAAGGGCGTGGTCGATTCCAATGACCTGTCCCTGAACGTTTCGCGGGAAATCCTGCAGAAAGACCCGATCATTGACTCCATGAAGTCGGCGCTGACCAAGCGTGTTCTGGACATGCTGGAAAAACTGGCGAAAAACGAGCCCGAGCAGTACAAGAGCTTCTGGAAGAACTTCGGCCAGGTGATGAAGGAAGGCCCTGCCGAGGACTTCGCCAACAAAGAAAAAATCGCTGGCCTGCTGCGCTTTGCTTCGACCCAGGGTGATGATGGCGAACAGATCGTTGGCCTGGCCGATTACCTGGCCCGCGCCAAGGAGGGTCAGGACAAGATCTACTACCTGACCGGTGAAACTTATGCACAGGTCAAGAACAGTCCGCACCTGGAAGTCTTCCGCAAGAAAGGCATCGAAGTGCTGCTGCTGACCGACCGCATCGACGAATGGCTGATGAGCTACCTCAGCGAGTTCGACGGCAAGAGCTTTGTCGACGTGGCCCGTGGTGATCTGGACCTGGGTAACCTGGATTCGGAAGAAGACAAGAAAGCCGCAGAAGAAGTCGCCAAGAGCAAGGAAGGCCTGGTTGAGCGGATCAAGACTGCCCTGGGCGATGCTGTCAGCGAAGTGCGGGTTTCTCACCGCCTGACGGACTCCCCGGCGATCCTGGCCATCGGTGAACAGGACCTGGGCCTGCAGATGCGGCAGATCCTTGAAGCCAGCGGTCAGAAAGTCCCGGACTCCAAGCCGATCTTCGAATTCAACCCGGCTCACCCGCTGGTGGATAAGCTCGACAACGAGCAGAGCGAAGAGCGTTTCGGCGACCTGTCGCACATCCTGTTCGATCAGGCCGCCCTGGCGGCGGGTGACAGCCTGAAGGACCCGGCGGCCTATGTGCGCCGCCTGAACAAGCTGTTGGTTGAACTGTCAGCTTAATCAAGTGCAGGAAAAACCCGCTTCGGCGGGTTTTTTCATTTCTGGTGTTCCGTTTCAAGAGGAGTCCGTCATGAGTCAGGTTACGGTTAGTTCGCTGGAGTATCAGATCGATGGTCGAACCTATGAGGGCCGCCTGGCCTTCGACGTTAGCCAGCAGGGCTCGCGCCCGGGTTTGCTGATGGCGCCCAATTGGATGGGCGTAGGGGCGGGGGCCGAGGAAATCGCCAGGTCAGTGGCGGCCAACGGCTATGTTGTGTTGATCGCCGATCTTTACGGCCAGGACGTGCGCCCGACCAATGCCGATGAAGCCGGGGCTGCGATGATGCCGCTCAAGAATGATCGTGCCTTGTTGCGCAAGCGCATGCAGGCGGCATTCGAGCAACTGCAAAGTCAGGGTGAGGCGCAGGTCGATGCGTCGAGACTTGCTACGTTCGGTTTCTGCTTCGGCGGCTGCTGCTCCCTGGAGCTAGCACGCACAGGCGCACCGTTGAAGGCCGCTATTTCGTTCCATGGCACCCTGGACACACCCAATCCGGCGGATGCGCAGAACATCAAGGGGGCGGTGCTGGTCATGCATGGCGCCTCGGACCCATTGGTGCCCAAGGAGCAACTGCCGGCTTTCGAAGACGAAATGAACGCCGCCGGGGTGGATTGGCAACTGCTGAGCTACGGTGGTGCGGTGCATTCGTTCACCGATCCACAGGCCAATGTCCCGGGCAAGATGATGTACGACGCCAAGGTTGCCGCACGGGCGTTCCGGTCGATGCATAATTTGCTGGATGAAGTGCTCAGGGGCTGAGATTGGGCCTGGTGCTGAATAGGCTGTCGCCTGCCAGACTGCTATCGCGAGCAGGCTCGCTCCCACATTTGACCGAGGTGTTCGCGCCATTTGCGAATGGCAACGGTCCAGTGTGGGAGCGAGCCTGCTCGCGATGGCGGCCTGTCAGACACCGCTGAATTCAGGGCAATTCGATCCGCTCACTTTCCCCCGGCACGGTCGGCCAGTCCCCGGCCGCCCAACGCCGGCGGGCTTCGTCTATTCGCGCCGGATCGCTGGAGACGAAATTCCAGTTGATCCGACGTGGCCCATCCAGCGGCGCGCCGCCGAACAGCACCGCATGGCAGTCGCTGTCGGCGAACAGTGTCATTTGTTCCCCGGCCGGGAGCACCACCAACGAGTGGCGCTCCAGCGGTTCACCGTCCAGCTGCGCCTCGCCGCTGAGCACATACAGTGCCCGCTCTTCATGCTCGGTGGGAATCAGCAGGGTCGTTGCGGTTTGCAGGTTCAGTTCGGCGTACAGGGTCGGGGACAGCGTCGGCACCGGTGATTCCAGGCAAAAACCCGACCCGGCGATCATCCGGATCTTTACCCCCAGGTTATCGCTGACCGGCAGGGTGTGCGCCGGATGATGGCTGTAGTGTCCAGGCCCCTGTTCGTGGGATTGGGGCGAGGCCAACCAGACTTGCAAGCCGTGCATGACGAAGTCGCTGCCCAGCAGTGATTCGGGCGTGCGCTCGACATGGGCGATGGCGCTGCCCGCGGTCATCCAGCTGACGTCCCCGGCGTCCACCACTTGATCGGAGCCAAGGCTGTCCTTGTGCTGGAGCTGCCCTTCGAACAGATAGGTGAGGGTCGACAACCCGATATGGGGATGCTGACGAATGTTCATGCCTTGACCGGCTTTGTAGGAGGTTTGCAGCATGTGGTCGAAAAAAACGAACGGTCCGACGCTGCGACACTTGGCGGACGGCAGCGGGCGAAGAATCGGCTGGCCTTCCACATCTTCTGCGCGTGGGCGAATGGTCAGGGGCGTGATCATGATGTCTTCCAGGTTGAGCAACGGATGGGCAAAGCATAACCCGCCGTGACAACTGACGGCACATGCGCCGTGAACCCGGACGCGACGGTCGGGGTCTATCCTGTTCATAACTTTCTGGAGTCCGCCCGTGCCCATGACCCGTCTGATCTTCGCCTGGCTGCTGGCCGTTTCGAGCAGTGGCGTCATGGCCCGCGAATATGCCTACAGCGATGCACACCTGCATTACGTCGATTTCTTTCAGGAAACCGCCGGCATGCCCGAGTTACTGAAGGCGATGGCCGACAATCGCATCGAGCATGTGATGATTTCAGGCATACCGGTGGCCAAGAAATGGCATGAGGATGAGCCCAAGCGCCCGCGTTACTACGCCGGTGACGATGCGGACGCCTATTGGTACAGCGCCACCGATGTAATTGTCGCGGCGGCGGTGAGCAAGTTGACCGCTGAACAACGCCAGCACTTTCATCCTTTTTTGTCCGGTTTCAACCCCAACGACAAAAACTCCGCCATGCACATCCAGCGCATGCTCGATCTGTATCCGGGTTTGTGGCAAGGCATTGGTGAGGTGTTCACCCGCCATGACGACCTGACGGCACTGACGTCGGGGGACACCCCGCGGGCCAACAACGAGGCCATGACGCGGATCTATCACCTGGCGGCGGAGAACGATCTGCCGGTGCTGCTGCACTCCAACATCACCTCCAAGCGTGAGAAAAACGCGCTGTATTTGCCGGAAATTGAAGAGCCGTTGCGCAACCATCCTCACACGCGGTTCATTTGGGCGCATGCCGGCACCAGCATGGAGATCCATCGTCACCAGACGCGGCTGGATTTTCTGTTGCCGACACTGACCCGGATGCTGGAGACCTATCCGAACCTGTACATCGACCTGTCCTGGAGCGTGCTCACGCCTTACCTGCTGGACGAGGCGGGCAAACCCCGCGAGGCGTGGCTCAAGCTGGTGGAGCGCTTCCCGGAGCGTTTTATGTTGGGGTCGGATGTAGTGGGGCGTTTCGACAATGTCGGTAAGGAATTACGCAGCTTCGATCCGTTCCTGGATGCGTTGCCGGAAGAGGTGGCGAGGAACGTAGCTCGGGATAATTTCCTGGCGGTGTTGTGTGGGAGCAAGGCTTGCCCGCGATGAAGGTATTGCAATTTCGCAATTGAGGGCGCCTGCAGCGCGAGCAAGCTTTGCTCCCACAGAAGCTCTCAGTGCACAAGGTGACCATCGCCTTGTCATCAGCCTGTCACCGCCGCGTCATACCCTCGCGCTCATCACAATCAAGGAGCGCACTATGCACCTCACCCGTTCAAGCGCACTGGTCGCGCTGTTGTCGGTCTGCGGCCTGGCCCAGGCGGAAGTCCGTGTCGAAGGCCCGGTGGAGTACGGTATCTTCGAAGGGCCCCAAGCCGAACTGCAATCAGGGGAGCGGGTTCTGCGCCGCAGCAACGAGCAGATCCGGCAGACTGAAAGTGTACCGGCCAAGCTGGGCACCAAGTTCGGTCTGCGCTACCGCTTGGCGGACAAGGTGGCTGACGACCAGCCATTGACCCTGTTGTATTTCACCCCAGGCATTCGCACCCCCGATGGCGTGCGCCACGATAAATTCGAAGTCACCCAGAAACTGGTGCCCGGTGCACCGCAGGATGTGATGGCCTACGAGTTCACCGAAAGCCACGAAGTGGTGCCGGGGGAGTGGCGGTTCATGGTGTTCCAGGGCGATCGATTGCTGGCGCAGCAACGGTTTGTCGTGCGCTGAATCTGTGAGAGCGAGCCTGCTCGCGATAGCAATCTGTCAGCCAACATAGATGTTGAATGTCAGGGCCTCATCGCGAGCAGGCTCGCTCCCACAAGGGAATTATCCACAGGGAATGTGGTGTACAGAGTAGCCAAAAAAAAACGCCCCGAACCAGTCGGGGCGTTTTTGTGTGTGGCGTTGCGGCGGGGCTTACTTGCCCTGCCAGCGCTTCAATACCAGCGTGGCGTTGGTGCCGCCGAAGCCGAAGCTGTTGCTCATCACGGTGTCGATCTTGGCGTCTTCGCGAGTCTTGGTCAGGATCGGCAGGTCGGCCACTTCCGGGTCCAGTTCGTCGATGTTGGCCGAGCCGGCGATGAAGTTGCCTTCCATCATCAACATGCAGTAGATCGCTTCGTGAACGCCTGCGGCGCCCAGGGAGTGACCCGACAGGCTCTTGGTGGAGCTGATGGCCGGGGCGTTGGCACCGAACACTTCGCGCACGCCTTTCATTTCCGCGACGTCACCGACCGGGGTCGAAGTGCCGTGGGTGTTCAGGTAGTCGATGGGCGTGTCGACGGTGGACATGGCCATCTGCATGCAGCGGATGGCGCCTTCGCCGCTTGGGGCGACCATGTCATAGCCATCGGAAGTGGCGCCGTAGCCGACGATTTCCGCGTAGATTTTCGCGCCACGGGCCAGAGCGTGTTCCAGCTCCTCGACCACCACCATGCCGCCGCCGCCAGCGATGACGAAGCCGTCACGGTCGGCATCGTAGGCGCGGGAAGCTTTTTCCGGGGTGTCGTTGCGCTTGCTGGACAGGGCGCCCATGGCGTCGAACAGGAACGACTGGCTCCAGTGTTCTTCTTCACCACCGCCGGCGAACACGACGTCCTGCTTGCCCATCTGGATTTGCTCCATGGCGTTGCCGATGCAGTGCGCACTGGTGGCGCAGGCAGAGGCGATGGAGTAGTTCAGGCCCTTGATCTTGAACGGCGTGGCCAGGCAGGCGGAAACGGTGCTGCTCATGGTCCGAGTGACGCGGTACGGGCCGACGCGCTTGACGCCTTTTTCGCGCAGGATGTCCAGCGCTTCCATCTGGTTCAAGGTCGAGGCACCACCGGAACCGGCGATCAGGCCGGTGCGCGGGTTGGACACCTGCTCTTCGGTCAGGCCGGAGTCAGCGATGGCGTCCTTCATGGCCAGGTAGGCGTAAGCCGCCGCATGGCCGACGAAACGGTAGATCTTGCGATCGATCAGCTCTTCGAGGGGAAGGTCAATGGAGCCGGAAACCTGGCTACGCAGACCCATTTCGGCATATTCCGGATTGAACCGGATGCCAGGGCGACTTGCACGCAGGTTAGCGGAGACGGTCTCTTTGTCATTGCCCAGGCACGAAACGATGCCCAGACCAGTGATAACGACGCGGCGCATGCGGATAACCCTTAGAAGTTGTCAGTGGAGGTGAAAACGCCGACCCGAAGGCCTTCGGCGGTGTAGATCTCGCGACCATCCACAGCCACTGAACCATCGGCAATGGCCATGTTCAGCTTGCCCTTGAGGACGCGTTTGATATGAATGTTATAGGTAATCTTCTTCGCGCTCGGCAGAACCTGACCGAAGAACTTCACTTCGCCCGAACCCAGGGCGCGACCGCGGCCTGGCAGGCCTTGCCAGCCGAGGAAGAAACCGACCAATTGCCACATGGCATCCAGGCCCAGGCAGCCCGGCATCACCGGATCACCTTCGAAGTGGCAGGCGAAAAACCACAGGTCAGGAGTGATGTCCAGCTCGGCGACCAATTCACCTTTGCCGTACTTGCCACCCTCTTCGCTGATATGGGTGATGCGATCCACCATCAGCATGTTCGGGGCGGGCAGTTGCGCGTTACCTGGGCCGAACAGCTCACCGCGACTGCAGCGCAGCAGGTCTTCCCGAGTAAAGGCGTTTTGTTTGGTCATGCGAGCTCCTCAATAGTCCCATGCGGCAGGGTGGGGCAAATCTTCCCGGCCGATCGAAGCGTTCATGCCTCGAATCGACAGCCTACTCATAGACTATTGCGTTGTAGTGAAAGTCACAGCACACGGGAAATGAATGTACACCTGTGCACTGAAATTTTTATTCAAGCCCCAATCGGGACTTGTTCGGGTGGTTAAGACTGCCGCACTTTCGCCTTTCACGCCAGTCGCAGATGGTCGAAACGCCTGCACTAACGCACCCAGCGCTGCAGAATTTGCTGCAGGTCAGCTCTTTTGAACGGTTTGGCCAGGTAATCGTTCATGCCCGCCGCGAGACAGGCTTCGCGATCGCCCTGTAGCGCATTGGCCGTCAGAGCGATGATGGGCACCTCGCCGCAGCCGGGTAACTGGCGGATCTGTCGCGTGGCTTCGTAGCCATCGATGATGGGCAACCGGCAATCCATCAGAATCGCCTCGAAAATCAGACTTTCGGCACTGCGGATGGCTTGGGCGCCGTCGGCGGCGATGCTGACGGTGAAGCCCAGGCTGCGCAGCATGGCTTCGATCACGGTCTGGTTCACCGGATTGTCTTCTACCAGCAGCACGTTGCGGCCCTCGCCATGACCGCTGCCGATGCCGTCGGGGAGCTTTGGCGCCAGGGCTATCGGTGCCTTTTTCGACAGGGCCAGAGGGATCTCCAGGGTAAACACCGACCCCTGGCCTTCTTCGCTCTGGGCGCGCAATGTGCCCCCCATGCGCTCAGCCAGGGTGCGGGCAATCGGCAGCCCCAGGCCGGTGCCACCGTAGCGCCGGGAAATCGAACTGTCGGCTTGCTGGAAGGCATCGAACATGCGCTCCAGGCTTTCGGTCGCGATCCCGATGCCACTGTCGCGCACCGTGCAGGTAAACCACAGGAGTTCGTGATCCAGTGCCTGCCACTGGCATTGCACGGTGACGCGGCCTTGTTCGGTGAATTTCAGGGCATTGCCGATCAGGTTGACCAGGATCTGCCGGATCCGCGTCGGGTCGCCTTGCACCTGCAAGGGCTGCATGTCATCAGGGATCAGCAGGTCCAGGCCCAGCTTGCGTTGCGCGGCGCTGTGCTGGAACGACTGGGCGCAACTGGCGACCAGCTCCGCCAGATTGAACGGGATGTGTTCCAGCTCCAGGGCCGAGCGTTCGATGCGCGAGAAGTCGAGAATGTCGTTGATGACTTTCAGCAGGTGCTCGGTGGATTCGCTGGCCAGCGCCGTGTACTCGAATTGCTCCTCCGTCATTTCGGTGGTTTCCAGCAGTTGCAGCATGCCCAGTACACCGTTCATGGGGGTGCGCAGTTCATGGCTCATCATCGCCAGGAATTCGGACTTGGCGCTGTTGGCCTTCTCCGCTTCTTCCCGGGTTTTGATCAACTGCGCCATGGCCTGGTGCTGTTCACGGCTGGCTTGCTCGAGACCGTCGGCCAGATTGTTGATATGCCGCGACAAGGCCCCCAGTTCGGCATCGTCGACGATGGGCAGCGGCGTGCCGTAGTCGCCTTGCTGGATCGCCATGACTGCGTTGCCGATGTCGCGGATCGGCCGGGACAGGTTGGACGCCAGGCGACGCGCCACCAGGAAGGTGAACAGCAGGGCGAACAGCGCCAGGATCGCGGCCTTGAGGAGGATTTCCTGCTGCCGCTGGCTGAAGGCGTCACTGGACATGCCGACGATCACCCGGCCCAGGTAATCCTCATCGGGCGCCTCGATGGTCATGCTGTTGCCTTGCAGGAAATCATTGTTCAAGGCAATGCGCTGCAGGCGAACCGGCGCCTGGAAAACTTCGATCTGCTGGGAATGCTTGCGGCCTTGCGCGGGCTGCTCGACATACACCACAACCCGGTCCGTGCTGTCTTGCACCTCCAGAAAACGCACATGAGGCGTGGCCAGGGTGGCAGTGAGCAGATTTTCCAGCACCTCGTTATTGCCCGATATCACCCCATACTCCGTGGCCGGGGCCAGTTGGTTGGCGATCAACTGCCCGGTGTGGTTGAGTTCCTGGCGCAGGTCCTGGATTCGCACGAAGGTAAAGAAGCTGATCAACAGCACCGTCAGCAGCAAGGCCGGGCCGAGGGCGATAAGCTGGGTGCGGGTATTGATGTCCCAGCGGCGACGCAAGGTCATGGGCGTTGTTCTCCTTCGGCCAGCTGTGCAGCGACGGATTCGGCGTCAATCGGCTCGATCCCCAGTGAGCGGGCGACCTGCTGGTTGCTCAGGACTTTGAAGCGGGCCGGATACAGGGTGCGGGGCCAGGTGGCGGCGGGGCGGTCCAGCAAATCGTCGAGAATTGCCAGCCAGTCCTCCTGGTCGCTGTAGGTGCTGGCCAGGCTGCCGGCCTTGACGAAAGCGGCGTTGGGCCCGATCAGCGCACGTTGCCGGGCGTAGCTGCTGAGCAACAGATTCTTTACCGTCTTGGGGTTGTACAGATCGGGGTCGTCGAGCCCCAGCAGCACATCGCTGCGGCCCAACAGCTTTTGCAGAGGGCGACTGTCACTGGTGTCGTCCCAGCGTTCACTCACGATCTCCAGCCCCAACGGCGTCGCTGCCTGGCGGATTTCCTTGAGCAGGAACTCGCTGTGCCCGTCGAACAGCACGCCGACCCTGCGCATTTGCGGAAGGATCGCGCTAATCAGGCGCAATTGCCGCGTCAGCGGCGGATCGCTCCACAACAGGCTCAGGTGATCGGGCGTTGTCTCGCCCAGGCGGTCCCTGGCTTGTTGGCGGCTGATTCGCAGTACCAGGGTGGCGGGCCCGTGGGTTTCCTGCAGGCGCCAGTCAAGGCTGGGCAGGTCAAGCAAGATCAGGCGGACATTGCGGGGCAGTTTGCCGGGCGCCGGCAGGCTGGCCAGCGGAGTAAACCTGACGTTGTCCTCGGGGCGCAGGGCCTTCAGGGCCTGGGTGAATGACTGAGCGCCAGGGCTGTTATGGGCACCGGTCAATAGAATGTCGGCGGCGCGGGCCTCGATCGTTGCCAGCCAGCCTGCAAACACCAGGCACAGCGCCAGCGGCAGGCGGCCACGAAAGGGCGTCTTGCGCGATTGACCCCGGAACATCTAGAACGACAACTCCGCAGTGAAATACAGGACGTGACGGGAGTCGTAGTGGTTGTCGACAAACGTAGTGGGCTGGTTGTCGAGACGCTGCTGCAGGATGCCCGCCAGTTCCAGGTTGGCCTTGCCCAAAGAAATGCGTTTGGCCAGGCGGGTGTCGACTCGTTCAAAGCGATAGCCGTTAAGGTCGTCCGCGCCATAATAGAACACCGCACTGTTCCAGCCTCGGCCCCAGTCCCGCAGCCAGCCGGCCGAACCGCTATTGCGGGCGGTCGGCTGTTCGTCGAGGGCATTGCTGGCCAGCGCATCGACGTAGGCATAGGTCAGGCGCAGGCGGTCGGCGCTGGTGATGCGCCAGTCGAACTGGGTTTCGGCCCCGGAAAACTGTGATTCATTGGCGTTGCTGGCAATGTACTGATTGTTGCGCAGGGGTTCGCTGATCATGCCGGTGATTTCGTCATGGAACAGCTTCACATCGACGCTCAGCCCCAGGTTCATGAAATAACCGTTGTAGCCCAGTTCCCGGGAGCGCATGTGCTCCTGGTCCAGGTTTCCCGGCCCTCGGGTCTGGACAAAATAACGGGCACTGCTCTGGCCGAAGGCGGTGGGCTTGAGGTTGGTGACCTGATAACTCCAATTGACATTGTTCTCGAACATGTCCGGCGAGCGCACCGCCTCGGAGTACACCGCCCGCAGGCCATGGCGTGGTGTGATCAGGTAGTTGACCGCCACCCGCGGCGTCAGCGAGCTGCCGGTCAGGTGGGTGTCTTCGAACATCGCACCGCCCTGTACCAGCCAATGTTCGCTGGCCCGCCACTCCAGTTGGCCGAACAGGCGCCAAGTGGTGTCGTCCAGCGTGCCGTTGAAGTACGTCTCGGAGTCGGCCCGGTCGTAGCGATAGTTTGCCCCGGTGACCAGTCGCAGGCTGTCGGACAGGCTCAGGGTGTCCTGGATTTCCAGGTCGTAGCGCGACTCACGGGCGCTCTGGTCGATATCGCCGCACAAGGTTTGCGAGGCGCCGTTGCGCCATTGATCGAGCACCTGATTGGCCAGCGCCTGTTCTTGCGGGGTGCCGGGCGGCGCACCGGTGCCGGTGAAGCTGGGAATATTGCGCGCCAGCTTCTCGGCGTAGTTAGGGTTGAGCAACCACAGATCGGTCAACTGCGGGCTGAAGGAGACCTCGGCATCGCAGGCGCGCCAGGTCTGCTGGCGATCCCAATGCTGGAGCGAGCCTTGTACATAAAGGCTGTGGTTGGGGTTCAGGTCCAGGTTCCAGCGCAGCGAACCGGCGTAGTCCTTGGCGACGACATCGGAGTTATCCCCGGCGGCCGTAATCCCGGCGAACACTGGACGGTAGGTATAAGGCCGCTGATTGGTCCCGTCCTTGGCGTTCAGTTGCCAGTCGATGCTCTGCTGTTCGTTCAGGGTCTGGCTGACGGACAGGTTGAAACGGTTCAAGCGTCGACTGTCGCGGTAATCGGCGCCGGTGCGGTTGCTGTCAAAGCCGTCGTCTTCCTGGCCGGACAGTGACAGCCGCAGGTCACCGCTCTCCCAACCGCTGCCCTGGCTGGCGTACCAGTCGCTGATGCCACGCTGGCCTCGGGTGATTTTCAGGCGGGTGCCGTGGCTGTCGGCCGGAGCGCGGGTGATGATATTGACCACCGCCATCAGTGCATTGGCGCCGTAGCTGACGGTGTTGGGGCCGCGGAAAACTTCGATCCGCTCGATGTCTTCCATGGCCACTGGAATATCGCTCCAGTCCACCGTGGCCAGGCCGGCGCGATACACCGAACGGCCATCGATCAGCACCTGCATGCGCCGCGCTTCGGTGGCGTTGGTGCCGTGGTAGTTCACGGCGGCCTGGTTCCCGCTGATATTGCCGACCATCATGCCCGGCACCAGGCGCAGCAGTTCGCTGATGTCCCGGGCGCCACTGGCCTTGATCAATTCGCTGTCCAGCACGGTCATGCTGCCGGGGACCGCCGCCGGCGATTGTTTCAGGCGCGTGGCCGTCAACACTTGGGGCAGGGGCTGACTGTCGACGAACAAGTCGTCGGCCAGCACTGGCGGGCTGATGAACAGCGCCAATACGAGCGACGAACCTGAACGGGAAGGGCCAACGAACACGGCACAGCCTTTGATTAGGGAAAGGATGGCCGGCATGTTAACCGAGGTGAGTGACTTTTCCATTCACGTTGACAGCATTTTCCTAGGAATTGATGGTCAGCTTCCTACAACTGCCGGTAATTGTAGTCGGGGCTGGTCGCGGTGTGGCCGCTCCGTATAATGCCGGCATTGCCACTTGGTATGGATGAACGGATTGCATATGACTGAACAGCGCCCGATTGCGGTCCTGGGGGGCGGGAGTTTCGGTACCGCCGTGGCCAATCTGCTGGCCGAGAACGGCCACCCGGTGCGCCAATGGATGCGTGACCCGGAGCAGGCCGAGGCCATCCGGGTCAATCGCGAGAACCCGCGTTACCTCAAGGGCATCAAGATCCGCCCTGAAGTTGAACCGGTGACTGACTTGCAGGCCACCTTGCAGGACTGTGACCTGTTTTTCGTCGCCTTGCCGTCCAGCGCCCTGCGCTCGGTCCTGGCGCCCCATGCCGAACGCTTGAGCGGCAAATTGCTGGTGAGCCTGACCAAGGGGATCGAAGCCCAGACCTTCAAGCTGATGAGCGAGATTCTCGAAGAAATCGCCCCAAAGGCTCGAATCGGTGTGATTTCCGGGCCGAACCTGGCGCGCGAGATCGCCGAGCACGCGCTGACCGCCACCGTAGTCGCCAGTGAAGACGAAGAACTGTGCCAGCGGGTCCAGGCCGCGCTGCATGGGCGAACCTTCCGGGTCTACGCCAGTGCCGACCGTTTCGGTGTGGAACTGGGCGGGGCGCTGAAGAATGTCTATGCCATCATCGCCGGCATGGCGGTGGCGCTGGGCATGGGGGAGAACACCAAAAGCATGCTGATCACCCGGGCGCTGGCGGAAATGACCCGTTTTGCCGTCAGCCAGGGTGCCAATCCGATGACCTTCCTGGGGTTGGCCGGGGTCGGCGATTTGATCGTCACCTGTTCCTCGCCTAAAAGCCGCAACTACCAGGTCGGTTTCGCCCTCGGTCAGGGGTTGAGCCTGGACGAGGCTGTGTCGCGCCTGGGTGAAGTGGCCGAAGGAGTGAATACGCTCAAGGTGCTCAAGGCCAAGTCTCAGGAGTCCGGGGTCTACATGCCACTGGTCGCGGGGCTGCATGCGATTCTGTTCGAAGGGCGCACGCTGGAGCAGGTGATCGAACTGTTGATGCGTGGCGAGCCCAAGACCGACGTCGATTTCATTTCCACCAGTGGCTTCAACTGAGCCTCTATTGATCAGAAGCGGGAGCAAACCATGAGCGATCCAAAAGAGCAGGCCCGATACGAGTCCATCCTGCTGCGTGTGTTGTGGATGGTGATTTACCTGCTGGTCTGGCAGGTGGCGCAGTTCATCCTGGGCGCGGTGGTATTGGTGCAACTGATCTATCGGCTGATCTATGGCGCGCCCAGTGCCAGCCTGATGAACTTTGGTGACAGCCTGAGCCAGTTCCTGGCGCAGATCGGCCGTTTCGGCACCTTCCACAGCGACCAGAAACCCTGGCCATTCGCTGACTGGCCCACCCCGCGCACGCCGGAAGGTGAAGCGCCTCACGTGGTGGCGCCGGCTCCGCATCCGGTCCGGGACGAGGAGCCCAAGCTATGAAATTGTGGGTATTGCGTCATGGGGAAGCCGAGCCATACGGTGCCCGTCCCGACCCTGAGCGGGCGCTGACCGCTCACGGTCGCGAAGAAGCACTGCGCAGTGCCGCCGCGCTGATCGGCCAGCCGCTGAGCGCCATTTATGCCAGCCCGTACCTGCGCGCCCAACAGACCGCCCAACTGGTGCGCGAAGCCTTGGGCTTCGCGCCGGAGTTGATCACTGTTGATTGGCTCACGCCGGAAACCCGCCCGCAAAAAGTCCTGGAACAGCTGGTTGATCAGGGCGACGTGCTGCTGGTCAGCCATAACCCGCTGGTGGGCAGCCTGCTGGGCTTTCTGCAACACGGTCACCTGCAACAACCCGAACAGGTTAAAACGGCTGGCCTGGCCGAGCTGGAGGGTGACCTGCCGCTGGCCGGGGCGATGCAGCTCAAGGGCATTCAGCATCCCTGAGAGGTCTCTGGTCGCAGGGTTGAGCACAACAAAAAACATAAAGGAAGGACAACGATGAGTCTGTGGCGCACCACCCCCAACATCGAGCAACTGAACGCCGCCGGTAAAAACACCATCAGTGAAGTGTTGGACATTCGTTTCGAATCTTTCGACGACGAGTCCCTGACCGCCAGCATGGTGGTCGATCACCGCACCCACCAGCCATTCGGCCTGTTGCATGGCGGTGCATCGGTGGTGCTGGCTGAAACGGTCGGGTCCATGGCGGCCTATCTGTGCGTGGACACCAGCAAGTTCTATTGCGTGGGCCTGGAGATCAATGCCAACCACTTGCGCGCTGTGCGCAGCGGTCGGGTGACGGCCACGGCCCGGATGGTCCATCTGGGCCGCACCACCCAGGTCTGGGACATCCGCCTGACCAACGACGAAGGCAAAGTCAACTGCGTATCGCGCCTGACCATGGCCGTGGTGCCGCTGGGTGAACAGCCGCCGGCGCGTTGACGCTCTAGCTGGACGCAATCCTGCGGTGAGGGATCTTCTGTGGGAGTAAGGCTTGCCCACGATGGTGTCGACGCGCAACACCTGATCCACCCCAGCGCCTGCATCGCGGGCAAGCCTTGCTCCCACACGTCTCCTTCGCCACATGGGGCAGTGCTTACAGCTAGATAGCCCCATAGCCCAAGCCCGACTGTCATCATTGCTGTCAGTTACGGTCATTGCCGCGCCACCGGGATGTGCGGACAATCGGTTCCAGTTTCCCCATGGATCCACTGTCATGTCGCAACAGGTGTTTTTCGCCCACGCCAATGGTTTTCCCTCGGCCACTTACGGCAAGCTGTTCGCCGCGCTGGCGCCGCAGTACGAGGTCGCGCATCTGGAATTGCACGGCCATGACCCGCGTTTTCCGGCAGACGATAACTGGCACAACCTGGTGGACGAGCTCATTCATCATCTGGAACAACAACCTGAACCGGTGTGGGGCGTCGGCCATTCCCTGGGTGGCGTTCTGCATCTGCATGCCGCATTGCGCTGTCCACAGTTATATCGTGGCGTGGTAATGCTCGATTCGCCGGTGCTGACCCGCGCCGATCAGTGGGTGATCCTGGCCGCCAAGCGCCTGGGGTTCATCGATCGTCTGACTCCAGCGGGACGGACGTTGGGCCGGCGTGAAGAGTTCGCTGACCTGGAGTCGGCCCGGCAGTATTTTTCCGCCAAGACGCTGTTCCGCGGGTTTGACCCGGAATGCTTCGACGCCTACCTGCAACATGGCTTGCAGCAAGTCGGCGACCGCTTGCGGCTGCGCTTCGATCCGGCCACGGAGATCAGCATTTACCGCGGCGTGCCGCACACCAGTCCCGGCCGGGCCCGTATGCTCAAAGTGCCGCTGGCGGTGGTGCGCGGTCGGCAGAGTCGCGTGGTGATGCGCCATCACACCCGTTCGGTGGGTCGAATGCCCCATGGTGAATCCCTGAGCATGCCCGGCGGCCACATGTTTCCCCTGGAACGTCCGCAGGACACGGCCAGGTTGCTCAAGGATCTCTTTCAGCGCTGGGAAGGGCGCAGCTTATGAGTGGGGTTGAAGAAGTCCGTCTGAGCCTGCCCCACATTGAACTGGCGGCCCACCTGTTCGGGCCGGAGGATGGCCGGCCGGTCATCGCCTTGCACGGTTGGCTGGACAATGCGAACAGCTTCGCCCGGCTGGCTCCACGGCTTGAGGGCCTGCGGGTCATTGCACTGGACATGGCCGGTCACGGTCACTCCGGGCATCGCCCACCCGGTGCTGGCTATGCCCTGTGGGACTATGCCCATGATGTGCTGCAAGTCGCCGAACAACTGGGCCTGGCGCGTTTCGCCCTGCTGGGGCATTCCATGGGCGCCATCGTCTCGCTGGTGCTCGCCGGAGCCTTGCCCGACCGGGTCACGCACCTGGGGCTGATCGACGGGGTGATCCCTCCCACGGACAAAGGCGACAACGCCGCCGAGCGCATGGGCATGGCCCTGCAGGCGCAGCTGGATTTGCAACAAAAACGAAAACCGGTCTACAAAACCCTCGACCGGGCCATTGAGGCCCGCATGAAAGGCCTGGTGGCGGTCAGTCGCGAAGCCGCCGAATTGCTGGCCCAGCGCGGCCTGATGCCGGTGCCGGGAGGGTACACCTGGCGCACCGACAATCGCCTGACCTTGCCATCGCCGCTTCGCCTGACCGATGAGCAGGCCATGGCCTTCGTGGCGCGGGTCGCTTGCCCCGCGCATCTGGTGGTGGCTGCTGACGGCATGCTTGCCCGACACCCCGAGTTGCTGGAGCGTCTACCCTTCAGTCATGAACGGTTGCCCGGCGGTCATCATTTGCACCTGAACGACGAGGCTGGCGCCGCGCTTGTAGCAGACTGTTTCAATCGGTTCTTCACCGTTTCTTGACTTGCGCCTGGCAACTGTCGAGGCTGGGCGGGTTGAAAAAGGGAGACAACCATGACAGATCTCTGTTTAGCGGCCTCGCAGTGCATCGATGACACCGGCCTCACCCCAGAGACCCAGGCCATGCCGATCCGATGAAATTATCCATTCATTCACTCGCCTTGCTTACGCTGGCCTGCTTCAGCCCGGCATCGTTTGCCGCCGATGTTCCCGGCAGCCGGGACCTGGAGCGGGTGCCCCGCATGCCCGACGCGCAAATTGTCGATTACCGGCAAACCACTGACCTGGAGCGGATTTATCCCCTGGGTTCGATCCGCAAGATCAGCGGCCAGTTGCGCTTCGATGGGCAGGTCGATGCCCGTGGCAACACCACGTCGGTGACTTACGAACTGCCGCCGGAACACTCCGCCATCCAGGCCTTTACCGCTGCCCGCGAAGCCTTGCAGAAGCAGGACGCGCAACTGTTGTTCTGGTGCCAGGCTCGTGATTGCGGCGAAAGCAGCCTGTGGGCCAACGAAGTGTTCGGCAATGCCAAGCTCTATGGTGCCGATAACGGTCAGTCTTATCTGCTGCTGCGCCTGGCGCCGCCCGCGGATAACACACTGATTGCGCTGTATGGCATTACTCGCGGCAATCGTAAGGCTTACCTGCATGTCGAGCAGTTCGAGGCAAACGCCTCGCTGGGGAACCTGCTGCCCACATCGGCCACGCTGTTGCGCCAGCTCAAGGACACCGGCGTGCTGGACTTGCCGCGTCTGGTCGGCGAACCGGACGAAACCTGGTTGCGCCTGCTATCCCGGGCGCTGAACCTGGACACGGGTCTTCGAGTCACTGTCGCCGGACCCCAGGCCGAGGCCTGGCGGCAAGCATTGATCGATCAGGGGGTCCGGGCGGCGCGAATGGAGGCCGC
>NZ_WUUD01000022.1:147456-159341 GCF_009831705.1 Pseudomonas sp. PICF6 | reverse complement strand
GCGTTAAGCTGTCTCGGGTGACGTGCTCACGCCGTCAGCCCGGCCCTGTTTTTATTTCGAGACCTGACATGCTCAATAACGATCGGCTGTTGGTGCAGATCCTGCTCCTGGTGTTGTTCGGTGCAAGCTTCTGGGTGATGGCTCCGTTCTGGTCGGCGCTGTTCTGGGGCGCGGTGCTGGCGTTTGCCAGTTGGCCGCTGATGCGCCTGTTGACCCGCTGGGTCAATGGTCGTGAGTCGCTGGCGGCGGCTTTGCTGACCGTAGGCTGGATGGTGCTGGTGGCGGTGCCGCTGGTGTGGCTGGGCTTCAACCTGGCTGATCATGTACGCGACGCCACGGCATTTATCAAGAACGTGCAGGTCGATGGCCTGCCTGATCCCCCGGTATGGCTGGCGGGCTTACCGCTGGTGGGGGGGCGGTTGGTGGGCATCTGGAACAGCATCGATCAGCAAGGTGCAGCCATGATGGTGTCCGTCAGGCCGTACCTGGGTCAGGTCGGCAACTGGCTGCTGGCTCGCAGTGCCCAAATCGGCGGTGGCATTCTCGAACTGACCCTGAGCATTGTGTTCGTGTTCTTTTTCTACCGTGACGGCCCGCGCCTGGCGGTGTTCGTGCACGGGTTGCTGGAGCGTCTGATCGGCGACCGTGCCGGTTACTACATCGAACTGGTGGCCGGTACGGTGCAGCGTGTGGTCAACGGCGTGATCGGCACCGCGGCGGCCCAGGCGGTGCTGGCGCTGATTGGTTTCCTGATCGCTGGCGTACCGGGGGCATTGGTGCTGGGCATCGTCACCTTCCTGCTCAGCCTGATTCCCATGGGGCCGCCCCTGGTCTGGATCCCCGCCACGGCGTGGCTGGTGTGGAAGGGCGAATACGGGATGGCGGTGTTCCTGGGGATCTGGGGCACCTTCATCATCAGCGGTGTGGACAACGTGCTCAAACCCTACCTGATCAGCCGTGGCGGAAACCTGCCGTTGGTGATCGTATTGCTGGGGGTGTTCGGTGGCTTGATTGCCTTCGGCTTCATCGGACTGTTCATTGGCCCGACCCTGCTGGCGGTGGCCTACAGCTTGCTGACGGACTGGAGCAAGAGCCAGGCGCGATAACCTCACTCCTGAGACCAGCACCAACCTTTTTGTAGTGAGGGGATAGATCCCCTCGCCACCAATGGGCTTCGATCCAGCAGGCAAGCCTGGCTCTGAAAAACCAGGCTTGCCGGTCAATCACGTCGCCACGTTCAGGTATTTCCCCACGGGGGCGACATCATCCAGCGAGTATTGTCGACTGAGGTTGGCGATCATCCTGTTCAGCGCTTCACTGACATTGGTCTGGTCGGTGGAGCTGTCGCTGGTGCGGTTGGCCTGTACCGCGCTGGTCAGTTCGCTGGTGCCGGTGTTGCTCTGACCATCGGCGTCGAGCTGGCTGAACAACGCCTCACTGGAGGCCTGTTGTGGCGGTGGCGGGGGGAGGCTGGCGGCGAGTTCGTCGAGGCTGACGGTACCGTCTTCATTCTCGTCCAGGGCCGAGAACAGTTCCTGGCTGTCGGCAGTGCTGCCGGCGCTCGCCAGACCATTGCTCAGCTCCTCGCTACTTACCTCGCCATCACCGTCGGCGTCCAGTGCGCTGAGCAGCGCATCGGCCAGTTCGGTCGTCGGCGCCTGGTCCCGTGGCGGCGGAGGCGGTGGCGCCATCGCGGCTATCTCATCACTGCTCAGGTCGCCGCTACTGTCGCTGTCCAGGTCGCTGAAATTGTCGCTCAGGCTGACCAGGATGCCGTCGTCACTCTTCTGCGACAGGGCCGTGCTCAATTCTTCCTGATCGACCGAGCCGTCGGCGTTGCTGTCGAGTTTGCTGAGCAGCTCCTTTTGAAACTGCTGGCTGCGGGCACTGCTGGTCGCGGTACTGCTGGTGCTGGTATAGGGCGAGTAACTGCTGACGCTACCGATCATGGGCGCTCTCCTTGGGCTGGAATGCCGGTGGGTGCACCGGCTTATGCAGCGTCGGCGGGGCAGTTGTCGTGGGTGTGTGGAGTTTGTACCGGCGGGTGTACAAACTCAGCCCCCGACGCGGCTCCCACATGGGATTGAGGTGGTTTCAGGCGCGGGGCAAACGGATCACCGCCGTCAATCCGCCCCCTGGCGTTTCTTCCAGGCTCAATTGCCCGCCCAAGCGTTCGGCGGCTTCCCTGGCGATGGTCATGCCCAGGCCGACACCGCCGGAGTTGCGGTTGCGTGAGCCTTCCAGGCGATAGAAGGGCTCGAACACTGCTTCGCGTTTATCCGCCGCAATCCCGGGGCCGTGGTCAATCACCCGAATCACTACCTGGTCGCGCTGGTCTTGCAGCGTAATCAACGCATGTCCGGCGTAGCGCAAGGCATTGTCCATGAGGTTGTTGATACACGAGCGCAACGCCATCGGCTGCACCTGTAACGGCGCGCAACCACCGCTGGCTTGCACGTCGGCACCCTGGTCCTGGGCGTTTTCGCTCAGCGATTCCACCAACGCCTGCACGTCCATCCATTGCAGCGCTTCGCTGGTGCGTTGCTCGTGCAGGTAGGTGAGGGTGGCGTCGAGCATGCCAATCATATCGTTCAGGTCCTGACGCATCTGGCCCTGCAGCTTGATGTCATCGATCTGTTCCAGGCGCAGCTTGAGCCGTGAAAGCGGAGTGCGCAGGTCATGGGATACCGCACCGAGCATGCGCGAACGCTGCTGCACCTGCTCGCGAATTCGCTGTTGCATGAGGTTGAACGTATGGGCAGCCTGGCGGGCCTCCCTAGGGCCGGTTTCTTCCAACGGTGGGCTGTCGAGGTTTTCGCTCAGGCGTTCGGCGGCATCGCTCAGGCGCTGGATAGGCCGGGTCAGCAGTTTGGCGCCGTACCAGGCGGCGACGATCAGGCACACAAACTGAAACGTCAGCGGTACCACCGGCCCACCGAACCATGGGCGCGCAGGGCGGTTGGGTGGGGGGCCCGTGGGCCCAGGGTGCTGGCCTTGCCGGGAAAATTCGGGGGGTGGCCCCAAAGGCGGTTTGTCGTATTGAGAAAACCAGGCAAAGGCCAACAGGTGCGCCAGGACGATCGCCAGTAACAGCACGCCAAACAGGCGGCCGAACAAGGTGTCGAGGCGCAAGCGCATCAGCCGATGTCCCGGGCGTCGAACAGGTAGCCTTCGCCGCGCACGGTCTTGATCAGTTGCGGCGCCTTGGGGTCGTCACCCAGCTTTTGGCGCAGGCGCGAAACCAGCAGATCGATGCTGCGGTCGAACGCCTCGATGGAGCGCCCACGGGCGGCGTCCAGCAACTGTTCGCGGCTCAGTACCCGGCGCGGTCGTTCGATGAACACCCACAACAGCCGGAACTCGGCGTTGGACAGCGGCACCACCAGTCCGTCGGCGGAGATCAACTGGCGCAGTACGCTGTTGAGTCGCCAGTTATCGAAGCGAATATTGGCCCGTTGCTCGGTGCGGTCGTCGCGTACCCGGCGCAGGATCGTCTGGATCCGCGCCACCAGTTCCCTGGGTTCGAACGGCTTGGCCATGTAATCGTCGGCGCCCAGTTCCAGGCCGATGATGCGGTCGGTGGGCTCGCACCGGGCGGTGAGCATCAGGATCGGGATGTCCGATTCGGCGCGCAGCCAGCGACACAATTGCAAGCCGTCTTCGCCCGGCAGCATCAGGTCGAGCACAACCACGTCGAAATGCTCGGCCTGCATCGCCCGACGCATGGCCGCGCCATCGTTCACGCCGCTGGCGCGTATGTTGAAACGGGCCAGGTAATCGATCAGCAGCTCGCGGATCGGCACATCGTCATCGACGATCAACGCCCGGGTACTCCAGCGCTTGTCATCGTCGGGCGCTTTTTGATCGTCAGAATTTGCAACAGGGGTGTTCTGCATGGATGCATCATCTGCCAGATAGGCTGCCAACCGCAAAGAAGGCGGCGAGGTTGAGGCTTCAGCATAGGCTTCGTGCCGCTAGGCGTGAAGCGCTGAAAGGACGGGGGTGCGGCGCCAGACGGTAGCGTGCCGGCGTGTTGTGCGCGTGTCATGAGTGTATCGACTTCGACACAAAGGCCGGCATCGTCCATGCTGTCCGGGCGCGATGAGGATTTACCGATCATCGGGTCCCGCACGGGCGCTGGTTCCGCTACAATGCGCGCCGATTTCGACTTGCCTGAGAGCCCACTCATGTCCGCCTGCCAGACGCCCATCATCGTTGCCTTGGATTTCCCTACCCGTGACGCCGCCCTGAAGCTGGCCGACCAGTTGGACCCCAAGCTGTGCCGGGTCAAAGTCGGCAAGGAGCTGTTCACCAGTTGCGCTTCGGAAATTGTCGGGACCCTGCGTGACAAGGGTTTTGAAGTATTCCTGGATTTGAAATTCCACGATATTCCCAATACCACCGCCATGGCCGTCAAGGCGGCCGCCGAAATGGGGGTGTGGATGGTCAACGTGCATTGCTCCGGCGGCCTGCGCATGATGGCGGCCTGCCGTGAAGTGCTGGATCAGCGCAGCGGGCCGAAGCCGTTGCTGATCGGCGTGACCGTGCTGACCAGCATGGAGCGCGAGGACTTGGCCGGTATCGGCCTGGATATCGAGCCTCAGGAACAGGTGCTGCGCCTGGCGGCGCTGGCGCAGAAGGCTGGCCTGGACGGTCTGGTCTGCTCGGCCCTGGAGGCCAGCGCCCTGAAAGCGGCGCACCCGTCGCTGCAACTGGTGACGCCGGGGATTCGTCCGGCGGGCAGCGCCCAGGACGATCAACGCCGCATCCTGACCCCGCGTCAGGCACTGGATGCCGGTTCCGACTACCTGGTGATCGGCCGACCGATCAGCCAGGCGGCTGATCCGGCCAAGGCACTGGCGGCGGTAGTCGCCGAACTGGCCTGATCAGACCTGAAGATCCCTTGTGGGAGCGGGCTTGCTCGCGAAAGCGGTGTGTCAGTTGGCAAAAATGGCGCCTGACAATCCGCCTTCGCGAGCAAGCCCGCTCCCACAGGTGTTTTTGTGACTAGACCTTCAATACCAACTTCCCGAAATTCTCCCCACTGAACAATTTGGTCAGCGTCTCGGGGAATGTCTCCAGTCCTTCAACGATGTCTTCCTTGCTCTTGAGCTGCCCCTTGGCCATCCAGCCGGCCATTTCCTGCCCGGCGGCGGCGAACTGAGAGGCGTAGTCCATGACCACGAAGCCTTCCATGCGCGCCCGGTTGACCAGCAGCGACAGGTAGTTGGCCGGGCCTTTCACCGCTTCTTTGTTGTTGTACTGGCTGATCGCACCGCAGATCACTACGCGGGCCTTGAGGTTCAAGCGGCTGAGCACCGCATCGAGGATGTCGCCGCCGACGTTATCGAAGTACACATCCACGCCTTTGGGGCATTCGCGCTTGAGACCGGCATGGACGTCTTCATTCTTGTAGTCGATGGCACCATCGAAGCCCAGTTCATCGATCAGGAATTTGCATTTGTCGGCCCCGCCGGCGATGCCCACCACGCGGCAACCTTTGATCTTGGCGATCTGCCCGGCGATGCTGCCCACCGCACCGGCGGCACCCGAGAGCACTACTGTCTCGCCGGCCTTGGGCGCGCCCACGTCCAGCAGGGCGAAATAGGCGGTCATGCCGGTCATGCCCAATGCTGACAAGTAGCGCGGTAATGGCGCCAGTTTCGGATCGACCTTGTAGAAACCACGCGGCTCGCCGAGGAAATAATCCTGCACACCCAGCGCACCGTTGACGTAGTCACCGACCGCGAAGGCCGGGTTGTTCGAGGCGACTACCTGGCCTACGCCCAAGGCGCGCATCACTTCTCCAATGCCTACCGGCGGGATGTAAGACTTGCCTTCGTTCATCCAGCCGCGCATGGCCGGATCCAGGGACAGATATTCGTTCTTCACCAGAATCTGGCCGGCTGCCGGCTCGCCGACCGGTACTTGCTGATAGGTGAAAGTCTCGCGGGTCGCAGCGCCTACCGGGCGTTTGGCGAGCAGGAACTGGCGATTGGTCTGGGCAGTCATGGCTGGCACTCAAGATGAATGAAGCCTTGTTGATAGACCTTCGAAGCGTTTGTCGCAAGGTTTGCTGATGCAGCGAATGCAGTTCGATCGAGCCCAGTGATAATGGCGCCGGGGCCGTTATCACTGGCGCCCATGAATACTCAAACGGTAATTGGATAGTGCTGCCGCATCGTCCGGACCTGTGACTAGACTGGCGTCATCTCCCGCACTCTTCGAGGATTTGACAATGAGCATGACGTTTTCCGGACAGGTCGCCGTGGTCACGGGCGCAGCCGCGGGCATTGGCCGTGCGACGGCCCAGGCATTCGCGGCTGAGGGCCTGAAAGTGGTGGCGGCCGACCTGGACGAGGCGGGTGGCGAGGGCACAGTGCAGTCGATTCGTGAGGCGGGCGGTGAAGCGCTGTTCGTGCGCTGCGACGTAACGCTGGAAAGCGACGTGCAGAACCTGATGAGCGAAGTAATCAATGCCTATGGCCGGCTTGATTACGCCTTCAATAACGCCGGGATCGAAATCGAAAAGGGCAAGCTGGCCGACGGCACCCTCGATGAGTTCGACGCCATCATGGGCGTCAATGTGAAGGGCGTCTGGCTGTGCATGAAGTATCAATTGCCGTTGCTGCTGGCCCAAGGGGGCGGTGCCATCGTCAATACCGCCTCGGTGGCGGGGCTGGGGGCGGCGCCGAAGATGAGCATTTATGCAGCGTCCAAGCACGCGGTGATCGGCCTGACCAAATCGGCGGCGATTGAATACGCCAAGAAGAAAATCCGCGTGAACGCGGTTTGCCCGGCGGTAATCGACACCGACATGTTCCGTCGTGCCTATGAAGCGGATCCGAAAAAAGGTGAGTTCGCCAACGCCATGCACCCGGTAGGACGCATCGGCAAGGTCGAGGAGATCGCCAGCGCGGTGCTGTATTTGTGCAGCGATGGCGCTGCATTCACCACCGGTCATTCATTGGCGGTGGACGGCGGCGTCACGGCTTTCTGAAGAACGTTGTATTTAGCGTGTAGGACTAGGCCCGCACTTGTTGTGGGCTTTTTCTTTGGGGGTTAAAAATGCCCCGTGTCAGCCCCTGAATGTGTTTCAAAGGGTGAGAATCGACCGTTTTGGTGACGTTGTCGTACATCGTCCAGAGACGGCCTGTGCTTAACTGTTTCCAGAGATAAAACAGTTGCTTAGGAGCTTGGTTACTCATGGAGTTGAGAATCGACCGGCAGGCCCTGGTGCCTGTCGTGCAGCAAATTGTCGACGCGCTGGCCGGCTGGATTCGACAGGATGCGGTGCAACCGGGAACCCGACTGCCCTCCATTCGCCAATTGGCCCGGGAGAATCTGCTCAGTCAGTCCAGTGTCAACGAGGCGTGTGAACGCCTGGTGGCCCAAGGGGTGTTGGCGGCGCGCCATGGTTCGGGTTTTTTTGTCGCGCCGCCTCCGTCGTCCAGCTACGAGCCCTCCGACAAAGACTGGCTGGAAGACGTGCAGATCACCCAAGACAGCGTGCCCCAGAACTCGCAGTGGGAGCTGAAGCTCGGCTGTGGAGGGCTGCCCGAGAGTTGGCGCGAAAGCGATGATCTGGGCTACGCGATCCGTCAGGTCACCCGCACCGATATGGCAGGGCTGTTCAGTTACAGTACGCCGATGGGGCTGCCCGCTCTGCGGGAGCAACTGTCCAGGCGCCTGAAACAATTCAATATCCACGCCGATAAAAACCTGATCCTGACCACCACGGGCGCGACCCACGGTCTGGACCTGATTGTGCGCACACTGCTTGAGCCTGGATGCTGCGTTGTGGTGGAGAGTCCGGGGTATTCGAAGCTGTTCGACCTGCTCAGGTTTCATGGCATCGACATGATCGAACTGCCCAGGACTCCGCGCGGCCCGGACGTCGATGCACTCCAATGTCTCTTGGCGACGCATCGGCCCAGCGCTCTGTTCGTCAACAGCGCCTGCCACAACCCGACCGGCAGCAGCCTGGCCCCGGTCGTGGCCCAGCAACTGCTGCAACTGGCGAAAAAGCACGCCATGTTGGTGGTCGAAGACGATGTCTATGCCGACTTCCAGAACTCAACCCGGACCCGACTGGCAGCGCTGGATACCGACGTGGTGTACGTGGGCAGCTTCTCGAAAACTCTGAGCAGCTCATTGCGAGTCGGTTTCGTCGTGGCCGGATCGTCTGTCATCGCACGCTTGAGGGACGTCAAGGGCATTACCAGCATGGGCAGTTCACGCTTCTGTGAGTCAGTGCTGGCCAATCTTCTGGCCAGCGGCGCCTATCGCAAACTGGTCCAGCGTCAGCGCCAGCGTTTGAGTGCCGACATGGCAGCGGTGTTGCAGGTGCTGGAGGATGCGGATTGGGAAGTCTTTGGCCGGCCGGCCGGCGGACTGTTCATTTGGGCGCGTCCACCGTTATGCGACTACGCTGCATTGCAGCGCTTGGCCAAGCGGTTCGGTGTGGTGCTTTCTTCTCGTACAGCGTTCAGCCCGTCGGGTGCTGTCAGCGACTGGCTGCGGATCAACGTGGCCCACGCCTGCGATTCGAGGGCCCAGGCATTCTTCCGCGCGGCGGCTCTGGATCGACCTCAATTGTCCTGAAAACGACGGCGCTGTAGCTTTTTGCCATTATTCCGACGCCAGCATCTTGTGTTACAGGGCATCTCGTTGCGAATCTGCAATCAACACACACTGGCAGAGGACTGGGCGCAATGATTTCGGCCGTGCAAAGACGTTTTGCCAACCTGGGTATGGCAAAGAAACTGGGCCTGGGGTTTGTCCTGGTGCTGCTGCTTACCGCCGTGGTGGCGGCCATCGGTGTCTGGTCCCTGCAGACCATCAGCTATCGTTTCGATGGCCTGAAACAGATGTCATCCCTCAATAGCGGCTTGCTCAAGGTCCGCCTGCTTGAGCAGGAATACGCCTTGCGCTCGGACCCGAAAACGGTCGATGCCTTGCGGCTGGGCGTGGACGGACTGATTGCCCAGGCCAACGAGCTCAAGGCGCAATCGGCGGCCAACGTGCCGGTGATGAACGACGTGGAGCAAGCCTTGGCGGCTTATCGCAAGGCGTTCGACGAATTCGTCGAGTTGAGCCAGAGCAAGGATCTGGCACTGGAAATGGCCAGTTGGTCAGTGTCCAGCGTTGCCAATAACCTGGATGTGCTGCAAGCGGGCCTGGCAGATGATGGCGCTTATACCCTGAAAGAGTCCGAAGGCAAGGAGGGCGGCGAGTTCATCGAGCAAGCCAATCAGGTCAGCGAAGTGTCACGGTTGATGTTGCAGGCCATGAACGAAGCGCGGGTACGCCTGGATCAAAGCCGCAAAGGTTCTGAAGAGGGCGGGCAGGGCACTATCGAACAGGCCGAGCAAGCCATGAAGCAGGCCGAGGTGCTCAAGACCACCGTCAAGGACCCGGGATACCAGACCGTGCTTAACGAAGTGGCCGGGCATATCGCTGGTTTCAACGAAAAACTCGCTGAATACACCGGCCTGCTGGCCCAGGAGAAAATCGTCTACCAGCAACTGCACGAGCGTGCCTCCCAGGTAGTGGAGCGGGTTGACCAGGCTTACACCGCCGAGGACGGTGCCATGCAGACGGAACTGAAGAAGAATTCGCTGCTGATCATCGGCTCGTCGGCCCTGGCGCTGCTGGTGGGACTGATTGCGGCCTGGGTCATTACCCGGTTGATCGTCGGGCCGTTGCGCAGCGTCATCCGTGTTGCACAGCAGATTGCCTCGGGCGACTTGAGTGCAACGGTGCAGGTGACGCGCCAGGATGAGATCGGTCAACTGATGCTCGCCATGCAACAGATGGGGGCGGGCCTGAGCAGTATCGTCAGCGGTTTGCAGGCCGGTATCGAACAGTTGGCCAACTCCGCCCAATCGCTGTCGGCCGTGACCGAGCAGACCAACCTGGAGGTCAGCAGCCAGAAGGAGGAGACCGAACAGGTCGCCACGGCCATGAACCAGATGACCGCCACCGTGCACGACGTGGCGCGCAATGCCGAAGAGGCGGCCCAGGCGGCCCAGACCGCCGACGATAAGGTAGAAAGCGGTCAGCAGGTGGTGCGTCAGAGCATGGTGCGCATTGAACAATTGGCCGACTCGGCCACTTCAGCCAGCAGCAGTATCGAAAGCCTCAGCGCTGAGATCCAGAACATTGGCACGGTGTTGAGCGTGATCAAGAGCGTGGCTGAGCAGACCAACTTGCTGGCGCTCAATGCGGCCATCGAAGCGGCCAGGGCCGGTGAGCAGGGCAGGGGCTTTGCGGTGGTGGCCGATGAAGTGCGGGCCTTGGCCAAGCGCACGCAACAGTCCACCGAGGAAATCGAACGCCTGGTGAGCGCCTTGCGCTCAGCAGCCCAGACCTCCGTGCAGCAGATCCAGAGCAGTGGCGAGCTGGTGAAGATGGCGGTCAGTGATGCCCTGCAAACCGAAAGCGCCCTGGGGAGTATTGCGGCGGCGGTGTCGCTGATCCAGCAGATGAATCAGCAAATTGCCGCGGCGGCCGAGCAACAGAGTTCGGTGGCTGAAGAGATCAACCGCAGTGTCACCAGCATCCGCGCCAGTGCCGATCAATCTTCCCTGGCGATGCAGGGCAATGCAGCGTCGAGCATTGAGCTGGCGCAGCTAGGGGTTGAGCTCAAGGGGATGGTGGGGCATTTCAGGCTGTGAGCTGTCGACGGACCCTGTGTAGCGAGGGGATAAATCACCTCGCTACACAGGAGTCAGGCTTGAGAGCCCAACCCGAATATCAGTCGTAAACCTTCTTCTTCTTCCACTCGTCGTTTACTTCGGCGTCCTTCAGCCCTTCGGTCAACTGGTTGACTTCGCCTTCGACCGGCTGGGTGCTGGCCAGAACCATGGCATTGGCGCGGGCCAGGAGTTTTTCCAGGTAGTCCAGTTGTTCGGCATAGACCTGCGGTTCCTGTTGCTTGCGCAGGTACTGCACACCCCGTTCGAACGCCAGGCGGGCCTGCCCCGGTTGTTCTTGCTGCAAGGCGTGTTGGCCGAGATTATTGAAGAACTCGATGTGCAACAGCACCAGGATGTGTCGCACTTCGCGGATCCAGCGCTTGGCTTCGTTGGGCGGCAGGAAACCATCCTGGGCGGCGCGGGTAATCTGACCGTGAAGGGCCTCGAGCAGAAACCGCACATCCTTGGCCTTGGCTTCGGTCTGGATCGGTGCCGGTGGGTTGTTCACCGGAATCGATTCACCCTGGGCGGCCAGCGCATTCAGTTCGTCCAGGCGCGCCTTGACCGCTGTATTGGTTTTCTCCAGGTTCAGCAGGCGCTGGCAGACGTTGATCTCAAGACGCGTGATCAACAGCTTCAGGGCCGGGGTCATCAATTGTCCGGGAAAGGTTTCAGTGAGCTCGCCACAACGACGCAAGCGGTCGTTGAGTTCAATCTTGGTACGGGCCTTTTCCAGCTTGTTGTTTTCCACCACATGGTTCATGTAGCCAATGGCGATCAACAGTGCGATCCCGGCTACGACGAGCAGGGTGATCATGAGTGGTGTCACCGGTAAGACCTCTTTATTGGGGTTCGCATATCAAGAGTGTAGTGGCTTGGCTTTTAAGCGCATAGGCCTGTGCGATGCGATTAGACAGGCGTGGCGCTGCGTATGGAAGTGCGGCGAATATGGATGCACATTGCCACTATTTGTCGGACACGACTATAACGTCTTGGCGGATGACAGAATATAGGCGCCAGAGACCGGACGGGCAAAATGTGCGAACAGCCCCTAAACCGGGCGAAGTCATTGATTTAAATAAATTTATATCTGGGGGTTGACGACCCAGCAATCCATCCATAGAATGCGCGCCACTTACAGCGTAAAGCACTTAGCCAAACGCGATAAGCAGTGAATGTTGTACG
>NZ_WUUD01000022.1:145734-147446 GCF_009831705.1 Pseudomonas sp. PICF6 | reverse complement strand
CTTGCCAAGGTCGGGGTCGCGAGTTCGAGTCTCGTTTCCCGCTCCAATTTTAAACAGCGTTGCCTTCGGGCAGGGCTGAGTGAAACCAGAACCGATATCTTCGGGTACGGATCTGGGCACTGGAACACACACCATGTGTTCCGGGTAGCGTGTCCCCTTCGTCTAGTGGCCTAGGACACCGCCCTTTCACGGCGGTAACAGGGGTTCGAGTCCCCTAGGGGACGCCAATGCGGGAATAGCTCAGTTGGTAGAGCACGACCTTGCCAAGGTCGGGGTCGCGAGTTCGAGTCTCGTTTCCCGCTCCAAATTCAAAAAAACGCCGCTCATTGAGCGGCGTTTTTTTTCGTCCGTGAAAAAGCGCGCTTCAATCTTCGAGGCTCTCCACCAGGCTCTCAAGTGAGTCTGCACGCTCGTTTTCCGGCAGATCGGGAGCGGGAATCATTGTTCGCATCTGCCGCGCCAGGCGGTATTCACTGGGTGTGCAGTTGGCGTACTGCTTGAAGGCGCGGGCGAAGTAGGAGGGATCCTTGAACCCTGCCTCATAGCCGATGCTGGTGATAGGCATCTGGCTATTGTCGAGCAGTTCCTTGGCAAAGCTCATGCGTTTGTTCAGCACGTAATCGGTGAAGCCAAGCCCGTTGGCTTCCTTGAACACACGGCTGAAGCGAAACGTGGTCATGCCGCATCGCTTGGCCAGGTCCCGCTGATCGATGCTGTCGCGAAAATGCTGGTCGATGTACAGCATGATATGGCTCAGGGCCTGGTGTTTCTGGTGCCCCGAGGTCAGGCGGATGCTGTCTGGCAGGGTTGGCGCGTGGTCGATCAACGAAGTCTTGCGCGGGCCACAGGTGTGGCGGCGTAACTCGCATAATTGCACCAGGGCAGTCAGGTAGCGCTTCCTCTCTGTGGCTGACAGGGGCAGTACCATGTATTCCCACACACTCGAGCGCATGGCCCAGACGGCCAGTTCTTCGGAGTGCTGCACGGTGAACATGGTGATGGGAGTGGCAGGGACGGTGCGTTTGATCTCCAGCAACCGCCTCAGGCCCGGCGTATCCGGGCGATCGAAATGGATGCAGATCATGTCCGCCTGTTCCCCGCCGGGCAGCAGGGCATCTTTTGCCTGGGTGCAGTCGCAAGTGTCCTCGAACTGGCTGACAAGTTCCGGGGTGGACCGATCGTGAGTCAGATCGAACCACAACAGCTTTGGCTTTCTAGTCAGATTCGATGGCATGTGCTTACCACTCAGCGTTGCGACTGCCCTTAAGCTAGCAGTATTGCCAATGTGCCATCACTTCGCCGAATAATTTTTTATAAAAAGCCGGTTTTTTAAGCGCCGTATGCTCAGAACGCCAGAGCGCGAATCGTTGCGAGTTGCAATCGCAAGGCATGCCTGGCTCCCCCCGCAAAATAATCCTAGCGATGTGCAAAATCCTCCTAACGGCTATCCCCACCCGCTGACTAGGGTTGCATCAGGCAGTTGCAAATGTACTGCCTCTGAAAACAACCCTGATGAGGTGCGCAAAATGACTCTTCAAACAATCAAGGCTTCGGTGCTGAAGTTCGCCAAAGATGAAGAAGGCCTGACCATTGTTGAATACGCCGTCGCGGGAGGTTTGATCACGGTGTTGGTGGCGGCAGCCTTCGTTCTTCTGGGCGGCGCGGTGGACACCAAGATCCGTGCGCTGTGCCAGGCCGTCAACGGCAACGTG
>NZ_WUUD01000022.1:145574-145724 GCF_009831705.1 Pseudomonas sp. PICF6 | reverse complement strand
TGAATACCAAGATCCGCGCGCTGTGCCAGGCCGTCAACGGCAACGTTGCCTGCTGATAGCGATAACTGCGCGGGGACACGGCAGCTTTCAAGGAAGCCTCGCTTGCGACTCTTTTGCTGTGAGTACAACGAATCACTCAAATGGACTTGG
>NZ_WUUD01000022.1:107158-145564 GCF_009831705.1 Pseudomonas sp. PICF6 | reverse complement strand
CCTGACCATTGTGGAATACGCCGTGGCCGGTGGGTTGATTACGGTGTTGGTGGCCGCCGCCTTCGTTCTTCTGGGCGGTGCCGTGAATACCAAGATCCGCGCGCTGTGCCAGGCCGTCAACGGCAACGTTGCCTGCTAACGATAACTGCAACAGGGAGACGCGCCATGTCCATGGAATTGCTGGTGTCGACGGTGCTGCTGCTAGGACTGCTGGGTGTGGCGGTGGTGAGCGATTTGCTTCGCCACCGCATCCCCAACACGCTGGTCCTGTTGGGCCTGGCCTTGGGTTTGGCCGGTCAGACTTATACAGGCGGGATCAGTGGAACGGGCGACAGCCTGCTGGGCATGCTGGTCTGTTTTGCGCTGTTTTTGCCCATGTATGCGGTGGGTGGCATGGCCGCCGGAGACGTCAAGTTGATGGCCATGGTGGGCAGTTTCCTGCCGGTTCATTACGCATTGTGGGCTGCGCTGTTCAGTCTGATTGCTGGTGGCGTGTGCGGTTTTCTGATCGTGCTGGCCCGCGGTCAGTTGCTCCAGACCCTCCAGCGTTACTGGCTGATTGTGCGGGCCCAGGCTTACCTGGCACCTACCGCGGATGAAGTGGCCGGCAAACCTTTTCCTTATTCGATCGCGATCCTGATCGGCACCTTGAACAGCGTCTACTGGCAGCTGATTGCCGATGGCTGGGGAGTCTAGTCATGCACGTCATCAACGATAGTGATGCCTACCCCAGTGAACGGGAAGCGGTGCAACGCCTGGCACCTCAGCCATGCACGATTCAAGACACCGGCCTGACCGACAGTTTTCTCGGCGAGCTGGTCTGCAAGCATCTGCACGACGCCGGTGTGTTGGACCTGCCGCGGCTGGTGGAACGCCTGGCGCTGACCGGCGCGGTACTGGAAGAAGTCCTGGCGTTCCTGCGCAAGGACGGTCGTGTCGAAGTGCTCGGCCAGCTCGGGCAAACAAGTGTGCAGGCCTTGCGTTACGGCCTGACCGAACGTGGCCGCAGTGCCGCCCGCGATGCCCTGTCTCGCAGTGGCTATATCGGTGCGGCACCTTTTCCGGTGAGTAGCTATCGGTCCCTGATCAAGATCCAGACCATTCACCATGGGCGTATCACCGCCACCGACATGCAACGGGCCCTGGCCGGCATGGTGCTGTCGCAAGGCATGCTCGATCAGTTGGGTGTGGCACTGAATTCAGGGCGGGCGATCATGATTTACGGCCCGGCGGGCACGGGTAAGACCTATGTCAGCAGTCGTCTTATCCGGCTGTTCGCCGAGGCCATCTGGGTGCCCCATGCCATCGTCATCAATGAGTCGGTGATCGAGATCTATGACCCGCAAGTGCATCAGCGCCTGGATGACAAGAGTCAATCGAACAATCTGATGCTCAATGAAGGCATCGACCGTCGGCTGCTGTGCTGCAAACGCCCGATTGTCATCACGGGCGGCGAGTTGAACATGGAGCAGTTGGATGTTCGCTACGACCCCTTTACTCGCCAGTACCAGGCCGCGTTGCAGCTCAAGGCCAGCAACGGCCTGTTCATCATCGATGACATGGGACGCCAGCGCATGGCGCCGGCCGAATTGCTCAACCGCTGGATCGTGCCGATGGAAGAAAAGCGCGACTTCATCAACCTGGGCGGCGGTCGCCATTGCGAATTGCCGTTCGATCTGGTCCTGGTGTTTTCCACCAACCTCAACCCCCTGGAACTGGCTGACGAGGCCTTTCTGCGCCGCATTGGCTACAAGGTGCAGTTCGGTTACCTCAAGCCCGAAGAATACGAGCGCATCTGGCGCCAGGAGTGCGAACGTCTGGGCATTCCCCATGACCCGCTGCTGGTGCGCTATGTGCTGCAGCAGCTTTATGCCGGCGAGGGCATGCCGCTGGTGCCTTGCCATCCCCGTGACCTGTTGAACATGGCGCTCGACCGCCAGCGTTACCTGGGCGGTTCCGGGCCCCTGTTGCCGCAAGAGCTGGAATGGGCCTGGCACAACTACTTCGTTCAGCTCGACTTCCTTTGAATCGGAGATACCGACATGAGCTCTCGTACGCTTTCGCTGATTGGCGTTTCCCTGGTAATGGGCCTGGGTGCCGCATGGATGGCTGACTCCTGGCTGAGCGCACGACTTAACGCCAAACCCGATGACCACTTGCGAAGTGTGGTGGTCGCCACCGTACCAATTCCCTTCGGGCAAATGGTCGAGGCCCAACAGGTCACGACCGTGCGCATGCCCATGGATACGATCCCGGACGATGCCTTTGACTCCAGCGAACAGGCCGTGGGCAAGATCGCAACGTTCGACATTCTGCGCGGTGACATCGTGCGGGGCGCGCGTCTGAGTGAGCACCTGGGTGGCAGCACCCTGGCGTCGCTGATCGATCCTGACAAACGCGCCATATCGGTACGGGTCGATGATGTGGTCGGTGTGGGTGGGTTCCTGTTGCCGGGGAACCGGGTCGACGTGCTGGCAACCAAGACCACCAGCGCCGGCAGTAACAACGCCGTGTCCCGGACCATCCTTGAAAACCTGCGGGTGCTGGCGGTGGATCAGACGGCGGGCACCGACAAGACCCAGCCGGTGGTGGTAAGGGCCGTGACGCTGGAAATGTCGGCCACTGAAGCGGAGGCCCTGGTGACTGCGCAGACCGAAGGCAAGTTGCAACTGGCCTTGCGTAACCCGCTGAACCTGGAGAAAAAAACCGTGGTCGTGGCGCCCCCTCCGGCTCCGGTGATGGCGGTGGCGACTGCTGCGGTGCCAAAGCCCGTGGTGCAGCGCAGCCCCAAAGCGCAGGCCAGCGGGATCACGGTCATCCGTGGAGTTGAAAGCAGCGTCGTCAACGTTCACTGAAACGCGTAGAAAAATGCCTGGTCCCTTCGGCCATGGCGATGCCGATCTTCACGTGTCGGCAAACGAGGGCTCGATCATGAATCCCAGTATCCGGCAGCCTGTCACTGCGACGCCTCGGCGCCAGGAAGGAGCAGTGAGTGTATTGATGGTGATCGCGTTAATGGCGATTTCCATGATGGCGGCATTGGCCCTGGATGGCGGACACATGCTGCTGAACAAGACCCGTCTGCAAAATGCCGTGGATGCCGCGGCCCTGAGCGGCGCCAAGACCCTGAGCCAGGTGACGGGAGGGCTCAACATGGCCAGCACGACTCGGGCCGCTGCCCTGGACACGCTGACACGCAATGCCGACGCTGCGGGCAACGCTGAACTGGCAACCGCTGTCGCCGGCAACCCGGCTGCGTTCGCCGCAGTGGAGCTGGCCAGCAGCGTTTATGGCCCGTTCTCCTATCCTGGGCCGGCGGATGCCAAATACGTGCGAGTGTCGGTGTCCAGCTATCGGTTGAGCGGTTTTTTCTGGAGTTTCGTTCAAACGATGGGCAGTGCCGGCCTGGGCAACAAGGCCGTGGCGGCGATCGCCACCGCAGGCCCCAGCCCGACGGCTCCGTGTGATCTGGCGCCCTTGATGGTCTGCGGCGACACCAGCCAATACGACCCGGCTGCCGGAAATTTCTGGAGTTACCGCTTTGGCGACCTGACGGTGCTGAAGACGGCCGCGGGCAACACGTCGCCCATTGGCCCGGGCAATTTCCAACTGCTCGATTTCGGCTCCGGCGGCAGTGCCGTGCGCGAAGACCTGGCGGGCGGCGGTTCGGTCTGCCGCAGTGTCGGGGACAACGTCCAGACCGCGCCGGGCAACAAAGCCGGCCCGACTTCCCAGGGCTTGAACACGCGATTCGGTATCTATAACGGTCCGGTCAGTTCTTCGGACTATCCACCCGACCTGGTCACCACTTCGAGCAACCCGGCGATGACCTATAACGATTCGCTCTCCCAGGCGCAATACAAAGGACAGCCCATTACTTCGAGCAGCGGTGATCTCTCGGCCGGCGGCGAGGCAATACTGGACTACAACGACTGGCGAACAGCAGTTGCCGCCTGTGTGGCCGGAGCTGGCAATGGCTGTGAGAGCAACGGGGTTTTCGAACGGCGGATGCTCAAGATCGTGATCGGTGACTGCACCGGCAAACTGAGCGGTTCTACCTCGATTCCCGTCCTGGGTTTTGGCTGCTATTTCGTCGTGCAACCGGTGAATGGCGGAGGTTCGGACTCCATCATCTTTGGCCAGTTCGTCCAGGAATGCGAAGGCGATAATGTGCCCGGCCCCACGCCGGTCAGCGATACCGGGCCGCAGGTCATTCAGCTCTACAAAACCTATCTCAACGGCAGCGGCACTCCGAGCACCGACTCGTAGGAGGCGTCATGAGACTTGCCCATTTCAAACCCGCGCAGGCCCAGCAAGGCGTGGCGCTGGTGGAATTCACCCTGGTGCTGCCGTTGTTGTTGCTGCTGTTGCTGGCTTTTGGCGAGTTCGGCCGCATGCTCTTCCAATACAACGTGCTGCTACAGGCCAGCCGTGATGCCAATCGATTCGTCGCCAGCCAGGCCTGGAATACCACCCTGGGCACCATTGCCCTGAACAACACGCTGCAGACCCAGACGAAAAACGTCGCGGTGTATGGCACCCCGAGCCAGGCCGGCACCGCTGTGGTGGCCGGGTTGACCACGGCTAACGTGGAGGTCGCGGCGGTGGGGGCTGACCATGTGCGTGTCACCATCACCTACACCTTTTGCCCGGTGATTGGAGCGGGCAATTGCGGCGGAACAATTCCCGGTTTTTTCGGCAGTGCCATTGCGCTGGGTATCCCACTGGTCGCGACCACCGTCATGAGGGCGTTGTGATGAACAACAAGCACATGCAAGGCACCTATATCGTGGAGTTCGCCTTCGTTGGCCTGCTGGTGTTCATCCTGCTGTTTGGCGTGCTGGAGATGGGCCGGCTGTATTTCACCGCCAATGCCTTGGATGAGGCCGCGCGGCGCGGTGCGCGTCTGGCGGCGGTGTGCAACATCAACGATCCGGTGGTGTTGCGCCGGGCCATCTTCAACGCCGCGACGGACGCAGGCACCAGCCAATTGATCAGCAGCCTCGCCACCTCGAACCTGGCGCTGACCTATCTGGATGTGAACGGCGCGGTGGTGGCGAACCCCGCCGACACGGTCAGCGCCAACGGCTTCCGCGCTATCCGTTACGTCCAGTTGAGCGTGCAGAACTTCGTTTTCAATCTGTTCATTCCTGGGTTTGGCGTGCCCATTACCTTGCCCACATTCAGGGCGACCTTGCCACGCGAAAGCCTTGGGCGTCATTCCGATTCCGGGGAGATCACACCATGCTGAATACCAGGGAAACTCCACTGTCGACCGTCACCGGCAAAGCCGGGCTGCGGTTACTGATCAGCAGCCGTGACGCTTCGTCCCTGCGCGACTTGCAATGCGTCTGCCAGCGCATGCCTTGCCTGGAAGTGAGCACGCGCCTGGTGAGCAACGGCCATGTCGATCCGCTCTATGGCCTGGAGCGAATGCCCGATCTGCTGTTGTTGCGGGTCAGCCACTTGTGGCGCGAAGAGCTGGCGGCGTTGCTGCAGCGGCCTGCCCATGAGCGTCCACCGATGCTGGTGTGCGGTCTGATGGGCGAGCAGGAAGGCATGCGGCTGGCAATGCAGGCCGGTGCCCGGGACGTGCTGCCCGAGCCTTTCGCCGAGACGGAACTGGTGGCCGCCCTGAATCGTCTGGTTGCGGAGGTCCGTGTCGGCCATGGCGCCGAAGGCAAGCTGGTCGCCGTGATCGGCGCCAAGGGTGGTTCCGGTGCAACGCTGGTGGCCTGCAACCTGGCCCAGCAACTCAGCGCCCAGGCAGGTACCACTCTGCTGCTGGATATGGACCTGCAATTTGGCAGCGTGACCCACTATCTGGATGTGGCCCAGTCCCATAGCCATCTGCAAGTGCTGCAACAGGTCGAGGACCTGGACAGTATCGCCCTGCGGGGTTTTTGCAGCCACTTCAGTCCGACCTTGCACGTGCTGGGTGGCCGTAGCGGCGAGTTGTGCCTGCCACAGGACGCCCAGCCGGAACAACTCGACGCCTTGTTGCAATTGGCCCGTGCCAGCTATGACTGGGTGGTAGTGGACCTGCCGCGTCAGATCGACCACCTCACCGGCTCTGTGCTGGAGCAGGTCGACCGGGTCTACGTGGTGGTTCAACAAAGCGTCAGCCATCTGCGCGATGCCAGCGCCCTCGTGCGGATTCTTCGCGAGGACCTGGGCGTACGTGGGGACCAGTTGCAGGTGGTGGTCAACCGCTATGACAAGGCGGCTGCGGTCAGCCTCAAGGATGTCGCAGAAGCCCTGCGGTGCACCAACCTGTCGAAATTACCCAATGACTTCAACCTGGTCAGCCAGAGTCAGAACACTGGCGTGCCGTTGGGGCTGCATGCGCCGAGGGCGGCCATCACCGTTGCCCTGCGCGATTTGACCGAAGACCTGGTCGGTCACCAGATGGCCGCAGACAAAGGCCTGCTCAAACGTGCCTTCAACCGTTTTTTCGGGGGATGACCCATGATCAGCGACTTCCGCAACCGCTTGCGTAAACAGTCCGGTAAACCGGCCATTGAACTGGCTGGCGACAGCCTGCCGGATCCGACAGAGCAATTGATGGCCTGGGAACATGCCATCCCCGACGTGCTTTACGAAACCCGTAGTCAGGTCACCCCGGTGGAAGCCCAATGGCGGGAAAAAATCTACCAGCAACTGCTCAAGGTCATGGACCTGTCCTTGCTCGACTCCCTCGAGCAGGCCGAGGCGGCGAGGCAGATACGCGATATCTGCCAGCGTTTGCTCGATGAGCATTCGGCGCCGGTAAGCTCCGCCAGCCGTCAGTTGATCATCAAGCAGATCACCGACGAAGTGCTCGGGCTGGGGCCTTTGGAGCCGTTGCTGGCCGACCATAGCGTGTCCGACATCCTGGTCAACGGTTTCGCCTCGGTCTATGTCGAACGCTTCGGCAAGCTGCAAAGAACCGACGTGCGCTTTCGTGACGACCAGCATCTGCTGAACATCATTGACCGCATCGTCTCCAGCCTGGGCCGGCGTATCGACGAGTCGTCCCCTTTGGTGGACGCCCGGCTCAAGGACGGCTCGCGGGTCAACGCAATCATCCCGCCACTGGCCATCGACGGTCCGAGCATGTCGATCCGTCGTTTTGCCGTGGACCTGCTCAACACTGACAGCCTGATCCAGGTGGGCACCATGACCCCAGCCATTGCCTTGTTGCTCAAGGCGATTGTCCGTGGGCGCTTGAATGTGCTGATTTCCGGCGGCACCGGCAGTGGCAAGACCACCATGCTCAACGTGCTGTCCAGTTTCATCCCCCACAACGAACGCATCGTTACCATCGAGGACTCGGCCGAACTGCAACTGCAGCAACCTCACGTGGTGCGCCTGGAAACCCGTCCTTCAAACATCGAGGGGCGCGGCGAGGTGAGCCAGCGGGAACTGGTGCGCAACAGCCTGCGGATGCGTCCGGACCGCATTGTCATTGGCGAGGTGCGCGGCGCCGAAGCGCTGGACATGCTCACCGCCATGAACACCGGCCACGATGGCTCCCTGACCACAATCCACGCCAATACCGCGCGCGATGCCTTGGGGCGAATCGAGAACATGGTGTCGATGACCGGCGCGACTTTTCCGATCAAAGCCATGCGTCAACAAATTGCCTCTGCCATCGATGTGGTGATCCAGCTGGAGCGTCAAGAAGACGGCAAACGTCGTGTGGTGAGCATGCAAGAGATCAACGGCATGGAAGGGGAGATCATCACCATGACCGAAATTTTCTCTTTCACGCGCCAAGGCATCGGGGAAAACGGCGAGGTGCTGGGGGATTATCGGCCCAGCGGCATGATCCCGGCCTTTCGCGACGTGTTGGCCAGGCGCGGCATCGAGTTGCCGCTGACCCTGTTCCGCCCTGAGTGGATGGAGGCTCGGACGTCATGAACAACATCCCCAGTGAGTTCATCCTGATTTTTCTCGCCATGGTGTTCATCGCCGTCTTCCTCCTGTCCCAGGGCGTGGTGGTGCCGGTGTTCGGCGAGGCCGGCAAAATGCGCAAGCGCATCCGTGGGCGCCTGCATGTGCTGGAGAAAGCCAACCATCTGCCCAACATGCAGACCGTGTTGCGGCAGAAGTACCTGACGCGCTTGTCGCCCCTGGAAGCCCGGCTTGAACAATTGCCGTTCATGGCCAACCTGACCCAGTTGATCGAGCAGGCCGGCCACGAATACCGAGCCTATCGGGTAATGGCGCTCGGCCTGGCCCTGGGCGTAGCGGCCGGTGCCGTGGTGTTGATGTTCTGGCCGGTGTGGTGGATGGCGCTGCTGGCGGCCTTTGCGGTGACCTGGCTGCCGGTGCTGAAGATCATGCGTGATCGTAGCAAGCGCTTCGCCGCCTTCGAGGAAGGCTTGCCGGATGCGCTGGACGCCATGTGCCGGGCCTTGCGCGCCGGGCACCCGTTCAACGAAACCCTGCGCCTGGTTGCCGAGGAGCACAGGGGGCCGGTCGCCCAGGAGTTCGGCATGACCTTCGCCGACATCAACTATGGCAACGATGTGCGCCGGGCCATGCTCGGGCTGTTGGAGCGCATGCCGAGCATGACGGTGATGATGCTGGTGACCTCCATACTTATCCACCGCGAAACCGGCGGCAATCTGACCGAAGTGCTGGAGCGCCTGAGCCGCTTGATCCGCGGGCGCTTCCGCTTCCAGCGCAAGATCCGGACCTTGTCGGCGGAAGGGCGCATGTCGGCCTGGGTGCTGGTGGCGATCCCTTTCGTGCTGGCGATCGCCATTGTGCTCACCAGCCCCAGCTACATGCCGGTGCTGATCAACGACCCTATAGGCCACAAGCTGATCATGTTCGCGTTCGGCGCCATGTTGCTGGGGATTCTCTGGATCCGAAAAATCATCCGGATCCAGGTTTAAGCGCCCTTGCGGCGAGAGGTATCAGTCATGGATTTTCTGCTCGGGTTGTTCAGTCGGTTTACGGGAAACGAGGAGGCGGCACGGCTGTTGTTCATCGCCGTGATCGGTCTCAGTACGGTACTGGCGGTCGTCGCCATGATCTTGCTGATGCTCGGCCTGCAGGACCCGGTGCAACGGCGTCTGGCGCTGATCAAACGGGGATATTCCGGCAGCACGCAAGGGCAGGAGGCGCCAGGTAACCTGCAACTCTTGCTGGAGCGGGTCGGCCAGCGGTTCGCAGCGACTGACCCGGCCCAGGCCAGCGCCACCCTGACCCTGCTCACACACGCCGGCTACCGTTCCGCATCGGCGGTGCAGATGTACTGGGCCGTGCGCCTGATGCTGCCGTTGCTGCTGCTTGGCGTTACGTTACTGCTGCTGCCGCTGATCAAGGTGTCCTTGATTGTCGGTTTGCTGGTGGCGACCTTGATGGCGGGTATCGGATGGTTGCTGCCGGCGCTGTACGTCGGCAAGCGCAAGCAGGCGCGACAAGCGCGGCTGCGGGCGGCATTTCCCGATGCGCTGGACCTGATGGTGGTGTGCGTCGAGTCAGGCCTGGCTCTGCCCACCACCATAGAACGGGTGGCCGAAGAAATGTCGGTCAGCCAGGTTGAGCTGGCCGAAGAGCTGGCCCTGGTGAACGCGCAGATCCGCGCGGGTATCACCAGCACCGACGCTCTCAAGCAACTGGCCCTGCGCACCGGCCTGGATGATATCCAGGGCCTGGTCAGCCTGTTGGCCCAGAGCATCCGCTTCGGCACCAGCGTGGCCGACACCCTGCGTATCTACGCCGATGAGTTTCGTGACCGGCGCACCCAGGCGGCCGAGGAAATGGGGGCCAAAATCGGTACCAAGCTGATCTTTCCGCTGATCTTCTGCCTCTGGCCAAGCTTCTTCCTGGTCGCCATCGGCCCCGCCATGATTGGCGTGTTCAGGGCCTTTGGAAATATGTAGAGGGGCATACGGTCCCGGTTGTACAAGCCTGTGGCGAGGGAGCCTGCTCCCGCTCGAGCAGCGCTGCAGCCCCGGTTTGCGGCTGCTGCGCAGCCCAGCGGGAGCAAGCTCCCTCGCCACTCAGTCAGGCACACAAGGGTTATGATCGTTCCCACGCTCTGCGTGGGAATGCATCCCGTGACGCTCTGCGTCACCTTCCAGAAGCGGAACGCGGAGCGTCCCTGGCGACATTCCCACGCAGAAGCGTGGGAACGATCGAAGTCCATACCCAACCGAACTCCAACGCCCGTGGCGAGAGGGTTGATCCCCGTTGGGCCGCTTAGCGGTCCTGAAACCGGGGATTGGCGTCTCACCCATTGGCCGGACCCGCGCAAGACTCAGTTCGCATGGGCGGTTGTTTCCTGAAGGGCTGCGCAGTCCCGCGGGGATAGGGCCCCGCGCCACAAACAGGCGCGTTCAGCTTTATGCAAGGCAGAGCAAAAGATCGCAGCCTTCGAAAAGGCCTACACCGGATCGGATGTAGGCATTGTCGAAGGCTGCGATCTTTTGTTTTCCACTGTGTTTCAGTTGCTGCTGGTGATTTCCCCACCCGAGTCCTGTTCGAAGAATTCCGGGATCGGGTAATTGAAGCTATTGAGCCAGCGCTGCATGGCCAATTCCCGTTCGGTGGCCGAGGCGGTTTGCAGGTGGGTTGAGGCCACCACCCCGCGAATCTGCAGCTGCATCCAGCTCTCCGTGCCCTGTTGCGCAGCCGAAGAGGGGCCGGGTTCAATGGCCCAGGCGGTGGCGGACAGGCAAGTCATGCACACGATCAACAGTTGTCTGGTTTTCATCTCTTGGACTCCTCGTAAGGCGCTACTTGACCGCATCGGATGAGGCGTCGGCCACATCGCTCAAGCGGTTCGCGGGGGATGTCGCCCCGGCAGGGGCCGAGCCTCTGATTTTTTCCGCCCGGGCTTGAGCATCTGCCACTTGTTTGGGGCTCAGATTGGCCATGTTTGCCAGTTCGGCTGCCTGCTTCCAGTTGTCCTGGTAAATCAGCAGCGTCACCATGTTGAAGGCGGCCAGCGAGTCTGACTGTCTGAGCTCCATGGCGGTCATGAACTCGAAGCGGGCTTCAGGGATTCGTCGCTGATTGAGATAGACAACTCCCAGGTCATTGCGGATTTTTCCTTCGGTGGGGGACATTTTCACAGCGCGCTCAAGGTGTTCGGTGGCGCCAGCATGATCATGCCTGGCGGCAGCCAACTGGCCGAGGCCATGCTCGCCATCAGCGGCCAGGCAAGTGCCGAGCAGGCTCTGGTACAACGGCTCTGCCTCGTTACGTCCCATCAGGCGCAGCACTCGCGCCTTGCGCAGGCGGACCTGGACCAGATCCTCCGGCAGACCTTCGAGGTTCGCCAGGCTGGCATACAAACGTCCGTCATTGGCCATGTCATCGGCCAGGTTCAGCGCCAGTTCCTGATCGGAGCCTGGCTTGATGCAACTGGTCGGACGTGAAGCCACGCCGTTGCTGGCGCAGCCGACCAGCAGCACCGTTGCGGCTATCGCGATCACAGCTTTCATTGAATGTCCCCTCGTATCAGGTTGAACACGTGGACGCTTGCACCTCAGGCCCCGGCTCATTGGGACAGCCCGTTACGGTTGTCGAACTCGCCGTTTTCAAGGAAGTACATGCGGTAGAAGTTCGGGTCGTAATTGCGCAGCTGTTCGCCCGGCAACGTCGGCAGTTGTGCGTCGGCGGCCAACGGTTGGACCAAGTGCGGCGTGACGATCATCAGCAGCTCGCGTTCTTCGCGATTGATGGAGTTATCGCGAAAGAACGCACCGAGAATCGGAACATCGCCCAACCCCGGTAATTTGTTCACCTGAGAGGCATTACGCGTGCTGATCAGGCCGCTGATGACAAAGCTTTCGCCATCGGCCAGGGCAATACTGGTATCGGTACGGCGTACGGTGAGCGCCGGAACCAGCGTGCCAGCGATGTTCACCGCGTTGGTGAAATCCAGTTCACTGACTTCCGGTGCCACCTTGAGCATGATGCGGTTGGTTCCGACGACGGTGGGCGTCAAGGTCAGACGGATACCGAATTCCTTGTACTCGATGGACACGTTGTCGCTGCCGGCACTGGGCACCGGGATCGGCACTTCGCCGCCGGCCAGGAAGCTCGCGCTCTGCCCGCTCAGGGCCACCAGGCTCGGCCGCGCCAGGGTGTAGGCAAAGCCACTGCCTTCCAGCGCATTGATCATCAGCAGGGTTTGTCCGGTGGCAAAGGACAGGTTGAACATGTCGTTGTTGACCGGCAATGAAGGCCGCACCACGCCACCGATGGTGGGCAGGGTTCTCGGCGCGCCGAACAGGAAGTTGCCACGGCTGCCGAAAATAGAGGTTGAAGCTTCCTTGAGCTTGGTCCGACTGACTTCGACGAAACGGATGTCAGTCTGCACCTGGGCAAGCAGCATGGGGTCTTCGGAGGGTACGCTCGCGGCGCTGGTCAGTGCCGAGGTGGCTCTGCCTTTGACGAAGATCATGCTCTGGCGGGGGATTTTTGAGCAGGCCGTCCAGACCATCAGGCTGGTGGCCCCGGGCGCCAGGCCCGTAAGGATGAAGGCATCGCTGCCGCTGGGTTGCACGTCGGCAATTTTCGGGTCGCCCACTGCCAGCTTCGTTACGGGGGCCAGGATACGCAATTCGTTCTGAAGCCCTTGGCCAACCTCGAAGGTCGCCGGCAAATTGTCCAACTGAGCACAATTTGCCGTTGCGGCCTGGGCCGCTTCCAGGCCAAGGCCCATCCAGAACAGACCATGGATCAAGTGCTTTAAAGCGGGCGGGGTACGATAGCTCATGAAGTGATCCTCGACAGAGAGGCCGTCCCTAGGCTTAACAAATGCCTCGGATCACTTAAGGGGCCCGGGCTGCCCCTTGTATTGCACCAGACCATTGAGCGGCGGTGGTGAGCGCCTCGTCGCTACAAGCGAGCGAGCGCATCCCACCGGCCTGACTGAATGGCAGGCAGCTTTCGAAAAAACTGTTTGAGCCCCGCGATACCGGGGTGACGAGCAGGGTGACCGGTGTTGATCGGGTCGCCCTAGGGGTGATTTATTCACCGCCGTGCCCGCTTCTTTTTGAAGGTAGTTCATGCATGGCAAAGCGCCACGCCATAAACAAAAAAAACGACTAAAAAGTGACGGGAGGGAAATTCTCGGCAAAGTCGCCGTCAATAATTTGTCTTTTGTGCGATTTCGGGACGTATTTACAGCGAAAGGATCAACCGTCCGGCAAACAGAATCAGGATGACGCCCATGGTCCGTTCGAACCAATGACCCATGCGCATGAACACTTCCCGTACCCGGGCGCTGGAAAAAAACAACGCGACGACGACAAACCACAGGGCATTCACCAGGCACATCCAGACCCCGTACAACGCCTGGATCTGCAGCGGTGTGGTGGTGCTGATCAGGGTGGTGAAGATGGCCAGGAAAAACAGCGTGGCTTTCGGGTTGGTGGCGTTGGTCAGAAACCCGGTGACAAACGCTTTGAATGGCGTTTGCCGAGCAGCGTTTTGAGCGATGGGGTGTTCACCTTCAAGCGTGGATTTGGGTCTGCTGCGCAGCAGGCTGACGCCCAGGTAAAGAATGTAGGAACCGCCCACCACCTTGGCGACCATCAGCAACCAGGGGAAGGTGTGCATCAGCGCACCCACCCCGAGCAAGGTGTAGATCACATGCACCGAGATACCGGCGCCTATGCCCAACGCTGTGCAGATCCCGATCCAGCGGCCAAAACGGACGCTTTGGCGGATCGTCACGGCGAAATCAGGGCCGGGTGCGACCACCGCAAGAAAATGAACGGTGGCCAGGGCCAGGAATTCGCCCAGGTAGCTCGATAGCATTTCAACTCCGAACGGTCAGGGGCGAGGCATCGCGGCGCTAACCGATTAAAAAGAGAAAAGGCTCAGGTGCGGATATTCCATACCCGCATCGGAATGTGTGCGGGATTATAAGTTGTGTGTAAATTGATGATAATCCGTTCAAATTTCACAGGGCTTTTGCTCCATGAGCACAAATCAATCACTGGCCTTGCTCGCCGAAATGGCCATTTTCGTCAAGGTTGTGGAGACCGGCAGTTTCTCCGAAGCGGCCAGGCAATCAGGCGTGTCACCGTCGGCTGTCAGCCGAAGCATCTCGCGTCTGGAAAAAGCCTTGGCGACCCGATTGCTGCAACGCACCACCCGCAAGCTGCGCTTGAGCGATGGCGGGGAAGAAGTGTTCAAGCGTTGTCGGGAAATGGTCGCCGCCGCCCGATCGGTGATGGAAATCAGTGGCCAGTTCGCCCATGAAGCCGAGGGGCGGATCCGGGTCAGCGTGCCCAAGGCGGTGGGGCGCTTTGTCATTCATCCCCACATAGCCGAGTTCTTGCGTCGTTACCCCAAGGTCGATGTGGAGTTACTGCTGGAGGATCGACAGGTCGATCTGATCGACGATCACGTTGACCTGGCGCTGCGGATCACCGACCAGCCGCCGGTCGGGCTGGTGGGACGTCAGTTGTTGACCATTGACCACCTGCTCTGCGCCACGCCGCGCTACCTGGCCGAGCACGGCATCCCCGAGCATCCCCACGACCTGCTGGAGCACAGCTGCATCTACCTGGGAGAAACCCCACACGACGCTCGCTGGAAATTCAGGAAAGGCACCAGGTCCGTCCACGTGGGCGTGCGTGGACGTTATGCCGCCAATCATACGGGCGTGCGGCTGGAGGCTGTCTTGCAGCACATTGGCATCGGCAGCTTGCCGTATTTCACCGCCCATCATGCGCTGGAGCAAGGCTTGATCGTGCAGGTGCTGGCGGATTGGACGTTCCTGGCCTCTTACCAGGGTGGTTTGTGGCTGCTGCATTCGCCTACCCGTTACCTGCCACCAAAGTTGCGGGTGTTCATTGATTATCTGGTGGAATGCCTGGAGAAGGAGCCTACTTTGAACAAGGCGGGCCACAAAAAAGGCCCGCCGGATTAACCGTGCGGGCCTTTGCATGACTGATCGCAATCAGTGCTTGCTGTCCTGATCCGACATCGCCAGCAATTGCTTTTCCTGGTTCCAGTCGAAGGGTTCGTCGTTTTGCTCGGCTTCGAAACGACGTTCTTCCAGAGCCTGGTACAAGGCGATTTCTTCATCGGGCATGTAATGCAGGCAGTCACCGGCGAAGTACCACAGCAGGTCACGAGGCACCAGGTGGGCGATCTGTGGATAACGGACGATGACCTGGCACATCAGGTCCTGGCCCAGGTACTGGCTTTCGATCGGATCAACGGGCAACTGCGCGCGCAATTCGTCGAAGCGCTCCAGAAACAGGGCATGGCTTTCTTCGGGAACCTGGTCTGCCTCACCCACGGCGACCAGGATGCTGCGCAAGTGGTCAAGCAAGACAAGGTGATCGGCAACGACGTTGGACACGAGATAAGTCCTCAAGAGCAAAACGGGCGCAGGAGTATAAAGCGCTTGCGCCCGTTTTTACATGGCACAGAGCACAGGGTCGACAGGATCAGCGGACCTTGTCCTCGGCGAGCGTGAGTTCCTCCTTGTCGAAATCATCCACGTCGATCACTTTACGTCGGGCCGCTTCGGCCTCGCGCAGGGTCTGGGCTTCGCCGGCCTGTAGCACGCCGGCTTCAAGGGCTGCGTCGATGACCTGTTCGCCTGGAGCGGGGTTGAGCTGACCCTGTTTGAGCGCGCCGTGCAGTTTCTTGTGCAGCGGATGAGCCGCGGCCAGCAGGTCGCAAGCGTGCTGCAGCGCACCCACCGGATCGTCGACCGATTGCGGGCGATAGCAACCCTGCAGCAGCTCCTCGAGGGTCGGGTCGCCCTTGACCCGGCCGATCACTGCAGCCACTTCAGCGTCCAGCCTGTCGCTCGGACCTTTGTGGCGACGACCGAAGGGGAATACCAGCACGCGTAACAGGCCACCCAGCACCCGGTTCGGGAAGTTGTCCAGCAGTTCGTCCAGGGCCCGCTCAGCCTGGCCCAGGCTTTCTTCCATGGCCCAGGTGAACAGCGGTTCCATATGGTCCGGCGAGTCCAGGTCGTGGTAGCGCTTGAGCGCGGCGGAGGCGAGGTAGAGGTTGCTCAATACATCCCCAAGGCGCGCCGACAAGCGTTCGCGACGTTTGAGTTCACCGCCCAGCAGCATCATGCTCAGGTCCGCCAGCAGGGCGAATGCCGCCGCCTGCCGGTTGAGGGCGCGGAAATAACCCTGGCTCAAGGCGTTGCCGGGGGCTCTTTCGAAACGCCCCAGGCCCAGGTTCAGCACCAGGGTGCTGGCGGCGTTGCTGATGGCAAAACCGATGTGTTTGAGTAGCAACCCGTCGAATTCGATCAGTGCCTGGTCTTTGTCTTCACGCGTGGCCAAGGCCATTTCCTTGAGCACGAACGGATGGCAGCGAATCGCACCCTGGCCGAAGATCATCAGGTTACGTGACAGGATATTCGCGCCTTCGACCGTGATGAAGATCGGTGCACCTTGCCAGCTACGCCCCAGGTAGTTGTTGGGCCCCATGATGATGCCCTTGCCGCCGTGTACGTCCATGGCGTGGCTGATGCATTCGCGGCCGCGCTCGGTCAGGTGGTATTTGAGGATGGCCGACAGCACCGAAGGTTTTTCTCCCAGGTCCACCGCGTTGGCGGTCAGCATACGGGCGGCGTCCATCATCCAGGCGTTGCCACCGATACGGGCCATGGCCTCCTGAATACCTTCAAAGGCCGACAATGGCACGTTGAACTGCTCGCGTACCTGGGTGTACTGGCCGGTCACCAGGCTGGTGAACTTCGCCGCCCCGGTGCCCACAGCCGGCAGGGAAATCGACCGACCGACCGACAGGCAGTTCATCAGCATCATCCAGCCCTTGCCGAGCATGGGCTGGCCGCCGATGAGAAAGTCCAGCGGGATGAACACGTCCTTGCCCCAGTTCGGTCCGTTCATGAAAGCGGCGCCAAGGGGCAGGTGACGACGGCCGATATTGACGCCAGGAGTGTCGGTGGGAATCAGGGCGAGGCTGATGCCCAGGTCTTCTTCATCCCCCAGCAGGTGATCGGGGTCATAGGCCTTGAAGGCCAGGCCGAGGAGGGTGGCCACCGGTCCCAAGGTGATGTAGCGCTTTTCCCAGTTCAGGCGCAGGCCCAGGGTTTCCTGACCTTCCCATTCGCCCTTGCAGATGATGCCGGTGTCGGGCATCGCCCCGGCGTCGGAGCCCGCCAGCGGCCCGGTCAGGGCGAAGCAGGGGATGTCGTCGCCGCGGGCCAACCGTGGCAGGTAGTGGTTGCGTTGTTCGTCGGTACCGTAGTGCAGCAGCAATTCGGCTGGGCCGAGGGAGTTGGGGACCATCACGGTGGAAGCCAGATCGCCGCTACGGGTGGCCAGTTTCATCGCCACCTGGGAGTGGGCATAGGCGGAGAAGCCCTTGCCTCCATATTCCTTGGGAATGATCAGCGCGAAAAAGCCGTGCTCCTTGATGTGTGCCCAGGCTGCGGGTGGCAGGTCCATGGCCTGACCGATCTGCCAGTCGCTGACCATGGCGCAGAGTTCTTCGGTGGGGCCGTCGAGGAAAGCCTGTTCCTCCTCGGTCAGTTGCACCTTGGGATAGGCCAGCAGCGTGTCCCAGTCCGGCCGGCCACTGAACAGTTCACCGTCCCACCACACCGTACCGGCGTCGATGGCGTCGCGCTCGGTTTCTGACATGGGGGGCAGGGTCTTCTGGAACCAGTTGAACATCGGCGCGCTGAAATACTTGCGGCGCAGGTCCGGCAGCAGCAGTGGAGCCGCGACGGCGGCGAGCGCGATCCAGAAGATCAGCATCAGCCAACCGGGAGCGGGGCTGAACAGGCTCATGGCCAGCAGGTAGGCTGCGATGATGCCCAGCGCGGGCAGCGGGGCGGTACGCCGATGCGCCAGCCAGGCTTTCCCGACAACCAGAACCAGTATCCACAACAACAGCATATGTAATCCTCCGTGAACCAGGGCAAAACCGACCCTCAGAGCTTAGACGGCATCTGCAAAACCGGCGGTCGGCGCGATGTGATTGATTTCGTGGGAAACCCTGGATGCATTGCGCCAGTCTGGTTGGCAACATCCGTGGGAAATCGTTCGTTAACAAAGTGAGAAAGCGCCATTGTTTGGCGTAAACGCCGTTATTACCGAGGGTGGGCTTTGGATAGACTCGAAGCAAGCCCTATAGGCGCTGCCGAAGGTGCGGGCCGCGTTCGGACGATCTCTTGATCTGTCTATCTTTCTCTCAGGGCTCGATGGTCCGGGAAAGATCGCCGCCTCGTTGCACTCGGCAGCTCCTACGGACGCAGGCGTTTTCCGTGAGGTCCTGACCATGCAGCAATACCTGAACCCCAGCCGCTTCATCGACAGCGATCACCCTGCGGTCATTGAGTTCGCCGAAACTCATCGCGGCACTGATCGCGACCCGCAGGCACAAGCAATCAGCCTGTATTACGCGGTGCGCGAGGCCGTGCGCTACAACCCCTATACCTTCAGCCGCGATCCGCAGACCCTGCGTGGCAGTTACGCACTGGCCTGCGGTGAAAGCTATTGTGTGCCCAAGGCGACCTTGCTGGCCGCTTGCGCCCGCCATTGTGGTATCCCGGCGCGCATCGGCCTGGCGGATGTGCGTAATCACTTGTCCACTGCACGCCTGCTGGAGTTGCTCAAGAGTGACGTGTTCGCCATGCACGGTTATACCGAGTTCTATCTGAACGAGCGCTGGGTCAAGGCCACGCCGGCCTTCAATCAAGGCTTGTGTGAGTTGTTCGATGTGGCACCCCTGGAATTCGATGGCCGCGAGGACAGCGTTTTCCACCCGTTCAATCGACAGGGCGCCAAGCTGATGGAGTACGTCACCGACCACGGCCAATTCGCCGATGTGCCCGAAGCGTTCTTCTTCGAGCACCTGGAAAAATGCTACCCGCACCTGTTCGGCGAGCAACTGCCGCCCCTGCTTGGCGACATGCAGGGCGATTTGAGTCGCGGCTGATCCGGCGTATGCTGCTGCGGCATTTATCCATCGGAGCAAGCCGTGATGCTGAAGATCTGGGGTCGGAAAAACTCATCGAATGTGCGCAAGGCGCTGTGGTGCGCCGAGGAGCTGGGGCTGGCCTACGAGGCCATCGACGCAGGGGGTGCGTTCGGCGTGGTGGACACGCCCGAGTATCGCGCCAAGAACCCCAACGGCCGTGTCCCGATGATCGAAGATGACGGTTTCGTGCTCTGGGAGTCCAACACCATCGTGCGTTATCTGGCGTCTCGCCATGCTCCGGGTTCTGCCTGGTATCCGGCAGATCCCCAGGCTCGCGCCAGGGCTGAAAAATGGATGGACTGGACCACCTCCTCGTTTGCCGATCCGTTTCGCACCGTGTTCTGGGGCGTCTTGCGCACTCCCGCCGAGCAGCAGGACTGGGCGGCCATCCATGCGGCGATCAAGGTCTGCGATGGTTTGTTGGCGATGGCGGACCAGACGTTGAGCGAGCAACCCTACCTCTCCGGGGATGAAATCGGCATGGGCGATATTCCCTTGGGCAGTTTCATTTATGCCTGGTTCGAGATGCCCATCGAGCGGGCTGCGCTGCCTCATCTACAGGCCTGGTACGCCCGGCTGCAGCAGCGTCCGGCGTATCGCAAGGCGGTCATGACCGCGTTGACTTAATACTTACTATCGACACGCTTGACTGTACTTGTGCGGCGACGCCACGCACCATTGCCTTCGTGCGCCGTGGTTGTATTGCTCGCCGTGCGCCCTTATCTAATTGTTTCTTCCCCTTCTTGGTGCGTAATCCGATATGAGTTCCGCTCTGTCCATCCGGCAGCTAACCAAAACCTACGGCAACGGTTTCCAGGCCTTGAGTGGTATCGATCTGGACGTCGCCGAAGGTAATTTTTTCGCCTTGCTCGGCCCCAATGGAGCCGGCAAATCCACCACCATCGGCATTCTTTCAACCCTGGTGAACAAAACCAGCGGTACGGTGAATATCTTCGGTCATGATCTGGACCGTGAGCCCGCCGCTCTCAAGCGCTGCATCGGCGTGGTGCCCCAGGAGTTCAATTTCAACCAGTTCGAAAAGACCTTCGACATCGTCGTGACCCAGGCGGGTTACTACGGGATCCCGCCGAAGATCGCCAATGAGCGCGCCGAGAAATATCTGACTCAACTGGGTTTGTGGGACAAGCGTGATGTGCCGTCCCGTTCATTGTCCGGCGGCATGAAGCGGCGCCTGATGATTGCCCGTGCCCTGGTCCATGAGCCGCGCCTGCTGATTCTCGACGAGCCGACCGCGGGCGTCGACATCGAGTTGCGTCGGTCGATGTGGACCTTTCTGACCGAGCTGAACCAGAAAGGCATCACCATCATCCTCACCACCCATTACCTGGAAGAGGCCGAGCAGCTGTGCCGCAACATCGGCATCATCGACCACGGCACCATCGTCGAGAACACCAGCATGCGACAGTTGCTCAGCCAACTGCATGTGGAGACGTTCCTGCTGGACCTGAAGAACGATCTGAAGGCCGCGCCGCAACTGATCGGCTATCCGGCCCGGCTGGTGGACCACCACACGCTGGAAGTCCAGGTGGATAAAACCGTCGGTATTACCGGCTTGTTCTCCCAACTGGCGCTGCAAAACATTGAAGTGCAGAGCCTGCGCAACAAAACCAATCGCCTCGAGGAGTTGTTCGTGTCTCTGGTGGAGAAAAATCTGGCGAAGGTGGCTGTATGAGTTCCGAACTGCGACCCAACCTCATCGCCCTCAATACCATCGTTTATCGCGAAGTCCGACGCTTCATGCGGATCTGGCCGCAGACCCTGCTGCCGCCGGCCATCACCATGGTTTTGTACTTCGTGATTTTCGGCAACCTGATCGGTCGGCAGATCGGCGACATGGGTGGCTTCACGTACATGGACTACATCGTACCGGGGCTGATCATGATGTCGGTGATCACCAACTCCTACGGTAACGTGGTCTCGAGTTTCTTCGGCAGCAAGTTCCAGCGCTCGATCGAGGAACTGATGGTCTCGCCGGTTTCGCCCCATACGATCCTGATCGGCTACACCCTGGGCGGTGTATTGCGCGGGTTGGCGGTGGGCTTGATCGTGACCTTGCTGTCACTGTTCTTCACCGATCTGCAAGTGCACCATTTGGGCGTGACGATATTGGTGGTGGTGTTCACCGCCACGATCTTTTCGCTGCTGGGGTTCATCAATGCCGTGTTTGCGCGCAACTTCGATGACATTTCCATCATCCCGACGTTCGTGCTCACGCCACTGACTTACCTGGGCGGAGTGTTCTACTCGATTTCCCTGCTGCCACCGTTCTGGCAGACCGTGTCCCTGGCCAACCCGGTGCTGCACATGGTCAACGCGTTCCGCTACGGCATCCTTGGGGTGTCGGACATCCGGATCAGCGTCGCGATCACCTTCATGCTGGTGGCAACCGTGGTGCTCTATGTGGGATGTGCACGGCTGTTGGTCAGTGGGCGAGGGATGCGTACTTAGAACTCGGCAGGCGTGCTGACTGGTATACCGCTATCGCGAGCAGGCTCGCTCTCACATCGAAATGCAAAAAGGCCTCCCTTCACTGGAGGCCTTTTTGCATTTCACATCCGGCTTTTCTTGCGCCGTTTCCATTGCCGCGCCACCCACCAGCGCCAATAGATCATGGTCATGAAATAGGCGAGGGCGCCGAGCACCAGGCCCGTCACCACCGACCCCAGCAGAAACGGCTGCCACAAGGTAGACAACTGGGTGGTGATCCATTCCCAGGTCAGTTCATCCGGTAACGTGCGGGCAGGCACATCCATCAACCAGGCCCCGGTCTGGTAGGTGCAGAAAAACACGGCGGGCATGGTGATGGGGTTGGTCAGCCAGACCAGGCTCACCGCAATCGGTATGTTGCCGCGTACGGTGATGGCCAGTGCCGCGGCCAGCAGCATCTGCAAAGGAATCGGCAAAAAGGCGGCGAACAGACCAACGGCCATGGCGCGTGCCACGGAGTGTCGGTTGAGGTGCCAAAGGTTGGGGTCGTGCAGCAAGGAACCGAGAAAACGTAAGGACTTATGTTCCCGAATACTCGCTGGGTCAGGCATGTAACGTTTGAAAAGGCGCCGGGGCATAAGGCTTCTCGGTCGGTTCAAAGCGGTGAGGCCGCAAGTATGTCCGCATTCTACGGCTGACTGATTCAGACTTTGTGACAATTGTTAACGCGCACCGTGCCGTAGACCGACTATGCCTGAAGAGAAGACTCTCAAGGACAGGCTTATGCGCACAGGGATGGTCGCGCTTGCACTCGGGCTGCTGACCCCGGTTTTTTGCCCGGCGCTGCCGCCGCTGTGGCTGATTGCGGTCATGCCTGTGCTGGCGCTGATGGTTTTGCCGTTTCGAACTCATCCGCTGGGTTTTTTCCTGATCGGGCTGGCTTGGGCGTGTCTGTCGGCGCAACTGGCCCTGGACGATCGGTTGCCTGCCGCGCTGGATGGAGAAACCCGCTGGCTCGAAGGGCGCGTCGTCGGTTTACCGCAATATAACGAAGGTGTGGTGCGCTTTGAACTGACCGATGCCCATTCCCGCCGCACACGGCTGCCGTCGTCGATGCGCCTGGCCTGGTTCGGTGGACCGCCTGTGAGCAGCGGCGAACGTTGGCGATTGGCGGTAAAGCTCAAACGCCCCACCGGGCTACTGAACCCCCATGGCTTCGATTACCAGGCCTGGCTGTTGAGCCGCGGCATCGGCGCGACTGGCACGGTCAAGGACGGTCATCTCCGGCAACCTGCCCAAGGTGCCTGGCGCGACGGCGTGCGTCAGGCGCTGGCGCAAGTCGACGCCCAGGGCCGCTCCGGGGCGCTGGCGGCATTGGTCCTGGGGGACGGAGCTGGGCTGAGTCGTGATGACTGGCAGGTACTGCAAGACACCGGTACGGTCCATCTGCTGGTGATCTCCGGGCAGCACATCGGCCTGCTTGCCGCACTGGTGTACCTGCTGGTGGCCGGTGCGGCGCGTTATGGCATGTGGCCGGTGCGTCTGCCGTGGCTACCTTGGGCCTGCGCGCTGGCCTTTATCGCAGCCTTGGGTTACGGCTTGCTCGCCGGCTTCGAGGTGCCGGTGCGGCGCGCCTGCGCGATGATCGGCCTGGTGTTGCTGTGGCGTTTGCGTTACCGGCATCCGGACCCCTGGTGGGCGTGGCTGCTGGCTTTCAATGGGGTGCTGGCGTTCGATCCATTGGCCAGTCTGCGGCCGGGGTTCTGGCTGTCGTTCGCCGCGGTGGCGATCCTGATGTTTACTTTCGGCGCACGCTTGGGGTCCTGGCGCTGGTGGCAAACCTGGACCCGTGCCCAATGGCTGGTGGCAGTCGGACTGTGCCCGATCCTGTTGATATTGGGTTTGCCGATCAGCCTCAGCGGGCCTCTGGTGAACCTGGTGGCGGTGCCTTGGGTCAGCCTGCTGGTGTTGCCGCCGGCGCTGCTCGGTACGGCGTTGTTGCCGATGCCGTTCGTGGGTGAAGGGCTGCTTTGGATCGCCGGCGGGTTGCTCGATCTGCTCTTCAAGGGGCTGGCGCTGGTGGCCGGTCGAATACCGGCATGGGTGCCTGCGGCTATCCCCCTGTGGGTGTGGTGCATGGCCGCTCTGGGGGCTTTGTTACTGTTGCTGCCCAAAGGCGTGCCACTGCGGGTACTGGGATGGCCCATGGTGCTGCTGGTGGTTTTCCCTCCGAGGGAGGATGTGCCCCCGGGGCAAGCCGAAATCTGGCAACTGGACGTGGGCCAAGGGTTGGCGGTGCTGGTACGCACCCGTCATCATGCCTTGCTTTACGACGCGGGGCCGCGCTTTGGCGAGGCCGACGCGGGTGAGCGCGTGGTGCTGCCGACCCTGCGCAAGCTGGGCGTCGCCGGGTTGGACCTGATGCTGCTCAGCCATGCCGACGCCGATCACGCCGGCGGCGCCCAAGCGGTGCGCAATGGCTTGCCAACGGTCCGGGTGGTCAGTGGCGACCCCGCCGCGTTGCCTGCCACCCTGCAGGCAGAGGCGTGCGACAGTGGCGCGCGCTGGGAGTGGGACGGGGTCAGGTTCGAGCTGTGGCAATGGTCATCTGCCCTTGAAAGCAATCAGAGGTCCTGCGTTCTGCTGGTCGAGGCCGGCGGTGAGCGGTTGTTGCTCACCGGCGACATCGATAGCCATGCCGAGCGCGCGTTGCTCGACGGGCCCCTGGCCGTGCCGGTCCAGTGGCTGGCGGCGCCCCATCACGGTAGCCGCAGTTCATCGTCGATGTTGCTGTTGTCACGGCTCAAACCCCATTCGGTGTTGATCTCCCGAGGGCAGGGCAATGCATTCGGCCATCCTCATCCGCGAGTGCTGGCTCGTTATCGCCGCTTGGGCATGGCGATCTACGACAGTGCCGAACAGGGTGCCATTCGTCTGCAACTGGGGGCTTTCGAAGCACCGCGCCTTCAGGCCGGCCAACGGCGCTACTGGCGCGACCCGCCGTCTGCGGGACCATGGCCGTAACCTTGACCCGGGTCATCCTCGACGACGGTGTTATCGGCGGGGCGGGCCTGCAAGGCGAGTCTGTATGATAAAGTGGCGCACTTTTTCGAGGGGGCTGTCACTGTGTGGGAATTGGTCAAATCCGGCGGCTGGATGATGTTGCCGATCATTCTGAGTTCCATTGTGGCGCTGGGAATCGTTGCCGAACGCCTGTGGACCCTGCGGGCCAGCCGCGTGACCCCGGAGCATTTGCTCGGGCAGGTCTGGGTCTGGATCAAGGACAAGAAACTGAACAAGGAGCGGCTCAAGGAGCTGCGGGCCAGTTCACCGCTGGGTGAAATCCTCGCCGCGGGGCTGGCAAATTCCAAGCATGGTCGCGAGATCATGAAGGAATGCATCGAAGAAGCCGCCGCCCGGGTCATCCATGAGCTGGAACGCTACATCAATGCCCTGGGCACAATTGCCGCCATGGCCCCGTTGCTGGGCCTGCTGGGCACGGTGCTGGGCATGATCGACATTTTCAGTTCGTTCACCGGCGCCGGCATGACCGCCAATGCCTCGGTGCTGGCAGGGGGGATTTCCAAGGCCTTGATCACCACGGCCGCCGGGTTGATGGTGGGGATTCCTTCGGTGTTTTTCCATCGCTTCCTGCAACGGCGCATCGATGAGTTGGTGGTGGGCATGGAGCAGGAGGCCATCAAGCTGGTCGAGGTGGTGCAAGGCGACCGTGACGTGGACCTGGCCGAGGGCAAGAAGTGAAATTCCGCCGCAAACCACGGGAAACCGTCGAGATCAACCTTGCGTCGCTGATTGACGTGGTGTTCATCCTGCTGCTGTTTTTCGTCGTGACCACCACCTTCACCCGGGAAACCCAGCTCAAGGTGGAACTGCCGGAAGCGGTCAGCGGCTCGCCTGCCGAAGACCAGCAACTCAAGAACCTGGAAGTCACGATCAGTGCCGAAGGGACGTTTTCGGTGAACAATCAGTTGCTGCCCAAGAGCGACCTGGCGAGTCTGATCGACGCGCTGCAGAAGGAGTCCGGCGGCGACACCAGCTTGCCGCTGTCCATCAGCGCCGACGGCAAGACCCCACATCAATCCGTCATCACCGCCATGGACGCGGCCGGCAAGCTCGGCTTCAGCCATCTGCGCATGACCACCGTCGAGGCGGCGCCGGCACCCTGATGGCCATGTCTGATCGATTGCTCGCCGCCTGGTACGAAGGTCACCCGGCCCTGACGCTGTTGCGGCCACTGGAGTGGTTGTACCGTCGGGTGGTGATGGGCAAACGCGAGCGTTTTCTGGCGGGCGAGGGTGAGATTTACCAACCGCCCGTGCCGCTGGTGGTCGTGGGGAACATCACGGTTGGCGGCACCGGCAAGACCCCATTGATCCTGTGGATGATTGAGCATTGCCAGCGCCGTGGCCTGCGGGTCGGCGTGGTGAGCCGGGGTTATGGCGCCAAACCACCCCATTTGCCCTGGCGAGTCGAAGCCGGGCAGGGCGCCGACATCGCGGGTGATGAGCCACTGCTGATTGTCCAGCGCAGCGGCGTGCCATTGATGATCGATCCGGATCGCAGCCGGGCGGTCCGGGCGCTGCTGGAGACTCACCCGCTGGACCTGATCCTGTCCGACGACGGCATGCAACATTACCGCCTGGCTCGGGATCTTGAATTGGTGCTGATCGACAACGCCCGCGGCCTGGGCAATCGACGTTGTCTGCCTGCCGGTCCGCTGCGTGAACCCGTGGAGCGTCTGCAATCGGTCGATGCCGTGCTATTCAACGGCGCCAGCGCCGACCGCGAAGACGGCTTTGCCTTCGAGCTGCGACCCACGGCCCTGGTGAACCTGGCCAGCGGCGAACGGCGTCCACTGGACCATTTCCCGCCCGGCCAGGCCCTGCATGCCGTGGCCGGGATCGGCAATCCCCGGCGTTTCTTCAACACCCTCGAAACGCTACACTGGCGACCTATACCGCACGGGTTTGCCGACCACGCCCAATACAGCGCCCAGGCATTGAATTTCACGCCGTCGTTGCCGGTGGTCATGACGGAAAAGGACGCGGTCAAATGCCGTGCCTTCGCCGAGCCCCACTGGTGGTACCTGGCGGTGGATGCCGCGCCGTCGCCCGCCTTCGCGGACTGGTTCGATACCCAGTTGATGCGCCTGTTGCCGGATCGGCTTTTGCCTTAAACCATTTATCCAGGGAAATGTTCATGGACACCAAACTGCTCGACATTCTGGCCTGCCCGGTCTGCAAAGGCCCCCTCAAGCTCAGCGCCGACAAAACCGAGCTGATCAGCAAAGGCGCCGGCCTGGCCTATCCGATTCGCGATGGCATTCCGGTGATGCTCGAAAGCGAGGCCCGTACCCTGACCACCGACGAGCGCCTGGATAAATGACCGCAGCCTTTACCGTTGTCATTCCGTCGCGCTTTGCCTCGACGCGCCTGCCCGGCAAACCGTTGCTGTTGATCGCTGGCAAACCGATGATCCAGCACGTATGGGAACAGGCCTGCAAAAGCAGCGCCCAGCGCGTGGTAGTGGCGACCGACGATGCGCGCATCGTGGAAGCCTGCAAGGGCTTTGGCGCCGAAGTGGTACTGACTCGCGAGGATCACAACTCCGGAACTGATCGCCTGGCGGAAGTCGCCGCCAAGCTGGGCCTGGAACCCGACGCCATCGTGGTCAATGTGCAGGGCGATGAACCGTTGATCCCGTCCAGTGTGATCGATCAGGTTGCAAACAATCTGGCAGCCCATCCCGAAGCGCGCATGGCCACCCTGGCCGAGCCGATAGAGGATGTGCAAACCCTGTTCAACCCCAACGTGGTCAAGGTCGTCAGCGATCTCAATGGCCTGGCGCTGACCTTCAGCCGCGCCACCTTGCCCTGGGCTCGTGATGCATTCGCGCAAAGTCGGGACGTCATGCCTGACGGCGTACCGTACCGCCGCCACATCGGCATCTACGCTTACCGCGCCGGTTTCCTCCAGGATTTCGTCGCCTGGGGCCCGTGCTGGCTGGAAAACACCGAATCCCTGGAGCAACTGCGTGCCCTGTGGCACGGCGTGCGAATCCATGTCGCCGATGCGCTGATTGCTCCGCCGACAGGCGTCGACACCGTGGAAGACCTCGAGCGCGTTCGTCGCCTGCTGGAGGCCTGATGCGGGTTCTGTTTGTCTGCCTCGGCAACATTTGCCGATCACCCACCGCCGAAGGCATCCTGCGGCACAAGCTGCGCGAGGCCGGGCTGGCCGAGCAGGTGGAAGTCGCCTCCGCCGGCACCGGTGACTGGCACGTCGGCAAGGCCCCGGACAAGCGCAGCCAGGCTGCGGCCCTACGACGCGGCTATGACCTGTCGGCCCAGCGTGCCCGCCAGGTCAGCCGGGCCGATTTCGCCACTTATGACCTGATCCTGGCGATGGACGGCAGCAACCTGCGCAATCTGAAAGCCCTGCAACCGAGCAATGGCAGGGCCGAACTGGATCTGTTCCTGCGCCGCTACGAGGCTGAACTCGATGACGTGCCGGACCCGTACTACGACGGCGAACAGGGTTTCGAGCAAGTGCTGGACCTGATCGAGCGTGCCACGGACCGCCTGGTGATCGAATTGAAGGGGCGGCTATGAGCTTGCAGGTGCGGGCCGGCGTCAGCCTCAAGCCGTTCAACAGCTTTGGCGTGGACGTCACCGCCCGGTTATTCGCCGAAGCTCACAGCGACGCCGATGTCCGCCAGGCGCTGGCCTATGCCAGCGCCAATGACGTGCCGTTGCTGGTGATCGGTGGCGGCAGCAACCTGCTGCTGACCGGTGATATCGACGCGCTGGTGTTGCGCATGGCCAGCCAAGGGATTCGTCTGCTCAGCGATGATGGCGAGCGGGTGCTGATCGAAGCCGAAGCAGGCGAACCGTGGCACCCCTTCGTCCAGTACACGCTGGCGCAAGGCTGGTCGGGGCTGGAGAACCTCAGCCTGATCCCAGGCACGGTGGGGGCCGCACCGATGCAAAACATCGGTGCCTACGGTGTGGAGATCAAGGATGTGTTCGCCGGCCTGACCGCCCTGGATCGGCAAACCGGCGAGCTGCACGATTTCACCCTGGAAGAATGCCGTTTCGCCTACCGCGACAGCCTGTTCAAGCAGCAAGCGGGTCGTTGGCTGATCCTGCGGGTGCGCTTTGCCCTCAGTCGCGCCGCGCATCTGCACCTGGAGTACGGCCCGGTCCGCCAGCGGTTGACCGAACTGGGCATCGAACAGGCGACTCCCTCGGATGTCAGCCGGGCCATCTGCAGCATCCGCAGTGAAAAGCTCCCTGACCCGGCGGTGCTGGGCAATGCCGGCAGTTTCTTCAAGAACCCGCTGGTGCCGGCTTCGCACGTCGCGCAACTCAAGCTTCAATACCCGGATCTGGTGGCTTATCCACAACCCCAAGGGCAGATGAAAATTGCCGCCGGTTGGTTGATCGAGCGGGCCGGCTGGAAGGGCTTTCGCGAAGGCGACGCGGGGGTGCATAAGTTGCAGGCGTTGGTGCTGGTCAACTACGGCTGCGCCACCGGGCCGCAATTGCTGGATCTGGCCCTGCGTATCCAGAAAGACATTGCCGAGCGTTTTCAGGTCAATCTGGAAATGGAGCCCAATCGGTACTGAACCTGGCTTTCACCGAGCGCCCTGCACAACCTCGCACAAGGATCATTTGTGCAGGATTGTGCAGGGCGTTTTGCTTAATCCTGGGTTAATTTAGTGAGCTAACGATGCGACCATCGCATCATTGAAGGCCCGGTGCAGACGTCTGCGTGTTTGCACAAGAGAGCCCGATTAGCCTGAGTCAGTCTGCGCCAACCGAACCGTTGTCCAAACGGCAGATTGCTCGACCCCATAATTCGATCACCGTGCGGGCGTGCCCATGATTACCTTGAAACTCAATGGAAAAGATCACCAACTGGATGTGACCGAGGACATGCCGCTGCTCTGGGCCATCCGAGATGTGGCCGGTTACAACGGCACCAAATTCGGCTGCGGCATGGGCCTGTGCGGCGCCTGTACCATTCACATCGACGGCGCCCCGGCGCGCAGTTGCATCACCCCGATTGGCTCGGTGAAAGGCCAGAACGTCACCACCATCGATGCCCTTCATGTCGACCCGGTCGGGCAAATTGTCCAGAAGGCCTGGCTCGATACCGCCGTGGCCCAGTGCGGCTACTGTCAGGGTGGGCAGATCATGTCCGCGACCGCCTTGCTCAAGACCAATCCCAACCCGAGCGATGAGCAGATCGAAGAGGCCATGGTCGGCAACATCTGCCGTTGCGGCACTTATAACCGGATCAAGACTGCGATCCGCCAGGCTTCCACCCACCTGAAGGAGGCCAAGGCATGAGCCGCTTGCCCAATGATTTTGTGCTGAGCAACCTCAGCCGCCGTGGTTTCCTCAAAGGCGCGAGCGCCACGGGTGTGTTGGTGCTGGCCGCCAGTTGGGGCCTGCCGGACGCTTTTGCCGAGGACAAGAAGTTCGGCGGTGAGGGCATGCCCAATGGTGTGATCGACGACCCGCAGGTGTACGTGAGCATCGCCACCGATGGCAGCGTGACGGTGATCTGCAACCGTTCGGAAATGGGCCAGGGGGTGCGCACCAGCCTGACCATGGTGGTGGCCGATGAACTGGACGCTGACTGGGCGCAGGTCAAGGTGCGGCAGGCACCGGCGGATGAGGTGCGCTTCGGCAACCAGGACACCGATGGCTCGCGCAGTATGCGCCACTGGTACGAACCAATGCGTCGTTGCGGGGCCGCTGCCCGGACCATGCTGGAGCTGGCCGCCGCTGCCCAGTGGAATGTCCCGGCGAGTGAGTGTCGTGCTCAATTGCACAAAGTCGTGCACCAGCCTTCCGGTCGGGAACTGGGGTATGGCGCGTTGGCCGCCGCGGCCAGTGCCTTGCCAGTTCCCGCCCGTGACAGCCTGCGCCTCAAGCAACCTTCGGAGTTTCGCTACATCGGTAAGGAGTCGAGCCGGGCCATCGATGGCGAAGACGTCGTCAACGGTCGTGCCGTGTTCGGCGCCGATGTACATTTCGATGGCATGCTCTATGCCGTCGTGGCTCGCCCGCCAGTCTATGGTGGCAAGGTCAAGCGCGTGGACAGCAGCGCGGCGCTGAAAGTACCGGGTGTGGTCAAGGTGCTGGAGATCGAAGGACGTCCGTTGCCCTCCGAGTTCCAGCCTCTGGGCGGCGTGGCGGTAGTGGCGAAAAACACCTGGGCGGCGATCAAGGGCCGCGAGGCGCTGAAAATCGAGTGGGATGACGGCCCGAATGCCGGCTATGACTCCGTCGCCTATCGCAAGGAACTGGAAGCCGCGGCCCTCAAGCCCGGGAAAGTCTTGCGCAACACTGGCGATCTGGACGACGCGCTGGCCAAGGCTGACGCAACCCTGGAGGCGTCCTATTTCCTGCCGCACCTGTCGCAGTCGCCGATGGAGCCGATGGTCGCCGTCGCCCGGTTCAAGGATGGCCAGTGCGAAGCCTGGGCACCGAGCCAGGCGCCGCAGGTCACCCGTGAACGCGTCGCCGAACGGTTGGGGATCCCTTTCGACAAGGTTACCGTGCACATCACGCTGCTGGGCGGTGGTTTCGGGCGCAAGTCCAAGCCCGATTTCGTCCTCGAGGCGGCCGTGTTGGCCAAGGAGTTTCCAGGCCAGGCGGTGCGGGTGCAATGGACCCGCGAAGATGACATCCATCATTCGTATTTCCACACCGTATCGGCCGAATACCTCAAGGCTGGCCTGAACCAGGACGGGATGCCGTCCGGCTGGCTGCATCGCACCGTAGCCCCGAGCATTACCGCACTGTTTGCACCGGGCATGACCCACGAAGCGCCGTTCGAAGTGGGCATGGGCGTGACCAACATGGCCTACGCAATTCCCAACATGCGCCTGGAGAACCCCGAAGCGGTGGCCCATACGAGGGTTGGCTGGTACCGCTCGGTGTCGAATATTCCCCACGGTTTTGCGATTCAGAGTTTCATCGACGAATTGGCCCACAAGGCCGGCCAGGATCCACTGGCGTATCACGTCAAATTGCTTGGCCCGGACCGTAAGATCGATCCGCGCACCTTGAATGAAGAATGGAACTACGGCGAATCCCCCGAGCTTTATCCCATCGATACGGCGCGGATCCGCACCGTGCTGGAAACCGCCGCCAAGGCCGCCGGGTGGGGCCGCAAACTGCCCAAAGGCCGTGGCCTGGGGCTGGCGGTGCACTACAGCTTCGTCACCTATGTGGCGGCAGCGCTGGAGGTGGAGGTCAAGGACGATGGTACGTTGATCGTGCACAAGGCCGATATTGCCGTGGACTGCGGCCCGCAGATCAACCCCGAGCGTATCCGTTCCCAGTTCGAAGGCGCCTGCGTCATGGGCCTGGGCAATGCGGTGGTGGGGGAGATCAGCTTCAAGGACGGCAAGGTCCAGCAAGACAACTTCCACATGTACGAAGTGGCGCGCATGTCCTTGGCTCCCAAGGAGGTCGCGGTGCACTTGGTCACGCCGCCGGGCGAGGTGCCGTTGGGCGGTGTGGGTGAACCGGGTGTGCCGCCGATTGCGCCGGCGCTGTGCAACGCGATTTTCGCCGCCACCGGCAAGCGCATCCGCGAGCTGCCCGTGCGTTATCAGTTGCAGGGCTGGCAGCAGGCCAAAACCTGATGGACAGCGTTGATCTGAACGTCCTGCGCAGCGTGCTTGAGTGGCGCCGCGCCGGGCAGCGGGTGGTGTTGTTCACCGTGGTCCAGACTTGGGGCACGGCGCCGAGGCCGCCGGGGGCGATGCTGGCCCTGCGTGAAGACGGCGTGGTGATTGGCTCGGTATCGGGCGGTTGTGTCGAGGATGACCTGATCGCCCGGCTGCACGACGGGCGTATTCCGGCGGACGGTCCGCCGGTGCAGCTCATCACCTATGGCGTGACTCGTGAGGAGGCGGCGCGCTTCGGCCTGCCGTGCGGCGGTACCTTGCGCCTGACCGAAGAACGGGTCGGCGATCCGCAATGGGTCGCGCAACTGCTGGAGCGCTGCGATGGCCATGAGATTGTCGCCCGTGAGCTGACCGTCGGCACAGGCGAAGTGCTGCTGACGCCGGCCAGCAAAACCGAAGCGCTGGTATTCGACGGTCAAGTCCTGCGGGCCATCTACGGCCCGCGCTGGCGGCTGCTGTTGATCGGCGCGGGGCAACTGTCGCGTTATGTGGCAGAAATGGCCCGGTTGCTGGATTTCGAGGTGTTGATCTGCGATCCGCGCAAGGAATTTGTCTACGGTTGGGAAGAGCAGCATGGCCGCTTCGTTTCCGGCATGCCTGACGAAGCGGTGTTGAGCATCCAGACCGACGAGCGTACCGCCATTGTCGCCCTGACCCATGATCCACGATTGGACGATATGGCGCTGCTCACGGCCCTGGATTCCAAGGCGTTTTATGTCGGGGCCCTGGGCTCTCGGGTGAACAGCCAGAAGCGCCGGGATAACCTGGCTCAGCTAGGCTTGTCTGCACAGGCTATCGAACGGCTGCATGGGCCGATCGGTTTGCACATCGGCAGCCATACGCCGGCGGAAATTGCCTTGTCTTTGCTGGCTGAAATCGTGGCGATCAAGAATGGCGTCGAGTTGCGTCAGAAAAAGCCGCTGTAATCGGCGGGCGAGGAGACGGGATGACTGAATCGATTGGCGTGATCATTCTCGCGGCAGGATCGGGCAGCCGTTTCCGTCAGGTTGCAGGCCAGGACAAAGATAAGCTGCTGGCCGATTGCACGGGGCGTGACGGCGCTGTCCGATCGGTCATCGAGCAGGTGCTGGTGAACTTGCCGCCTTCTCTGGAAAAACGCGTGCTGGTGACCCGTGAGGACCGTCCACAGGCTATTCGCATGGCCCAGGCTTACGGGTGCGATTTTGTACAACTGGACTCGCCTGGCCTGGGTGACAGTATCGCTGCGGGTGTCCAGGCTTGCCCGGACCTGGATGGCTGGTTGATCGTGCTCGGTGATATGCCGTTCATCCTGCCGTCAAGCATCGAGCAGGTAGTGGCGCAGATCAGCGAAGATGGCATCAGTGTGCCGGTCCTGGCGGGGGAGTATGGGCATCCCGTGGGGTTTGGTCGTGTGTTTGGCCCGCAATTGATGGCATTGACCGCTGATCGCGGCGCCAAGGGGTTGTTTACCGGGGCGCGGGTGGTCGAGGTGGCAGTGGACGATCCTGGGGTGGTTTGGGATGTGGACGTGCCTGAAGCGCTGATCTTCAAGTAACAGCCGACGCGGATTCCTGTGGGGCAGGCAACATTGATACAAGCCGGGCCCGCGCTATCGCGAGTAGGCTCGCTCCCACACTGAATTTCGATGGTCGCCAGATTTATGCCCGCCGCCAATCTCCTGTGGGAGCGAGCCTGCTCGCGATAGCGCTGCGTCAGCTTGCATCAAGGGTGGACGCCGGGCCATGTTCGTCAGCAAGCCCGCTCCACACCATCCAGCTTCCAACACTCATGTAACTAAGTCTGAAGACATAAAAAAGCCCCGCCTGGCGTCAACCAGGCGGGGCTTTTTACTGGGCGGTGGAATCAGGCGTGAGGTTTAGGCTCGTGCTCTTTTTCCAGGGCTTCAGTGTGGCGAGGTGCGACTTCTTCAGCGGAGTGCTGAGGTTCGTCGATCACCGGCGCCGATTCAGCGGGAGCGGGTTCGCTGGTGGTTTCAGCGACCGGGGCAGGGGCTGCCTCGATTGCTTGCTCCACGGGTGCTGGCTCAGCGGCAGGCGCTTGAGCAGCGGCAGCGGCAGCTTGTTCGGCTTCCTTCTGCAGACGCTCGGCTTCACGCTTGCGACGACGCACTTCACGCGGATCGTTCGGAGCACGACCGTTGGGGGTCAGGGCGCTGGCAGGGGCAGGCGCCTCCACCTCTACCGGGGCTGGAGCTTCGGCAACCACAGGCGCTTGAACCGCTGGAGCTGGCTCGACCACGACCGGCTCGGCTGCTTTCACGGCTTCTGCTGCCGGCTCGGCTTCGACGACGGCTGGCTCGGCGTGCCAGTTGAACGCGGTCTGTTCTTCGCGAACCGGCTCCGGCGCTTTTTCCTCGATCACAGCTTCGATCACAGGTTCAGCGGCAACCACAGGTTGCTCGATGACAGGTGCAGGCTCGGAAACTGCTTCTGCCTGAGGCTCGGCTTCACGAACCGGGGCGAGTTCCACTTCTGGCGAAGCGGTGGTTTCTACCGGGGTAGTGGCTTCGACCACAGGCGCTTCAACCGGGGCGTTTTCCACCACAGCGGTAGCGCGTTCGGCCTGTTCGTGAGCCTCGGCTTCAGCGGGGGCGCTGATCGAGCTGCTGGCAACCGCGGCGGTGACGGCCAGGCCGGCGGCCAGGTCGGCAGCGCTTGGCGCTTCGGCGTTCTCGGCGGATTCGGAGGCTTCCGAACCTTCGATCACATTGCCGTTGGCGTCGCGTTGACGCTCACGACGGTTGCTGCGGCGACGCTGCCCACGGGAGCGGCGGCGTGGACGATCGCCTTCGGCGTTGTCCTGACCGTCTTCCTGCAGTTGCTCTTCGCTGTTCAGTACTTCCTCTTCGCTGGCAGCGGCAGCCTGCTCGGCGCGTGGTTGACGCTCTTCACGTGGCGGACGCGGTGCGCGCTCTTCGCGAGGCTGACGGGCCGGACGCTCTTCAGCGGTGGCGGCAGCAGCGGCGGGAGCGGCATCCAGCGGTTCGCGCAGCTCGCGAACACGTTCTTCACGCTCGCCACGTGGCTTGCGATCTTCACGAGGCGCGCGGGGTTGGCGCTCTTCACGCGGCGGACGCGGCGCGCGTTCTTCGCGGGCTACGGCTGGCACTTCCTCACGGGCTTCGCGAGGCTGGCGTTCTTCACGTGGCTCACGTGGTGCGCGCTCTTCACGCGGTGCACGTTCTTCACGGGGTTTGCGCTCCTCGTCACGACGACCGTTGCGGTTGCGGGTCTGCTGACGACCATTGCGACGTTCTTCGTTGCGGGCTGGACGCTCGGTAGCCGCTGGCTTGGCGACAACGGTCGGCGCAGCCGGCTCTTCCTTGGTGGCGAACAGGCTGACCAGGGATTTCACCAGGCCTTTGAACAGGCTTGGTTCAGGTGCGGCGGCAGGTGCCGGTGCCGGCGCGGCTGCTTCGGTCGGAACCGGTGCATTGGCGCGGGCTGGAGCCGTCTTGACCGCAGCTTCCTGGCGAACCAGGGTGCGAGTGGCAGCAGCCGGCTGCACTTCTTCCACTTCGGCAGCGGCAGCAGCGATTTCGTAGCTGGACTGATTGGTGTGGGCTTCCGGGCTGTCATCACGCAGGCGCTGCACTTCGAAGTGCGGCGTCTCGAGGTGATCGTTCGGCAGGATGACGATACGGGCGCGGGTGCGCAGTTCGATCTTGGTGATCGAGTTGCGTTTTTCGTTGAGCAGGAACGCAGCCACCGGGATCGGCACCTGGGCGCGAACTTCGGCGGTGCGGTCTTTCAGGGCTTCTTCTTCGATCAGGCGCAGGATCGCCAGGGACAGCGACTCGACGTCACGGATGATGCCGGTGCCGTTGCAACGCGGGCAGACGATGCCGCTGCTCTCGCCCAAAGAAGGACGCAGGCGCTGACGGGACATTTCCAGCAGGCCGAAGCGCGAGATGCGACCGACCTGTACGCGGGCGCGGTCGGCTTCCAGGCATTCACGGACCTTCTCTTCCACGGCGCGCTGGTTCTTGGCCGGGGTCATGTCGATGAAGTCGATGACGATCAGGCCGCCGATGTCGCGCAGGCGCAACTGACGGGCGATTTCTTCGGCGGCTTCAAGGTTGGTCTGCAGGGCGGTTTCTTCGATGTCGCTGCCTTTGGTGGCGCGCGCCGAGTTGATGTCGATGGACACCAGGGCTTCGGTCGGATCGATGACGATGGAGCCGCCGGACGGCAGTTCGACGACGCGCTGGAACGCGGTCTCGATCTGGCTTTCGATCTGGAAACGGTTGAACAGCGGAACGCTGTCTTCGTAGAGTTTGATCTTGCTGGCGTACTGCGGCATGACCTGGCGGATGAAGGTCAGGGCTTCGTCCTGGGCTTCAACGCTGTCGATCAACACTTCGCCGATGTCCTGGCGCAGGTAATCGCGGATCGCGCGGATGATGACATTGCTTTCCTGATAGATCAGGAACGGCGCGGAGCGATCCAGCGAGGCTTCCTTGATGGCGGTCCACAGTTGCAGCAGGTAGTCGAGGTCCCACTGCATTTCTTCGCTGCTGCGGCCAAGGCCGGCGGTGCGAACGATCAGGCCCATGTCGGCTGGGGCAACCAGGCCGTTGAGGGCTTCGCGCAGTTCATTGCGCTCTTCGCCTTCGATGCGGCGGGAGATACCACCGGCGCGAGGGTTGTTCGGCATCAGGACCAGGTAACGGCCCGCCAGGCTGATGAAGGTGGTCAGGGCTGCGCCCTTGTTGCCACGCTCTTCTTTTTCGACCTGGACGATGACTTCCTGGCCTTCGCTCAGGACGTCCTTGATGTTGACGCGGCCTTCAGGGGCCTTCTTGAAGTATTCGCGGGAGATTTCTTTGAGGGGCAGGAAGCCGTGGCGCTCGGAGCCGAAATCGACAAAGGCAGCCTCAAGGCTTGGTTCGATGCGAGTAATCCGGCCTTTATAGATGTTGGCCTTCTTCTGCTCGCGTGCACCGGATTCGATATCCAGGTCGTAGAGGCGCTGGCCGTCTACCAGTGCAACACGCAACTCTTCGGGTTGAGTTGCGTTAATCAGCATTCTTTTCATGTAGTACCGTCGGTTTCCGGGCTGCCGGAAACGGCGTTCGGCACACACGACTTCTCACGGTCGGTGTCAGGTGCGTCATGGAAGTGGCCGGGCCATTCCAGTGTCCAGCGAGTTCGACCCAATGATGGCGAAGTCGCGACGGACGCGTCCTGCTTGCTGGCTGTTCAAGCACTCAGTCAGGAGGAGGAATCAACCGGCGCCTGTGGACGAGATGAAGCGTCTAAATATAAGCCTAGTGCTACACAGTCCGACGGTTGTACATCTCCACCCTACACGTATCCCTGATAATCGGGTGCTGCCGCGCGCAGAATCCGCAGCGGGTTGGCATTTACCGTGAGCTCCGAAAGGGGAGGTCACGCATCATGGCTAATTTAGGCGTTGTTTCCGAAGCTCTCGCTCGGGGTCGTCTACCGGTGACTGCACTTTGTGAACTGGCCGTGAATGTGGCGCGCAAGGCGAGTCAAAACTCTGCTTTGCCGCGTATTTCAGGCCTCATGTCACCTGCGCTCGTTACACCTGCAAACTCTGCCGTTATCTAGCAAAAGCCCCGTAGGACGGCCTCTCGTCCTCGTGAATTGCGTTGGTCAGGGCCGGTTTTTGACCGTTAGTCCGCTGTCCGGCCGCTTTTGGCGGCGTTCGCGACTATAGCAGCAATGATTAAGTGCTTCAATTCCATAAAAAATTGTTATCATCGCCGCCATGACGACTACTGCCCCTTCGACCCCTGGCGTTCAACTGCTCGAGGTCTCGCCGGAATATGCCGGCCAACGAATCGATAACTTCCTTCTAGCCCGACTCAAAGGCGTGCCCAAGACCTTGATCTATCGCATTTTGCGCAAGGGTGAAGTGCGGGTGAACAAAGGACGGATCAAGCCCGAATACAAGCTTCAGGCGGGCGATATCGTGCGCGTGCCGCCGGTTCGCGTGCCCGAGCGCGATGAGCCCGTGCCCCTGGCCCAAGGCCTGTTGCAGCGCCTGGAAGCCTCGATCGTCTTCGAAGACAAGGCGCTGATCGTGCTCAACAAGCCTGCGGGCATTGCGGTTCACGGCGGCAGCGGCCTGAATTTCGGCGTGATCGAGGCCTTTCGTCAGTTGCGTCCCGACGCCAAGGAGCTGGAGTTGGTCCATCGCCTGGATCGCGACACCTCCGGCCTGCTGATGATCGCCAAGAAACGCAGCATGTTGCGGCATTTGCATGAGCAATTGCGCGGCGATGGCGTCGACAAGCGCTACATGGCG
>NZ_WUUD01000022.1:106983-107148 GCF_009831705.1 Pseudomonas sp. PICF6 | reverse complement strand
CGGTGACTGGCCGCACCCATCAGATTCGCGTCCATACGCTACATGCCGGGCATTGCATCGCTGGGGACAGCAAGTACGGCGATGACGACTTCACCCGGGAAATCCGTGATCTGGGTGGCAAACGCCTGTTTCTCCATGCCTACATGTTGACCGTGCCGTTGCCCG
>NZ_WUUD01000022.1:106798-106973 GCF_009831705.1 Pseudomonas sp. PICF6 | reverse complement strand
CTGGTGCGGGGACGTTGGGATACCTCCATCAAGCAAGTTCGGGCGCCGTTGCTCAAGAGCAACCTGCGTTCCGGCGAGCGCATGGTGGAAGTCAACGAAGAAGGCAAGGAGGCCCTGACAGTGTTCAAGGTCCTGCGCCGCTTCGGTGATTTCGCCACCATGGTCGAGGCCAAGC
>NZ_WUUD01000022.1:95022-106788 GCF_009831705.1 Pseudomonas sp. PICF6 | reverse complement strand
ATGGTGGTGAGCTGAAATTGCAGGCTCCGGTGGATGAAATGTGGGCCAAGACCGTGGAGCGGTTGAGTGCATCCTGAATACAAGCTGCTGATCTTCGATTGGGATGGCACTCTGGCGAACTCCATCGGTCGGATCGTGGAGGCAATGCATGCCGCCTCTGATCGTGCGGGTTTTGCCAGGTGTGATGATTTTGCCGTGAAGGGCATCATCGGCCTAGGCTTGCCGGAAGCGATCCGCAGTCTGTACCCGGAGATCAGTGACCCTGAGCTGCTGGTTTTTCGCCAGTATTACGCTGATCACTACATTGCGCTGGAGGCTGAGCCTTCGCCGTTGTTTGACGGTGTGGTAGACACTCTTGAAACCTTGAGGGGCGAGGGGTATCGCTTGGCTGTCGCCACCGGCAAGGCGCGTCGCGGGCTGGATCGGGTGCTGAAATCCCATGGCTGGGACGATTATTTCGATATCACCCGGGCTGCGGACGAAACGGCCAGTAAGCCGCATCCGCTGATGCTCGAGCAAATCCTGGCTCACTGCGGCATGCAGCCGGAACAGGCGTTGATGGTGGGGGATTCCTCGTTCGACCTGCAGATGGCGCGCAACGCCGGCATGGGGTCGGTTGCGGTGAGTTACGGCGCGCAGACGATCGCGGCGCTGCAAGCCTTCGAACCGCAGTTGGCGATCGATCATTTTCCTGAGTTGCACGCCTGGCTGAGCCGGCGGGCCAATTAAGTTTTTGCTGGGGATACTTGCATGACCGACGAATGGAAGGCACCGGCCAAGGCGAGCGCCGAGAACGGTGACGACAAAAGCTGGAAGCTGTTGGAGAAGACCTTGCTGGCCGGTGTGCAGGAGCAGCGTCGTTCCCGCCGCTGGGGCATTTTCTTCAAGCTGCTGACGTTCGTTTATCTCTTTGTCGCGCTATTGCTGTTCACGCCCCTGTTCGACATGGAAAAAAGCGCCGTGCGGGGTTCTGCGTACACCGCATTGATCGACATCGAAGGCATGATTGCCCATAAGGAGCCTGCCAGCGCGGACAATATCGTCGGTAGCCTGCGGGCTGCTTTCGAAGATCCCAAGGTCAAGGGTGTGATATTGCGCATCAACAGTCCGGGTGGCAGCCCGGTGCAGTCGGGTTATGTCTATGACGAGATCGTCCGGTTGCGCGCGTTGCACCCGAACACCAAGGTCTACGCGGTCATTTCCGATCTGGGGGCTTCCGGTGCGTACTATATTGCCAGCGCGGCCGATCAGATCTACGCCGACAAAGCGAGCCTGGTGGGCTCCATTGGCGTGACGGCGGCCGGCTACGGTTTTGTCGGGACGATGGAAAAGCTGGGCGTGGAGCGTCGGGTGTACACCTCCGGCGAGCATAAGTCGTTCCTTGATCCGTTCCAGCCGCAAAAGCCTGAAGAAACCGCGTTTTGGCAGGGTGTGCTCGACACGACCCACAAGCAATTCATTGCCAGTGTCAAAAAAGGCCGGGGTGAGCGCCTCAAAGACAAGGAGCATCCCGAGCTGTTCTCTGGGCTGGTCTGGTCTGGGGAGCAGGCCTTGCCGCTGGGCTTGATCGATGGCCTGGGCAGCGCCAGTTCGGTGGCGCGGGACGTGATTGGCGAAAAAGAGCTGGTGGATTTCACCATCGAAGAGTCGCCGTTTGATCGCTTCTCGAAGAAGCTGGGGGCGAGCATTGCCGAGCATCTGGCGATGTGGATGGGGTTCCAGGGGCCGGCATTGCGCTAGTTCGTTGGTTTGCGCGATCCCCTGTGGCTTGGCTGTGGGGGCAAAGTTTGCTCGCGATGAGCGATAACCAGGCTGGTCTGCATCATCGCGGCGCCTGCATCGCCGCGGGCAAGCCTTGCTCCCACAAATAAATACCCTCGCTACAAGTCGTATGTTGGCTTAGGGAACCTGCACGCCCTCGACCAGCAACATGTCCACAAGGCGAATCAGTGGCAGGCCAACCAGGCTGGTGGCGTCTGGCCCTTCCGTGCTCTGGAACAGGCTCACGCCAAGCCCTTCGGCCTTGAAGCTGCCCGCGCAGTCATAAGGTTGCTCGGCCAGCAGGTAGCGTTCGATGCGTGCAGGGTCCAGCGTGCGCATGTGGACGGTAAACGGAACGCAATCGACCTGGCAGGTGCCGGTCTGGCTGTTAAGTACCGCCAGGCCGGTCAGAAAGCTGACCCGGGCGCCGCTGGCGGCCAGCAGTTGTTCGCGGGCGTTCTCGAATGTATGGGGCTTGCCCAGGATGCGCTCGCCGAGCACGGCCACCTGGTCCGAACCGATGATCAGATGCGCCGGATGGCTGCTCGCCAGGGCCTGGGCTTTTTCCCGGGCCAGGCGTTTTACCAGGTCGAGTGCCGCCTCGTCAGGCCGGCGGCTTTCGTCGATGTCCGGTGAGCTGCAGACGAACGGTAGCCCCAGACGGGCAAGCAATTGCCGGCGATACACTGAGCTTGAGGCGAGTAATAAAGGCAGCATGGGCATCTCCAAAAGGCAGGGGGCGAATTCTAGCGAGGCGCGCAAGTGACGGACAGGGCTGAATTTCCTTTGACATGGCCGGGTGCATCCCTATAATGCTGCGCCTATGTTGAATGACCCGATTCCACCTCACGTTGACCCGCGCAAATTGGCTGACCGTGGCACCACCCTCCAAGGTGAACTGCTGCTGGCCGATTTGAAGAGACTCTGCGACCCGCTTTCCGACGATGTCGGTACGGTCCAGGCCAAATTCGTTTTTGAACGAGATGAACGTAAATCTGTGGTAATCCACAGCTTTATCGACACTGAAGTCAAAATGGTTTGCCAGCGTTGTCTTGAGCTGGTCACCCTGCCGATCCACAGCGAATGCAGTTATGCCGTGGTGAAGGAGGGTGCGAATACCCAGTCGTTACCGAAAGGTTATGACGTGCTGGAACTGGGCGAAGATCCATTGGATCTGCAGTCACTGATCGAGGAGGAGCTTCTGCTCGCCTTGCCCATTGTGCCTGCTCATCATCCGGAAGAATGCCAGCAGCCGGCGGGAGCAGATGAGCCCGAACCGAGCGAGGACGAGGTAACGCGGTCCAACCCGTTCAGTGTATTGGCGCAGTTAAAGCGTGACCCAAACGTTTAGGAGTTAATCAATTATGGCTGTTCAGCAGAACAAAAAATCCCGCTCTGCCCGTGACATGCGCCGTTCGCACGACGCTCTCGAGGCTAGCACCCTGTCTGTAGAAAAAACCACCGGTGAAGTTCACCTGCGTCACCACGTATCGCCAGAAGGCGTATACCGTGGTCGTAAAGTGATCGACAAGGGCGCTGACGAGTAATCCTTGTCCGCTCAAGTCATCGCGATTGACGCAATGGGCGGGGACTTCGGTCCCCGCAGCATTGTTCAGGCCAGCCTTGCTTGTCTGAATGCTACACCCTCGTTGCACCTGACCCTCGTCGGTCAACCCTCCCTTCTAGAAGAAATGCTCAACGGCCAATCGGCTGTGGATCGTTCGCGCCTGACGATCGCACCTGCGTCCGAAGTCATCACCATGGACGAAAAACCTGCCCAGGTCCTGCGTGGCAAGCCTGACGCCTCGATGCGTGTAGCCCTTGAGCTGCTGCGCGATGGCAAGGTCCAGGCGTGTGTCAGTGCAGGCAATACCGGTGCACTGATGGCGCTGTCGCGTTACGTGCTCAAGACCTTGCCGGGCATCGACCGGCCGGCGATGGTTGCGGCCATCCCCACCCAGCGTGGTTTTTGCCAGCTCCTTGATCTGGGCGCCAACGTCGATTGCAGTGCCGAGCATCTACTGCAATTTGCAGTGATGGGCTCGGTAGCGGCTGAAACCCTGGGTATCGTGCGCCCTCGTGTAGCGCTGCTGAACATCGGTACCGAAGACATCAAGGGTAACCAGCAAGTCAAGCTGGCAGCCACGTTGTTGCAGGCTGCGCGAGGTATCAATTACATCGGCTTCGTTGAGGGCGATGGATTGTACCGGGGTGAGGCGGACGTGGTGGTGTGTGACGGTTTTGTCGGCAATATTTTGCTCAAGTCCAGCGAAGGCCTGGCGACCATGATCGGCGCGCGTATCGAGAAGCTGTTCAGGCAGAACCTGGCCTCGCGGATGGTCGGTGCCCTGGCGTTGCCGTTGATGCGTCGGTTGCAGGCGGACCTGGCGCCGGCGCGGCATAACGGTGCAAGTTTTCTTGGGCTGCAGGGCATTGTGATCAAGAGTCATGGTTCGGCGGGCGTGCAGGGGTTTCAAAGTGCGATCAATCGCGCGCTGATCGAAATCCAGGAAAACCTGCCGGAGCGTCTTCATGGGCGCCTCGAAGATTTGTTAACTTAGGCGTTTTCGTCTGACAATGCTTAAATGTGACCGGTCGGTTCAAGCCGCCATCCAACTGTCAGTTTCCTAGCGCCCCCTGGGGCGTCAATTTTTGACGACAAGATCATTAGGGGCTTTGTTTTCATGTCTGCTTCTCTCGCATTCGTCTTTCCTGGGCAGGGTTCGCAGTCCCTCGGCATGCTTTCCGAGCTGGGCGAGCAATACCCGTTGATCCTCGAAACATTCAAAGAAGCTTCCGATGCTCTGGGCTATGACCTGTGGGCACTGACCCAGCAAGGGCCGGAAGAGCAACTCAATCAAACCGACAAAACCCAGCCAGCCATCCTGACCGCCTCGATCGCACTCTGGCGCCTCTGGCTGGCCGAGGGCGGTGCGCGTCCGGCGTTCGTTGCCGGACACAGCCTGGGCGAATACAGCGCTCTGGTGGCTGCTGGCAGTCTGAGCCTGGGTGACGCGGTGAAGCTCGTGGAGCGTCGTGGCCAGTTGATGCAGGAGGCCGTTCCGGCCGGGCAGGGCGGCATGGCTGCGATTCTCGGCCTGGAAGATGCCGATGTGCTGGCAGCCTGCGCCGAAGCCGCGCAAGGCGAAGTGGTCAGCGCTGTGAACTTCAATTCACCTGGCCAGGTGGTGATTGCCGGTGCCAAGGCTGCTGTAGAACGCGCCATTGAAGGGTGCAAGAGCCGTGGTGCCAAGCGTGCCATGCCGTTGCCCGTCAGCGTGCCGTCGCACTGCGAACTGATGCGTCCGGCCGCTGAGCGTTTTGCCGAGTCTATCGCTGCCATTGACTGGCAGGCGCCACAGATTCCAGTGGTACAGAACGTCAGTGCCGATGTGGCTGCGGATCTTGAGACCCTCAAGCGTGATCTGCTGGAGCAACTCTACAAACCGGTTCGCTGGGTCGAATCGGTGCAGACCCTGGCGGCCAAGGGCGCGACCGAACTGGTCGAGTGCGGTCCTGGTAAAGTGCTGGCCGGTCTGAACAAACGCTGCGCCGAAGGCGTATCGACTTCCAATCTCAATACCCCAGATGCTTTCGCTGCCGCCCGTGCAGCGCAGGCCTGAACAGGAGAAGCTTGCATGAGTCTGCAAGGTAAAGTTGCACTGGTGACCGGTGCAAGCCGTGGCATCGGCCAGGCCATTGCTCTGGAACTGGGTCGTCAAGGCGCCATCGTTGTTGGTACCGCGACTTCCGCTTCGGGCGCCGAGCGCATCGCCGCTACCCTGAAGGAAAACGACATCCAAGGCACCGGTCTTGAACTGAACGTCACCAGCGATGAATCCGTTGCGGCGGTGCTGGCAAGCATTCAGGAACAGTTCGGTGCGCCGGCAATCCTGGTCAATAATGCCGGCATCACCCGCGATAACCTGATGATGCGCATGAAAGATGACGAATGGTTCGACGTGATCGATACCAACCTGAACAGCCTGTACCGGCTGTCCAAGGGCGTTCTGCGTGGCATGACCAAGGCTCGCTGGGGTCGAATTATCAGTATCGGTTCGGTTGTGGGTGCCATGGGCAACGCAGGCCAAGTAAACTATGCTGCGGCCAAAGCCGGTCTGGAAGGTTTCAGTCGTGCGCTGGCGCGTGAAGTGGGTTCGCGTTCGATTACGGTAAACTCGGTAGCCCCGGGTTTCATCGATACCGACATGACCCGTGAACTGCCGCAAGCGCAACGTGAAGCCTTGTTGACACAAATTCCGCTGGGTCGTCTGGGGCAAGCTCAAGAAATCGCGTCCGTGGTCGCTTTTCTTGCGTCGGATGGTGCGGCATACGTGACTGGGGCTACAATCCCGGTAAACGGCGGGATGTACATGAGTTAAATGTGACGGATTGCTTCAAAAAAATGTCATACGAGCTGTCTAAAATCCGTTATAAAGCTGCAATCTATTTATAGGCGGCGGGCTGCAGGGTTTGAGGAGTGAAGCTTTCGGTTGAAAAACCGAAAAGTCTTTCTATACACTTACCCACCGGCCAGCTGCCTGAATTTGTCCATTAGGAGTGAAAACAAGGTATGAGCACCATCGAAGAGCGCGTCAAGAAAATCGTTGCCGAGCAACTGGGCGTCAAAGAAGAAGAAGTGAAGAACGAAGCTGCCTTCGTTGAAGACCTGGGTGCCGACTCCCTTGACACCGTTGAGCTGGTGATGGCTCTGGAAGAGGAATTCGAGACCGAAATCCCTGACGAAGAAGCTGAAAAAATCACTACTGTTCAGCTGGCTATCGACTACATCAATAAGCATCAGGCTTAATTATTTTTAGTCGTCGCTAGCTGTCATGGAAAAACCGCACTGCCATCATGGCGTGCGGTTTTTTCTTTAGGCCTGATGCAAAGTCGTCATTAGAATAAAGGAGAGTGCTGTGTCGCGTAGACGCGTCGTAGTCACCGGTATGGGTATGTTGTCGCCACTGGGCACGGATGTGCCGAGCAGTTGGCAGGGCATTCTGGCTGGCCGTAGTGGCATTGGTCTGATCGAACACACCGACCTTTCTGCCTATTCCACCCGTTTTGGCGGCTCGGTAAAGGGTTTCAATGTCGAGGAGTACCTGTCGGTCAAAGAGGCCCGCAAGCTCGACCTGTTCATTCAATACGGCCTGGCAGCCGGATTCCAGGCCGTACGTAATGCCGGTCTCGAAGTCACCGATGCCAACCGTGAACGTATCGGCGTGGCCATGGGGTCGGGTATTGGCGGCTTGACCAATATCGAAGAAACCAGCCGTACGCTGCACGAGTCGGGGCCGCGACGGATTTCTCCGTTCTTTGTGCCGGGCTCGATCATCAATATGATTTCCGGTTTCCTGTCCATCCACCTGGGTGTGCAGGGGCCTAACTACGCTATTGCTACGGCGTGTACCACGGGCACCCACTGCATTGGCATGGCCGCGCGCAACATCATGTACGACGAGGCCGACGTGATGATTGCCGGCGGCGCCGAGATGGCGGCCTGCGGGCTGGGCATGGGTGGCTTCGGCGCATCCCGTGCGCTGTCGACCCGCAACGACGAACCGAGCCGCGCCAGTCGGCCGTGGGACAAGGGCCGAGACGGCTTCGTATTGTCCGACGGTTCCGGTGCGCTGGTACTCGAAGAGTTGGAGCATGCCAAGGCGCGCGGCGCGACCATTTATGCCGAGCTGATTGGCTTTGGCACCAGTGGCGATGCCTACCACATGACCTCGCCACCCGCCGACGGTGCCGGTGCTGCCCGCTGCATCACCAACGCACTGCGTGACGCGAAGGTCAACGCCGAGCAGGTGCAGTACATCAATGCCCATGGCACTTCGACCCCGGCGGGCGATCTTGCCGAGGCCCAGGCCATCAAGACCGTGTTCGGTGAGCACGCCTACAAACTGGCGGTCAGCTCGACCAAGTCCATGACCGGCCACCTGCTGGGTGCCGCGGGCGCGGTGGAAGCGATCTTCAGCGTACTGGCGATCAACAGCCAGGTCGCGCCACCGACCATCAACCTTGACGAGCCGGACGAAGGCTGCGATCTGGACTTCGTGCCACACACGGCGCGTGGCATGGACATCGATGTGGTGCTGTCCAACTCCTTCGGCTTTGGCGGTACCAACGGCTCGCTGGTGTTCCGCCGGTTCGCTGGTTGATGGAAAGCTGGGTCGACGGTCAGCCTGCCGACGTTCTGTCGCTCAAGGACCGCGGCCTGGCTTACGGCGATGGGTTGTTTGAAACCATCGCTGTGCGCAATGGCAAACCGGTGTTGCCTGAGCGTCACCTGCAGCGTCTGGCGCTAGGTTGTCAGCGGTTGACGCTCCAGGTTGACATGGGGGCGTTGGAGGCTGAGTTGCGCGCCTACGCGCAATGCCTGGGTGACGGCGTACTTAAGTTGATCGTGACCCGCGGTGATGGTCTTCGCGGTTATGGCGCTGATCCCTCGGCGCCGTCCCGGCGCATCCTGCAGGGCAGTCCGCCGGCCGCCTATCCTCCAGTGCATGCCGAGCAGGGCGTTCGCCTGTTTCCCTGTGCCACCCGTCTGTCCGAGCAACCCTTGCTGGCCGGTCTCAAGCACCTCAATCGTCTTGAACAAGTGATGGCCCGCGCCGAATGGCGCGATGCCGAGCACGCCGAAGGCTTGATGCTGGACACGTCCGGGCGAGTGATCGAAGGCGTCTTCAGTAACCTCTTTCTGGTGCGCGAGGGTGAATTGGTCACGGCGGACCTGAGCCGTTGTGGCGTGGCTGGCGTGATGCGGGCCGAATTATTGTATCAAGCCGAGTCTCAAGGCATCGCCACGCACATCACCGACATCCGCCTCGAACAACTGCACCAGGCCGACGAAGTCTTCGTCTGCAATAGCGTTTATGGCGTATGGCCGGTACGTGCATGCGGTTCGGCGCGCTGGTCGACCGGGCCGCTCACCCGTAAACTGCAGACCCTTGCCCGCACGCTATTGGATGTTTGATTCGTGAGACGTAAATTCTTGCTTCTGCTGGAAACCGGACTGGTTCTGGCGGTGCTGCTGTTGGGCACTTGCGCCTGGAAAATTCATTCGGCGTTGCAACAACCGCTGAACATCACCCAGGAAGAACTGCTGGACGTCCCCAACGGGACCACCCCCACCGGAACCCTCAAGCGCCTCGAAGCGGACGGCCTGATCAAGGACGCTTTCTGGTTGCGCGTCTATTGGCGCTTCAATCTGGCCGGCCAACCGTTGCATTCCGGTGAGTACCGGATGGTGCCGGGCATGACAATGGAAAGCCTGATCGAGGTCTGGAAGCGCGGGGAAGTGGTGCAGTACAGCGTCACCCTGGTGGAGGGATGGAATTTTCGCCAGGTTCGTGCGGCGCTGGCCAAGGATGAAAAACTCCAGCAGACCCTCGCCGGTCTGAGTGACAGCGAAGTGATGGACCGCCTGGGTCATTCCGGGATATTCCCCGAGGGACGGTTCTTCCCGGACACCTATCGTTTCGTGCGTGGCACATCGGACGCTGACCTGCTGAAAATTGCCTACGACCGGCTCGAAGACGTGCTTGCCAAAGAGTGGGCGCAACGCGCCGCCGATTTACCTTACTCCCAGCCCTATCAGGCGCTGATCATGGCATCCCTGGTGGAAAAGGAAACCGGCGTGCCTGAGGAGCGTGGGCAGATCGCCGGTGTGTTCGTGCGCCGTATGCGCCTGGGCATGCTGTTGCAAACCGACCCTACCGTGATCTACGGGCTGGGCGAGCGCTACAACGGCAAACTCACCCGTGCTCACTTGCGGGAAGAAAACCCCTACAACACCTATCTGATTCCTGGCCTGCCGCCGACACCGATTGCGATGGTGGGGCGCGAGGCGATTCACGCCGCGTTGAACCCAGTTGCCGGCAACAGCCTTTACTTCGTCGCCCGTGGTGATGGTAGCCACGTGTTCTCCGATGACCTGGATGCGCACAATAACGCCGTGCGCGAATATCAGCTCAAGCGCCGAGCCGATTATCGCTCCAGTCCGGCCCCGACTGTGCCGGACGAGGAGCCTGTCGACGAACCGAATGCCAGCGAGCCGCCGCGCTCGCAATGACTTTGTTTAAGGATCGCCCGTGACTGGCTTGTTTATAACGCTGGAAGGCCCTGAAGGCGCCGGCAAGAGCACCAACCGCGAATACCTGGCCGAACGCCTGCGAGCCGCCGGCATTGAGGTGGTGTTGACCCGCGAGCCCGGAGGTACACCGCTGGCCGAGCGGATTCGCGAGGTGCTGCTGGCGCCGATCGAAGAAGTCATGAACCCTGACACCGAGCTGTTGCTGGTGTTCGCCGCCCGGGCACAACACTTGGCCGAAGTGATTCGCCCGGCGCTGGCCCGTGGCGCGGTGGTGCTCTGCGATCGTTTTACCGATTCGACCTATGCCTATCAGGGCGGTGGAAGGGGCTTGTCCCTGGAGCGCATCGCCGCGCTGGAAACCTTCGTCCAGGGTGACCTGCGGCCGGACCTGACCCTGGTGTTCGATCTACCGGTGGAAATCGGCCTGGCCCGCGCCAGCGCCCGGGGCCGGCTGGATCGTTTCGAACTGGAAGGCCAGGCGTTCTTCAACGCGGTGCGCAATGCCTTTTTGAGTCGAGCCAAGGCCGATCCGGCGCGTTATCTGTTGATTGATGCCGCTCAGCCGTTGGCGCAAGTCCAGCAGGCGCTGGACGGTTTGTTGCCGCGTTTGCTGGAGCGTGCCCGTGGCTGAAGCCTATCCCTGGCAGGACGGACTCTGGCAGCAACTGGCCGGAAGGGCGCAGCATGCCCATGCCTATCTGCTGCACGGCCCGGTCGGTATCGGTAAGCGGGCGTTGGCCGAGCGTCTGATGGCCAGCCTGCTTTGCCAGCGCCCGGGTGTCTCGAACGCGTGCGGTGAGTGCAAGTCCTGCCTGTTGCTCAAGGCTGGCAGTCATCCTGACAATTACGTGTTGGAACCGGAGGAGGCGGACAAGGCGATCAAGGTCGACCAGGTCCGGGATCTGGTCAGCTTCGTGGTCCAGACCTCGCAGATGGGCGGGCGCAAGGTGGTGCTGATCGAGCCGGTGGAATCGATGAACATCAATGCCGCCAACGCCTTGCTCAAGAGCCTTGAAGAGCCTTCCGGCGATACCGTGCTGTTGCTGGTCAGTCACCAGCCGAGCCGCTTGCTGGCAACCATCAAAAGCCGTTGCGTACAGCAGGCCTGTCCGTTGCCCAGTGAGGCGATGAGCTTGAAGTGGTTGGCCGAGGCCTTGCCTGACAGCAGCGACGAAGAACGCGTCGAGTTGCTGACCCTGGCCGCCGGCTCGCCGTTGGCGGCCGTCAGCCTTCAGGCCCAGGGTGTGCGTGAACAACGGGCGCTGGTGGTGGATGGGGTGAAGAAGCTGCTCAAACAGCAACAGTCTCCCACGCAACTGGCTGAAGGCTGGAACGCCATCCCGCTGCTTCTGCTGTTCGACTGGTTCTGTGACTGGTCGAGTCTGATCCTGCGCTACCAGCTCACCGAGGACGAAACCGGGCTGGGACTGGCGGACATGCGCAAGGTGATTCAGTACCTGGCGCAAAAAAGCAGCCAGGATAAAATCTTGAACATTCAGGACTGGATTCTTGCCCAACGTCAGAAGGTGCTGAGCAAGGCGAACCTCAATCGGGTGCTGTTGCTCGAGGCGCTGTTGGTGCAATGGGCGAGTTTGCCTGGTCGAAACTGACAGACACTGCCTAAACTCAGCTCAATCGCAGCGGAGATCAGCATGAACGAACCTGTCAGTCCCGGGCCACGCAACGGCATCCTGTCCCTGACCATCAAGGACAAGTCGGTGCTCTACGCCGCCTACATGCCCTTCATCAAGAACGGCGGCCTGTTCATCCCCACCAACAAGAATTATCGCTTGGGCGATGAGGTGTTCATGCTCTTGAGCCTGATGGACGAAGCGGAGAAGATTCCGGTCGCCGGCAAGGTGATCTGGATGACGCCCAAAGGCGCCCAGGGTAACCGGGCTGCCGGT
>NZ_WUUD01000022.1:70149-95012 GCF_009831705.1 Pseudomonas sp. PICF6 | reverse complement strand
CGACGGCTCCCTGGATGCTGCACTGGATGCCGCCCGCCAGCGTGGTGTGGGTCACTTCCTGTGCATCGGCGTCAGCGCCGACAATGCCGCCGACGTCAAAGCCCTGGCCGAACGCTATGCAGATGTCGATTGTTCAGTCGGCATCCATCCTCTGGACGTCCAGCCCGACGCTACGCCTGCCCTGGATTGGCTGTTGCGCGAGCTCGACCATCCACGGGTGGTCGCCATTGGCGAAACCGGCCTGGACTATCACTACGAACCACAAGCCGCCGAGGTCCAGCAGGCTTCGTTCCGGCTGCATCTGGAGGCTGCGCAACAGACTGGCAAACCGGTGATCATCCACACCCGCGGCGCCCGGGCCGATACCCTGGCCTTGTTGCGTGACGCCGCGTTGCCCCAGGCGGGGGTGCTGCATTGTTTCACCGAAGACTGGGACATGGCCAAGACCGCGCTGGACATGGGCTATTACATTTCCTTGTCCGGCATTGTCACGTTTCGCAATGCCGACGCGCTGCGGGATGTGGCCAGCAAAGTGCCGGCAGATCGCCTGTTGGTGGAAACCGACTCACCGTACCTTGCGCCGATTCCGTATCGTGGCAAGCCGAACCTTCCGCAATACGTGCGGGAAGTGGCGGAGTTCCTGGCGATGTTGCGGGGCGAGTCCTACGAGCGATTTGCCGAGCAGACTACGGAGAACTTCAAGCGGCTGTTTCCGCTGGCCCATGTCCGCGCGGTGTCTGCCTGAGTTTCAGGCAAAAAAAACCCGGGTTCTGGGGGGTGAATCCGGGTTAAGACCATTAGGAGTAAAACAAAGGCACGCGGTCCGTTGGTACCTTTACCGGCGCGTCACTTGGGGGAGATGTCGCGCCGACAGTTCAAGTATTGATCAGTATGCTGACGCGTCCAGTTTAGCCGGGCTGGTTTTTAAACAAATTTGGAATACGCTCGCTTCGGATAAGTTCTCACTGCCGTCAAAGCCAGTCGTTACGGTGCGGCGAAGCGAATGACAGGAAGCTGGAGCTGCACGGTTTTGTGAAGAACTGTGGTTGGGAACGGATGATCCGTGCATTTTTGCGTAAGTTAGGCATAATACTCGGCTTCGAATTTTGACCCTTCAGACCTTTTTCTTATGCACAAAGAACCCCGTAAGGTCCGTGAGTTTCGTCGCCGCGAGCAGGAAATTCTCGACACCGCGCTCAAGTTGTTCCTCGACCAGGGTGAAGACAGCGTCACCGTCGAGATGATTGCGGATGCCGTGGGTATCGGCAAAGGCACGATTTATAAACATTTCAAATCCAAGGCGGAGATCTACCTGCGCCTGATGCTTGATTACGAGCGCGATTTGAATGAGCTGCTGCATTCGGCCGATGTGGACAAGGACAAGGAGGCCCTGTCCCGGGCCTACTTCGAATTCCGCATGCGCGATCCGCAGCGTTATCGCTTGTTCGACCGTCTGGAAGAGAAGGTGGTCAAGGGCAACCAAGTGCCGGAGATGGTCGAGGAACTGCACAAGATCCGCGCCTCGAACTTCGAGCGCCTGACCCTGCTGATCAAAGGCCGGATCAGTGAAGGTAAGCTCGAAGACGTGCCGCCCTATTTCCACTACTGCGCCGCCTGGGCGTTGGTGCACGGTGCGGTGGCGCTGTATCACTCGCCGTTCTGGAGCAACGTGCTGGAAGACCAGGAAGGCTTCTTCCAGTTCCTGATGGACATAGGCGTTCGCATGGGCAACAAGCGCAAGCGTGACACCGACGTTCCGAGCAGCTAAGTCATTCAGCTGCCTGATTGCGCCATGTCCGCTTACATGGCGCAGTGTCCCAGGAATATACTCAGGCTTGGGCCTTGCGAAAACTTGAGTTCTGGGTCAAGTTTCGTAAGTCCGATTCTTCTTTCGCCGGAGTGATCCATGATCGTTGACCGTCAAGGCAGGCGTTTCCGCAATTTGCGAATCAGCCTGACTTCAGCCTGCAATTACGCCTGTACCTACTGCGTGCCCAACGGCAAGCGGCTGGTGGCTGCGCAGGATGAACTGTCGGCCGAGGCCATGGCGCGCGGTGTGGCCTACCTGATCGAAGCTGCCGGTATCGAGCGGCTGCGCATCACCGGCGGCGAGCCGCTGGTCAGCCCCAAGCTTGAAAGCTTCATGACGGCGGTGGGGCAGATGGGCCTGGAGGACATCAGCCTGACCACCAATGGTCAGTTACTGGCCAAAAAGTTGCCTTTGCTGGTAGATGCCGGCATTCGCCGCATCAACGTTTCCCTCGATACCCTGGACCCAGGGGCGTTTCGCAGTATCGCCCGCGGTGGCGATCTGGCAACCGTGCTCGACGGGATGGATCAGGCCCGTGCTGCGGGAATGAAGATCAAGGTCAACATGGTGCCGTTGCGCGGGCAGAACCTGGATCAGGTGATGCCACTGCTCGAGTACTGCCTGGAGCGCGGCTATGAGCTGCGCTTCATCGAGCTGATGCGCATGGGGCACCTGGCCAGCGACTCCAACGCGTTCCTGCAGCAATTCGTCAGCCTTCAGCAGTTGCTGAGCCTGATCGGCGACCAGTACGAGTACCTGCAAGCCGACGCTCCAGTGGATGCCACCGCAGTGCGCTATGAAATTCCGGGCCTAGGGCATTTTGGCGTGATCGCTAACGAAAGCGTGCCATTCTGTCGTACCTGCTCACGGTTGCGGCTGTCCTCCACGGGTTGGCTGCATGGCTGCCTGTCGTCGAGTAACCGACACTTTGTCGGCGATCTGCTGGACAAACCCCGTCATCAGGCCTTGCCGGCTCTGCAGCGCTTGCTGGTCAAGGCGTTGGGGGATAAGCAGGAAGTGGCGTTCTCTGGCGGCGCAACCATCATGAAAATCATCGGCGGTTGACGAATGCTATCGCGGGCAAGCTTTGCTCCCAGGTGAACACCGTACCTGTGGGAGCAAGGCTTGCCCGCGATAGCAATTTCCCCTTCACTTGGATGTGTCTGACACCTCCATTTCGATGAGCTGGCGCAAAAGCTGCATCCAATGGCCATTCGCCGGTTTTCCGTCACCGGTTTTTGGAGGGTAGGATGCGTAGCCTGGTTTTGCTGCTGGCCGTTTTGGCGCTCGGTGGCTGCATGAATGTCAGCGACATGGGGGAGGGCGTTCGCTACCACATGAGCGACGCCGGTTTGCTGGACCACAGCGACAGCCGGCGTGTGAATAACCTGCGCATCCAGCCGGATTCGTTCATCTACATTGCTCAGGGTGCCTTCGCGCCTCCCGGCAGTGCCTACCCGCGGCCCAATGTCGTCGCCGAAGAGGCCTTCAACGGTTTCATCGAGTATTTCCCCATGGTGCGTCGTGCCCGGGTTCCCGAGGGTCTGGACCAGGCCATGGGCGAAGCCCGAGCCGCCGGTGCTCACTACTTGCTGTATACGCGGTTCGCCAAGGCCGACAACCGTATCGGCAACACCGACGAATGGCTGGATGAAGAGGCCGTGGACCGTTTGGGTGTCGACACCAGCGTCATTCAAATCATGTTGATCGAGACCAGCACCCAGTATTTGATTGATACTGCACGCATCAAGAGTCGTGGCGGTTTACTGACGTTGCACGACAAACAGCCAGAAGACCTGATCGCTCCCCCTTTGCGCGAGTATGCCCGCAGCCTGTTGGGAGTGAGCGACCAGTAACATTCAAGGAGTCACAATGAGCGGACCGCAAAAAGCCAATGACCTGCTGGGGCAGATCCCCAAGACCAAAGGTTTGCCGCCAGTCCACTTGTGGAATCCTGACTTCTGCGGCGATATCGACATGCGCATCGCCCGTGATGGCACCTGGTATTACCTGGGTACGCCAATCGGGCGCAAGCCGATGGTCAAGCTGTTCTCCACTATCATCCGCCGCGACGGCGATGATTACTTCCTGATCACTCCTGTGGAAAAAGTTGGCATCAAGGTCGACGATGCACCCTTTATAGCGGTGACCCTGGAAGTTGAGGGGCAGGGTGAGCAGCAGCGACTGCGCTTCACCACCAACGTCGAGGAAACCACTGAGGCCGGCGGCGAACATCCGATGCGGGTGGTGATCGATCCGCAAACCCAGGAACCCGCGCCCTACGTGCACGTACGCAGCAACCTCGAAGCGCTGATCCATCGCAATGTGTTCTACCAGTTGGTGGAGCTGGCGGTCAGTCGCGAGATCGACGGGCAGAGGTGGTTGGGGGTATGGAGTGGTGGGGTATTTTTCCCGATAGGCCTGGAACCCTGATCCCTGTGGGAGCTAGCCTGCTCGCAGCATGGCCAACCTTGTCTTAACTGATCCACCGCTATCGCGAGCAGGCTCGCTCCCACCCGGGTGAAGCCGTAAAATTCAAATTGACACCCAATCATATGATGATTAGTTTGGGCCTCTATAGAAAGTGGCCCCGGGGTGTTCATGTCCAGCAGTTTTCACGCATCGACCGTCGATTGGCTGGGGGGCTGGATAGCCGCCGGTCAGGTCAAGCCTGGGCAGACCATCAAGGTTGAGGCCGACCTCGGCCAGCAATTGGGCGTCAGCCGCACGGTGATCCGCGAAGCGATCAAGACCCTGGTGGCCAAAGGCATGCTGGAAGTCGGCCCGAAAGTCGGGACACGGGTGCTGCCGGTGCGTCGCTGGAATCTGTTCGACCCGCAGGTGGTCGGTTGGCTGTCGCGCAGTGGGCTGCCGGAAAATTTCGTCGATGACCTGCTGGACCTGCGGCGTACCATCGAACCGATGGCGGTGCGCTGGGCGTGTGAGCGAGCGACGGCTGATCAGGTGCAGGCGATCCGCCTGGCCTACCATGCCCTGGAGCGGGCGGTGGACAGCGGGGCCGATTACAACCGTGCCGACCAGTTCTTCCATGAGTGCATCCTCGCTGCCAGCCACAATCAATTTATTGAGCAAATGGTCCCGGCCCTGGGCGCGCTGCTGGCGGTGTCGTTCGAGGTGTCCGCCGCCGACCCGGATGAGCTGCGCCGCACGTTGCCGATCCACAAGGATATCGCCGAAGCCATCGCTGCCCGTGACGCGGCGCGGGGCGTCTGGGCCTGCATGACCTTGATCGATAACGCTGACCTGGCGATCAAGCGTTTTTACCCTAACGTCATGGCCGGGCGGACAGAGATTGCCGGGCAAGCAGGAAACAGGAGTGTTCAATGATGTGGACGGCTGTGACGGAACACCGGGCGATATTGGGGGAGGGCCCCTTCTGGGACGAGCCGACCCAAGCACTGTATTGGGTCGACATTGCCGGTAAACAGGCGCTGCGGCTGATCGGCGCGAATGTGCAAATCTGGCAGATGCCCGAGCATGTGTCCGCTTTCATTCCGACACAAAGCGGCGACGCCTTGGTGACCCTGAGCAGCGGTGTCTATCGACTCGATCTGGATTCGCCGGGACTGGAACCGAACCTGAAATTGCTGTGCATGGCCGATCCCCGGCCAGGGAATCGCGCCAACGAGGCCCGTTGCGATGCCCTGGGCCAGCTCTGGCTCGGCACCATGCAGAACAACATCGGCGAAAACGCAGAAGACCTGCCCATTGAAGGACGATTCGGGGGCCTGTTTCGCATTGGCGCCGATGGCCGGGTCATGCCGCTGCTGCGCGATCGGGGCATTCCCAACACGCTGTTATGGAGTCCTGACGGCACTACGGTGTATTTCGGCGAAAGTCTCGACGGCACGCTTTACCGACATTTCATTTATCCCGACGGCAGCCTGGCCCCCGCCGAGGTCTGGTTTGGCCCTCACCCGCGTGGCGGCCCCGACGGCTCGGCAATGGATGCCAGGGGCTATGTCTGGAATGCTCGCTGGGACGGTAGCTGCCTGCTGCGACTGGACCCGCAAGGTCAGGTTGATCGGATGATCGAGCTGCCCGTCAGTCGTCCCACCAGCTGTGTGTTTGGTGGTGAGGACCTCAAAACACTGTACATCACCAGTGCGGCGAGCCCACTTAACCATCCACTCGACGGCGCGGTGTTGTCGATGCGAGTCGATGTACCCGGTGTGGCTTGTACGCGGTTTGCGGGCTAAATCCCAAAATATGGGATGTAAATATATATATTGAGATTATTTGGCGAGCGGGTTTATAGTCGGTCCCATCAGCGACACGCACTCACACTAAAAAAACAAGACAGGTGAAGTGATGCAACGATCTTCCTCCGTACCGCCCGACGGCGTACGCGATTCCAAAAGCCTTTCGACCGGTCATCTCTGGATGTCCGGTTTTTGTCGTGCTTGCGGACAGGAGTCTTGAGTCATGGCCCACACCCTGTCCTTGTTACCGATGCCCGAACCCCCGAAAGGCGAACGCCTGAAAAACAAAGTTGTGCTGCTGACCGGGGCTGCCCAAGGCATTGGCGAGGCGATCGTCGCCGCGTTCGCCTCGCAGCAGGCACGCTTGGTCATCAGTGATATCCAGGCCGAGAAGGTTGAGACAGTCGCAGCCCTCTGGCGTGAACGCGGGGCGGATGTGCAGGCACTCAAAGCCGATGTATCCAACCAGCAGGACCTGCATGCCATGGCCCGTCGTGCCGTCGAGCTGCACGGTCGCATCGACGTTCTGGTGAACTGCGCGGGCGTGAACGTATTTCGTGACCCGCTGGAAATGACCGAGCAAGATTGGCGGCGTTGTTTCGCCATCGACCTGGATGGCGCCTGGTACGGTTGCAAGGCTGTGTTGCCGCAGATGCTTGAGCAAGGCGGGGGCAGCATCATCAATATCGCCTCGACTCATTCATCCCACATCATTCCCGGCTGTTTCCCTTACCCGGTGGCCAAGCACGGACTGCTCGGCCTGACCCGCGCATTGGGTATCGAATACGCGCCCAAAGGTGTGCGGGTGAATGCCATTGCGCCGGGTTACATCGAAACCCAATTGAATATCGACTACTGGAACGGCTTCGCCGATCCACATGCCGAACGCCAGCGTGCGCTGGATCTGCACCCGCCACGCCGAATCGGCCAGCCGATCGAAGTGGCAATGACGGCGGTGTTCCTGGCCAGCGATGAAGCACCTTTCATCAACGCCTCGTGCATCACCATCGATGGTGGACGTTCGGTCATGTACCACGACTGAATATTTCGGGATTTCAGTCGGAAACTTCGCCTGTAATCCAATCATCATACGATATGACTATTTGGACCTATGCTGTACAGCAACATGTTTGACCGCCCAGCCTGCGCATTTCCACTGATGTTGGAGCAGGGCCCTGGACGTTTTGGCTTTCAATAAAAAAAACAAGGAGACAGCTATGAATCATCGTCGTGGGATCCGTTCCCTGTGCCGTGCCGCCCTGGCGGTTACTGCCGTCAGCCTCAGCAGCACCTTGCTGGCGGCCGAAGAAGTGAAGATCGGTTTTCTGGTCAAGCAGGCCGAAGAACCCTGGTTCCAGACCGAATGGGCGTTCGCCGAAAAGGCCGGTAAGGACCGGGGCTTCACGGTGATCAAGATCGCCGTGCCCGACGGCGAGAAGACCCTCTCGGCCATCGACAGCCTCGCCGCTAACGGCGCCAAGGGCTTCGTGATCTGCCCACCGGACGTGGCTCTCGGCCCGGCCATCGTGGCCAAGGCCAAACTCAATGACATGAAAGTGATTGCCGTGGATGACCGCTTCGTCGGCTCCGATGGCAAGTTCATGGAAGACGTGCCGTACCTGGGCATGGCCGCGTTCGAAGTGGGCCAGAAGCAAGGCGACGCGATGGCCGCTGAGGCGAAAAAGCGCGGTTGGGACTGGAAAGACACCTATGCCGTGATCAACACCTACAACGAGCTGGATACGGGCAAGAAACGTACCGACGGTTCGGTCGACGCCCTGAAGAAGGCCGGCTTTCCAGACGATCACATCCTTTATTCCGCGCTGAAAACCCTCGACGTGCCGGGCAGCATGGACGCCACCAACTCGGCCCTGGTGAAACTGCCCAGCGGGGCGAAAAACCTGATCATCGGCGGCATGAACGACAACACAGTGCTGGGCGGCGTGCGCGCCACCGAAAGCGCCGGGTTCAACGCGGCCAATGTGATCGGGATCGGCATCAACGGCACCGACGCCATCGGCGAACTGAAAAAACCCAACAGCGGTTTCTTCGGTTCGATGCTGCCAAGCCCGCACATCGAAGGCTACAAGACCGCCGAGATGATGTACGAGTGGATCACCACCGGCAAAGAGCCACCGAAGTACACCGCCATGGACGAGGTGACGCTGATCACTCGGGAGAACTTCAAGCAAGAACTGGAGAAGATCGGCCTGTGGAACTGATGGTCGGTTGATTCAAAAGCGGCCCTGGCCTGACGAGTGCCGGGGCCGCTTGATCTCTGTGAGTTCGAGGTGGTTATGCAAGCGCAAACAGCGACACAGCAACACAACATGGGCGGCAGCTTGCGGTTCAACGGGATTGGTAAATCCTTTCCCGGTGTGCAGGCGCTGGCCAATATCAGTTTCGTTGCTCATCCGGGACAGGTCCATGCTTTGATGGGCGAGAACGGCGCGGGCAAGTCCACGTTGCTGAAGATCCTCGGCGGTGCCTACATCCCCAGCAGCGGCGACCTGCAGATCGGCGAGCAGACGATGGCTTTCAAAGGCACCGCCGACAGCATTGCCAGCGGCGTGGCGGTGATCCACCAGGAGCTGCACCTGGTGCCGGAAATGACCGTTGCCGAAAATCTGTTCCTTGGGCATTTGCCGGCCCGTTTCGGTCTGGTCAATCGTGGGCAACTGCGCCAGCAGGCGTTGGCGTTGCTCAAAGGTCTGGCCGACGAAATCGACCCCCAGGAAAAAGTCGGTCGCCTGTCCCTCGGCCAGCGCCAACTGGTGGAAATCGCCAAGGCCTTGTCCCGTGGCGCCCATGTCATTGCCTTCGATGAACCCACCAGCAGCCTCTCGGCGCGGGAAATCGACCGCCTGATGGCGATCATCACCCGCCTGCGGGACGAGGGCAAAGTGGTGCTGTATGTCAGCCACCGCATGGAAGAGGTGTTCCGCATCTGTAACGCGGTCACGGTGTTCAAGGACGGCCGTTATGTGCATACCTTCGAGAACATGAGCGAGTTGACCCACGATCAGTTGGTCACCTGCATGGTCGGTCGCGACATTCAGGACATCTACGATTACCGTCCCCGCGAGCGCGGCGATGTGGCGTTGCAGGTCGAGGGGCTGCTCGGCCCGGGCCTGCGGGAGCCGGTGAGTTTCCAGGTGCATAAAGGTGAAATCCTCGGCTTGTTCGGGCTGGTGGGTGCCGGCCGTACCGAGTTGCTGCGGTTGCTCAGTGGGCTGGAACGCCAAACTGACGGGCGGCTGGTTCTGCATGACCAGCAGTTGAAACTGCGTTCACCCCGGGATGCCATTGCCGCGGGCGTGTTGCTCTGCCCGGAGGATCGCAAGAAGGAAGGCATCATCCCGTTGGGCAGCGTGGGCGAGAACATCAACATCAGCGCTCGCGGCGCCCATTCCACCCTGGGGTGCCTGTTGCGGGGCGACTGGGAACGGGGTAACGCCGACAAGCAGATCAAGGCGCTGAAAGTGAAGACGCCATCGGCGGGTCAGAAAATCATGTACCTGTCTGGCGGCAATCAGCAGAAAGCGATTCTCGGTCGCTGGCTGTCGATGCCGATGAAAGTCCTGTTGCTGGACGAGCCCACGCGCGGTATCGACATCGGCGCCAAGGCCGAGATTTATCAGATCATCCACAACCTGGCGGCCGATGGCATTGCGGTGATTGTGGTGTCCAGCGATCTGATGGAAGTGATGGGCATATCCGACCGAATCCTGGTGCTCTGCGAAGGGGTTATGCGCGGCGAGCTGCCGCGTGACCAGGCCAACGAATCCAACCTGCTGCAACTGGCGCTGCCACGCCAACGCGTTGCCGACGCGGCGAACTGAGAGGTAAACATGACCATTCAAAACAATGCACTGCCAACGGCACGCAAACCCCTGGATCTGCGGCGCTTCCTGGACGACTGGGTCATGCTGCTGGCGGCTGTCGCAATCTTTGTGCTCTGCACCCTGATGATCGACAACTTCCTGTCACCCCTGAACATGCGAGGCCTGGGCCTGGCGATTTCCACCACGGGCATCGCGGCCTGCACCATGTTGTATTGCCTGGCTTCCGGGCACTTCGACTTGTCGGTGGGCTCGGTGATTGCCTGTGCCGGTGTGGTCGCGGCGGTGGTGATGCGTGACACCAACAGCGTGTTCCTCGGCGTCAGCGCCGCGTTGGTGATGGGGCTGATCGTCGGGCTGATCAATGGCATCGTCATTGCCAAGCTACGGGTCAATGCGTTGATCACTACGCTGGCGACCATGCAGATCGTCCGGGGCCTGGCCTACATCTTTGCCAATGGCAAGGCGGTGGGCGTGTCCCAGGAATCGTTCTTCGTGTTCGGTAACGGCCAGATGTTCGGCGTGCCGGTGCCGATCCTGATCACCATTGTCTGCTTTCTGTTTTTCGGCTGGTTGTTGAACTACACCACCTACGGGCGCAACACCATGGCCATTGGTGGCAACCAGGAGGCGGCGTTGTTGGCAGGGGTGAACGTTGATCGGACCAAGATCATCATCTTCGCCGTGCATGGTGTGATCGGTGCCTTGGCGGGTGTGATTCTGGCCTCACGCATGACCTCGGGCCAACCGATGATCGGCCAGGGCTTTGAACTGACCGTGATCTCGGCTTGCGTGTTGGGCGGGGTGTCGTTGAGCGGCGGTATCGGCATGATTCGCCATGTCATCGCCGGGGTGCTGATTCTGGCGATTATTGAAAACGCGATGAACCTGAAGAACATCGACACCTTCTACCAGTACGTCATCCGTGGCTCGATCCTGTTGCTGGCGGTGGTGATCGATCGAATGAAACAACGCTGAAATCTGCCCCGACCGGGCTGGACCCAATCGCGAGCAGGCTCGCTCCCACAGGATCTGTGCCGGATTCCGAACCCGAGCACGGCGCAGATCCCCCTGTGGGAGGCTCCGAACTCCAGTACGGCGCAGGACCCTGTGGGAGCGAGCCTGCTCGCGATGGCGTCATCCCTGACGCCAGCGATCAACCGGCCTTGCGCAGCGCTTCAACCAATTCCTGCTTACGCATCTTCGAACGTCCGGGAATGTTCTTCGCCCGGGCCTCTTTCATCAGGTTATCCACAGTCTGGGTCGCGCGGGAGGCCTTGCTGGTGCGCGGCTGACCCTCGCGGGTCTTGGCTGCGCGACGGGCCGATTCCTTGCGGTCGGTTTTCTTTTCTGCTGCCGGTTTTGTCTTCCCCGACCCACCGGAGCGTTCGCCACCGCCAGACTGCTTGTTGACCGTCGCCCAAGCACGAGCCTCGGCCTTGTCCTCGGACAAACCCTTTTTCTCGTAACTTGCTTCAATGTGTTCGGCTTTGCGCTTTTGCTCGGCTGTGTATTTGTCTTTGCTTCCACGAGGCATGGGAATCTCTCCTCAAGTGTGTGAGCAGAGCCACCCGCCAGGAGCGCGTCGCTCGCTCCCTGGGGGTTACTGGCTGGCGCCGCCCTCGGAACCCGACCCGCCGGTGGTGGTTTTCGAGCCCGTGCCGGTTTCGGCGTTATCGGGGGTATTGGAGTCCGGCGTATTCATGCCGCCCTGACGACCCGCATCATTGCCCTGCACCCGCGGATCGGTGCCGTTGGCGGGAGGCTGACCATTGTTCAGGCCGCCACCGGTGCCATCGGTGTTCAGCTTGGGCATGCCTTCGGTTGCGGGGGAATTGGGCGCCTGTACCGGATCGGTCGGACCGGTGCCGTCGGTGGTGGCTGCGAAAGCCGCCGAAGATAGCAGCGTGGCGAATGTGAATGCAGTCAGCCTTGATGAGATCATGGTGTCGCCTCCATTTTTTAGAATGCTTGCCTGATTTTGGGCTGTCCTGAATCCGGGTTTGTGCCTGACAGGCGACGAATGGTGCCGTAGGGACCGTCACTCAAAATTTGTCTTCGAGGTGTGACGAGCGCAGCGTGGCGGCTTAGTATGGCGCTTTCAATTGGCTACAAGGCCCGTTCATGTCGATCCAGATTCGTCCTGCGCAACCCAGCGATGCGCCTCAAATCCTTGCCTTCATCACTGAACTTGCCGATTACGAAAAGGCCCGCCACGAAGTCATCGCCAGCGTGACGGACATTCAGCGCAGCCTGTTCAGCGAGGGCTCCACTGCCCATGGACTGATCTGTCTGCGTGATGGCGTGCCCATCGGTTATGCGGTGTTTTTCTTCAGTTATTCCACGTGGCTGGGCAGCAACTGCCTGTACCTCGAAGACCTGTACATCACGCCTGACCAGCGCGGCGGCGGGGCAGGGAAGACGCTGCTGCGTCACCTGGCGAAAATTGCCTGCGACAACGACTGCGGCCGCTTCGAGTGGAGCGTGCTGGACTGGAACACGCCGGCGATCGAGTTCTACAAGTCCCTCGGCGCGCAACCCCAGGAAGAGTGGGTGCGCTACCGGATGGACGGCAAGGTGCTACGGGATTTCGCTAACGGCAATTGAGCACTTCATGAGTGGGCGTCGGATGCCCACTCGGCAAACCCCGGTCGTGGTTCGAGTCGTTTGCAATATGCGGCCACGGCCGGGTAGTCCGGGCGTTCCATGGGCGTCTGGCGCCAGCGATGCACCGACAGACCGATGAGCACATCCGCGAGGGAAAAATCCGCACCGGCCACGTAGGCGCCAGTGCGGCTCAACTGATCCTCCAGCAACCCCATCTTTTCGTTCCAGCCTTTGACCCCGGCGGCGATGCGTTGTGGGTCCTGAAACTCCGGGTTCTTGCGCACCAATGCATGAAACGCATAGCCCCATGACGGGTTGAGTTCGGTCGCTTGCCAGTCCATCCACTGTTCGATTCGGGCGCGCGCGGCCGGTTCGACGGGCAGTAGATCGTTGCCTCCATGCTTGCCCACAAGGTAGCGACAAATGGTGTTGGACTCCCACAGCACACCGTTTTCATCAATGATCACCGGCACTTGGGCGTTGGGGTTGAGCGCCAGAAACTCGGGGTCATGGGTCGAGGCAAAGCCGATGCCCCAGTCTTCGCGCTCGTAGGCGATCTCCAGCTCCTGACAGGTCCACAACACTTTTCTGACGTTGATCGAAGAAGTGCGGCCGAGGATTTTCAACTGTTGTCCCATCCCTTTTTCCCTGAGTTGTTTGGCGTCCGATCAGAAACGTAGCAGGGTCTTGGGCGAATGGCGATTGGCTTTGTCGTCGATGTATTTAATCCCAATATATGGGAGTGATATTTATATATTGAGATTTTGTTGCGCCCAGGTTTATAGTCCGTGCACTCACTGCCAAAAAACAAAACAGGTGAAACGGATGCAGGCGCAATTGATTGCGCTCGATTGGGGGACCACCTCATTACGGGCTTACAAACTCGCCGCCGGGGGCGAGGTGCTCGAACAGCGTTCGCTGTCGTCGGGGATCATGCAGTTGCCCTCCGGGCCGCGAACGGTGGCCGGTCAGGTGTGCATCGACGGTTTTGAACTGGCCTTCGACGAGGCGTGCGGCGATTGGCTCGACGCCCAGCCAGGCCTGCCCGTGATCGCCTGCGGCATGGTCGGCAGCGCCCAGGGCTGGCGCGAAGCGCCTTACTGCGACACACCCGCCAACGTCGCCAATCTCGGACATTCCCTACAAATCATTCGTAGTCTTCGCGGTGTCGATGTGCACATCGTGCCGGGGGTGATCCAGCGTTCGCGGTTACCCAATGTCATGCGCGGCGAAGAAACCCAAGTGCTTGGCGCCTTGCACAGCCTGCCGGATGAAGCGGTACTGATCGGCTTGCCCGGCAGCCATTCGAAATGGGTGGAAGTGGCCAACGGTTGCATCGTGCATTTCGATACGTTCATGACCGGCGAGATCTTCGCCGTGCTCAGTGACCACAGCATTCTGGGCCGCACCCAGCAACGTGGCACGGCGTTCGATAGCCTGGCTTTTGATCGCGGCGTGCAGGTGGCGTTGTCGGTGGACGGCCAGATCGGCCCGTTGTCCACCGTGTTCAGTGCCCGCAGTCTGGGCTTGACTGGCGAACTCAGTGGCAGCGCCCAGGCGGATTACCTTTCCGGCCTCCTGATCGGTCATGAGCTGACGGCCCTGGCTACCGTGCAACGCCGACGGCGCGACACCATTCATCTGCCGACGGTGGTGTTGATCGGCAATTCTCAACTCTGCGTCCGTTATCAACGGGCCCTCGATGCCTGCGGTTTTGCCCGGGTGTCCCTGGCCGAACAGGCCACCGAACGTGGTTTGTGGCAACTGGCCGTGGCGGCCGGGCTGCTCGATTCCACCGCATCGCGTTAAACGACTGGAGGTCTGACATGCTCACACAAGCACTGGCGCACAACGGGCTGATCGCAATTTTGCGCGGTCTGCGTCCGGAGGAGGCCGCCGCTATCGGCGAAGTCCTTTATGGCGCCGGATTTCGCGTCATCGAAGTACCGCTCAATTCTCCCGAGCCGTACGAAAGTATCCGCATCCTGCGCAGTACCTTACCCGCCGATTGCCTGATCGGGGCCGGCACGGTGCTCACGCCGGAACAGGTCGAGCAAGTGAAAGCCGCCGGCGGTCAAGTCATCGTTATGCCCCATAGCGATCCTAAGGTGTTGCGGGCGGCGAAAGCCGCGGGCTTGTACCTCTCGCCCGGCGTCGCCACGCCCACCGAAGCCTTTGCTGCACTGGCCGAAGGTGCCCATGTGTTGAAGATGTTTCCTGCCGAGCAAATGGGGCCGGCGGTGGTCAAGGCGTGGCTCGCGGTATTGCCGGCCGGAACCGTGCTGGTGCCGGTGGGCGGGATTACCCCGGACAACATGGCGGTGTTCGTCGAGGCCGGCGTCAAGGGGTTCGGCCTGGGTTCCGGGTTGTTCAAGCCGGGCCTGACGGCTGACGAAGTGGCGGTGCGCGCCAAGGCCTACGTGGCCGCGTGGAATGCCTTGAACTGACGACTTTTCCAGCGCCCCGCGCGCTGCATCTGATAAGAGAGACAACAAGATGAAAATCACCAAACTGACCACGTTTATCGTTCCGCCGCGCTGGTGCTTCCTCAAGGTCGAAACCGACGAAGGCGTCACTGGTTGGGGCGAACCCGTGGTTGAAGGCCGCGCCCACACGGTGGCGGCCGCCGTTGAGGAATTGTCCGACTACCTGATCGGCAAAGACCCACGCAACATCGAAGACATCTGGACCGTGCTGTATCGCGGCGGCTTCTACCGCGGCGGGGCGATTCATATGAGCGCCCTGGCCGGTATCGACCAGGCGTTGTGGGACATCAAGGGCAAGGCCCTGGGCGTGTCAGTCAGCGATTTGCTTGGCGGGCAGGTACGCGACAAGATCCGCGTGTATTCGTGGATCGGCGGCGACCGCCCGGCGGACACCGCCCGAGCGGCGAAAGAAGCCGTGGCGCGGGGTTTCACGGCGGTGAAGATGAACGGCACCGAAGAACTGCAGTTTCTCGACACCTTTGAAAAGGTCGACCTGGCCCTGGCCAATGTCGCGGCGGTACGGGATGCAGTCGGGCCGAACGTCGGCATTGGCGTGGACTTCCACGGTCGGGTGCACAAGCCGATGGCCAAGGTGCTGATGAAGGAGCTCGATCCGTACAAGCTGATGTTCATCGAAGAACCGGTGCTCAGTGAGAACTACGAAGCCCTGAAGGAATTGGCGCCGCTGACCAGCACCCCGATTGCCCTGGGCGAGCGGTTGTTCTCGCGCTGGGATTTCAAACGGGTGCTCAGCGAAGGTTACGTGGACATCATCCAGCCGGATGCGTCCCACGCCGGTGGCATCACCGAAACCCGCAAGATCGCCAACATGGCCGAGGCCTACGACGTGGCGCTGGCACTGCACTGCCCGCTGGGCCCGATCGCCCTGGCGGCGTGCCTGCAACTGGATGCGGTCTGCTACAACGCGTTCATCCAGGAGCAGAGCCTGGGCATCCATTACAACGAGAGCAACGACCTGCTGGATTACATCAAGGATCCGCGGGTGTTCGACTATGACAAGGGTTTCGTGAAAATCCCTAACGGTCCAGGCCTGGGCATCGAGATCAATGAGGAGTACGTCATCGAACGCGCCGCCATCGGCCACCGCTGGCGCAACCCGATCTGGCGGCATGCCGATGGCAGTTTTGCTGAGTGGTGAGTGGGTTCTGATTTCACCCGATCCCCTTGTGGGAGCGAGCCTGCTCGCGATGGCGATTTGTCCGCTGCACATGAGTCAACTGACACACCGTCATCGCGAGCAGGCTCGCTCCCACATTTGATCTCCCCTGCTGGGAGATCCGCTCAACGTCCCCGATTCCTCAATAAACATAAAAAGAGGCACCTCACATGCAAGCGCACACCCTGAGCGCGCAAGCGTCGTTGGTGACGCCCAGCCGCAAGCGTTTTTTCATCATGGTCCTGCTGTTTATCACCGTGGTGATCAACTACCTGGACCGCAGCAACCTTTCGATCGCCGCCCCCGCGCTGACCAGTGAGCTGGGCATCGATCCGATCCACGTCGGGCTGATTTTCTCGGCGTTCGGCTGGACCTACGCCGCCATGCAGATCCCCGGCGGCTGGCTGGTGGATCGGGTGCCCCCGCGTATTCTGTATAGCGTTGCACTATTGCTGTGGTCGGTGGCCACGGTGATGCTCGGTTTTGCCGCCAGCTTCATCGCGTTGTTCGTCCTGCGCATGGCGGTTGGCGCCCTGGAGGCACCGGCCTACCCGATCAATAGCCGCGTGGTGACCACCTGGTTTCCTGAGCGCGAACGGGCCACGGCCATTGGTTTCTACACCTCGGGGCAGTTCGTCGGGCTGGCCTTCCTGACGCCGGTATTGGCGTGGCTGCAACACGCCTTCGGTTGGCACATGGTATTTGTCGCCACGGGCGCGGTGGGCATCATCTGGGCGGTGATCTGGTACGCGGTGTATCGCGAACCGCGGGATTTCAAAGGGGTCAACGCCGCCGAGATCGAACTGATCCGCGAAGGCGGCGGGTTGGTGGATATCCAGGCCGATACAGCCAAGGCCAAGGCCAAGTTCAGTTGGGCGGACCTGGGTATCGTCCTGACCCAGCGCAAGCTGTGGGGCATTTACCTGGGCCAGTTCTGCCTGAATTCCACACTGTGGTTTTTTCTGACCTGGTTCCCGACCTACCTGGTGAAATATCGCGGCATGGACTTCATCAAGTCCGGCCTGTTGGCGTCATTGCCGTTCCTCGCCGCGTTTGTCGGTGTGTTGTGTTCCGGGTTCTTCTCCGACTGGTTGATCCGTCGCGGTTCCACGGTGGGGTTCGCCCGCAAACTGCCGATCATCGGCGGGCTGCTGATCTCTACGGCGATCATCGGCGCCAACTTCGTTGAGTCGACACCGCTGGTGATCGCTTTCCTGGCCCTGGCGTTTTTCGGCAATGGCCTGGCGTCGATCACCTGGTCGCTGGTCTCGACCCTGGCGCCCGCGCGGTTGCTTGGCTTGACGGGCGGGGTGTTCAATTTCATCGGTAACCTGGCGGCCATCGCCACGCCCATCGTCATCGGTTTCCTCGCCAGCGGCGATTCGTTTGCCCCAGCCATCACCTATATCGCCGTGCTGGCGTTGATTGGCGCGCTGTCCTACATCCTGCTGGTAGGGAAGGTCGAGCGCATCGAGTTGTAGTCCGACGGGGCGGGCGACCATAATGCCGCCCGTTCCCCGCTCACTGTTGAAGGCCGGATATGCAGCAAGACGATCCAAAAATCACCAAGGACGCGGCGCCCACAGGCACCCAGACACTGCTGCGTGGTCTGGGTGTGGTCCAGGCGGTCGCCAGCGGCGCCCGTGACCTGAAGGAAATCGCCCGGTTGATCGGCACCACTCGCAGCACCACCCATCGTTTGGCCAGTTGCCTGGTGGATGAGCGCTACCTGCGGGTGGTGCCGCAAGTGGGTTATCTGTTGGGGCCGAAGCTGATCGAGCTGGGTTTTCAGGCCCGGGAAGAGTTGCCGCTGGTGAGCCTGGCGGGGCCGTACCTGGACGAGTTGTCGGCGCTCACCGGTGACACTGTTCACCTGGCGATTCGCGAGGGCGACGAGGTGTTGTACCTGCTGAAAAATCCAGGGCGCAATGGCCCGGAAATGCGTTCGCGCGTGGGCCATCGCATGCCGCTGGCGCGTACCGGGATCGGTAAGGCGCTGATGCTCGATGATTCTCAGGAACAATGGAAAAGGCTGTATGAAATCAGCTTGCCGGCGGGAGGGAAGAATCAGTTCTGGCCCCAGCATCAGGAGCAATCCTGGGAGCAGTTCCAGCAGCGGATGGTGGAGTATGTAGCGGGTGGTTATGCCTTCGATCTGGAAGACAACGAGCCGTCGATTCGTTGCGTGGCGGCGCCGATCCGCGACGCCGGCAAGCGCATCGTCGCCGGTATCAGCATCGCCAGCACCGTACCGTATATGCCGCTGGAAAAAATGGCCGAGCTGATTCCCCTGGTCAAAGGGGTCACAGCCCGGCTGTCGGCGGAACTAGGCGCGAAGGTCTGACGAACGTCAGGCTTTGAGCGTCGCCATGTCGATGACGAAGCGGTACTTCACGTCGCCTGCGATCATGCGGCTGTAGGCCTCGTTGATCTGGCGGATGTCGAGCATTTCAATGTCGCAGCTGATGTTGTGTTCGGCGCAGAAATCCAGCACTTCCTGGGTTTCGGCAACACCGCCGATCAGCGAGCCGGCCAGGACCCGACGGCCCATGATCAGTTTGGCCGCGTGTACCGGCGGATCGATCGGCTCGACCAGACCCACCAGGATATGCACGCCGTCGAAACGCAAGGTGTCGAGGTAGGGATTGAGGTCGTGCTGCACCGGAATGGTGTCCAGCAGGAAGTTGAAATGTCCGGCGGCAGCAGCCATCTGTTCTGCGTCGGTAGACACGATCACGTGGTCGGCGCCCTGGCGTCGGGCTTCCTCAGCCTTGCTCGCCGAGCGGGTGAACAGCGTCACTTCCGCGCCCATGGCCTTGGCGAACTTGATGCCCATGTGGCCGAGGCCGCCCATGCCCAGCACGCCGACCTTGTCACCGGCTTTCACGCCATAGTGCTTGAGGGGCGAGTAGGTGGTGATGCCAGCGCAGAGAATCGGTGCGGCGCCGGCCGGGTCGAGGGTTTCCGGGATGCGCAGCACAAAGTGTTCGCTGACCACGATGCTGTTGGAGTACCCGCCCATGGTGTGGCCGCCGCTGATACGGTCCGGGCTGGCGTAGGTCTGCGTCATGCCTTGGTAGCAGTATTGTTCCAGGTCAGCGCGACAGGCTTCGCACTCGCGGCAGGAGTCGACCATGCAGCCAACGCCCACCAGGTCGCCAATCTTATAGCGGGTGACATTCGCACCAACGGCGGTGACTTTTCCGACGATCTCATGGCCGGGCATCAACGGATAAACGGCAATGCCCCATTCATTGCGGGCCTGGTGGATGTCGGAATGGCATACGCCACAGTAGAGAATGTCGATCGCCACATCGTCGGCTCGCGGGCTGCGGCGTTCGAACTTCATTGGGGCGAGGGGAGTGGTGGCCGATTGGGCGGCATATCCGATAGCAGTGTACATAATGGACCTCGCTAAGCAGTGAACGGTGAGGTGGACCATTGTGGGAGTCATGTCGCTTCGCGGCGATGGCGATTCCTACGCGTGTCGTGCCTATTCCTCCGACATTGACTATGGTTTGATCCTACGAAGCATTAGACCTGCGATGATGCTTTCATCCCTTTTTTCGTGAAGTTTTTCCCATGTTGTTGACCCGTCATCTTGATGCCAATGCCCCTTTGGTCTCGCTGATTGAACCCCTGGCGACCCGCGACGGATTCTTGCCCACGCAGTTGCCGGGCGTACAGGTGCTCAGGGCCAGCCAGGACGTTGCCCGTGGTCCACAGCTCTACGAGCCGAGTCTGGTGATCATTGTCCAGGGCAGCAAACTGGCGTTCCTGGGGCCACGCACGCTGGAGTACGGTGCGGGGCATTATTTGATCCAGGCGCTGCCGGTGCCGTTCGAATGCGAAACCTACGCCATGCCCAATGCTCCGTTGCTGGGGGTTTCCGTGGCAATCGATCGGGCGATACTGGGGGAGCTGGTGCTGGCCATGGGACTGGTGCCGGGGCGCAGCCTTGCGCCGCAGACCCCGGAGTCGATGACGTGTGCGGTGCTCGATGACGCCATGCGTGGATGTGTCGAGCGCTTGTTGCACTGCCTGCACGATCCGTTGGAATGCCAGGTCATGGGGCAGGCGCGGCTGCGGGAGCTGCTGTTTGTCGCCTTGCGCGGGCCCCAGGCCGACGTGCTGCGCGCGCTGGTGGAGCAGCAAGGACAGTTTGCCCGGATTGCCGCTGCCCTGAGCCATCTGCACGCGCATTTCACCGAGCCGTTGAACGTCGAGACGCTGGCCAGTTGCGCGAACATGAGTGCTTCGACCTTCCATGAACATTTCAAACGCAGCACGCTGTTGTCGCCGGTGCAGTACCTCAAACGACTGCGTCTGCTCAAGGCTCAGCGGTTGCTGCTGATCGAGGGCATGGGCGTGGCCCAGGTTGCGCACCAGGTGGGGTATCAGAGTGCGTCGCAGTTCAGCCGGGAGTACAAGCGTTACTTCGAGCGCAGTCCCGGGGAAGAGCGCGTCGCTTGATCACTCAGGATTCCTTGTGGGAGCGGGCCTGCTCGCGATAGCGCCTTGTCATTCAAGATGAATGTCGACTGACGCGCCGCTATCGCGAGCAGGCTCGCTCCCACATGGGTTCGGTGTGGTTGACAGAATCGCAGGCAACAAAAAGGCCCCCATGTCGGGAGCCTTGATGTTCAGCGAATCGGCTTACATATTCGGGTAAGTCGGCCCGCCGGCGCCTTCCGGCGAAACCCAGGTGATGTTCTGTGCAGGGTCCTTGATGTCGCAGGTCTTGCAATGAACGCAGTTCTGGGCGTTGATCTGGAAGCGCTTCTCGCCGTCTTCCTGGGTCACCACTTCGTACACCCCGGCCGGGCAATAGCGTTGGGCCGGTTCGTCATACAGCGGCAGGTTCTTGCTGATCGGGATGCTCGGGTCGGTCAGCTTCAGGTGGCAGGGCTGTTCTTCTTCATGGTTGGTACCGGAGATGAACACCGAGCTGAGTTTGTCGAAGCTGATCTTGCCGTCCGGTTTCGGGTAGTCGATCTTTTTGCAGTCAGCCGCCAGTTTCAGGCAGGCGTAGTCCGGTTTGGTGTCATGCAGGGTGAACGGCAGCTTGCCGGCGAAGATGTTCTGGTCGAGCCAGTTGAAGCCGCCGCCGATGATAGCGCCGTACTTGTGAATCGCTGGGCCGAAGTTACGACTGGCGAACAGCTCTTCGTACAGCCAGCTGTTCTTGAAACTGTCGACGTAGGCGGTCAGTTCATCGCCGCCTTCGGATTCGGCGAACAGGCGATCGGCCACCGCTTCGGCGGCGAGCATGCCGGACTTCATGGCGGTGTGGCTGCCTTTGATCTTGGCGAAGTTCAGGGTGCCGAGGTCGCATCCGATCAGCGCGCCGCCCTTGAAGACCATTTTCGGCAGCGAATTCAGGCCGCCCTTGCAGATGGCACGCGCACCATAGCTGACGCGCTTGCCGCCTTCCAGGTACTGCTTGAGCACCGGGTGATGCTTGAGGCGCTGGAACTCGTCGAACGGCGACAGGAAAGTGTTGCTGTAGGACAGATCGACGATCAGGCCGACGACCACCTGGTTGTTTTCCAGGTGATAAAGGAAAGAGCCCCCGGTATTTTCGGTGCCCATGATGTCCAGCGGCCAGCCGGCGGTGTGCACCACCAGGCCCGGTTGATGCTTGGCCGGGTCGATTTCCCAGATTTCCTTCAGGCCGATGCCGTAGTGCTGGGCGTCGGCGTCGCTGTCCAGGTTGAAGCGCTTGATCAGTTGCTTGCCGATATGACCACGGCAGCCTTCGGCGAACAGCGTGTATTTGCCACGCAGTTCCATACCAGGGGTGTAGAGGCCTTCTTTCGGCTTGCCTTCACGGTCGACACCGAGGTCGCCGGTAATGATCCCGCGTACGACGCCGTTCTCGTCGAACAGCGCTTCCTGGGCGGCGAAGCCCGGGTAGATTTCCACGCCCAGGTTCTCGGCCTGCTGAGCCAGCCAGCGGCACAGGTTGCCCAGGGAAATAATATAGTTGCCTTCGTTGTGCATGGTCTTGGGCACAAAGAAGTCAGGGATTTTGCTCGCGGTCTCGGCGTTTCTCAGGACAAAAATGTCATCGCGCACGACGGGCGTGTTCAACGGTGCGCCGAGTTCTTTCCAGTCCGGGAACAATTCGTTCAGGGCGCGGGGTTCGAATACCGCACCGGAGAGAATGTGCGCACCGACTTCGGAGCCTTTTTCGACCACGCAGACGCTGATTTCCTTACCGGCTTCGGCGGCCTTCTGTTTCAGTCGGCAAGCGGCAGACAGGCCAGCGGGGCCGGCACCGACGATGACCACGTCGAATTCCATGTATTCGCGTTCCACAGGCTATCTCCTACTCAAGGCTCAACAGTTTTTTCTAATTGGAGGTTTGGCGTTGCATCCACGATCTGCTTCGCGAAATCGACGAAAGCGGCAATGAATGACCCGCGGTTCTCTCTTAAGCGGCGCATTATATCTACACCACTCTCAGGGTCCAATACAAACGTTTGTTTGAAATAGCCGCAGGCCAGATAAATCACTGACGTACGGCTTATGACTGACCATTTTGCCGTATTGACCGGAATGGGCGTTCCGGTCAAGATACGGGCGGTTTTGCGCTCGCCGTAGGCTGACTGTTGGTTCCAAGAGCACCTCTAAAGACAGGGCGAAGGCAGCACAAAGTGACGTATTGCGTGGTTCGGACGCGCAGTTTACACGCCACGATAATGAATGACTCGTCGGTCATCACTGACGAACGGTCTTCACTCCCGTGAGCAAGGTCATGTGTGGTTCATGCCGGCGTTTTTAGAGGTGCCCTTGCGCCCATGAGCATCAACCGCCAGGTTCGCCTAGGCGACTTTCTTTTCACCGGAGAGTAACGAGGAATCCATGAAGGTTCTTGTAGCTGTCAAACGAGTGGTCGACTATAACGTCAAGGTTCGCGTCAAGGCGGACAACTCCGGCGTCGACCTCGCCAACGTCAAGATGTCGATGAACCCTTTCTGCGAAATCGCCGTAGAAGAAGCCGTACGCCTGAAAGAAAAAGGCGTGGCGACTGAGATCGTCGTCGTCTCCATCGGCCCGACCACTGCCCAGGAGCAACTGCGTACCGCGCTGGCGCTGGGTGCTGATCGCGCCATCCTCGTCGAATCCGCCGAAGACCTGACTTCCCTGGCCGTGGCCAAGCTGCTCAAGGCCGTTGTCGACAAGGAACAGCCACAGCTGGTGATCCTCGGCAAGCAGGCCATCGACAGCGACAACAACCAGACTGGCCAGATGCTCGCGGCATTGAGCGGCTACGGTCAGGGCACGTTCGCGTCCAAAGTTGAAGTGTCCGGCGACAGCGTTGCCGTGACTCGCGAAATCGACGGCGGCGCGCAGACTGTTTCCCTGAAACTGCCGGCCATCGTCACCACCGACCTGCGTTTGAACGAGCCGCGCTACGCGTCCCTGCCAAACATCATGAAAGCCAAGAAGAAGCCGCTTGAAGTGCTGACTCCGGACGCTTTGGGCGTTTCCACCACCTCCACCAACAAGACCCTCAAAGTCGAAGCGCCGGCTGCACGCAGCGCGGGCATCAAGGTCAAGTCGGTGGCTGAACTGGTCGAGAAACTGAAAAACGAAGCGAAGGTAATCTGACATGACTATCTTGGTAATCGCCGAACACGATAACAAGGCGTTGGCTCCGGCCACGCTGAACACCGTTGCTGCCGCTGCGAAAATCGGTGGTGATGTCCACGTTCTGGTGGCCGGTCAAGGCGTTGGCGCCGTGGCTGAAGCCGCTGCGAAAATCGCGGGTGTGGCAAAAGTGTTGTCGGCCGACAACGCTGCCTATGCGCACCAGTTGCCGGAAAACGTTGCACCGCTGGTGGCCGAGCTGGGCAAGGGCTACAGCCACATCCTGGCTGCCGCCACGTCCAACGGCAAAAACATCCTGCCGCGCGTTGCCGCTGCGCTGGACGTCGACCAGATCTCCGAGATCATCTCGGTGGAAAGTGCCGACACCTTCAAGCGCCCGATCTATGCCGGTAACGCCATTGCTACCGTGCAGTCCAATGCTGCGGTCAAGGTCATCACCGTACGTGCTACCGGTTTCGACCCGGTTGCCGCCGAAGGTGGCTCCGCTGCTGTTGAAGCGGTGGCTGCTGCTCACGACGCCGGTATCTCCAGCTTCGTCAACGAAGAACTGGCCAAGTCCGATCGTCCGGAACTGACCGCTGCCAAGATCGTCGTTTCCGGCGGTCGCGGCATGCAGAACGGCGACAACTTCAAACACCTGTACGCCCTGGCCGACAAGCTGGGTGCTGCCGTCGGTGCTTCCCGCGCCGCGGTCGACGCAGGTTTTGTACCTAACGACATGCAGGTCGGCCAGACCGGCAAGATCGTTGCGCCACAGCTGTACATCGCCGTCGGTATCTCCGGCGCGATCCAGCATCTGGCCGGCATGAAAGACTCCAAGGTGATCGTCGCGATCAACAAGGACGAAGAAGCGCCGATCTTCCAGGTGGCTGACTATGGCCTGGTAGCGGACTTGTTCGAAGCCATCCCTGAGCTGGAGAAGCTGGTCTAATCCGGCGTCTTCACTTATAAAGAGCCCGGCCCTTTGGCCGGGTTTTTTATTATCTGCACGTTGTTGTCACTGCAAGGGGAGCATATCGCCATGGATCTTCGCCGTTTGGCTGGCGTGTCGTTGCTGTGGGCGCTGGCCGTCGTGCCAGGTCTGTCTGTCGCCGCCGGCAA
>NZ_WUUD01000022.1:33379-70139 GCF_009831705.1 Pseudomonas sp. PICF6 | reverse complement strand
CCCGGATGCGCCGCCCTACCTGTGGCAAGACCCCCAGGATCCCAAACACCTGATCGGCGCCAGCGCCGACCTGCTGGCGCAAGTGGCGACGGAGCTGGGGATCAAGATCGAATTGCTCTATGCCGGCAAGCGTGCTCAGGCCCTGGACGAAGTGCGCAGCGGACGCATGGACCTGCTCGTCGACGCCGCGCTGACCATCAGCGAGCTTGAAACCCTGGACTATGTTCATCCGCCCTTGCTGAATAACGATTACCTGGTGTGGACCCGCAAGGATTCGACATTGGTGATCGCTCAGCCCGAGGACCTTCATGGTCATCCCGGGGCATTGTCGCAAAAGGCGCGAATGACCCAGGCATTTGGCGTATTTGCCGAGCAGCAATTGTCCCTGACCCGTACCCCCAACCTGACTGAAGCCTTTCAGAAACTGCTGCTGGGGGAGGTGGAGTATGTCCTGGCAGGGCGTTACTCGGGCCTGGCGATGGCCCAGACATTGGGCATGGCCAATGACCTGCAGGCCGCGCCGCAACCAGTGGATACCCCGGGGCTGTTCCTCGCGGTTTCCCATAACTCCGCCTGCAATGACCCATGGTTGCGCGGACAGCTGGCGCAAAAGATGACAGAATTGGCCGCGTCCGGCCTGACGGAGGCTGTGTTGCAGCGCAATATCGAGCGTTGGAAAACACAGTTGCAGCCACCTGTTGGTGCCCCAAAACAGTAGGGAACATTAGTGACTATTCGACCTCTTTTCGCTGCCCTGGCCGTACTGGCTCTGGCGGGTTGCGCAGCCGATCCGGCGCCGAATGAACAGATTCGCCTGACTGAACAGGCGCTGGAGCAAGCCCGCGCCGTGGGCGCCACATCCGAAGAAGTGCCCGAGTTGAAACTCGCCGAAGAAAAGTTCGCCCGCGCCCAGTCCAACATGGCCGACGAGTCGTTCAAGAAGGCCCGCATGCGCGCTGAGCAAGCCGAACTGGATGCACGCCTGGCCGAAGCGAAGGTGCTGACCCTCAAGGGCGAGGAACACCTGAACGTGCTTAACACCCGCATCGAGCGCTTGCGCAAACAGTTGAGAGATGATGCCCAATGAAGCAGTCCCAAGTATTTGGCGGCCTGATTCTCGCGGGCCTGGCCAGCTTGTACGGTTGCGCGGGTCAGCGCAGCGAAGTGGCGCTGGAAAAGGCAGGTGCCGACTTCCAGAAGGTCAAGGAAGACTCCAACGTATTGCGAGCCGCGCCAAAGGATGTCATCCGCGCCGGTGAATCCCTGGCCCGGGCCGATCGCTTGTCCAGCTACTGGGGCAGCAGCGAGGATGTGCTGCATTACGCCTATCTGAGCCAGCGTTACAGTGAGATTGCCCGTGAGCACAGCAATCAGGTGCTCAATGAAGAGCGCGCGGCGAAGCTCGAACTGGAGCGCCAGCGCCTGCAATTGGCCCTGCGCGAGTCCAAGTTGCTGAGTGTCCAGCAACAGGGCAAGTGGCTTGAAGAGCAGATCATGGCGATGGCCACCACCCAGACCGATCGCGGCCTGGTGATGACGCTCGGTGACGTGCTGTTCGACACCGGCCAGGCGCAGTTGAAGAACTCGGCAAACCGGGTGGTGCTCAAGATCGTGCAATTCTTGCAGCTCAACCCCAAGCGTGTGGTGCGTATCGAAGGTTACACCGACAGCACCGGCGGCAAGCAGGAAAACCTCAAGCTGTCCCATAGCCGGGCCCAGGCGGTGGCGGACGTGCTGGTGGACCTGGGGATCGACGAAAAGCGCATTCAGGTCGAAGGCTACGGTGATGAGTTCCCGGTCGACGTCAACGCTTCCGAGCGTGGTCGGGCACAGAACCGTCGGGTTGAAATTGTGTTCTCCGACGAGAAAGGCCAGCTCGGCGCCGCCCGCTAAGGGCTGCGTTGCTGGAAAACCCGGCCCCTTCAGAGGCGCCGGGTTTTTTTGGGCCTGCGAATCAGTGATTCATGAGTACAGTTGGGGGCTGTCACTGCCCTCTAGGGTCGGGTAATCTGGCAACTGTCCCAGTACACTTATAAACTGTTCCGGTACTATCTCTCACAAAAATAAAATGCCCGTGAAATCGAGTGCTGCGTCATGACCAACCTCTTGCTCTATCAACGTATTGCCCAACAACTGGCTGAAGACATCCGGCGCGGTGTGTATCAGCCCGGCGAACGTGTGCCTTCGGTGCGCAAGATGAGCTCGCAGCTCAACGTCAGCCATGCGACGGTGCTGCAGGCCTACGCCAACCTTGAAGATCAGGGGCTGATCCGTGCGCGGCCGCAGTCCGGTTACTACGTGCATCAAACCCCGGCCCTGACGGCGCCGACACCGGACATCGCGCGGGTCGAGCGTCCGGGGCTGGTCACGCGCAGCAGCATCATCCAGCAAGTGTTGGTTGAGTCGCGCCGCGAAGGGGTATTTCCCCTGGGCGCGGCGGTGCCGAGCGTCGACTACCTGCCTGTACGAGCGCTGCACCAGCAACTGGCCAAGGTCACGCGCTTCCACAGCCCGCGGGCGTTCAGCTACATGTTCAGCCCGGGCTTCGAACCCTTGCGCCGCCAAGTGGCGATTCGCATGCGCGATGCCGGGGTCGTGGTGGATCCCTCCGAGGTGGTGATCACTCACGGTTGCGTGGATGCGCTGCAAATGTCCTTGCGGGTGCTGACCCGGCCAGGAGACCTGATCGCCGCCGAGTCGCCGACCTACTACGGCTTGCTGCAACTGGCGGATCTGCTGGGCCTCAAGGTCATCGAGATTCCCAGCGACCCGGTCACCGGCATGAGCCTGGAAGCCCTGCAACTGGCGGCCAATCAGTGGTCGATCAAGGCGCTGGTGCTGACCACGCGCTTGAGCAATCCCCTCGGTGGGACGATGCCCGAGGAGCGGCAAAAGCAACTGTTGCGCCTGGCCTCGGATTTCGACATCCAGATCGTTGAAGACGATATTTATGGCGAGTTGATGTTCGAGCAGGGACGCACCAAGGCGCTCAAGGCCTATGACCGGTTGGACCGAGTCATTTACTGTTCGAGTTTTTCCAAGACGTTGTCACCGGGCGTGCGCATTGGTTGGATGATTGCCGGTAAATTCCAGCAGGAAATCCAACGGCTCCAGACCTTCAGCACGCACTCGGCATGCAGCGTCACGCAGATGGGCATCGCGGCGTACCTGGAAAATGGCGGCTATGATCGGCACTTGCGTTATATCCGCCAGGAGTACCGCAAAAACCTCAGTGCCTTTCAGTTGGCAGTGCAGCAATACTTTCCCGAAGGTACGCAAATGAGCCGGCCTAATGGAGGCTTCATTCTGTGGGTCAGTCTGCCGGGGCGGGTCAACACCCAGGAGTTGCATGTACGGGCGTTGCAGCAAGGTATCAGCATTGCACCAGGGCTGATTTTCAGTAACACCGAACAGTTCAACCATTGCATCCGCCTCAATTGCGGTACGCCTTGGAACCGCGAAGCTGAACGGGCCTTGATGACGCTAGGCCTGCTGGCCACCCAACTGTTCCAGGAGACCGCCAGCGGTTTTTGATAGAAACTGGCGGCTCCTGCCTGATGTGCTTGTCAGCGGCTGAGTAACAGGCGAGCATGGGGATCTCTGCCGTAAGTGCCGTAGTGTCTATGAAAGCCATTGCTCCTGCCGCCTGGGTTTTGATCGGCCTGTTGACTGCCTTCCATTCGGAAGGTGTCGTGGCTGCGTCGGCGCAGGAGAAACCGGCCGCCAGTGCCACTAAAAGCGCCTCGAAGAAAAAACCGGCAGTTGTTAAAAAAGCGCCGGCTAAAAAAGCTGCGGTAGCGAAGAAAAAACGGGCCCCTGTCGCCTCCAAGAGTCAATCTGCCCGCGAGGTCGCCAAAACCCGGTTACCGCCGGCCAAGCTGGATTTGAGCCTGCCTCAAGACATGGTCGAGGATCTGCAACCTCCGGGTGCGGTGCCGTTACCCAAGCATGAGCCTTTGCTGCCCTCCATGTTTGGGGAAAAGCCGGGCCCGTTCCAACTCAATGGCCGTTTGTTGAGCAATGAAATGCAGCTGCCGTTGCGCAATCAAGAGCGCAATGAAGTCGAAGGCGCGGCGCTGGATTTCGAATTCAAGCAGTAATCCTTCCTCTCGTCGCTGACTGTAGGGTCATCCTGGCGTACAAGAAAAAACACACGGACGGTAATTTAAAACGAGTGTTTTAGCCGTTACTCTGTGTTCTGTTACCAATCATTACTTGTCGTGAGGATGTTGTCGTCATGAAATGCCGCGAAGGCTGTGGCGCCTGCTGCATCGCCCCTTCCATCAGTTCGCCGATTCCTGGCATGCCCCACGGCAAGCCGGCGGGCGAACGTTGCGTGCAGCTGTCAGTCGATAACCTGTGCCAGATCTTCGGCCAGCCGGAGCGACCGAGGGTGTGCTCGGCGTTCGAGGCCGACATCGAGGTCTGCGGCAACAGCTCTGAAGACGCCATCCGGCTGATCGGTTGGTGGGAGCAAATCACGGCAGCGTAATGGGCCAGTTCGGAACTTCGATAACAAGGAAAAAACTATGGGTTCGCTGCATCGTATGGCTGTGTTGTGTGGTTTGACCGTGCTGCTGGCAACGGCTACCGCCCAGGCAGAAGACTGGAAAGTCGTCAAGGAAGAGGATGGCATCAAGGTTTCCCTCAGTGAAGTGGCCGGTTCCAAGTACAAGGCCTACCAAGGCGTGACCGTCATGAAAACCACCATGGCCAAGCTGCAAGCGCTTCAGGAAGACGTTTCGGCTGCCTGTGCCTGGATTCACGAATGCAAGAGCCAGGAGCTGCTCAAGCATGAAGGGGACCAGAGCTGGACCTACACCCAGTTCAACACGCCCTGGCCGGTTACCCCGCGGGACTCGGTGTTGCAAGTGACCACCGTCAAAGGTGCCGATGGCAGCCTGACCCGCAACCTCAAGGGCGTGCCAACCTACCGGCCTGAAAAAAAGGGTTTTGTGCGGGTCACTCAAGTTGAAGGCTTCTGGAAATTCACGCCAAAGGACGCCGGTCAGGTCGAAGTGATCTATCAGGTCCACACCGAACCAGGTGGCGATGTTCCTTCCTGGCTGGCCAACAAGTTCGTGGTGGATGCGCCGTTCAATACGTTGAAAGCCTTGAAAGCACGTGCCGAGAAATAATCGCCGACGCTGCATGAAAAACCGCCCGTGAGGCGGTTTTTTTTATGGCAGCCGTCCAACGACTGAGCGGAACGATTGTTCAGCCCTGAATGTCGAGATAGAGGTAAGCCAGGCCCTGAATTGATCGAGGAGACACCGATGCAAAAGTGGGAAATCACTTTCGTTGATGATCACGGCGAAGCCATCGCCGAGCGGTTCGACTATGAACAGGAGCCCACGATGGAGCAGGCTGCGCAGTTGATTCGCCAAAAGCTGCTCCCCGTACCCGCCAAGCTTGATCTCAATGACCTGGAGGGCCGCACCGCAGACCCTACGGTCAAGAATCTCAAATCCCAGCACAGTATCGAAATCATCAGCATTACACCGATTTCATGAAGTCACTGCCTGGCCCCGCTTGGCAGTGACCACTACTTGCAGCTACTCTGCAATTGAGATCAGCGAAAGGATCGCTTAGGTCCGGTCTTGTCAGCTACATGCTTGTGTCCCGACGGTAATTTGATGCCGTATCGCTGCAACCCAAGGGTTGCCCGCACGGGAAGACGGAAAGTCTATCCATCGGTTTGAGGAGGACGTTTCATGAGCACAGCCTATCAAGAAGACATCAGCACCAGTGTGCTTCGCCGCATGAAAGAAGGCGGTTTCGATTTCTCACAATTCCATCCCATCGAGTTCTACGCCATTTTCCCGGATGAGGAGCGGGCGCGCAGGGCGGCAGGTCAATTTCGGGGTGAGTCATTGAATGCACAGATCAGCGCACGGGATGACGGCGCCTGGTCATTGGAGTTGAGCCGGGTGATGTACGCCACCTACGATGACATTGGAGACTTCGAACAAAACTTCGAGGCGGTGGTGGAGCCTTTGGGTGGCATCATCGAGGGTTGGGGTGTCAAACAGGAAATACGGCGCCTGCACGCCTGACCGTTCATTCACGCAACCCGAGCAACGGCTGACCCATGTGTCGGCCGTTTTCATAGGTGTGCTCCCACCAGATTACTTCAGGCACAAAACCGACTTCATGGGGCCAACGGCTGTTTACGCCCCGCCATGTGCTTGAGATACCCCACCAGCAGATCCAGCTCCGCATCCGGCAGCACCGTGGCCGAGAACGCCGGCATCTTCCCTTGGGGCCAGCGACGCAGGCTTTGTGGGTCGCGGATATAGCGCTTGAGGAAATCCCCGGAAAAGTACTCGGTAGGATTGAAGGGGATGTTCAGGTCCGGGCCAAACTGCGCGTCGCCTGCGCCGTTGAGCCGATGGCAAGCCAGGCAGTTTTTCTGGAACAGTTCAAAGCCCTTATAGACCGGGTCAGCCTGAGTCACCGTGGGCGCTGGCAGCAGGGCAGGGAAGCGCTCGGCTACCGCTGACAGGCGCTTGATCGTCGCCACCGCGTAAGGCCATTGTTCGGGGCTGATGTGGCCTGCCTGGGGGTTGGTCCAGACCAGATAGAAGGGCCCGGCGCTGCCCTTGCCTTCACCCAGTGGAGGCCAGGGGTGGGCCGGGTCTTCGATCGCCAGCCAGGCTCGCGCGCCGTTTGTGTTGAGTAACGGTGCCGCGGGCAATTCGGCGGCAAATCCGTCCAGCGCCACGGCCTGGAGATGGTCGTCGGGCTCGACGCCAGTCAACAGCGCTGTCAGCGGCACGGCGCGATAATTCATCGGCTTTTTGTAGGAAACGTCTTCAGCGATCTGGATCGTTCGGGCTTCAGGATGCTGGAGCAGTTCTTCGGTCTGCCAGGTGCGGGCAGTCGTGCCCAGCTCCAGCACCAGCTGCGCGGCAAACAAGGGCGTGCTGAGCAGCAGCGCGCCGAACACAATGAGAACTTTCACGAGGGTCGTCTTCCATGTCGAGGGAGTGCCGCAAAGGTTGGCACAGCCACCGCGACTCGAACAACGAACTCGTCACATTTTTTGATGATACAAGCGCTACCGCTTGCCGATGGTACAGGCACCCGCGCGCCGGATTCAGCCGATCACCTTGGTGATATTCGGCACAATCAACAGCAGCGTCGTGGCGAAGAGAATGAGTCCGGCTTGGCGAACTTTCGAATGTTTGAACATGGCTGACCCGCCTTTTTTGTTATTTCCTGAGGCCAGCCTGCATATCTCCTGACGGCTGGCGTTGCACTTCCTGTCTGACAAGCGCCTCGGCAAAACCCGACGACTATCTTGTACAAGGATTACATTAGGGGCCGCAGCCGCCTTGGCTTAGATCCAATTCGTATTAGTTTGCTGCCGTCCGCTCTTAAAGTGGTATGAGGCCTAGTGCCACCTTCGTGAAGGCCCTTTTGCTAGACACTTTGCTCACCTGAATCGGTTAACCCGATAGCATGCTACCGTTCGTCTGAGCGTGGCCGTCAACGTCGTTGAGCACTGCGGTCATTGAATCTCGGGCCGCTGGGCTTATGGTTGGAGCCATTGCATTGTCCCAGTGGTTTGAGGATGTCATGACCGAAGCTTTGATTTTTGACGCATTACGCACCCCCCGTGGCAAGGGCAAGGCCGATGGCGCTTTGCACAGCGTCAAGCCGGTGAACCTGGTGGGCGGCCTGCTCACCGCCCTGCAGCAGCGCATGGGCCTGGACACCAGTCAGGTTGACGATATCGTGCTCGGTTGCGTGACGCCGATAGGTGATCAGGGCGCCGACATCGCCAAGACCGCCGCGCTGATCGCCGATTGGGATGTCAGCGTGGCAGGTGTGCAGCTCAACCGGTTCTGCGCCTCGGGCCTGGAAGCGGTAAACCTGGCGGCGATGAAAGTGCGCTCCGGGTTCGAGGATCTGGTGGTGGCCGGAGGTGTCGAATCCATGTCTCGCGTGCCCATGGGCAGCGACGGCGGCGCTTGGGCGCTGGATCCTCAATCCAACCTGCAGGGCCACTTCACACCTCAGGGCATCGGTGCTGACCTGATCGCAACCCTGGAGGGCTTCAGCCGCGAGGACGTCGATGCTTTCGCGCTGCACTCCCAGCAAAAGGCCGCCCGGGCCCGGGCCGACGGTTCGTTCAACAAATCCCTGGTGGCGGTGCGGGACCAGAATGGCATCGTGCTGCTGGATCACGACGAATTCATCCGTGCGGACTCGACTCTGGAGGGCCTGGGCAAGCTCAAGCCGAGTTTCGAAGCCATGGGCCAGATGGGCTTCGACGCTACGGCGCTGCGGGTCTACAGCCATGTGGAACGGATCAATCATGTCCACACGCCGGGCAACAGTTCCGGCATCGTTGATGGGGCGGCGCTGATGCTGATCGGTTCCGAAGCCAAGGGGCAGGCGCTGGGGCTGCAACCGCGGGCGCGGATCGTCGCCACGGCTGTCACCAGCACCGATCCGACCATCATGCTCACCGGCCCGGCGCCGGCTACCCGCAAGGCTCTGGTCAAGGCTGGGCTGCGGGTGGAGGACATCGACCTGTTCGAAGTCAACGAAGCGTTCGCCTCAGTGGTGCTCAAGTTCATCAAGGACATGGCCATCGACCCCGCCAAGGTCAACGTCAACGGCGGCTCCATCGCCATGGGGCATCCCTTGGGGGCTACAGGCTGCGCAATTCTCGGCACCTTGCTCGATGAGTTAGAGGCGCGTCACCTGCGCTATGGCCTGGCGACGCTGTGTGTCGGCGGCGGCATGGGCATTGCCACCGTTATCGAACGTCTCTGAGCCCCGACTTCAAGGAATACTTTTCATGAGCGATGCCATCCGTTACGAAACCGGCCAGGACCGGATCGTCGTCCTGACCCTGGACATGCCAGGCCAGAGCGCCAACACCATGAATGCGACGTACCGCGAGGCCATGGCTGCCTGCGTCGCTCGGTTGACCGCCGAAAAAGACTCGATTGCCGGGGTGATCATTACCTCGGCCAAGAAGACCTTCTTCGCTGGCGGCGACCTCAACGAACTGGTCAAGGTCGGTAAACCCCAAGCCAAGGCATTCTATGAAATGGTGCTCGGGCTCAAGGCGCAACTGCGTGCCCTGGAAACCCTGGGAAAACCGGTGGTGGCGGCCATCAATGGCGCGGCCCTGGGCGGCGGCTGGGAAATCTGCCTGGCTTGCCATCATCGTGTGGCGCTGGATCACCCGTCGGTGCAGATTGGCTTGCCGGAAGTCACCCTCGGCCTGTTGCCAGGTGGCGGCGGGGTGGTGCGGATGGTGCGGTTGCTTGGCTTGGAGAAAGCCTTGCCATATTTGCTCGAGGGCAAGAAGGTGCGCCCGCAACAGGCACTGCAGGCCGGTCTGATCGATGAGCTGGCGGTGGATCGCGAGGACCTGCTGAGCAAGTCCAGGGCCTGGATTCTCGCCAACCCCAGCGTGGTCCAACCTTGGGATGCGAAAGGCTATCAGATCCCGGGTGGCACGCCGTCTCACCCGAAAGTCGCGCAAATGCTGGCGATAGCACCTTCCATCCTGCGCAACAAAACCCAGGGTTGCCTGCCCGCGCCGGAGAAAATTCTCTGCGCGGCAGTGGAAGGTGCCCAGGTGGATTTCGACACCGCCCACGTGATCGAAACCCGCTACTTCACTGAGCTGACCACTGGCCAGGTGGCCAAGAACCTGATCGGCACTTTCTGGTTCCAGCTCAACGAAATCAAGGCCGGCGGTTCGCGCCCGCAGGGCTTTGCACCTTATCTGACTCAAAAAGTCGGGGTGCTCGGCGCTGGCATGATGGGGGCTGGTATCGCCTACGTCAGCGCCATGGCCGGGATTGCGGTGGTGCTCAAGGACGTCAGCCTTGCCGCCGCCGAGAAAGGCAAGGCCCGTACGGCGGCGCTGCTGGATAAGAAGGTCGCCCGCGGGCAGCTCACCGTCGAGCAGTGCGAAGCCACGCTGGCGCGGATTCAAACCACTGACAGCGACGCGGACCTGGCCGGTTGCGATCTGGTCATTGAGGCGGTGTTTGAGGATCGCGCCCTGAAAGCCAGCGTCACAGCCGCTGCCCAAGCGGTTGTTGGGGCGGACGCGGTGCTCGCCTCCAACACCTCGACCCTGCCCATCACCGGTCTGGCGACGGCTGTACCGGATCAGACGAAGTTCATCGGCCTGCATTTCTTCAGCCCGGTGGAGAAAATGCCTCTGGTGGAAATCATCAGGGGCGCCCGTACCAGCGGCGAGACCCTGGCACGAGCTTTCGATTTCGTTCTGCAAATCAACAAGACGCCGATCGTGGTCAACGACAGTCGTGGTTTCTTCACCTCTCGGGTATTCGGCACCTTTACCAACGAAGGCATCGCCATGCTGGGTGAGGGCGTGAGTGCGCCGATGATCGAGACCGAGGCGCGCAAGGCCGGGATGCCGGTAGGGCCTCTGGCGATCTCTGACGAAGTTTCCCTCAGCCTGATGAGCCATATCCGCGCGCAAACCGCCAAAGACCTGCAAGCGGAAGGGCAAACGCCGATCGAGCACCCGGCGTTCGCCGTGATTGACCTGCTGCTCAACGAATACAAGCGGCCAGGTAAAGCCGCCGGGGCCGGTTTCTACGAGTATCCGGCCGACGGGCAGAAACACCTGTGGCCGGAGCTCAAGCATCGTTTCGAGAAAGCCGACGGGCAGATTTCGCCTCAGGATATCCGCGATCGCCTGCTGTTCATCCAGGCCCTGGAAACCGTGCGCTGCGTAGAGGAGGGCGTGCTCACCTCCACGGCGGACGCCAACGTCGGCTCGATTTTCGGTATCGGTTTCGCCGCCTGGACCGGCGGTGCGTTGCAGTTCATCAACCAGTACGGCCTGCGGGATTTTGTCGCCCGCGCTCAATATCTGGCCGAGCAGTATGGCGAGCGATTTTCACCACCGGCCTTGTTGCTGGAGAAAGCCGCCAGGCAAGAACTGTTCTGACTGACAGGGGGAGGGGCTTGCCTTGGGACGGTATTTCAAGGCACGCTCAGGGGGTGTGCAATATTCCCATCATCGTGTCAGGTATTTTTTATGTCGCTGCGCATCTGCATTTTGGAAACCGATACCCTGCGTCCGGAACTGATCGACCAATATCAGGGTTACGGGCAGATGTTCCAGCGCCTGTTTTCACAACAGCCCGTCGCGGCTGAGTTCATTGTGTACAACGTGATGCAGGGGCAATACCCCAACGATGATGAGTCGTTCGACGCTTACCTGGTAACCGGCAGCAAAGCCGACTCCTTCGGCACCGACCCCTGGATTCAAACCCTCAAGACCTTCTTGCTGGATCGCTACCAGCGAGGCGACAAGTTGCTGGGCGTGTGCTTCGGTCATCAACTGCTGGCGCTGTTGCTGGGCGGCAAGGCCGAGCGCGCCACTCAAGGCTGGGGCGTGGGCACCCACCGCTACAAGCTCGCGGCCAAGGCGCCATGGATGAGCCCGGTGATGGAAGAGCTGACCCTGCTGATCAGTCACCAGGACCAGGTCACCGAGCTGCCGGAAAACGCCACGGTGATCGCGTCCAGCGATTTTTGCCCGTTCGCCGCCTACCACATCAACGATCAGGTGCTGTGCTTCCAGGGCCACCCGGAATTCATCCACGATTATTCCCGGGCGCTGCTGGAGATCCGCCAGCAACACCTTGGCGAGCAGATCTACCGCCAAGGCATGGCCAGTCTTGAACAGGCGCATCACGGCACCACGGTGGCTGAATGGATGATGCGTTTCGTCGCGCACAAGCCTGAAACCGCAGCGGCCCAAGACTAAAACACCATCGCCCCCACACTTGATAGACAGGTAATCAAGTGTGGGAGCGAGCCTGCTCGCGATGAATGTCACGCCAGCCTCAACCGCCTACAAGCGCGCTTACAACCACCCCGAGCGCTTGAAGCTCCCCCACAACGCGGTACAGCCCACCGCGATAAACCCCAGCACCAGAAAGTACCCGTAGTGCCAGGTCAACTCCGGCATGTTCTCGAAGTTCATCCCATAGATTCCGGCTACCGCCGTGGGGAACGCCAGGATCGCCGCCCACGCCGCGAACTTGCGCTGCACCACGCTCTGGCGCGACGCTTCGAGCAGCACGCCGACTTCAATGGTCTGGCTGGCGATGTCCGCCAGAGTCGCCAGGTCTTCCATCTGCCGCGTGACGTGAATCTGCACATCGCGGAAGTACGGGCTCATGTTTTTGTCGATGAAGGGAAAGTCCAGTCTTTGCAGTTCTTCGCTGATTTCCACCATCGGTGCTGCATAACGGCGCAGGCGTAATACGTCACGGCGCAAGCTGTGCAAGTTCTGAATATCCCGCTCGTTCAGGGAGCTGCACAGTACGTTGCGCTCCAGTTCATCGATCTCGGCGTGAATGGCTTCACCCACCGGCTGGTAATTTTCAATGACGAAATCCAGGATGGCATAGAGAACGAAATCTTCCCCGTGCTCCAGCAGAATAGGCCGCGCCTCACAGCGTTGTCGCACGTGGGCGTAGGACGCCGAGTGGCCATTGCGGGCGGTGATGATGTAGCCGTTGCCGGCGAAGATATGAGTCTCGATGAACTGTAGCTTGCCGTCCTTGCGCACCGGCGAATACGTGACGATAAACAGTGCATCGCCAAAGGTCTCCAACTTGGGGCGACTGTGCTTCTCCATCGCGTCTTCAATCGCCAATTCATGCAGGTTGAATTGACGTTGCAGGTTGGTCAGTTCCTGGGCACTGGGCTCTTCCAGGCCGATCCATACAAAGTGGCCCGGTTTGGCTGCCCAGGCGCTGCCTTCGTCGAGGGTGATGTTGGTGACTTTCTTACCGGCGCTGTAAACCGCAGCAGCAACGACTCTACCCATGATGGTGGTTCACTTCTTCTTGGAAAATGGCAGTGGCAGGCAATCTGTAGCTTAGTGTGCCCTGCTGCTTGAGAGTCAGCAAAATCCACCGAGTTCGCCGGTAGAGTCAAATGCCCTACAGGTGGAATCAGAATCGTGCGGGTTTTTGTGGTGAGGGGATAAACCCCCTCGCCACAGGGTTATGTGCCCGGCTGGCTATTGTTTAACAGGCTCGTTAAACAGCCTGCACCTGCCGGTCCATTACCGCGATGCACTCGCGCATTTGCTCACGGCACTGGGCGATGAGCTGGGGCATGTCATCCAGGCTCAACCCCGCCGTGGGAATGGCCGGTAGCGAGCGTATGAGGATGTCGCCGCCTCGCCAGCGATTGAGGCGCATGTGCTTGATGTAGCTGCTGACGCACACCGGAACAATCGGTACCCCGGCGGCGATCGCCATCTGGAACGCGCCTTTCTTGAAGGGCAGCAGATCCTCGCCAAGATTGCGCGTGCCTTCCGGGAATACCCAGATCGATGTGTCCTCATGCTGCAACGTGTGAGTGGTGGTCAACATCGACTGGCGCGCCTTGATCGCGTTACCCCGGTCAATCAGCACATTGCCCGCCAGCCAGAACAATTGCCCGAACAACGGCACCCACTTCAGGCTCTTCTTACCGATGCACACGGTGCGGTAGGGCACCACGTTACCGAACACGAACAGGTCATAGTTGGACTGGTGGTTGGCAATGATCACGCAGCTCTGGGACTTGTTTACCAGCGTGTCGACCTCGGCTTTCACCCGCAGACGCAAAATGCACATGGCGGGCCACGCATACAACCTGGCGCATAAACGGCTGTTGTCTGGATTGAACGGCCGACACAACCCCAGGATCACCCCGAGCACACCCGCCAGCACAAAATGCACACCCATCAACAACATACGCAATAAAAACAGCATCTACAGGCCCCGTCGGGACAAAAGGTGGCGCAGTGTACGGATGTGCACTGTTTTCGGCAATTGCCGCTATAGAGGTAGGAGATGGGCGATGTTTGAGCGCATGTTTCCGATTAGCGTGTCAGAAGCAGGCTAGAGCGGTTGTCGGTTTTTAAACGGAGCATGTAAGAAAAAGCCCGACACAGCGGTCGGGCTTTTCGTTTTGCGCTGAGGCAAGTTAACCCATGTGCTCCTGATCCAGCAGGATTGCACTGTCCAGCGTCTCCAGCAGGGCCTTGCGCACTTTCAGCTTGGTGTTCTTGTGGGCGGTCATGTTGATTTTCTTCAACTGACGCGCGGCCTCCAGCGCCGCACCCTGCAGCTCATCGGTCGACACCACCTTGTCGAGGAAGCCGGCGTCCACCGCGCTCTGCGGGTTGAACATCTCGCCATTGATCACCGAGCGATGAAACGCGGATTTGCGCAGGCGATCGCGGGCCAGCTCGATACCGGCGTGGTGCATGGTCATGCCGATCTGCACTTCGTTCAGGCCAATGCTGAACGGTCCATCGACACCGATGCGATAATCCGCCGACAGCAGCAGGAACGCTCCCTTGGCCACCGCATGCCCTGGGCACGCGACAACGACGGGGAAGGGGTGCGACAACAGGCGACGGGCCAGGGTCGAGCCGGCCGTGACCAGACTCACCGCTTCCTTGGGACCGGCGGTCATCACCTTCAAATCATAACCACCGGACAGAATCCCCGGTTGCCCGGTAATGATCACCACCGCCCGATCCGTCACAGCCTGATCCAGCGCAGTGTTGAACGCGGCAATCACATCCGGCGAGATGGCATTGACCTTGCCGTTGTTCAAGGTCAGGGTCGCGATACCGTCTTCGAGATGGTAGGCAATCAGGTCGCTCATGGCGCTATTCCTTGTAAGAGAAGTGACGCAGACGTTACCCACCGCCGCAGGCCAGGTAAAGCGCTGTGACTGACTCACCGGTCAGCCCCCAGCCCCGACAAACCGCCTGACCGCCCCATCGCCCGCGCCTTGCTCCATGGAACACTGCACACACAAACCCGAAGATTGGCCGGTTTGCCATGCCCGGACGCGTTTGAAATGCCCGACCACCTTAACCGCATGAAAATTCTGAAAAAAACCTTTGCCATCGGAAAAGCTTTCGACTACATTAGCGCGCCTCGACAGACTGAACAGTTTGCCGAGACACGGTGAAGTGTCCGAGTGGCTTAAGGAGCACGCCTGGAAAGTGTGTATACAGGAAACTGTATCGAGAGTTCGAATCTCTCCTTCACCGCCACATTCTGCAAACACAAACCCCTGATTTTCCTAGAGAAAGTCGGGGGTTTGTGGTTTTTGGTGTCTGGAAAAGGGTGATATGGGAACGATATGGGACCGGCGGGCGACTCCCCGCGTGCTGGCGGCAACCCCGCATAGGAGCCAGGCTCAGGTGCCCACGCCGTTCCACCAAACAGCATCGGGCAATCTCACAGCAGTATCGAGCAAAAGCTTCCGAGCCCATGCCGTTAAGGTTCCTCTTGAAGAGGTTCCTATCAACGTATTGTTGTGAGAGAAAGATCATGACCCCATGGATGAGTTTGGCTGTGCGCCTTCAGGCTGTCGCGCTGTGTTTGGTGCTTTCAACGAACACGGTTTCAGCGTCGCAAGCCGCTGACCAAAACATCAATACCGACCTGGTGCGCCAAGCATTTACCAACTGGCAACAAGGCCAAGGCACGGTTTTCGATCTGCTGGCGCCCGACGCAACGTGGACCGTATCTGGATCAAGTCCGGTTTCTGGTGTGTATAACAGCAAGACGGATTTAATCGAACGAGCCGTACGACCGATCACCGCTCGGCTGGCAACGCCCATTTCCCCTACCGTGCAAAGCATTGTGGCTGAGGGCGATGTCGTGGTGGTTCTCTGGAAGGGAGAGGCCATGGCCCTTGACCGCAAGCCCTACAACAACACTTACCTGTGGCACATGACACTCAAGGATGGCCAGATCACAGAGGTAACAGCCTTTCTGGACACCTACGTGTTGAATGACCTTATGCGTCGGGTTGATCCTGTTCGGTAATAGCCCGCAAAAAGACGGCTCGTTGAATAAACGAGCCGTTTTTTTATGCCGGTGTTATCAAGGCAAGGGGCTGGCTATCAAAGATGATCCGCATCAATCACAGCCTTGGCAAACGCTTGCGGATCTTCCTGCGGCAAGTTGTGGCCGATGCCGCCGCTGATCAACCGGAACTCGTACTTGCCGGTGAAGCGCTTGGCGTAATCCTCGGGAGCTGGGTGCGGCGCGCCGTTGGCATCGCCTTCAAGGGTGATGGTCGGCACGCTGATGGAGGGCGCCGTCGCCAGTTTCTGTTCCAGCGCGTCGTATCGGGTCTCGCCCTGGACCAAACCGAGACGCCAACGGTAGTTGAATACGGTGATCTCGACGTGGTCGGGGTTTTCCAGCGCCTTGGCGCTGCGGTCGAAGGTGGCGTCATCGAATGCCCATTTGGGCGACGCCAGTTGCCAGATCAACTTGGCGAAGTCGTGGGTATTTTTCTCGTACCCGGCGCGGCCACGGTCGGTGGCGAAATAAAACTGATACCACCATTGCAACTCGGCCTTGGGTGGCAGCGGGTTCTGACCGGCGGCCTGGTTGCCGATCAGATAGCCGCTGACCGCGACCAGCGCCTTGACGCGCTCCGGCCACAGGGCCGCGACGATGTCCGCCGAACGTGCGCCCCAATCGTAGCCACCGAGCACGGCTTGCTTGATTTTCAGCGCATCCATGAAGTCGATCACGTCACTGGCCAGCGCGGCTGGTTGACCGTTGCGAAGCGTTTTTTCGGACAGGAAATGCGTATCGCCGTAGCCCCGGGCATACGGCATCAGCACGCGGTATCCCTTCGCTGCCAGCAAGGGCGCGACTTCGTCATAGCTATGAATGTCGTACGGCCAGCCGTGCAACAGAATCACCACCGGCCCATCGGCGGGGCCGGTTTCGGCGTACGCCACGTCCAGCAGACCGGCCTTGATATGCTTCAGCGCACCGAATGGGGAGGGCGTTGTATGCGTGACGCCGGACTTGTTCGCGGTTGGCTGCGCGGCGCTGGTGGATTGCCCGTGGGCTACCCCGAGCGCGCCGAACAGACTGAGAGCGAGGATGGATGAGCCGAGCAGGCGGCGATGGGTTTTACCGGTTTTGCTGTGCTGCAGTGCCGTTTTCATGGTGATGCCTCCATTGCGAGCCATGGGTCAGGGGCTCTGGTTGATGCCCTTGAAGCCTTGGGTGCATTTGAACGGGGCAACGTATCCGGGCTGTGTCGAATGGGAGGTAAAAGTGCAAGGTTATGTAGCGATGTATCCTCGGGATACACGAGGATACATCGCAGTAAGATTGTCGGTGGCTAACGATTTTGGCCAGCTGCAGGACCATTCTGTCGCAGATAATAATTGTCGAACTCGCCGCTTTCGATGAGTTGGAAACCGTGGCGGATGTAGAAGCGATTCGACGCGCTTTCTTTGAGAGCGCCCACTCGTAATGGCAGCGCAGCGGCATCCGCCTCTTTGAATATTTGGCTGAGAACAGCAGAGCCTATTCCTGATCCCTGCGCGTCAGGGCGCACGTACAAGTGGTCAAGCAAGAGTTCATTGCCGTGACGTTTGATGACTACGAACCCCACCCTCTGTCCTGTTACCACGATGTGGCGTGTGCAGTCTGGTTTAAAACCGCCTAGAAATCGCTCGCGTGCGCGCACGGGATCAAATCGCCCGACACGCTCAAGACTTTCGCGCATGGCTTCGATTCTGACGGCTACCAGATCGTCCAGGTCGCTGTTTTGAGCGGGGACCAAGGTGACAAGCGAATGGGTGTGAGGGGCATTATTTCGTGCTCTATCATTTTGCCGAAAGACGTTGATCAGTGTGAGATTGTTGCCTGCCGAGTGCGGCATCCTGGGCGCGCGAGGGGCCGGATAAAAACCGGGATCAGGCATATCCCGGTGGAAGCCGGGTCGCCACATGGTTCCAGCATCTGGCGATCTCCACGGCAATACTGCCGCTGGGTTTTCGGACCTCGAGTTGATCATTTATCGTGAGCTGCTCCAGCAGCCACTCATCCGTCCATCCCGCCCATTCGCCTGCGACGGACCTGAGGTTGGCTTCCAGGACCGGGAACACTTCATTCCATAGGATGCTGTGGATTACCTTAGGTGAATAGCCGGTTTCAAGGATCACGCGAGCGATGTAGTCGTAGGTTAATTCGTCGATCTCGGTGTCGAGAAACAGTGATGAAAGGGCTTGCCAGATTTTCAGGCGATTGGGGTCAGCGGTTTTCATGCTTTGACTCTTTTTGTTGATGGCAAGGCTGGGCGTGTTCGTTTGAGTAATCGGCAATAGCATCCGTGGTTCAGCCTTCGGCCTGGACGTCTTGAAACTATCTTTCTGTCGTGGTTTCTGTCCATTGTCATGCGTCTATGATCACTGATCACCCGGAGCGAGAACTTGAAATGGATGCCTACATTCGCCTCGCAACAGTCGAGGACGCGCAAGCAATAAGCAACGTTGTGATCAGCGCTCTGCGTCAGTCCAATACGAAAGATTATCCGGCCGATGTAATCGTCCGGGTAGAGCAGAACTTTTCTCCACTGGCGATTGAGCGATTGATGGTGCGGCGTCGGATGTATGTGGCATCTGTCGATCAGCGTGTCGTCGCGACTGCCAGCCTCGATGGAGATGTGATCAGAAGTGTTTTTGTAGCGCCGCGGTATCAAAGAGCAGGCCTTGGCAGACGGCTAATGTCGGTCATTTGTTCAGCCGCTCTCGACATGGGTCTGGTCACTTTGCATGTGCCATCCTCCATCACGGCAGAGAGCTTTTACACAGAGCTGGGATTTCAGAAGGTACGTGACGAATTTGACGGTGCTGAACGCACGATCATCATGCGTAAATCCATGATGGAAACCACCCCCACGATTCAGACCCGCCGTCTTATCCTCACGCCTTTACAACTGGCCGATGCACCAGCTATCCAACAGCTGTTTCCTCATTGGGAAGTGGTGCGTTATCTCGACAGTCGCGTGCCATGGCCCTATCCGGAAGACGGCGCGCTGACGTACGTTCGCGACCATGCGCTTCCCGCCATTGCGGCCGGGCGCGAGTGGCATTGGATGATCCGCACTTGCGAAGATCCGGCGCATTGCATCGGTAGCATCAGCCTGTACGATCAACCGGGCAACAACCGAGGCTTTTGGCTGGCGCCTCAATGGCAGGGAAAGGGCTACATGCGCGAGGCCTGTGAGGTTATCAACGCCTATTGGTTTGAAACCCTGGGGCGTCCCGTCATGCAAGTTCCCAAGGCGGTGGGCAATCATGCTTCGCGTAAAGTTTCGGAACACGAAGGCATGCGCATGATTGCAACACGGCAGGGCGATTTTGTCTGTGGGCCCTTGCTAAAGGAAGTTTGGGAAATGACGCGGGAAGCATGGCTCGAGAAAAAAGCGGCTTTGGGGCCATTGAGCAGGGAGCAATGAGTCTGGTCGCTTTTGACGACCATTAATTACAGTCGCCGGACCTGAATATGCCTACAGGGTAAAGGAGTGAAAAAAATGGATATTCCACAGGATTTCAAACCGTTATTTCGGAGCAGTCCTTTTCTTGATCTACTGGGCCCTTTCTACTATCGGGAAAACGCCGAAGGATTCACCGTTGGGATTCGGGTCGAGGAGAAACACACCAATGCGCGTGGACTCGCTCACGGAGGGTTGTTCATGGCGCTGGCTGACATTGCTTTGGGCTACAGCGCTGCCTTCTCGAAAGATCCGCCCCTCAAGCTCGTGACGACCACAATGACCACTGATTTCGCAGGCTCCGCTAAGGTCGGTGATTGGTTGGAGGCGGCTGTCGATATTCAAAAGTCCGGTAGCCGACTGGTTTTCGCCAATACCTATATAAGCGCTGGAGAGGAGCGCGTGGTACGAGCCAGTGCGTCTTTTCTTGTGGTTGGTTGAAAGCATCTGGAGACGCACTACAAACGTCGAGCTTTGCATCCAAGCCCCGCTGCGATGATGCACAGCGTGCTTAGTTTCACCGTCAGCAGTATCAAGGAAGAACACATGGAACCGACACTTAATCGAATCATGCTGTACGTACGGGACGTCCTGGCAACCTGCTCTTTTTATGAGCAACATTTCGGCTTTGTCAGTGAAAAGCATGCCGATGATCGCGTCACGGAATTGAGGCCTGCAAACGGTGGCGCGATTCTGATGGTTCATGCGGCAGGGAAGAGCGTTAAAACGGGACAAGTCACAGTCAAGCTGGTTTTTGATACCCGGGATGTTGAGGGCTTCAAGGAGAAGTGCATGGCCCAAGGCTTGAAGTTTGGCGCCACCCACAAGGCCGACGGCTATTCATTCGCCAATGCCAAAGACCCTGATGGCAACACCATCTCTATTTCCAGTAGAGCGTTTGCATGCCGCTGAACTTTCACAAAATGCACGCCAATGGCGATGATTTTGTTGTCGTGGACGCGCGAAACTCAGCAAATCTCCACCTGATAGCGAAAAGTGTCGGCTGCGCCGCGCGACAGTCGGTATTCCAGGGGTTGACGGTCGTAACCCAGGGCCACCCGTTCGACTACCACCACTGGGCTGCCGGCGCTGACTCCCAGCGTGGCGGCCAGTGGCTCATCGGCCGAGGTGACGGTGAGGGTTTCCCGGGCTGATGCGACGCGCATGCCGCAGCGTTCTTCGTAGAAGGGGTAGAGCAGGGTGCCGAAGTCGTTCAGGTCGGTGTCGAGCAGGGCGCCGAATTGAGCGGCCGGTAGCCAGATCTGCTCGTGGAACAGCGGCCGGCCGTTCATGAGGCGCAGGCGCTCCAGGCGGATGGAGGCGTCGTGCTCGGTCAGATTCAGCGCCTGGCGCACGTGGGCGTCCGGGGTCTCCTGGGTGCGACTCAGGATGCGGCTTTGCGGCACTTGCGATTGACCGCTGGCATCGACCTGTCGAAAGAAACGAAACAGTGAACCGTCGAAGTTGGGTCGGCGCACGAACGTGCCACGGCCCTGGACGCGCAGCAGTAACCCTTCCCCGACCAGCGTTTCCACCGCTTTGCGTACCGTGCCTACCGCAACGCCGTAGTGGCGGGTCAGTTCTGCCTCGGTGGGAATGGCTTCACCGGGCAGCCATTCGCCTGCGGCGATTTTCGCCAGCATCTCTTCACGCAGTCGTTGATAGAGCGGCAGTCGCTCGTCATGTCCAAGGTGTGTAAGGGCCATACCGTCAATCCAAATCCAAGCAATGCGCCACTTTACCTCACTGGGCGCGTTGACAGGGATGGTTGTTTATAGATATGGTCATCCAGTCATCTATATGAATTTCAGGTCTGTAATCACCTTACATGCCTGGCGGGCTCCCACAAAAAATCAACAAAGGCAGCTTCCTGATGTCCCTGTCGTTCGAAGGCATAGATACTCACGCCCACATATTCCGACATGACTTGCCCATGGCGAGTGATCGTCGCTACAGCCCTGATTACGACGCCTTGGCCGAGCACTATCTGGGGCATCTGGATCGCTGCAGCCTTGCCCAGGGCGTGCTCATCCAGCCGAGCTTCCTGGGAACCGACAACCGTTTCATGGTCGAGGCCCTGCAACGTTATCCGCAACGTTTGCGAGGCATCGCGGTGGTCGAACCGGACATCGAGGATGCACAGCTCCAAGCTTTGGCCAAGGCTGGCGTGGTAGGCATTCGCTTGAATCTGATCGGCAAGGCGCCGCAGGACTACATCGATGCACGCTGGCAGACGTTTTACCAGCGACTGGCCCGACTTGGCTGGCAGGTTGAAATCCAGTGCGGCTTCGACGCCTTGGTCCTGGTTGTACCGTTCGTTCTGGCGAGCGGCGTCACGGTGGTCGTGGATCACTTCGGTCTTCCGTCCAACGGTATCGACCCGAGTAACCTCGCTCATCAGGGCTTCCTGGCCTTGCTCGGCGAGGACCGGCTGTGGGTCAAGTTGTCTGCCGCCTATCGCAGTCAGTCAGACCTGCCCCGCGCGGCTTGCGTGTTGGCGCAATTGCGCCAGGCATGTGGCGGTATCGATCGTTTTGTCTGGGGCAGCGATTGGCCCCATACCCAGTTCGAGTCGCGCACCGGCTATGACGCGCAATTGGCCTTTGTGCATGCCTTGTTTCCCGACCCGGTGGAGCGCCGGCAGGTGTTGGTGGATAACCCCACAACCCTGTTCGGCTTTGCTGCGTCGACGCGTTGAACTCCCCATAACAAAATAATACGGAACACACATCATGATGAGCCTGTACGTCGTCGCCGCGATCGTTCTTGCTGTCGCGCTGGGATACACCACCAAAATCAACATCGGCCTGTTCGCCATCGCCTTTGCCTATCTACTGGGCTGTTTCGGCATGGGCTTGAGTCCTTCCGAAATCATCGCCATGTGGCCGCTGAAGATTTTCTTCATCATCTTCTCGGTCTGCCTGTTCTACAGCTTCGCCATCGTCAACGGCACGCTGGAGAAACTGGCCGAACACTTGCTCTATCTCTGTCGTAACGTGCCGCACCTGCTGCCTTATGCGGTGTTCCTGACCGCTTGCCTGATTGCCGGGCTCGGCGCGGGTTACTACACGGTGCTCGCTTTCATGGCCCCGCTGACGCTGCTGCTGTGCCAGCGCACGGGCATGAGCCTGATACTCGGTGGCATGGCGGTGAACTACGGGGCCCTGGGCGGTGCCAACTTCGTGTCCAGCCAGAGCGGTATCATTTTCCGAGGCCTGATGACCGGCCTGGGTGTTCCTGAAAGTGAAGCCTTCATCAATGGCCTGGCGATCTTTGCCAGCACCATGGTCATTCCGCTGGTGGTCATCACTGCGTTCGTATTCTTCGCCGGCCACGGCCGTGCGCTGAAGAGCGCGGCGGTCGCGATCGAGACGCCGAGCCCGCTCAACCGTGAGCAGAAAATCACCTTGTGGCTGACCTTGCTGATGATGCTGATTGTGTTGGCCGGTCCTATCGCGCACATCCTGTTCCCGGACAATGCTACGGTGACGTTCGTCAACTCGAAGGTGGACATTGGCCTGATCGCCAGCGTGTTCTCGGTGATTGCGCTGGTGCTCAAGCTGGGCGACGAGCGCAAAGCCATCGCCTCGCTGCCTTGGGGCACGCTGATCATGATTTGTGGTGTGGGCATGCTGATTTCGGTGGCGATCAAGGCCGGCGCTATCGACGCTTTGGCATCGTGGATTGGCGGCAATATCCCACCGGTGCTGGTAGCCCTGGTGTTCGGTGTCGTCGCTGCGCTGATGTCGATTTTCGCCAGCACCTTGGGAGTGGTTACACCCGCGCTGTTCCCCATGGTGCCGCCGCTGGCCGCCGCCATGTCGATCGACCCCATGGTGCTGTTCATCAGCATCGTGGTTGGCGCCCAAGCCACCTCTATCTCGCCGTTCTCCTCCGGCGGCAGCCTGATCCTGAGCTCCTGCGCCGATGAGCAGAGCCGAACCCGGCTGTTTCCCCAATTGCTGCTGCGTGCCGCGCCCATCGGCTTCGTCGCGGCCATGCTGTTTAACCTTGCGCTGACTTTTATCTGAAGAGTTCGTTTTGGTAGGTCTGGGAAGTTGATCGTTCCCACGCTCTGCGTGGGAATGCATCCCGTGACGCTCTGCGTCATCTTCCAGAAGCGGAACGCGGAGCGTCCCTGGCGACATTCCCACGCAGGAGCGTGGGAACGATCGAGGTGCAATTCACTCAAGACCTGCCTGAACCACTGTGGCGAGGGAGCTTGCTCCCGCTGGGCTGCGCAGCAGCCCCACTTTCACCGCCATTGCTGATGCGACTGGCGCTTAAGATCGAAGACTCAGCCCTCAGGGGTTATGACTGAATCCGGAGCGGGTTCGGCAGCCAGCTTCAATCGGTCAGCCTTGCTGATGTATTTGGATTTCTTCGGCGGGGCCAGTTTGGCACTCGCCTTTTTTGCGTGAGCTTTCAGTAACTGATTTATTTTTTTACGACGATTCATACTTTTCTACTCGGTTTGCAAAGTCTTGGATGATGGTGAAAGTTTGGGTGTGAAACCAAGCATTGATTTTGCGCTTCCCAGCCGGCCCCGCTATCCAGAAACCTACCCCCAACCCTCAAGCCGCATGGTCGCACGTACCAGGCGTTGCTCTTCCTGTTCGATTTCCTTGAGGTTGTCGCGGATGCTGTGGATGTGTTCGCGCGCAGCGCGCTGAGCTTGTTCTGGCAGGCGCTCGATGACGGCGTGATAGAGCCGGGTGTGCTGGCGGTCGATCTGGCGTTTTTGCATCGGGCGATGGTAGAGGTTGTTGACCGAGGCGAACACCGTACTGAGCATCAAATCGGTCAACGACTGCAGGGTGTGCAGCAACACCGGGTTGTGCGAGGCCTCGCAGATCGCCAGATGGAAGGCGTGGTCGAGGCGGGCATGTTCGCGCGGCTCGGCAGGTACGGGTTGGCTGTGGGCGGCGAGCATTTCTTCGTAGCGCCGGGTGAGCAGGACAAAGTCTGCATCGGTGCCGCGCAAGGCGGCCAGGCGTGCTGATTCGGCTTCCAGCAGTGCGCGCACTTCCAGAAGATCAAACAGGGTGCGCGGCTGCGAATTGAACAGGTGCATCAGTGGGCTGGCATCGCGGTTCCCGTTCAGCGTGGCCACCCGTGAGTCACGGCCTTGGGCGGTCTCGATAATGCCGCGCCCGCGTAGCACTTTCAGCCCTTCACGCAGGGCCGAGCGGGATATTCCCAGTTTCTCGCACAGACGGCGCTCCGAGGGCAGCGCCTGGCCCACCTTGAGCACGCCATCGACGATCAATCGTTCGATCCGCTCGGCGACCACATCACTGACCTGGCGGCGAACGGCGGATGTTTCTTCGAGCATGTCAGGGGCCTCGGCTAACTGGTAGTACCAGTTTTATATGGTCATTTACGCTGCGCCCAATATAGCCACTAACCCCTTTATAAGTAAGGCCCTTGGCAAATACGGGTTAGAGGCGGGCTTGAATAAACTGGTCATACCAGTTCGTCCGGTGATAGACGACCACCCTGCAAGGCTCTACATATAGCGCATAACAAGCAGCCCGGCTCGCTACCGGCGCGGCACAAAAGAACAATAAAGCGAGAAAGCCTACCATGAGTATTTTGTACGACGAGCGCGTTGATGGGGCGCTGCCTGAAGTGGACAAGTCAGCGCTGCTGGCGGAACTGCGCCAGCAGCTTCCTGACCTGGAAGTGCTGCACACCCAGGAAGACCTCAAACCCTACGAGTGCGACGGCCTCTCTGCCTACACCACCACGCCGATGCTGGTGGTATTGCCGGAGCGCATCGAACAAGTCGAACGCCTGCTCAAACTCTGTTATCAACGCCGTGTGCCCGTGGTGGCACGCGGGGCAGGGACGGGCTTGTCCGGTGGTGCGCTGCCATTGGTCCAGGGGATTTTGCTGGTGATGGCGCGCTTCAAGCACATCCTTGAAGTCAATCCAGAAGGGCGCTTCGCTCGCGTTCAGCCGGGCGTTCGTAACCTGGCCATCTCCCAGGCGGCCGCCCCTTACGACCTGTATTACGCACCGGACCCATCCTCGCAGATCGCCTGTTCGATTGGCGGTAACGTCGCCGAGAACGCCGGAGGCGTGCACTGCCTCAAATATGGCCTGACCGTGCACAACCTGCTCAAGGTGGAAATCCTCACGGTTGAAGGCGAGCGCATGACCTTGGGCAGCGAGGCCCTGGATTCGCCCGGCTTCGACCTGCTCGCCTTGTTCACCGGCTCCGAAGGCATGCTGGGGATCATCACTGAAGTCACGGTCAAGCTGTTGCCCAAGCCGCAGGTGGCCAAGGTGTTGCTGGCCAGCTTTGATTCGGTGGAGAAAGCCGGGCGCGCGGTGGGTGAAATCATTGCGGCCGGCATCATCCCCGGCGGCCTGGAGATGATGGACAACCTGGCCATTCGCGCCGCCGAGGACTTTATACACGCCGGTTATCCGGTGGACGCCGAGGCCATCCTGCTGTGCGAACTGGACGGTGTGGAGGCCGACGTGCACGACGACTGCGAGCGTGTCCGCGCGGTGCTGGGCGAGGCCGGCGCCACCGAAGTGCGCATGGCTCGCGATGAGGTTGAACGGGTCAAGTTTTGGGCCGGGCGCAAGAATGCCTTCCCGGCCGTCGGGCGTATCTCGCCGGACTATTACTGCATGGACGGCACCATTCCACGTCGCGAACTGCCCGGGGTGCTCAAGGGCATCAGTGAGCTGTCCGAGGCGTTCGGCCTGCGTGTGGCCAACGTGTTCCATGCCGGTGACGGCAATATGCACCCATTGATTCTGTTTGATGCCAACCAACCCGGCGAGCTGGAGCGGGCCGAGTCCCTGGGCGGCAAGATTCTCGAACTCTGCGTCAAGGTGGGCGGCAGCATCACCGGCGAACACGGGGTGGGGCGCGAGAAGATCAATCAGATGTGTGTTCAGTTCAACAGTGACGAACTGACCCTGTTCCACGCGGTGAAAGCAGCCTTCGACCCGCGTGGCCTGCTCAACCCCGGCAAGAACATTCCGACCCTGCACCGCTGCGCCGAATTCGGCGCCATGCACGTGCACCACGGCCAGCTGCCCTTTCCTGAACTGGAGCGCTTCTAATGGTGATGCAGCACGACTGCGACGCCAGCGAGGCGTTGCTGGAACAAGTCAATCACGCCCTCAACAGTGCTACGGCGTTGCGCATTCAGGGGGTAACAGCAAGGCGTTTCTCGGTCGCAAGGCCGAAGGCGAAGTGCTCGATACCCGTGCCCACCGCGGCATCGTCAGCTACGACCCGACCGAGTTGGTGATCACCGCCCGCGCCGGCACGCCGCTGGTTGAGCTGGAGGCGGCGCTGGACGCGGCCGGACAGATGCTCACCTGCGAGCCTGCGCAATTTGGTGGCGCCGCGACCCTCGGCGGGATGGTTGCGGCAGGTCTTTCGGGCCCGCGCCGGCCTTGGTCCGGCGCGGTTCGTGACCTGGTCCTGGGCACCCGCTTGATCACCGGAACGGGCAAGCACCTGCGCTTTGGCGGCGAGGTGATGAAGAACGTCGCCGGCTACGACCTGTCGCGGCTGCTGGCCGGGAGCTTTGGCTGCCTGGGAGTGATTACCGAGGTGTCGCTCAAAGTGCTGCCCAAGCCGCGCCAGTGCCTGAGTCTGCGGCTGGAGATGGACGCCGCGCTGGCTTTGCGCAAACTGGCCGAGTGGGGTCAGCAACCCATTTCGCTGAGCGCCGCCAGCCATGATGGTCAGGCTTTGCACCTGCGCCTGGAAGGTGGTGAAGGCTCGGTCGCAGCGGCCCGCGAGCGTCTCGGCGGTGAGCTGCTTGAGAGCTCGTACTGGGTTGACCTGCGCGAGCAACGCCTGGATTTCTTCGCAGACCCGCGCCCGCTCTGGCGATTGTCGGTGCCGACCAACACCGACGTGTTGGCGCTGCCCGGTGAGCAACTGATCGACTGGGGAGGCGCCCAACGCTGGCTCAAGTCCGATGCCGATGTCGCGCTGATCCGCCAGATCGCCGCCCAAGCCGGTGGCCACGCCACCTGTTTCACCGCCGGCCACTGCGACAGTCCATTCCATCCGCTGGCCACCCCGTTGCTGCGCTACCACCAACAGCTCAAAACCCAGCTTGACCCCCAGGGCATTTTCAACCCTGGCCGAATGTATCGCGAGGTGTAGTTGTGCAGACCCATCTGAGTGAACAGGCCAAGCACCTGCCGCGCGCCGAGGAAGCCGAACGCGTCCTGCGCAGCTGTGTGCATTGCGGCTTTTGCAACGCCACCTGCCCGACCTACCAGCTTATCGGTGATGAGCTGGACGGCCCGCGCGGGCGCATTTACCTGATCAAGCAAGTGCTGGAAGGCAACGAAGTCACGGCCAAGACCCAACTGCACCTGGATCGCTGTCTGAGCTGTCGCAACTGTGAGACCACCTGCCCGTCGGGCGTGCAGTACCACAATCTGCTGGATATCGGCCGCGCGGTAGTCGATGCCGCCGTTCCGCGCCCGCTGGCTCAGCGCGTATTGCGTCAAAGCCTGCGTGCCGTGGTGCCCCATGCGCGGCTGTTCAAAGGGCTGATTGAGGTTGGCCAGGTTTTCCGTCCGCTGTTGCCGGCCAGCCTCAAGGCCAAATTGCCGCGCACCGCCAGTGCCGCCAAACCCCGCCCCGAGCCACGCCATGCACGCCGTGTGCTGATGCTTGAGGGCTGTGTGCAGCCTGGCCTGGCACCTAACACCAATGCCGCCACGGCGCGGGTGCTCGATCGCCTCGGCATCAGCGTCACGCCGATCAATGAAGCCGGTTGCTGCGGCGCAGTGGACTACCACCTCGACGCCCAAGAGCAAGGCTTGCAGCGTGCGCGGCGCAACATCGATGCCTGGTGGCCCGCCATCGAGAAGGGCGCCGAGGCCATTGTGCAGACCGCCAGCGGCTGCGGCGCCTTCGTCAAGGATTACGGCCATCTGTTGGCGCAGGATCCGGCCTACGCCGAGAAAGCCAGGCGCGTCAGTACGCTGGCCAAAGACCTGGTTGAAGTGCTCAGCGTCGAACCTCTGGAGCAACTGGGTGTGCATGCCGACAAGCGCGTGGCTTTCCACTGCCCCTGCACTCTGCAGCATGCGCAGAAGCTGGGGGGCGCCGTGGAAAGCGTGCTCGCTCGCCTCGGGTTCGGTTTGACGGCTGTGCCCGACAGTCACCTGTGTTGCGGCTCCGCCGGGACCTATTCGTTAACCCAGCCGCAGCTGTCCAGGCAGTTGCGCGACAACAAACTCAATGCCCTGGAAAGCGGTAAGCCGCAGGCGATTGTCACCGCCAACATCGGCTGCCAGACCCACCTCGACGGCGCCGGTCGCACCCCTGTGCGGCATTGGATCGAACTGGTCGAAGAAGCCCTGAATTAACCGGAGAACAGCATGCTTAGCAAAGCCGTATTGAGCCAGACCGAAGTCAGCAAAATCCTCGCCGCTGCCCGCAGTGAAGCGGAGAAAAACCACTGGGCCGTGAGCATCAGCGTGGTCGACGACGGCGGGCATCCGCTGGCCCTGGAGCGCCTGGATGGCTGCTCACCGATCGCCGCCTACATCGCCGCCGAGAAGGCCCGCAGCGCCGCCATCGGGCGTCGTGAAACCAAAGGTTATGAAGACATGGTCAATGGCGGGCGTAGCGCGTTCCTGTCCGCGCCGCTGCTGACTTCGCTGGAAGGTGGTGTGCCGGTGATTGTCGACGGCCAGGTGATTGGCGCGGTGGGCGTTTCCGGGGTCAAGGCCGATCAGGACGCCCAAGTGGCCAAAGCCGGTATCGCCGCATTGGGCTGATTACAAGGGCTAGGCGCCTGTTCAGTGAGCCGCGCTGACATCTGACGCCGGCCACCTACTGTTTTTTGGAGAGTGAAAATGACTGATCGCGTGAACTGCCAGCGCCTGCAAGTGGCCGTCAACCTGCAACGTTTCGTCGACGAGCAAGTGCTGCCCGGCACCGGGATTGAACGCGAGGCGTTCTGGGCCGGCTTCGACGCCCTGGTGCATGACCTGGCGCCGCACAATCGTGCGCTGCTGGCCGAGCGCGATGCGCTGCAGGCGAAGCTGGACAGCTGGCACCGCGCGCACCCAGGCCCGATCAGCGACATGTCGGCCTATCGCGATTTTCTCGAGTCCATCGGCTACCTGTTGCCGCAGCCAGACACGGTGCGGGTCAGCACCGCCAACGTTGACAGCGAGATCACCCACCAGGCCGGTCCACAGCTGGTGGTGCCGATGATGAATGCCCGCTACGCGTTGAACGCCGCCAATGCGCGCTGGGGCTCTTTGTACGATGCGTTGTACGGCACCGATGCCATCGCTGAAGACGGTGGTGCTCAAAAGGGCCCGGGTTACAACCAGGTGCGTGGTGACAAAGTCATCGCCTTCGCCCGTGCGTTTCTCGATCAGGCCGCGCCTTTACGCATGGGCTCGCATGCCGACTCGGTCAATTACCGGGTCAGTGAGGGGCAACTGCAGGTGACCCTGGCTGACGGCACCCAGACCGGTTTGGCCCAGGCCGACAAGTTCGTCGGTTATCAGGGCCAGGCCAGCGCGCCGACAGCGGTGCTGCTGAAAAACAACGGCCTGCACGTGGAAATCCAGATCGATGCCGGGAGCCCGATCGGCGCCAGCGATGGCGCAGGGGTCAAGGATCTGCTGGTGGAGTCCGCGCTGTCGACCATTCTCGACTGCGAAGACTCCGTCGCAGCGGTCGATGCGGCCGATAAAGTGCTGATCTACCGCAACTGGCTCGGCCTGATGAAAGGCGACCTCAGCGAAGCGCTGGAAAAGGGCGGCAAGTCTATCGTGCGCCGTCTCAACCCGGACCGCGAGTACACCGCTGCCGCTGGTGGTGCGTTGAAGCTGCACGGCCGTTCGTTGCTGTTTGTGCGCAACGTCGGGCACCTGATGAGCAACCCGGCGATCCTCGACGGCGAAGGCCACGAGATCCCCGAAGGCATCCTCGACGGGGTGATGACCAGCTTGATCGCCCTGCATGACCTCCAGCGCCACGGTAACTCGCGTACCGGCAGTATCTATATCGTCAAGCCGAAGATGCATGGCCCGGCTGAAGTGGCCTTTGCCGATCAGTTGTTCACGCGCATCGAAGACCTGCTGCACTTGCCCCGGCACACCCTGAAGATGGGGATCATGGACGAAGAGCGCCGCACCAGTATCAACCTCAAGGCGTGTATCGCCAGCGCGGCGGCGCGGGTGGCCTTCATCAACACCGGCTTCCTCGATCGCACCGGTGATGAGATGCACACCGCCATGGAGGCCGGTGCGATGCTGCGCAAGGGCGACATGAAGAGCAGCGCCTGGATCCAGGCCTACGAGCGCAACAACGTGCTGGTTGGCTTGAGCTGCGGTCTGCGTGGTCGGGCGCAGATTGGCAAGGGGATGTGGGCCATGCCGGACCTGATGGCCGCCATGCTCGAGCAGAAGATCGCCCATCCCCAGGCCGGCGCCAACACGGCCTGGGTCCCGTCGCCGACCGCTGCCACCTTGCATGCCTTGCACTACCACCAAGTGGATGTGCAGGCGGTGCAGCGCGAGCTGGAAGCCATCGACCTCAACAGTCAGCGCGACGACCTGCTCAATGGCCTGCTCAGCGTGCCGGTGGTGGCCGAGCCTGACTGGAGCGCCAGCCAGATCCAGCAAGAGCTGGACAACAACTGCCAGGGCATCCTCGGTTATGTGGTGCGCTGGGTCGAGCAGGGCGTGGGTTGTTCCAAAGTGCCAGATATCCACAACGTCGGCCTGATGGAAGACCGCGCCACACTGCGTATTTCCAGCCAACACATTGCTAACTGGCTGCACCACAACGTCGTTAGCCAGACTCAGGTGCGCGCAAGCCTTGAGCGCATGGCCAAGGTGGTCGATCAGCAGAACGCCGGTGATCCGCTGTATCGCCCCATGGCCGATGACTATGCCGCCTCGATGGCGTTCCAGGCCGCCTGCGACCTGGTGTTCAAGGGCCGCGAGCAACCCAGCGGCTACACCGAACCGCTGCTGCACGCCTGGCGTCTGCGGTTCAAGCAACAGGCCTGAGGGAGACACGCTCTGCAATCGTCGAGGGGCTGCGGTGTGCGTCGTGACCGCAACCCCGAAAGCCCCTGCTTTAGCGGGGGCGCAATACAACAGGCCCCGACAGCCCATGGCTGCCGGGGCCCTTGAGCATGAGCGCGGCGACGGGTGATCCCCTGTCGACGCGGTTCGCGGAGCACCTGTGCTCTGGATGCGTGGCGCCGGATACCCCCGGCAAACTGTGGTTCACAACAATAAAAAGGAACCAAAACCATGAGTCAAACACTGCTGTCCATCCTGGCCTTCGTGCCGCTGGTACTGGCGGGCGTGTTACTGATCGGCTTTCGCTGGCCAGCCAAATACGCCATGCCCGTGGTCTTCGTACTGACGGCGCTGATCGGCCTCGGGGCCTGGGACATGACGTTGAATCGGGTCCTGGCGTCCTCGCTGCAGGGCCTCGTCCTGACGGCGGCGATTCTGTGGATTGTTTTCGGTGCCATTCTGTTGCTCAACACCCTCAAGCATTCCGGCGGCATCAGCTCCATTCGCCGTGGCTTTGCCAATATCAGCCCGGACCGTCGGGTCCAGGCGCTGATCGTGGCCTGGCTGTTCGGCTGCTTCATCGAGGGCGCTTCGGGCTTTGGCACACCTGCGGCGGTAGTCGCGCCGTTGATGGTCGCGCTGGGCTTCCCGGCCATGGCCGCGGTGGTACTCGGCATGCTGGTGCAGTCCACGCCGGTGTCTTTTGGTGCCGTCGGCACGCCCATGGTGGTCGGGGTCACAGGCGGACTTGACCAGACCGGTCTTGGCGCGCAACTGGCTGCTGTGGGCAGCAACTGGGACGTGTTCTTCCATTTGATCGTCTCGCGGGTGGCGATCATCCATGCCCTTTGCGGGATTCTCATGCCGCTGATCATGATCAGCATCATGACCCGCTTCTTCGGCAAGAACCAATCCTGGCGCGAAGGCCTGGTCATGGCGCCGTTTGCGATCTTCACTGGCCTCGCCTTCGTCATCCCTTACGCCGCCGCTGGGGTGTTCCTCGGTCCGGAATTCCCTTCGATGATTGGTGCCCTGGTGGGCCTGAGCATCGTGATCCCGGCTGCCAAAGCGCGCTTCCTATTGCCCAAGACCACCTGGGATTTTGCCCCGGCCAGCGAGTGGCCAGCGGAGTGGATGGGCAGGATCGAGATGAAGCTCGACGACATGGCCGGCAAAAAAGCGATTTCCGTCCCCATGGCCTGGGCACCCTATGTGCTGCTGGCCGTGTTGTTGGTGCTGTCGCGCAACATTCCACCGCTCAAGGCCTGGCTGCTGTCCCTGAGCTTCGGGGCCAAAGACATTCTGGGGGAGACGGGCGTGTCCGCCAGCCTGGAACTGCTCTACCTGCCAGGTGGTTTGCTCTGCGTGGTTGCGCTGATGACATTCTTCTTGCACCGCATGCGCGCCAGCGAATTGGTGGCGGCCGTGAGTGAATCGAGCAAAACCTTGCTGGGCGCCGGTTTCGTGTTGATCTTCACCATCCCGATGGTGCGTATCCTGATCAACTCAGGGGTGAACGGATCGGACCTGGTGTCGATGCCGGTGGCAATGGCGCGTCTCGTCGCAGACAGTGTCGGCAGCGTGTACCCGTTCTTCGCCCCGGCGGTGGGCGCACTGGGCGCATTCATCGCCGGCTCCAACACCGTGTCCAACCTGATGCTGGCGCAGTTCCAGTTCAACACCGCGCAACTGTTGGGCATCTCCGGCGCGCTGATGGTGGCGTTGCAATCGGTAGGCGCGGCGGCCGGCAACATGATCGCCATCCACAACGTGGTGGCGGCGTCGGCGACAGTCGGCCTGCTGGGTCGCGAAGGCATCACCCTGCGCAAGACCATGCTGCCGACGCTGTACTACATCGTCCTGGCCGGTATCATCGGCATGATCGGCTTCTATCTGCTGGGTATCAGCGATCCGCTGACGAAGTCCTGAAACCTGCAGGCTGCCCGCCGATGGGGCGGGCAGCTTCGGTCAGGCGAGTCCACCGGAGCTAAACCAGCGCATCTGTTGACAGGTTGTAAATGAAAGCCCCTGATTCGTGATGAATCAGGGGCTTTGGAGTGTCTGGCGTTTTATAGAAGGGTACCCGCTGGCGCCGCATCCAACCGCCTTGCAATCACATCCATCACGTCGCAACCGTCACGCAGCGGAATGCAGTAAAGCTGTGCCAAACCCCATCGCCATTTTGGGCGACGCTCAGACTATAGGCGCCACCACAAAAAATACGCAAGGGATTGATAGCGCGGAGGTTTCCCAATGACATGTGGGATATTTCCGTAGCTCAATCAGCCAATTCCGCCATTCCACCCCCATTTACAGCCCTACACGTCCCACAATCCAATCGCGCATTCCCCTCCGGCGCGGGATAATACGGCCCGGCTTGGGGTCACAACCGCTTCCCCCTGATTGTATTGGCGGCTGAGAAGGATCGATCGCAATGACAGACTGGCTGCAAAGCTATGGAGAGATGGCTGAACGGGTTCGCGGCCACGATTGGGACGCCAGCCCGCTCGGGCCGCCGAAACAGTGGCCCGATGTGCTGAAGACCACCGTAGCGTTGAGCCTCGCCTCGCATTTCCCCCAGGCCATCGTGTGGGGGCCGGAACTGATCACGTTGTACAACGATGCCTTCGTGCCCATCCTCGGCAATAAACCCCAAGCGCTGGGTCGGCGGTTCGATGAGGTGTGGAAGGAAGTCTGGAGCGACATCGGCCCGATTGTGCGGGCGGCCTTCGAGGGGCAGGCGACTTATATCGAGAATTTTCCCCTGATCATCGAGCGTGGCGGCGGCCTGGAACAGGCGTATTTCACGTTCTGCTACAGCCCCATCCGTGATCAGTTCGGCAAGGTCGTGGGCATGCTGGACACCGTCACCGAGACCACTTCCACGGTGTTCATGACCCAGCGCCTGGCGGTGCTGGATGCCATTGGCAATGCCGTGGCGAATGCCACCGACCCACAGGCCATCATGGCCACCACCACGCGGATTCTGGCGGCGCACCTGAACCTGTCCAATTGCGCCTATGCGGATATGGATGAGGACGAGGATGGCTTCACCATTCGCGGTGATTGGGCTCGGGCGGGGTCACCCAGTATTGTCGGGCATTACCGGCTGGCGGATTTTGGTCGGCTGGCGGTTGCCAACCTGCGGGCCGGCAAACCCCTGGTGGTCAACGATAACCTCAAGGAGCTGGCGCCCGAGGAAGCGGCGACGTTCCAGGCGATCGGTATCGCCGCGACCATTTGCGTGCCGCTGATCAAGAACGGACGTTTGACCGCATTGATGGCCATCCACGACAAAACGCCGCGGGTCTGGTCCAGCAACGATCTGGCGCTGCTGATGGAAGTGACCGAACGATCCTGGGCTCACATCGAGCGGACCCGCGCGGACGCCGCCGTGCGCGAGGGGCTAGCGGCCCTGGCGGAACTGAACGCGACGCTGGAGGAGCGGGTCGAGGAACGCACCACGCGCCTGAAACAGACCGAAGCGGCCCTGCGCCAGTCGCAGAAACTTGAAGCCATCGGCCAGCTCACCGGCGGGGTGGCCCACGACTTCAACAACCTGCTGACGATCATTCGTTCCTCCGTCGACTTTCTGCGCATGCCTAACCTCTCCGATGAGCGGCGCAACCGCTACATGACGGCGGTTTCCGAGACGGTGGAGCGTGCCGCCAAGCTGACCAGCCAGTTGCTCGCCTTCGCCCGGCGTCAGCCGTTGAAACCGCAAGTCATCGATGTGGGCAAGCAGGTGCAAAGCCTCGGCGACATGCTGCAGACCGTCACGGGGGCGCGGATTCAGGTCAAGGTCGAGCTGAGCGACCGGCCTTGTTACATCCGCGCTGACTTGAGCCAGTTTGAAACGGCGCTGATCAACATGGCCCTCAATGCCAGGGATGCCATGGATGGGCAAGGCACGTTGTCGCTGCGGCTCATTGGCGGTGCTGGCATGCCGCCGATCCGAGGTCACGCGGGAGCCGGGCAGTCTTTTGCCGCCATTGCCCTGGCGGACACCGGCACCGGCATTGCGGCAGAAGTCCTGGAGCATATTTTCGAGCCGTTCTTTACCACTAAGGAAGTGGGCAAGGGCACCGGGCTGGGGTTGTCCCAGGTGTTCGGTTTTGCCAAACAGTCTGGCGGCAACGTGGATGTTTCGACCGTGGTCGGGGAGGGGACGGTGTTTACCTTGTACCTGCCGGAAGTCGAGCCTGAAGAGATTGATGAGCCCAACCGGGAGGAAACCACGCCCCTGCTGCTGGAAAAGGGCAAGCGTCGGGTGTTGATCGTGGAGGACAACCTGGAGGTCGGGCGTTTTGCCAATCAGATCCTGCAGGATCTGGGCTACGAAACGGCCTGGGCGACCAACGCCGAGGAGGCTCTGGATATGGTTGGCCCGGATGCGATGGCGTTCGACGCGGTATTTTCCGACGTCGTCATGCCCGGCATCAGCGGCATTGCCCTGGCCAAGGCACTGCGCCGGCGCCGCCCGGATCTGCCGGTGGTCCTGACGTCGGGTTATAGCGAGGAGCTGGCCCACCGTGGCCATGAAGATTTCGAGTTTCTATCCAAGCCCTATTCGGCCGATCAGGTTTCCCGGATCTTGAGCCGCGATGGCGGGGCGGATTGAATAAAGCGGTCCGTGGGCAAGTCACGCAGCTCCATTCGTCGGCCAGACGCTTGCCTGAATAATCAGTCCTTTGATGACCGACTAGTCTGAAAGTCGTGAAGGCCTATATTTTTCAGGCAACGGGTTGTTGCCGGTGTGGGCCTCGACGAAAAGGGGAAAGGCGATGGGAGCACCGTACAGCGAGGATAACGGAGCCGCATATCCGATCAATGAAGGTTTGCAGTGTGGGCAATCGGCCTATAGGGCGGACTTTGGCGACGAGCCGATCAAATCCATCAGGACCAAGGTGTCCAAAGTGCCGCGAGGGGAAAAGGCCAAGTTCCTGCCCAGGGTCCCGGTCAGGAAGTAACGTTGCAACTCTACAATTCAGTCCTGTCATCGTGGCGAGGGAGCAAGCTCCCCGCCACGACACCATTCCAGCCTCTGGCATAAATATTCTTCATCTTTTTTTTCACGACGGTTTCTTTCACGTTTCTTTCACAAGCGGGCGCGTAATCTTGGCTCATCCGTTAGAAAGCAGTAACCGCAGTACCTGCCCGTTTCCCCAGCGGGCTTTTTTTTGCCTGTCATAAAACTACCCCTCCGTTTGTTGTCCAAGTGACATGGCCCGACGCTATCTGGCGTAGACTGACGCCCGCGCGTACCGGCCATCTTTCCCCGATGCGGCATTCTTGAGGTTTCTATCATGCGTTTGACTTTATCCACCTTGGTGCTTGGGCTTGTGGT
>NZ_WUUD01000022.1:14593-33369 GCF_009831705.1 Pseudomonas sp. PICF6 | reverse complement strand
TCAAGGCGCGATGGCTGCCGGTGACGGTACTGCTGCGGTTGGCGGTGGTCTGGGCGGTGCGTTGGGTAACGTAGTCGGCCAACAGATGGGCGGCAGCACAGGCGCGGCCATTGGCGCCGGTGTCGGTGGTGCAGCCGGCAGTGCGGTGGGGGCGCGTAAGGGCAGCCGTACGGAAGCGGCCATTGGCGGTGGTTTGGGGTCGGCCGGCGGTTCGATTGTCGGTAACAGCCTGGGCGGCTCGACGGGCTCCACCATCGGCGCAGGTATTGGTGGCGCGGCGGGTGGTGCATTGGGTAGCAACCTGTCCAATGACAACGATGGTCATTCGGGTGGTAAGAAGCACAAGCACAAACATAAGAACAAACATCGCTAAGCGCATGTTTGGATGAGAAAGACCCGGCCTGTGAGCCGGGTTTTTTGTTCGCCATGGGTTTGCGGTTTATCTGCTCACAGGGTTGTCTGGCCACAGGGCTGTCCGGCGTTTTCTTTACCGGGTTATTTACCCGGAACGTTTCCCCTCTGCGCACCTCGAATTCATACATCCATCAGCAATTGCGAGGTGCGTCATGACGCCGGAAACCGAAGGTACGGAAGAAAAAGGCCCGTCGGGCGTTCCTTTCGTCAATGATCCGGGCAATGAAGACCCCGGCTCGCTGATGGACGACGCCCAGGTGCCCTTGATCGAGGGTGAAGAGGTGGAAGACGCTGAGATCGAGGACGAGTCCTACGATTGAAGTCGCTCAAGCTGACCGCCCGTGTTCTCAAAACTGCATGACGTGTTGTCCCGTCATCAGGAGGTTGCCATGACTGCCGATTCGCCTGTCCCTGACGACGATGAAACCCCGGAATACCCGCTGCCCTCGCCAACCGACTCGCTGAGCCGGGACCAGCGCCCGCCTGACGACGACGCCGGGGTAGAGCAGGTGCCGAGTGAGGATGAGGATATCGAGGCGAGCCCGGACGATCCGGACATTGCCGGTAACGACGCCTCCGGCGAACCGAGCTGATTGCCGGTTCCGCCCGTCGATTTATCGGCACCATCGGCCAGTCACGATTGCCACACATCAGGTAGGTAACCTTAAAAAGGGAGACTCACCATGATGAAATCAAATGTGACCGCGCTGACCCTGGCCGGGATTCTGTCGGTCAGTTCCATGGCGGTTTTCGCCCAGTCTTCGGGCGGCAATCCCCCCGTAGATAAGGGGGGGATGCCACCTTCCACCGAGATGGAAGCCGGCACGCCGTCGGGCACGGGAGGCGCGTTGCCACCGGGTTCCGTGGAGAGCGGTAATGGCAGCGACGCCAGTGGTAGCAGCACCAGTCCCGGTACGGGCAGCGGCTCAATGAGCGGCGGCAGTTCCATGGGGGGCGATGCCTCCAGCAGTGGAACCGGGGCCGGAACCAGCGACAGCGGTGGTAGCTCCGATGACGACGGTTCGAGTGGTTCCAGCCAATAACGCATTGATCATCATCTGAACCTGATCCTTGTTGCGGCGAGGGGGCAAGTGCCCTCGCTGCAACAGTCGCCCACACAGATTTCCCGTTGCCTGTGCCAAGCCACTCTCGTTATCCTGCTGAATCCTTTAAGGTGAACACGTTGCTCTGGCCAAACCTGAGCCATCTCTGGAACCTTGTGATAACGGATCAGATGCGATGAAAGCACCGCTGCAAGAGCTTGGCCCGATCAAAGCTGTGATATTCGACATGGATGGGCTGTTGCTGGACACCGAAGGCATTTACACCGAGGTGACCTCCATCATCGCCGAGCGTTACGGGCGCACGTTTGATTGGAGCGTCAAGCAGAACATCATCGGACGTGGGGCCGGGGATCTGGCCCGCTATGTCGTTCAGGCGCTGGAGTTGCCGATCACCCCGGAAGAGTTCCTGGTGATCCGCGAGCCCTTGATGCGCGAACGCTTTCCGCACGCCCTGGCGATGCCCGGTGCTGAAGAGCTGGTGCGGCATTTGAAGGCCCATGACGTTCCGATTGCGGTGGGCACCAGTTCGTCGAGCCAGTCGTTTGCACTGAAAACCACGCTGCACCGGGACTGGTTTGCGTTGTTCGATTTCATCGTCACAGCGGATGACCCGGAGGTCGGCGCGGCGAAGCCGGCACCGGATATCTTCCTCACTGCCGCCCGACGCCTGGGCGTTGCACCCCGCGATTGCCTGGTATTCGAAGACTCACCGTTCGGGGTGACTGCGGCGAAAGCGGCGGGAATGACTGCCATTGCCATTCCGGATTCGGCCATGGCCGACGAAAAATACGCCCATGCCGACGCGATCATTCGTTCCCTGAAGATCTTCCAGCCAGGCCTGTGCGGTTTGCCAGAGCTGGAGTGGGCCTGACGACACATCGCGGCACAACAGAACGCCGTTCATGGTATTACCCATGAACGGCGTTTTTTATGGCCTGGATCAGGCGCCGAACCCCCCATCGATGGTCAGGCTGGCACCGGTGATGTAAGCCGCTTCCGGGCCTGCCAGGTAGGCGACGAAACTGGCGATTTCTTCGACGGTGCCGTAACGGCCGACCGCCATCAACGCCATCAGACTGGAGGCGAAGTCGCCGTCGGCCGGGTTCATGTCGGTGTCCACCGGGCCGGGCTGCACGTTGTTGACGGTAATGCCACGCGGGCCGAGGTCGCGGGCCAGGCCTTTGGTCAGACCCACCAGCGCGGACTTGCTCATGGCATAGGCAGCACCGCCGGCGAAGGGCATGCGGTCGGCGTTGGTGCTGCCGATGTTGATGACCCGTCCGCCTTCGCTCATGTGCCGAACCGCTGCCTGGGTGGCGATGAATACGCTGCGCACGTTGATGGCCAGGGTCTGGTCGAAATCTTCGAGCTTGAATTCTTCCAGCGGCGCCATCGCCAGCACACCGGCGTTGTTGACCAGGATGTCCAGCCGGCCAAAGGTCTCGACGGTAGCATTGACGGCGTTGCGGATGGCCTCTGCGTCGGCGCTGTCGGCCTTGATCGCCAGGGCCTTGCCGCCGGCTGCGATGATACTGTTTTGCAGTTCTTCGGACTTGGCCGCGGAGCTGACGTAGGTGAAGGCCACTGCGGCGCCTTCGGCTGCCAGCCGCTTGACGATGGCGGCGCCAATACCGCGGGAACCGCCCTGGATCAAGGCGACTTTACCGCTCAGTGTTTGAGTGCTCATGATGTTCTCCAAATCTGCCGGGGCGAGATGCCGCGGTTGATGGCGCGAGTATCGGGATTCGGTGTTGGGCTGTGTAGAGGCTTATAGATACAGTCTGTGTAAACCAAAAGTTTAGAGTGGTCCTTATGGAAACCTTCAGCAGTATCGAATGCTTTGTGCGCAGCGCCGAAGTCGGCAGTTTTGCCGAGGCTGCGCGTCGCTTGAGCGTGACCCCTGCGGCGGTAGGTAAAAGCGTGGCCAAGCTCGAAGCGCGGCTGGGGGTACGCCTGTTCCAGCGCAGCACCCGCCGCCTGACGCTGACCGAAGCCGGTCAGCTATTTCTCAGGGAAGTGGGCACCAGTTTCAATACGATCCAGAACGCCGTCGCCAACCTGGCCAGCGCCGGCGGGCAACCGGCTGGCACATTGAAAGTGAGCATGGGCACGGCGTTCGGTCGACTGTATGTGGTGCCGTTGCTGGGGGAGTTTTTGCAACGCTATCCGGCGATCAATCCGGACTGGCATTTCGATAACCGCCAGGTGGACCTGATCGGCCAGGGATTCGATGCGGCCATTGGTGGTGGCTTCGAACTGCCCCAGGGTGTGGTGGCGCGCAAACTGACCGTGGCTCATCGCGTGTTGGTTGCCTCGAAGGACTATGTGCAAAGCCATCTCCCGCTGATTGAACCGGAAGATCTGGCGCACCATCAGGGCATCCTGATCCGTTCACCCCAGACCGGACGTATCCGTTCATGGCAACTGACCAGCCGCACACGACAGCACAGCCCGCTCATGCTCAAAGCACGCATGACCATGAGCGACTCTGAAGCTGACTGTGCAGCCGCCGCCCAAGGGCTGGGCATCGGACTGGTGAGCATGCCGGTGGCCGTTCCTTATCTGCAATCGGGGGTACTGCAACGGGTGCTGCCGGACTGGTACGTCGATGATGGCAACATTTCCATCTACTACGCCGAGCACAAACTGCTGCCAGGCAAGACCCGTGCGTTTGTGGATTTCATCATCGAACAGTTTGCCGCGCAGGGCTTGGGGGAGCGGTTCAGTGCGGTTTGAGCTTGGCTCTGAACCGCGTGGGCCCCATCGCGAGCAGGCTCGCTCCCACAGGGATTTTTGGTGGACACAAAAGGTGCGGTCGCCACAAAACCAATGTGGGAGCGAGCCTGCTCGCGATGGGGGCGATGTGATTCAGAGCTGTGAATTCACCGCCCAAACCGCCCCGGCCAGCCAATAATGGTCTTGGGCCGAGGCGTGGCATAGGTGCGCACTTTCGAGGTGGACAAGCCCAACCGCACCAGGGCTTCGGCAATGGTCACCGCCGCCGTCACGCCATCGACCACCGGCACCCCGGTGCGCTGGCGGATCTGCTCATCGAGCCCGGCCATGCCACCGCAACCCAGGCAGATTACTTCGGCTTTGTCCTGACTGACTGCCAGTTCTGCCTGCTGCACGATGGCTTCCACCGCCCGTTGCGGGTCTTGCTCAAGCTCCAGCACTGCCAGGCCACTGGCACGTACCGAGGCGCAGCGATCGAACAGGCCGGAGAGCTTTAGGCGGTCCTCGATCAGCGGCACGGTGCGGTCCAGGGTGGTGACCACCGAATAGGCGTGGCCCAGGAACATCGCGGTGCTGGCGCCCGCGTCGGTGATGTCCACCACCGGTACATTGAGCAGTTCCTGCAAGCCTTCGCGCCCATGTTCGCCGTAACCGGCCTGGATCACCGCATCAAACGGCTGATCGTAGGCCATCACCCGATCCATCACCGCGATGGCGGCCAGGTAGCTTTCGAAATTGCCTTCGATGGAGTCAGCGCCGAAGTACGGCGTGAGCCCGACGATCTCGGTGCCCGGCGCGGCCACGGCCTGGGCTTGTTGGGCGATGGCCCGGGTGATGGATTCGGTGGTGTTGACGTTGACCACAAGAATTCGCATGAGCTGTCCTCTTCCATAAGCGCAAACAGGCGGCCCGGTCTGGCGGGCCGTTTTTACAATCAACGGCAGATGTTATCCATAGGAATGGACAAATGGCAGGTTCTTGCGGTCCGCATGGTTTTTATAAGCGCTGTGGTTTTTTTCAGGCCTTGGATTTGCTGATGATATTGCCGGCGTGCAGCCCGCATTCTTTCTGCGTGGCTTCTTCCCACCACCAGCGGCCTTCGCGTTCGTGCTGGTTCGGCAGCACCGGGCGGGTGCAGGGTTCGCAGCCGATGCTGATGAAGCCGCGTTCATGCAGGCTGTTGTAGGGCAGTTCCAGCATGCGGATGTAGCCCCAGACTTCTTCGCTGGTCATCTGCGACAGTGGGTTGAATTTGTACAGGGTGCGTTCCGGAGTGGAAAATGCCGTGTCGATTTCCAGTGCGGCCACCTGGCTGCGGGTGCCGGGGCTCTGATCGCGACGCTGGCCGGTGGCCCAGGCGCGGACATCGGACAGCTTGCGCCGCAGCGGTTCGATCTTGCGAATGCCGCAGCACTCACCGTGACCGTCCTTGTAGAAGCTGAACAGGCCTTTTTCCTTCACGAAAGGCTCGAGTTTCGCAGGGTCCGGCGAGATCAGTTCGATATCGATCTTGTAGTGTTCGCGCACCTGTTCGATGAACCGATAGGTTTCCGGGTGCAGGCGACCGGTGTCGAGGCTGAACACCTTGACGTTCTTATTCAGCTTCCAGGCCATGTCCACCAGCACCACGTCTTCGGCGCCGCTGAAAGATATCCACAGGTCATCGCCGAATTCGGCGAAGGCCAGTTTGAGGATGTCCTGTGGGGACTTGTTGGCATAGGTCGTGGCGAGTTCCACGACGTCAAACGATGGGCTCATCAGGGCGGCTTCCTACAGGTCGGTGGCGCTGGGCGCTCTATATGGGGCTGATGGTAACAAAAGCTGTCGGGGCTGGCGCGCTCCTGTGCGTTGCGTAGGCATCGGCGAATGGCTAGAGTCGGCAGTCCTTTTGTTCGCTCAACCGATAAACATCAAAAAAATGGGAGTGTCTTGTGGAAATTGCCTGTCTCGACCTGGAAGGTGTGCTGGTCCCGGAAATCTGGATCGCCTTCGCTGAAAAAACCGGTATTGAATCCCTCAGGGCGACCACGCGGGACATTCCCGACTACGACGTGTTGATGAAGCAACGGTTGCGCATCCTCGATGAGCATGGCCTCAAGCTCTCCGATATCCAGGAAGTCATCGCCACCCTCAAGCCGCTGGACGGCGCCATCGAGTTCGTCGACTGGCTGCGCGAGCGCTTCCAGGTGGTGATTCTTTCCGACACCTTCTACGAATTCTCCCAACCCCTGATGCGCCAGCTGGGTTTCCCGACGTTGCTCTGCCATCGTCTGATTACCGATGACAGCGGACGGGTAACCGGATACCAACTGCGTCAGAAAGATCCCAAGCGCCAGTCGGTATTGGCCTTCAAGAGCCTGTACTACCGGGTGATCGCGGCGGGGGATTCCTACAATGACACCACGATGCTGGGTGAAGCCGATGCCGGGATTCTGTTTCATGCGCCGGACAATGTGATTCAAGAGTTCCCGCAGTTCCCGGCAGTGCACAGTTTTGCTGAGTTGAAGCAGGAATTCATCAAGGCCTCGAATCGAAATCTAAGCTTGTAAACCCAATCCCCCTGTGGGAGCGAGCTTGCTCGCGATAGCGTTGGGTCAGCAGCATTTGAGCCAACTGGCACACCGCTATCGCGAGCAAGCTTGCTCCCACAGGGTTCTGGGCCTGGTCAGGGGCTTGCCCTCGATGCTTTTAGAGGTTCTGCAAAGTTTCGAGCAACACCCGCACCTTGGTAATCGACTCCTGATACTCCGCCTGCCAATCCGAATCCGCGACAATCCCGCCGCCGCCCCAGCAACACACCTGTCCATCCTTGACCAGCAAGCTGCGGATGGCGATGGAACTGTCCATCTCTCCGCGTACGTCCAGGTACAGCAACGAGCCGCAATACAGCCCGCGCCGGGTCGGTTCGAGTTCGTCGATGATCTGCATGGCGCGGATTTTCGGTGCGCCGGTGATCGAGCCGCCGGGGAAGCTGCCTGCGATCAAGTCCAGGGCGTCCTTGGCGTCGGCCAGCTCGCCGGTCACGCTGCTGACCAGATGGTGGACGTTGGGGTAGCTTTCCAGGCTGAACAACTCCGGCACGCGCACCGAGCCGATGCGGCAGGTACGGCCCAGGTCGTTGCGCAGCAGATCGACAATCATCAGGTTTTCCGCCCGGTCCTTGGGGCTGGCCAGCAACTCGGCGGCGTGTGCGGCGTCTTCGTCAGGGGTTGCGCCGCGTGGACGGGTGCCCTTGATCGGGCGGGTCTCCACATGACCTTCGCTGACTTTGACGAAACGCTCGGGTGACAGACTCAGCACCGCGCCGCCGTCGGGCAAGCTCTGGAAGCCGGAAAACGGCGTCGGGCAAGCCGCCCGCAGCGCCTGATAGGCGGCCCAGGCATCGCCTTGGCACGGGGCGCGGAAGCGCTGGGCAAAGTTGACCTGGTAGCAGTCGCCGGCCTGGATATACGCTTGGATCCGTTCGAAGGCCAGTCGATAGGCATCGCTATTGAGGTCGGGCGCCATGGGCGCTTCGAGGCTGAAGGCGGTCACAGGCGCTGAGGTTGGCTGGCTGAAGAGCGCAATCAGGCGTTGGCGTTCGCTGTCGGCGCAGTGAGGGTGAAACACTAACTGGCTGGTCCCGGCCTGATGGTCGGTGACCAGCGCCCAGTCGTACACACCGAACCGCGCGTCGGGCAGGTGCAGATCGTCTTTGGCGTGGGACGGCAGGGTTTCGAGATGTCGGCCGAAGTCGTAGCTCAGGTAGCCGATCAGGCCGCCAGCGAAAGGCAATTGCACCGAGGCCGGCAGTACAGCACTCCCCAGTTGCGTCAGATGAATACGCAAGCGTTGCAGGAAATCGGCACCGGTCTCGTCTGACAGTACCGCCAGATGCTCCAGCGGCCAGGCACTGAGCAAATCATAGCGTCCGCGTTCGGCACTCGGCCGGCCGCTGTCGAGCAGCACACTGCCCGGGGCATGGCGGATCACCGCGAAATACTCGGCGGGGTTGGCGCGGTAAGGCAGCGGGTGTACAGAGCAGGTTGACATGGGCGGGGTGGGTCAGCCGTTCAGGCGGGGTGGCGATTGTAATCCCTCTGTAGGATTTGCTCCTAGAGGGATGTCGGAGATGAGTAAGTATGGGGCCATCGAAACATTTGGCTGTGAACACCTTGTGGCGAGGGGATTTATCCCCGCTGGGTTGCGCAGCAACCCTAAAACTTACCACCCCGGTGTATCAGGCTGACTGCATCTGCCTGTTTGGGGCTGCTTCGCAACCCAGCGGGGATAAATCCCCTCGCCACAGGGGTGTTTCAACCCTCAACCCTCAACCGGCGGAATATGCCCAAACAACTCCTGGGCAAACGCTACGCGCTCCTCGACGGTTTCAACCACGCCACGGGCCTTGAGTTCTTCCAGGCGGGCTTCCACCGCGTGGGTGCGCAGAGTCAGGCCGCAGTCGTTGGCGATCTGGATGTTCAGACCCGGTCGGGCGTTGAGCTCCAGGATCAACGGACCTTTTTCCTGGTCCAGCACCATGTCCACGCCGATGTAGCCCAGCCCGCACAGTTCATAGCAACCGGCGGCCAGTTTCATGAAGCCGTCCCAGTAGGGCAGCTGCACGCCGTCCACCGCGTTGGTGGTGTCAGGGTGTTTGGTGATGATGTTGTTCAGCCAGGTACCGCGCAGGGTCAGGCCGGTGGCAAGGTCGACACCCACGCCGATGGCGCCCTGGTGCAGGTTGGCCTTGCCGCCGGACTGGCGGGTCGGCAAGCGCAGCATGGCCATCACCGGATAGCCCATCAGTACGATGATGCGAATGTCCGGCACGCCTTCATAGCTGATGCTCTTGAAGATCTGGTCCGGGGTCACGCGATATTCGATCAGCGCCCGGTCCCGGTGCCCACCCAAGGAGTACAGACCGGTAAGGATGCTGGACACATGGTGTTCGATTTCTTCATGGCTGATGATCTTGCCGGACACCGTGCGATAGCGGCCCTCGAAGCGGTCGGCAATGACGATGATGCCGTCGCCACCCGCGCCCTGGGCCGGCTTGATCACGAAGTCGGTGCGCCCGCCGATGATCTCGTCGAGCTTGTCGATTTCCTTCTCGGTGGAGATCACCCCATACAGCTCCGGCACATGGATGCCGGCAGCGATGGCTCGCTCCTTGGTGATGATCTTGTCATCGACGATCGGGTACAGGCTGCGCTTGTTGTATTTGAGCACATAGTCGGCGTTACGCCGATTGATGCCCATGATGCCCCGGGCCTCCAGGGCCTTCCAGGTCTTCCACAGGCCGAACATTATGAGTCAGCCTTGACGAAGGCCTTGAACCGTACCAGCTCGGTCAGGCGGTAGCCGCGGTAGCGACCCATGGCCAGCATGAAACCTACCAGAATCAGCAGGATGGCCGGGAAGGTGAACACGAAGTACACCAGCTCCGGCACGCTCATGATCAGGTGCGCCAGGGCGGCGGCGAACAGGGTGCCGATGGCCACCTTCATGGCGTGGCTGGCGCCGCGTTCTTCCCAGGTAATGGACAGGCGTTCGATGGTCATGGTCAGAATCACCATCGGGAACAGCGCGACCGACAGCCCGCGTTCCAGGCCCAGCTTGTGGCTGAACAGGCTGATGGCAGCGATCAGCACCACCACGAACGTCAGCACCACCGAAAGCCTTGGCAGCATTTGCAGCTTGAGATGTTCCAGATAGGAGCGCAGGGACAGGCCCAGCGTCGTGATGACTGTAAACAGGATGATGCCGAAGCCCAGTTGGGTTTCGCGGAAGGCCAGGGCGATCAACACCGGTGTGAACGTGCCCAGGGTCTGCAGGCCGATCAGGTTGCGCAGCACCAGAATCACCAGCACGCCGATCGGGATCATCACCATGATCATGAACGTTTGCTGGGTTTGCAGCGGCAGGCCGTAGAGCGAGTATTCGAGGAAGTTGGCGTCGGTGTTTTCGTCCGTCAGCTTGGCCAGGCGAATGGCGTTCATTTCGCTGTTGTTCATGGTGAAGGTGACGGTGGCTTTTTTGCCGCCATCGACGGTGATCAGGTTTTCATCACCGGTCCACCACAGCAGACGGTCGCTGGGCAGGCCCCGCTCAGCGGTATCCGGGTTGAAATACAGCCAGTCGGTGCCGTTGAAACTGCGCAGCCACAGTTCAGGCGACTGCGGTTGGTCGGCAACCAGGCGGATGGTATGGACCTTCTCCACCGGCACGTGGGCGATAGACAGCACCAGTTCGACGACTCTGGCCTTGCTGGCTATGGACGGATCGCCAGCCAGCAGCAGCTTGACGTTGTCGTCGTTGGGGTTGTTGACCCGTTTGATCGCTTCACTGATGAAGGTCTCGACGTCGGCCGAGTGCTGGCGGATCGGCGCGAGCAGGGCTTCGGCGGCCAGCTTCTCGGGGCCCTCGACGGCGATGCTGTCGCGGAAGGTCGGGCCCTTGATCTTGGATTTTTCCGAGGTATAGCGCTTGGTCAGCACCAGGCGGTAATACAGGGTCTGGTTGCCCTTGGCCCGACGGGCCGACCACGTGACCTTGCGGTTACCGTCCACCCGGTTCACCGCCACACCGTAGTTATTGGAGATGAAGCTCTCGTTGAGGCTGACGTAGTCCATGCTCAGCGGCGGCACGAACATCTGGATCTTCACCGGATCCTTGGCATTGGGGACGAACTCGATCTTGGCATCGATGTTCCACAAGTCGTCGGTGGCGTCTTCGGTCACCGGGATGCCGAGCACGAAAATCTGATAGGCCGTCACCGACAGGCCCAGCACCACCAGGATGGCGATCAGCATTTTCAAATGGAGGGTAAGAGAGCGCATTGGAATTACTCTGCGGTTTGAGCGGCATTGGCGCAGGCGGGTTTGCCGGCAGCGTATTTGAGACTGGGGTCGACCAGCGCGTCGAAGCGTTTGAGGGCTTCGGAGCCGATCAGTAGCGGGTATTGGAAAGCGCTGCGGTCGGTGAGGTTCACTTCGATGCTGCGCAGGGCCGAGCCCATGCAGATGTCCAGCTCGATGACCGGCCGAGCCGTGTAGTTCTTGCCTTCTTCGGGGTCATAGTCACCGGCGCGGCGTTTGATCTTGCTGACACGGGCCAGCGGACGTTCGATAGGGTGCGAATGCGCCGCGTCGATGGCCAGGTAAAAACGCACCCAGGATTCGCCATCGCGTTTGAAGCGCTTGATGTCCCGGGCGCTGAGCGAAGCGGTTTTGGCCCCGGTGTCCAACTTGGCGGCAACCTCCAGGTCGATGCCCTGCAGGGCGGCGTATTCATTGAGGCCGTACACGGTCTTTTCACCCGCCAGGACAAGCCCCGGCAGGCACGTGAAACAAAGGACAGCAGTTAAGGGCTTGAGTGTCATAAATCCTGATGCACAGTGTTCCGTTCGTCGGTTCAGGCCCTGGCATTGCTGCACAAGCTCCCTGGGTTGCCTTCTCTTAATAGATGCAGAGCGGCAAATTGCGGCGGCATTCTAGCACGGTGGTTTTCTGACGCCACCGCCGCCCGGACGCAACCGCTTATCCGACGCACTTAGTTATGGAGGAGGCCCTTATTAGACGATTGTCGACAATGTCTAATTTTACTTTGACGAAAGCGCAGTGATTGGTTAGTTTTTGCCTTATAGATTTATAAGGTGTCGACAATATGCTCGATCAGCTCGAATCACCGGTCTTGGCCCAAGATGAATCGGAAACCCTTTCCGAGAACGTCTTCCGGCGTATCCAGGCCGCAATCGTGCGAGGCGATATCGCGCCTGGCAGCAAGATCTCCGAGCCCGAACTGGCACGCACCTACGGCATCAGCCGCGGCCCGCTGCGCGAGGCCATCCATCGCCTGGAAGGCCAGCGCTTGCTGGTGCGGGTGCCTCACGTGGGCGCCAGGGTGGTATCCCTGAGCCACGCCGAGTTGCTGGAACTCTATGAAATCCGCGAGTCCCTGGAAGGCATGGCCTGCCGTCTGGCGGCCGAGCGCATGACCCTGGAAGAAATCGACGAGCTGCGCCGGGTCCTGGAAACCCATGAGCGCGACGCGGCGTTCCAGGCCGGTGTCGGCTATTACCAGCAGGAAGGCGACTTCGATTTCCATTACCGGATCATCCAGGGCAGCGGCAACCGCACCCTGACGCAAATGCTCTGCGGCGAGCTGTATCAGTTGGTGCGCATGTACCGCATCCAGTTTTCCACCACGCCCAACCGTCCGCGCCAGGCCTTTGCCGAGCACCACAGAATTCTCGATGCCATCGCCGACCGTGACGGTGAACTGGCTGAATTATTGATGCGCCGGCACATCGGCGCTTCCAAACGCAACATCGCGCGTCATTTCCAGGACAGCGCCGCCACTGAACGAGGTGAGTCATGAGCAACAGCACTCCAGGCCAGCGTTTTCGCGATGCGGTCGCCAACGAGCATCCGCTGCAAGTGGTGGGCACGATCAACGCCAACCACGCGCTGCTGGCCAAACGCGCCGGTTTCAAGGCGATCTACCTGTCGGGCGGCGGCGTGGCGGCCGGCTCCCTTGGCGTGCCGGACCTGGGCATCACCGGCCTGGATGACGTGCTGACCGATGTGCGCCGTATCACCGACGTCTGCGACCTGCCGTTGCTGGTGGACGTAGACACCGGGTTTGGCTCCTCGGCGTTCAATGTGGCCCGCACGGTCAAGTCGATGATCAAGTTCGGCGCGGCGGCCATTCATATTGAAGACCAGGTCGGCGCCAAGCGTTGCGGCCATCGTCCGAACAAAGAGATCGTCTCGCAACAGGAAATGGTCGACCGCATCAAAGCCGCCGTCGACGCGCGCACCGATGACAGCTTCGTGATCATGGCCCGTACCGACGCCCTGGCCGTGGAGGGCTTGGAATCGGCCCTGGACCGCGCCGCCGCGTGCATCGAGGCCGGTGCCGACATGATCTTTCCGGAAGCCATCACCGAACTTGAGATGTACAAGCTGTTCGCCAGCCGGGTGAAAGCCCCGATCCTGGCCAACATCACTGAATTCGGCGCGACACCGCTGTACACCACCGAACAACTGGCGGGCGCCGACGTGTCCCTGGTGCTGTACCCACTGTCGGCCTTCCGCGCCATGAACAAAGCGGCCGAGAACGTCTATACCGCAATCCGCCGCGACGGTACGCAACAGAACGTCATCGACACCATGCAGACTCGCATGGAGCTTTACGATCGCATTGACTACCACACCTTCGAGCAAAAGCTCGATGCGTTGTTCGCGGCGAAAAAATGAACAGAGCGCAGCCTCTACAAATCTAAAAAAATGGAGACAGCAAATGGCCGAAGCAAAAGTACTCAGTGGCGCCGGGCTCCGTGGCCAGGTGGCCGGGCAAACCGCATTGTCCACCGTAGGCCAGTCAGGAGCCGGCCTGACCTATCGCGGTTACGACGTCCGCGAACTGGCGGCTGACGCGCAATTTGAAGAAGTGGCTTATCTGCTGCTGTACGGCGAGCTGCCGACCCAGGCGCAACTGGACGCCTACACAGGCAAACTGAGCCAATTGCGGGACTTGCCCCAAGCCTTGAAAGAGGTGTTGGAGCGCATTCCCGCCGACGCCCACCCCATGGACGTGATGCGCACCGGCTGCTCGTTCCTGGGCAACCTGGAACCGGAGCTGAATTTCTCCGAACAGCATGACAAGACCGACCGCCTGTTGGCCGCGTTCCCGGCGATCATGTGCTACTGGTATCGCTTCAGTCACGAAGGCCAGCGCATCGAGTGTGTGACCGACGAGACCTCCATCGGCGGCCATTTCCTGCACCTGTTGCATGGCAAGAAGCCGAGCGAGCTGCACGTCAAGGTGATGAACGTCTCGCTGATTCTGTATGCCGAGCACGAGTTCAATGCCTCGACCTTCACGGCGCGGGTGTGTGCCTCGACCCTGTCTGACCTGTTTTCTTGCATCACCGCCGCCATCGGTTCGCTACGCGGCCCGTTGCACGGTGGGGCCAACGAAGCGGCGATGGAAATGATCCAGCGCTTCCAGTCGCCGGAGGAAGCGATCAAGGGCACCCTCGGGATGCTCGAGCGCAAGGACAAGATCATGGGCTTCGGCCACGCGATCTATAAGGACAACGACCCGCGCAACGAGGTGATCAAGGGCTGGTCGAAAAAACTCGCCGACGAGGTGGGTGACACGGTGTTGTTCCCGGTTTCCGAGGCCATCGACAAGACCATGTGGGAGCAGAAAAAACTGTTTCCCAACGCCGATTTCTACCATGCCTCGGCGTACCACTTCATGGGCATCCCGACCAAGCTGTTCACGCCGATCTTCGTTTGCTCGCGCCTGACGGGCTGGGCCGCCCACGTCTACGAACAACGTGCCAACAACCGCATCATCCGACCGAGCGCCGAATACACCGGCGTCGAACAGCGCAAGTTCGTGCCAATCGAACAACGCTGAACTGGAGGGCGCTGACGCTGCAACTGAAGGAACCGAAAACCATTGTGGGAGCGAGCCTGCTCGCGATAGCGGTGGGCCAGACGACATCGATGTCGGCTGCGACTCAGTCATCGCGAGCAGGCTCGCTCCCACAGGGGAACAGGTTCACTTCAGTAGCTGCGCCAACCCCTTCTGAAACCACCGTGACCCGAGTGCTGACGATGAACACAGAATTTCGCAAACCGCTGCCCGGCACTTCGCTGGATTATTTCGACGTTCGCGGGGCCGTGGATGCCATCCGGCCTGGCGCTTACGATGGCCTGCCGTATACCTCCAGGGTGCTGGCGGAAAACCTGGTGCGTCGCTGCGACCCGGCGACGCTGGGCGAGTCGCTGCTGCAACTGATCGAGCGCAAGCGCGATCTGGACTTCCCATGGTTTCCGGCCCGGGTAGTGTGCCATGACATCCTCGGCCAGACCGCCCTGGTAGACCTGGCCGGCCTGCGCGACGCCATTGCCCTGCAGGGCGGCGATCCGGCGCAGGTCAATCCGGTGGTGCCGACCCAGTTGATCGTCGACCACTCCCTGGCGGTGGAAAGCGGCGGGTCCGATCCCCAGGCGTTCGCCAAGAACCGCGCCATTGAAGACCGGCGCAACGAAGACCGCTTTCACTTCATCAACTGGACCAAGAAAGCCTTCAAGAACGTCGACGTGATCCCGCCGGGCAATGGGATCATGCACCAGATCAACCTGGAAAAAATGTCACCGGTGATCCAGCAGCGTGACGGCGTGGCGTTCCCTGATACCTGCGTGGGCACTGACAGCCACACCCCCCACGTCGATGCCTTGGGCGTGATCGCCATTGGCGTTGGCGGCCTGGAAGCCGAAAGCGTGATGTTGGGGCGTGCCTCGTGGATGCGCCTGCCGGAAATCATTGGCGTCGAGCTGACCGGCAAGTTACAACCGGGCATCACCGCCACCGACATGGTGCTGGCGCTGACCGAATTCCTGCGCAAACAAAAAGTCGTCGGTGCCTGGCTGGAGTTTTTCGGTGAAGGCGCCAGCGCCCTGACCTTGGGCGACCGCGCGACCATTTCCAACATGGCCCCGGAATACGGCGCCACGGCGGCGATGTTCTACATCGACCAACAGACTATCGATTACCTGAAGCTCACCGGCCGCGAAGACCAGCAGGTTCAACTGGTCGAGACCTACGCCAAGCAGGCAGGCCTGTGGGCCGACACGCTCAAGGGCGCGCAATACGAGCGCGGCTTGACCTTTGATCTGTCGTCGGTGGTGCGCAACATGGCTGGTCCCAGCAACCCCCACGCCCGCGTCGCGGTGTCGGATCTGGCCGCCAAAGGTATCTCCGGTCAGTGGGACGATGTGCCCGGGCAAATGCCCGACGGCGCGGTGATCATCGCCGCCATCACCAGTTGCACCAACACCAGCAACCCACGCAACGTGATCGCTGCCGGCCTGCTGGCGCGCAACGCCAACCGCCTGGGCCTGACCCGCAAGCCATGGGTCAAGTCGTCCCTGGCGCCGGGGTCGAAAACCGTGGCGCTGTACCTGGATGAAGCCGGTCTGACCAAAGAGCTGGAGCAATTGGGTTTTGGTGTCGTGGCCTTCGCCTGCACCACCTGCAATGGCATGTCCGGTGCGCTGGACCCGCTGATCCAGCAGGAAATCATCGACCGCGACTTGTACGCCACCGCTGTGTTATCGGGCAACCGCAACTTCGATGGGCGCATCCATCCGTACGCCAAACAGGCGTTCCTTGCCTCGCCGCCGCTGGTGGTGGCCTATGCCATCGCCGGGACCATCCGCTTCGACATCGAGAAGGATGTGCTGGGCGTGGTGGACGGTCGCGAGATCCGCCTCAAGGACATCTGGCCGAGCGACGAAGAAATCGATGCGGTGGTCAAGGCCTCGGTGAAGCCGGAGCAGTTCCGTCAGGTGTACATCCCGATGTTCGCCATCCAGGAGGACACCGGGCCAAAAGTGACGCCGTTGTATGACTGGCGCCCGCAAAGCACCTATATCCGTCGCCCGCCGTATTGGGAAGGAGCGCTGGCCGGTGCGCGGCCGCTCAAGGGCATGCGTCCGCTGGCGGTGCTGCCGGACAACATCACCACCGACCACCTGTCGCCGTCCAACGCCATCATGCTCGACAGTGCCGCTGGCGAATACCTGGCGAAAATGGGCCTGCCGGAAGAAGATTTCAACTCTTACGCAACCCATCGGGGCGACCATTTGACCGCCCAGCGTGCGACCTTCGCCAACCCGAAACTGTTCAACGAGATGGTCCAGGAAAACGGCAAGGTCAAGCAGGGTTCTCTGGCCCGGGTCGAGCCGGAAGGCCAGGTCATGCGCATGTGGGAAGCCATCGAAACCTACATGGAGCGCAAGCAGCCGCTGATCATCATCGCCGGTGCCGACTACGGCCAGGGTTCGTCCCGGGACTGGGCGGCCAAGGGCGTGCGCCTGGCCGGTGTCGAGGCGATTGCCGCTGAAGGTTTCGAGCGTATCCACCGCACCAATCTGGTGGGGATGGGGGTGTTGCCGCTGGAGTTCCAGCCGGGCACCGATCGCAAGACCCTGGGCATCGACGGCAGCGAGGTCTATGACGTGATCGGCGAGCGCACCCCGCGTGCGACGCTGACCCTGGTCATCACCCGCAAGAACGGCGAGCGCGTCGAAGTGCCGGTGACCTGCCGTCTCGATACCGCCGAAGAAGTGTCGATCTACGAAGCCGGCGGCGTATTGCAGCGCTTTGCCCAGGACTTCCTGGAATCGGCGGTTGCCGTCTAAATCACAGCTGCGGGCACCCTTGCGGGCCCGCTTGAGGAGCATCATGGCTCACGCACCGCAAATCAGAATCCCCGCCACTTACATGCGTGGTGGCACCAGCAAAGGCGTGTTCTTCAGCTTGCAGGACCTGCCCGAAGCGGCCCGCGTTCCCGGCTCGGTCCGGGATGCTTTGCTGCTGCGGGTGATCGGCAGCCCCGATCCATACGAGAAGCAGATCGATGGCATGGGCGGCGCGACGTCGAGCACCAGTAAGACTGTGATCCTGTCCAAGAGCACCCGAGCCGATCACGATGTCGATTACCTGTTCGGTCAGGTGTCCATCGACAAACCGTTCGTGGACTGGAGCGGCAACTGCGGCAACCTGTCGGCGGCGGTCGGTTCATTCGCCATCAGCAGTGGTTTGGTGGACGCCAGTCGCATCCCACAAAACGGCGTGGCCGTGGTGCGGATCTGGCAAGCCAATATCAGCAAGACCATCATCGCCCATGTGCCGATCACCGACGGCGCGGTGCAGGAAACCGGTGACTTCGAGCTCGACGGCGTGACCTTTCCGGCGGCTGAAGTGCAACTGGAATTCATGGACCCGGCGGCCGAGGAGGAGGGCGGTGGCGGCTCGATGTTTCCCACCGGCAACCTGGTGGACGACCTTGAGGTGCCTGGTGTTGGTACCTTCAAGGCGACCCTGATCAACGCCGGCATCCCGACGATCTTCATCAATGCCCGGGACGTTGGTTATACCGGCACCGAATTGCAGGGCGCCATCAATGGCGATCCCAAGGCCCTGGCTATGTTCGAAACCATCCGTGCCCACGGCGCCTTGCGCATGGGCCTGATTCAGCATCTGGACGAAGCCGCCCAGCGCCAGCACACGCCGAAGGTGGCGTTTGTCGCACCGCCGGCGGACTACATCTCCTCCAGCGGTAAAGCCGTGACGACGCGGGACGTCGACTTGCTGGTGCGAGCACTGTCCATGGGCAAACTGCACCATGCGATGATGGGCACCGCGGCGGTCGCCATCGGCACGGCGGCGGCGATCAGCGGCACGCTGGTGAACCTGGCGGCCGGCGGCATCGACCGCACCGCTGTGCGCTTCGGCCATCCCTCCGGCACCTTGCGCGTCGGCGCCGAGGCCAGCCAGGTCAATGGCGAATGGACCGTGAAAAAAGCCATCATGAGCCGCAGCGCGCGGGTATTGATGGAAGGGTTTGTGCGGGTGCCGGGGGATGTTCTGAACTGACACTTGACCCAGGCAAACCCGTGGTGAACGCGGCGTCTGCGAGCATCCGCGATCAAAACTGTGGGAGCGAGCCTGCTCGCGATAGCGATGGTACAGCCCGCAAAGAGGTTGGATGTGCCG
>NZ_WUUD01000022.1:13261-14583 GCF_009831705.1 Pseudomonas sp. PICF6 | reverse complement strand
ACAGTCAGCATTGATGTCGCCTGATACACCGCTATCGCGAGCAAGCCCGCTCCCACAGGGGCGCGCATTCCTGCAATCAGCCCCCTGTCAACGCGGTGACGACCAGGTCCACATTGCTCTCCAGCTCCGCCACCGGGTCGGCGGCGTCGGTGCTCAGGACCAGTAACTGACTGCCGCCCTCAGTGATGGCTGCTTTCACGGCATCCGCGGGCTGGCGATGATGCAGCACCCGCTTCACATCGTTGTCTTTCAACGTGGCGGTCAATTGCTTGAGGGCTTCGGGTGTCCATTCGGCGTCGGGCCGGGCATCGGTGCTGATCCCGTCCAGATTCAAGCCGCTTATCAAGTAGCCAAAATGCTCGCTCAGGCTGACCACGCTCAGGTTGTCGGCACTGGCCAGGCGTTTTTCACTCTCGGCGCTGAGCTTGAGCAGGCGTTGCTTGAGCGCCGCCAGGTTGGCGTCGATCTTCGGTTTGGCCGTCGGTGCCAGGCGCACCAGGTCGGCGGCGATGACATCGGCCATCCGTCCCAGGTTATGGCTGGCCATCCACGGTTGGCTCGCCAGGCCATCGACCGATCCCGGTTGCACGGCAATGCCGGGCAGGGCGCCGTCCACCGGGCGGGCGGCATCGACTTCGACGATGCGGATATTGCTGCGTCGGGCCATGGGGTACAGCGGATCATCCGGCCACAACGAGCGCAGCCCGATTACTGCGTCGGCATCGCTGGCCAGCTTGCTCAGAGCCGGCGCGCCACGGCCGCTGAAGTAGGCATTCTGGCGCGTCCCGGGCAGATTGGCCGGCGCGGCGCGCTCCAGGCTGACATCGGTGCCCTTGAGCAACGCTTCACCCAAGCCGTAGGTGACCGGCAACGAAGCAAGCAGGCGCACCGGTGTGCCTTCGGCGGCGAAAGAAGGGCTGTTTACCAGACCGCACAGGGCCACGGCCAATGCCAGTTGTCGCAATGAAAGAACCATTTATCCAAGATTCCCTTTGAGGCTGGGGACAACACCCCGGGCAATGGCGGCCAGGGCAAATGCGATGCCGGCCACCAGAATGATCGCGGCACCGGACGGGATCGGCAGGTCGAAGACAATCGGTGCGAGAATCCCGCACAGGGTGCTGACGGTTGCGATCAGCACGGAGCACCAGAAAAAACCTTTCAACGACTGGCTGAGCAGACGCGCCGCAGCCGCCGGAATCACCAGCAAGGCCCCCACCAGAATTGCGCCGATGACCTTTACCGCCGCCACGGTGATCAGCGTCACCAACACCACGAACAGGTAATCCAGCGTCTTGACCGCCACCCCGCGCACCGCCGCC
>NZ_WUUD01000022.1:12848-13251 GCF_009831705.1 Pseudomonas sp. PICF6 | reverse complement strand
GAAACTGGCGAGCATGATGCGGTTGTACAGCGGCAACGCCAAAGCCATCACCAGTGAACCGACCACCGCCAGCACCAGCAGGTCATTGCCATTGACCGTCAGCACCGAGCCGAACAGCACGTTTTCCAGAATGTGCACGTTGATCTTGCCCGCCAGGATCAGCAGCAGGCTGGCGCCCAGGGCCAGGGACACCGAGAGGAAAACGCCGATCAGCGTGTCCGGTGCCAGGCCGGTGCGGTTGCGCAGGTAATTGAGCAGGATGCCGAACAGCAGGCAATAGCCGAACAGGCTGCCGTAGGGCCCGGTGTAGGGTTCGCCGAGCAGGATGCCGACCGCCACGCCGGTCAGCGCCGCGTGGCCCACGGCTTCAGAGAAAAACGCGAAGCGCTTGACCACCACCAGG
>NZ_WUUD01000022.1:0-12838 GCF_009831705.1 Pseudomonas sp. PICF6 | reverse complement strand
CCGAGGCCACCCAGCACCGGGCCGATCAGCAGCCCGGCCAGCAACGCATTGACCACAAACCCGTAAGCCAGCGCTTCGGGCAGATAGCCGGACGACGCCCAACCCTGGACCATCAAACGAAAGGCTTCGTAACTCATCAGGCGGCGCTCCCGTTCGGGCGTGGATGGGTGGAAAACAGCGTCAGCAAGCGCTCCGGCGTCAGGGTCTGACGCGGCGGGCCATCGAACAGCACGCGGCGGTTCAGGCCGGTGACGCGGTCAGCCAGGCGCCCGACGGCTTCCAGGTCATGTTCGATCCACAGCACCGTGATGCCGGCCTGGCGCCAGTCTCGCAGCAGGTGTTCAAACACCTGGATGCCGGCCTCGTCCAGCGCCGACATCGGTTCATCCAGCACCAGCAGTTGCGGCGCAGGAATCAGCCCCTGGGCCAACAACACCCGCTGGCGTTCACCGCCGGACAGCGCGCCCATGCGACGCTTGCGTTTGTCCTGCATGCCGACCCGTTCCAGGGCCTGGCCGATAGCGCCGACGTAATGCTTGCTCAGGCCGAGAAAGGCCGGCCGGCGTTGGCACATCGCTGCCATGAAATCATCCACGGTCATAGGCAGGCCGCGGTCGAATTCCAAGGCTTGGGGCACATAGCCGATGACACCGGGCTCACCCGGCCATTGCAGGCTCAAGCGTCCCTGGTGGGGCATCTGCCCGAGCAAGGTCTTGATCAGCGAACTCTTGCCTCCGCCGTTCGGACCCACCAGCGCATGAATGCTGCCCGGCTGCACCTGGAAGGCCACGGCGTCGAGAATCGTGGTGCGGCCCAGGTTCAGGCTGACATCGTCGAACTCGATCAAGGGGCCGACGTGTTGCAAGGTGAGCGTTTCCTGGACAGTCATGCGCCGGACTCCTGAATGGCCCGGACCACGGTGTCGAGGTTGCCGGTCATTTCCTTTTCGTACTTCTCGGCGCTGTAGTCGCCGTAGGAAATGTGCGAGAGCGGGTACAGTTTCACCCCCGACTCACGCTGGATGGTGTCGACGTAGGTGGACGGAAAGTCCATCTCCGAGAAGATCACTTTCACGTCCAGTTCGCGCAGTTGGTCGATGGTCTTCTTCAACTGGCTCGGGCTTGGCTCGATGCCATGGGCCGGCTCGACCACGGCGGTGACCTCCAGGCCGAATTCGCGCAGCAGGTAATCGTAGGCGGCGTGGACCGTGGCGACCCGCAACTCGGCATTGGGGGCCTGGGTCAACTTTGCCAGGGCCGCGGCACGCATTTGTCGCAGACGCTTGCCATAGGCGCGGGCGTTCTGGGTGTATGCCTTGGCGTTGTCCGGATCAAGCTTGCCCAGCTCCCGGGCGATGTTATTGACCTGGGCAATGGAGGCGCTGATGGACAGGAAGGTATGCGGGTTCACGACCTTGCCGGCGCCCCGGGCGGCGATCCCGGTGGCAGCCAGCAGCGGTACGTTTTCATTGGCTTCGATCACGTTCACGTTCGGGGTTTCGCTGGCGGCGATCATCCGGTCGGCGAAATCGTCATGACCCACACCGTTGAGCACGATCACATCGAGCCCACTGATGCGCTTGATGTCCTCGGCACGAGGTTCGTAGGCGTGGGGGTTGAAGCCGGCCGGGATCAGCGGCACCACTTCGGCCTTGTCGCCGACGATGTTGGCCACGTAGCTGTAATAAGGATGCAGGGTGATGCCAATACGCAGGCGCTTGGCCGCTTCGGCGCTGGCCAGTGGTGTGAACAGACAGGCGAGCAGGCCGATCAGCAGGCCCAGCAAAGGGCGGCGTTGAAATGCAATAGACATGGGCAAACGGTCTTCTCTCGAATGAGGACGTGGGGTCAGTGCCGGTGCTGGCGGGTTACGCCGGCGTCGAACTGCGCGACGATCTGCTTCCAGCCGGCGGCGGACAAAGCGGTGTCGTCCAGATCGCTGGAGACGGCGACGCTGTTGCCGCGATTGAGCCAGATGTCCGGGGCGGCGTCGGATGCTTCGCCGATGCGCATCAGAAATGAACCGGCGACGGATGGATTTGCACTGGCGCCGAAGTAGGCCCGGTTCTCCACCTGCTGCCAGACATGTCCGCCTCGGCTGACGGAACTGGCATCCTGAGCGAACGGGGCAAAGCCCTCTTCGGCCAGGATTTGCGGGGTGGGCAGGGACTGTTGCTCTTCGCGTAGCAGACGGATCTCATCCAGGGTCACCCGCAGGTCGGCATAGATGCCTTGCTCGGCAGCGCTGAGATCGCGGCGGGCGTCAACTTGATGGGCAGGCACCTCGCTGACGTCATGGGTTTCGCCGTGCCAGGCCACCACCGATCCGGCCACCAGAATGATGATCAGGCACAGCAGCAACACATACAGGGTTTCATGGCCGGCGCCGGCGGGGCGGATCACTTGGGTGGTGGGATTGCTCATGGGGCCTCGATATCGGCTTGGTCGATTTCCACCACGTGGCCGGGGCCGGCGTCGAAGAGTACGTAGAATTCGGTGTTGGGCTTCTTGAATGTCAGCGTTGAATCGGCGCCAAGCTTGCCCGGCACCAGGATGGTTTCGTCGTAGCCGATCACATCCAGGGTCACGCCGGGCGCGCCACTGCCGTCGGAAAAACCGCCGGTGCACTGGATCTGCTCAGCGTCGATGGCCTTGCATTCACACATCGGGTTATGGGCCAGGGCGTTGCTGCTGGCACCTGCGCAGAGCAGCAGCACCAGGCTGTTGAGATAGCCGCGGGCAGTCATGGTTGGGCTCCTTGGGTTTTCAGCCAGGCGATGGTGGCCGGCGAGGCCTGGCTCAGGGGTATGGAAGCCTGGTGCATCGAGCCGTCCCAGCCTTCAAGGGTGATCCACAGTTCGGCGTCGAGCCGGGTCTTTTGCGGCACCGGCAACAAGGCGCCCATGCGATAGGGCGAGCCGAAGAAAATCACCCCGGCGGCCCGCAGGCTGCGAGGTTTGCCGATACGCAGATAAGTAGCCTTGACCTGGCTGATGCAGCTTTGGCACAGCGCGGCGTTGAAGTGCTTCATATGGCCTGCCGGTCCATCGAGGCGTGGCGCTTCGTCGCGAAACTCTGCAAGGCGCAGGCTCCAGGGGCCGACCTGGACTTCACCGACCTCCCGCTCACCCAGCCCGGCATCACCGCGGAACAACGCGGCTTCGGAGAAGTACTTGGGCATGAAACCCAGTGGGATCAGCAATAGCAGTACGTTGAGGTGAAAGCGCCATTTTTGCCAGAACACACTTAGACGCGATGGCTGCGCGGTGGTGGACGGGGTCACAGGTTGCCCTCCGGCGATTCACGGTGGATGGACGGCTGCAACAACGGCGCAGTTCGAGCTTGCCGGGAAGGTTTTTGGCTGCGCTTGAAGGCATTCGCGGTGGCCAGGGCGGTGCGTTTGGTCCAGATCAGCAGCCCGCTGAGGACCATCATGCTCATGATCAAACCGAAGAAGAACCAGATGAGCTTGATCCAGAGGCCGCCGAAGTCCCCGGTGTGCAATGGGCGCATGGATTCGGTGACGAATTCCAGCGCTGTGCGGTCCGACAGCAGTCGCGAGGCGGCGACCTCACCGTTATAGGGATTGATGGTGGCGGTCTGGAACATCAGCGGATACCAACCGCGTCCACCGATTTCCAAGTGGCTGTAAGCGTTGCCGGGCAGGCTGACGAAGCTGGTTTCCAGGCCAGGGATTTGCTGGCGGGCGATTTCAATCGCGCGGTCCAGGGTCAGTTGTGATGGCGCGGTACCGTCGGCTGACAGCGGGACACTTTCACGTGATACCACCGGAATGACCGGTGCGCTGGAAATGGAAATCTGGTTGTCCGACAGCAACGCCTCGATCAGGAACCAGGTGCCGGTAATGGAAATGACCGCGATGAACCAGATCGACCAGATGCCGCTGAGCCTGTGGAAATCGCCCCAGAAAATGCGTGCGCCGTGGCGGATCCGCAGGGTCGGACGGAAAAAACCCTTCCAGAAACGCTTGTAGACCACCAGCCCGGTCACCAGGGATGCCAGCAGCGGCAGGCCGAGGAGTGACACCAGGTACCATCCCCAGCTGTAACCATTGGTGAACGGTACCAGCCACCAGCCATGCAGGGCACGGGTAAAACCTCTGAAATTGAACGTCGGCGCCGAGCCCTGGACGATGCCGCTGTATGGGTTGACGTAGATCTTGTCGGGGCGCCCGTCGGGGTAGGTCACGCCGACCTCCAGGGCAAAATGCGACTCATCCGGGCGTACGATGCTCTGCACCTGGGTTTGCGGCTGGGCTTGCTTGATGGCGGCGACGACCTGGTCGTAGCTGAGCAGCGCTGCGTCGTCCGAGGGTTTGCTGGCGCGCATCTCGGGATTGACCAGCCAGACGATCTCCTGGCTGACCACCGCCAGCGTGCCGGTGACGCAAACGATGAGGACGAAAAACCAGATGGGCAGTGCCAGCCAGCTATGAACCAGAAACCAGAGTTTGGAGCGGGATTTCTTCGACATGGTTTGAACGTCTTGATTCGATGAAAGGCTCGGTATTACGGGCTTCGTAATCCCCTGAACCCTGAAAAGCCGGTCGTGGCTTTTGCCGACGCGACCTGCTGCATCTAATTAAGACGAACGAGCAATGGAAATCCTGAAGCGAAAGATGAAAGAAAATGTTTCGCGTTTGCGAACCGGATGTATTTCCCATCCTGGCTCCAGCAAATCGGCTGGGCGGAAATGTAAAAAAACTGCGGCAAGGGGATGGGGCCCCTCGCCACAAGAGCAGGTTGGCCGTCAGCCCTGCTGTTGAAACATCTCCCTGGCCCGCTGTTCAATCTGTTCCTGAGTCAGATCCTCCTTGTGCGTAGCCAGAAACCACACATGCCCAAAGGGGTCTTTCAAGGTGCCGCTGCGATCACCATAGAACTGATCCTTGACCTCGGAAATCACCGTGCCACCAGCGGCAATCGCTTGGGCGAATGCTTTGTCCACATCTTCGACATAGAGATGCAGGCCTACCGGCACCGATTGTTCGGGGTTACGCAACGGCCCTTGATCACAAGGCGTGCCGAGCATGATCGGGCAATCGCCAATCCGCAGCTCGGCATGACCGACGCCCCCGTCCGGCATGTCCAGGCGCATGACCTCGGTGGCATTGAAGGCTTTTTTGTAGAACTCGATGGCTTCAGCGGCTTTTTGAATGCCCAGGTAGGGCGTGATGCTATGGAAACCTTCAGGAATGGCTTTGACACCCATGACGTTTCTCCTTGTTGTTATGGGGAGGCGAAGAGGGCCTCGCCGATTTGCGCCCATCCACTATAGGACAGCGACTTGGGGGCGGCGCATGACCCGACGAACGTTTCACGGCGTGTCCAGCAGATGCGCTCCCGGCCCGCGCTTGCCCAACACATCGCCCTGGTTACGCAGCGGGCAACCTTCCATCGACAGGCAGCCGCAACCGATGCAGCCGTTGAGTCGATCGCGCAGCGCCATCAAGTGGTTGATGCGCTGATCCAGCTCGCGGCTCCACTGGGCTGAGAGGATCTTCCAGTCGTTCGCCGTTGGGGCGCGGTCGTCGGGCAAGGTTTTCAAGGCGCTGCCGATTTCGGCCAACGGAATGCCAAGGCCTTGGGCGACCTTGATCAGCGCCACACGTCGCAACACTTCCCGTGGATAGCGGCGTTGGTTGCCCTGGTTACGATTACTTTTGATCAGCCCCTTGGATTCATAGAAGTGCAGGGCGGTGACGGCCACGCCACTGCGGGCGGCCACTTGGCCGACGGTGAGTTCCTTGTGGACGTTTATCTGTGTCATCGCCTGCATTCTCTGCTTGACCTTGAGTTAACTAGAGGTTTTACCCTGCACGCCATCGGACCGCAAGATCCGCCCTACGTACAGCGAGGACCTTTCATGCAATCACCAAGGAACAATCAGAGTTTTACCCAGTTGATGGAGTTCGACATCGAACCTCAATGGCAACAGGCGCTGGTGACGGCCCTGTCAGAGCAGACCGAGCGGCTGGCCCGGGGGCATGCAGGATTTCTGAGTGCCAGTATCCAGGTCAGCGAGGACGGACGACGGGTTCTCAACTATTTGCATTGGCAAAACCGCGAGGCGGGCGAAGCGGCGTTTCAGAGTTTCGAGCGTGGTGAGCAGGATTTCTGGCGGCTGATCCAGGCCCACAGGGCCAAGGCCGTGACATTCGGCTCGTTCCAGGTGTTGCGCAACATCGAACGCAGTGCCGACAACGCCCTGCATTGCCAGTTGGTCGGTTAAGCGCAGCGGACGATCCGAGCCAGCAATACCCACTATCAAACGGGTTGATTTCTGCCGCGTGAAGGCGGCGGGTAGCCTTTGTTCATCGCCCCACTTCAGAACATTGGATACTTGCCATGAATCGGACTTTTGCTGTTTGCTGCTGTTAACGGCCACTGTGTTGAGCGGCTGCGCCTCTTCGTCGCCGGAGTTGCGCCCCTACACCGCCGAAGAAACCCGTGAACTGGCCCTTGAAGCCTTGAATCGCCGGGGCCTGTCGTTTGAGGAATATCACGCGAAAAAAGCCGAGTTGCTCGGTCCTTCGCAGAAAAACGTGGGATTCGACGACCAGGGGCAAATGAGCGCCGAGCGAGCCATGAAGCGGTCTGGGCGGCCGAGCTGAGGACTGTACTGCTCGAAGTTTTGCCTAACTGTCCATGGGTTTGGCTCAGGACGTGGGGTAGGGTCATGACTTGACTGACCGTCCCATTGGATATGCCTGCCATGACCCTTTCGCTTGACCTGTTGCTGGGCTTCGCCCTGTTTGCCCTGGTGACCTCGATCACCCCCGGTCCCAACAACACCATGTTGCTGGCCTCGGGCGTCAATTTCGGTTTCAACCGCACGATTCCTCACATGCTGGGCATCACCTGCGGCTTCTTTTCCCTGGTGCTGGCGGTGGGGCTTGGCCTGGGCGCGGTGTTCCAGACCTACCCTCTGCTCTACACCGTACTGCGCTACGTGGGTGCGACCTACCTGTTGTACCTGGCGTGGAAAATCGCCCACTCCGGGCCGGTCTCTGAAAACCGGCCAGGGGACAGCACGCCCATCAGCTATTGGGGCGCGGCGGCGTTTCAGTGGGTCAATCCCAAGGCCTGGATCATGGCCATCGGCGCCATCAGCACCTACACGCCGCTTCAAGGTTATTTCTTCAATGTGGTGGTTATCGCCGCGGTGTTTGCCCTGATCAACCTGCCGAGCGTAAGCCTGTGGGTGGTGTGCGGCAGCCTGTTACGCAATCTTTTGCGTGATCGTCGCTGGCTGCGCCTGTTCAACTGGGGGATGGCGCTGTTATTGGTCGCCTCGTTGTATCCGTTGCTGCTCGAAAGCATCGGCTAAGGGCTGAGCTTGGGGCGGATGCCTGTTAAGCTCGCTGATCAGTCGCTGTGGTTGATATCCAGAGCCCTTGGTGCAAGCGAACAACACTATTTTACGAGCAGGAGAAACGATGAGTACCGAGCCTTTGACCCATGGACTGGTTCCCCAGCGCCTGGCCCGAATCCGCCAATTGATGAATCGCGAAGGCATTCACGCATTGCTGGTGCCATCGGCCGACCCGCATCTGTCGGAATACCTGCCGGGCTATTGGCAAGGACGGCAATGGCTGTCGGGGTTTCATGGCTCGGTTGGGACTCTGATCGTCACGGCGGACTTCGCGGGCGTCTGGGCGGACAGCCGTTATTGGGAGCAGGCCACCAAGGAGCTTGAAGGCAGCGGTATTGAACTGGTCAAGCTCATTCCCGGTCAGGCTGGCCCGCTGGATTGGCTGGCCGAACAGACGCCTGAAGGCGCAGCGGTGGCGGTTGATGGCGCGGTCATGGCTGTGGCCTCGGCCCGGACCCTGAGCGACAAGCTTCAGGCACGCGGGGCGCGGTTGCGCACCGACATGGATCTGCTCAAGGAGGCCTGGAGCGACCGCCCAAGCCTGCCGAGCCAACCGGTTTATGCCCATCTGCCGCCGCAGGCGACCGTCAGCCGGGTCGAGAAACTCGCCAAGCTGCGGGAAACCCTCAAGGAGCGCGGTGCCCAGTGGCATTTCATCGCCACGCTGGATGACATCGCCTGGCTGTTCAACTTGCGCGGTGCGGATGTGTCGTTCAACCCGGTATTCGTTTCCTTTGCCTTGATCAGCCAGCAACAGGCAACGCTGTTCGTGGCCCTGGATAAGGTCGATGCGTCGCTGCGTGCCGTTCTTGAACAGGACGGCGTGACCCTGCGTGATTACAGCGAAGCGGCGGCCGCATTACGGGAAGTGCCCAGTGGCGCGAGCCTGCAGATCGATCCGGCGCGGGTCACGGTCGGTTTGCTGGATAATCTGGACAGTGGCGTGAAGCTGGTCGAGGGACTCAACCCTACGACGCTGGCCAAGTCTCGCAAAAGCCTGGCCGACGCCGAGCACATTCGTCGGGCCATGGAGCAGGACGGTGCGGCGCTTTGCGAGTTCTTTGCCTGGCTGGAAAGCGCCTGGGGTCGCGAGCGCATTACCGAACTGACCATCGATGAGCACCTGACCGCCGCCCGTACACGCCGGCCGGAATTTGTCTCACTGAGCTTCAATACCATTGCCGCGTTCAACGCCAACGGCGCGATGCCCCATTACCACGCCACGGAGCAAGCCCACGCGGTCATCGAGGGCGATGGCTTGCTGCTGATCGATTCTGGCGGCCAATACCTGGGTGGTACCACCGATATCACCCGTATGGTGCCAGTCGGAACGCCTACCGTGGAGCAGAAGCGGGATTGCACTCGCGTGCTCAAGGGCGTGATTGCCTTGTCTCGCGCCAAATTCCCCCGGGGCATTCTGTCGCCCTTGCTGGACGCCATCGCTCGCGCGCCGATCTGGGCCGAGCAGGTGGACTACGGTCATGGCACTGGCCACGGCGTCGGTTACTTTCTCAACGTTCATGAAGGCCCGCAGGTGATTGCCTATCAGGCCGCCGCCGCGCCGCAAACAGCGATGCAGGCGGGCATGATCACCTCTATCGAACCGGGCACTTATCGTCCGGGCCGTTGGGGGGTACGCATCGAGAACCTGGTGTTGAATCGCGAGGCGGGGAGCAGCGAGTTCGGCGACTTCCTCGAGTTCGAAACCCTGACCCTGTGCCCGATCGACACGCGTTGCCTGGAGCCGTCCTTGCTGACCCAGGACGAAAAAGACTGGTTCAACGCCTACCATGCCGAGGTTCAGCGTCGATTGAGCCCGTTGCTGGAAGGCGACGCGCTGCAATGGCTGAACACGCGGACGCAGGCGATCTGACGTAAGGCATCAGCCCAGGGCTTCACGGACGAAGTCCAGCCGATCCTGGCCGAAGAACAGCTCGTCGCCGACGAACATGCTCGGGGCGCCGAACACGCCCCGTTTAATCGCTTCTTCGGTGGTGATCTTGAGTGATTCCTTGACCTGCTCGTTGCTCGTCAGGGCCAGCACATGATCGGGATCAAAATGGCCCTGGTTCAACACCTCCGCGACTGTTGCCGAGTCGTTGAGATTGCGGCCGTCCACCCACAGGGCGCGAAACAGGCAATCGATGAAGGCCTCGAATCGTTCGGGATGGTGCAGTTGCATGCCGGTCACGGCGCGCATCAGTAACAGCGTATTGATCGGGAAGTGCGGATTGAGCTTGAAGTCAACGCCGTAGCGGTTGGCGAAGCGATTCAAATCCTTGAATAGATAAGGCCCCTTGGCCGGCACGGTAACCGGTGACGCATTGCCGGTCGCCTTGAAGACGCCGCCAAGCAGCATCGGACGGTAGATCAACTGACTGTTGGTTTGCGCGCACAGGGTCGGTAGTTGGGTATAGGCCAGGTAGGTGGTCGGGCTGCCGAGGTCGAAGAAAAACTCCACGGATTTGCTCATGGTATCTGCGCTCTTGTTATTGTGAGGGGGGCGGTTTACCAGCGTTCGCTCCAGGGCCGCAGGTCCAGCTCGAAGGTCCAGGCGTCGCGGGGTTGGGCGTGCAGATACCAATAGTTGTCGGCGATGTGTTCGGGATTGAGAATGCCGTCCGCATCCTTGGTTGCATATTTTTCCGGAAAGTTATCGCGAATGAAGTCGGTGTCGATGGCGCCGTCCACCACCACATGGGCCACATGAATATTCATCGGCCCCAGTTCACGGGCCATGCTTTGGGCCAATGCGCGAATGCCATGTTTGGCCCCTGCGAAGGCGGCGAACCCTGAAGCCCCGCGCAGTCCCGCCGTGGCCCCGGTGAACAGAATCGTTCCGCGCTGGCGCGAGGCCATGCGTTTGCCCACTTCCCGAGCATTGAGGAAACCGGAAAAACAGGCCATCTCCCAAATCTTGAAATATTTGCGCGCGGTCTCTTCAAGGATGCTGCAGGGCACGTTGGCGCCGATGTTGAATACAAAGGCTTCAATCGGACCGATCTGGCTTTCGATTTGCTCGATCAGCGCGACCACCTCGTCTTCCTTGCGCGCGTCACAGGCAAAACCATGCGCATCACCGCCCTGAGCCCGAATTGAATCGACCAATGGCGCGAGTTTGTCAGCGCTGCGGCGGGTAACACAGGCCACGAAACCTTCCTGCGCAAAACGTTTGGCTATTGCGCCTCCGGTGGCATCGCCTGCGCCAACAACCAGTACGACCTTCTTGTTATTCATGATTAGCCTCATTGGTAAACGATCGTTAGCTAAACGGACGTTATGCTAAGATCCGGCAAGCGTCAAGGTGGGCAATCAGAGGCCAGATATATGCGTTATTCAGCCAATCACAAATTGGAGACCCGAGAGAAACTGCTCGCCAGCAGTGCCATGTCCGCCAAGAAATCGGGGTTTTCCACTGTCGGTGTCGATGGCCTGATGAAGGCGATCGGCTTGAGCGGCGGGGCGTTCTACAGTCACTTCTCATCCAAGGATGAGCTTTTCAAGGCGATCGTCGAGCGAGAGTTGGCGCAAAGCCTGGAGCGCTTGAGCGGTGAGAAGGTTCTGGACTCACAAAAACTGGAGCGATGTCTCAAGCAGTACCTGAGCATGAGCCACGTCGAACAGCCGGAGGCGGGGTGTGCGCTGCCGGTGCTGGGCGCTGAGATCGCGCGGTCCGATGTGCAGGTGAGGGAGGCGGCGCAAACATGGATCTGTCGTTTGCATGAAAGCTGGGCGCGGATATTGGGAAGCGAAAGCCTGTCTTGGGCCATTCTGTCGCAATGCGTGGGCGCGTTGGTTGTCGCCCGCATGCTGGCCACGCCAGAGATCCAGCGTGAGGTCCTCAAGTCCAGTCATGATGAGATCAGTCGTCGAATAGCCCAGCAGCGGCCCGACTGACCCGCTGCCTATTTACAGATGACGATCATGCTGCGACTGGTATAGCCGGCGGGGTTGAGTCCGAAAGGATAATCCCCCGGCTCCTCGACAGCGTCGCCCGACTTTGCGATCACCCTGTAACCTTTGGGGGCGCATGAATTGGCGGCGCTGGCGGCGCATTGTTCCCAGGACGAGGACAAGCCGGAGCAGTTGATGTGCAAACCCTTTTTACCGCGTTTGACTTCAGTCTTTGTTGTCGCTGCGCAGCCCGCAATTGCAAGCACAACGATCAATATCAAAATTCGTTTCATTCCCGTCCTTATCACCGCCGCGGATCTTATGTCTGCTTGCGATTGTGTTCGCTTTTGCTTTAAGCGTTCGTGACGTCCTGTATGAAAATTCCATGTCTGACATTAGGTTACGGGCTAAACATGGCCTAAATGTGCGGTAAATACCAGAGCTTCGTTAAATCCTGCCTCAATCAACCGCGATGGCGGGCTTCGCGGCGCTACCCATCGTCAGCGTTGCGCCGACTGACGCCAGGATAATGCAGCCAATGGCGGCCCATTGAGCCAGGGATAAGTACTCCTGAAGAAACACCAGTCCTGAGAGCGCACCGAAGGCAGGTTCTATGCTCATGAGTGTGCCGAAAGTACGGGCTGGCATCCGTGTGAGGGAGATCATCTCCAGCGTGTAGGGCAGGGCAGTGGACAGAATGGCGACGCCAATGGCGATCGGAATCAGGCTCGGCGTCAGTAATGCGGCCCCTGCGTGGACGATGCCGATAGGCGCGACGAAGAGGGCCGCGATCATTACCCCCAGTGCGGCGGTTTGCACGCCGTTGTCCGCGCCGGCCTTCTGGCCAAACAGGATGTACAGTGCCCAGCAGAATCCCGCCCCCAGGGCATAACCGGCACCGACCAGGTCGATACCGCTGCTGGTGACTCCGGTGGGTATCAATAGAAGCAGGCCGGTGATCGCCAGGGCAATCCAGAGAAAATCGATGGCTCGCCGCGAAGCGTAAATGGCAACCGCCAGAGGGCCGGTAAATTCCAGTGCCACGGCAATTCCCAGCGGAACCGTTTGCAGCGACATATAGAAAAGAAAGTTCATGCCGCCCAACGCCATCCCGTAGACGATCACGGTGCGCAGGGATTGAGCTGAGAGCTTGGCGCGCCATGGTCGCAGCAACAACAGCATGATGAGGCTGGCAAAGATAAGCCGCAGCGTCGTGGTGCCTTGTGCGCCCACAACCGGGAACATGCTTTTGGCAAGTGAAGCTCCCGACTGGATGGATGCCATGGCAATCAATAGAAGGGCGACCGGGTAAAGAGTGGTTGCCAGGCTGCGATGTGGGAGAGTCATTGCTAAGCGTCGTCCAAGATAAAAGCGGGGGAAGGCTGGTTTGCGCAATATACTGCGCAATCGCAGCGATTCCGTCTATATATAAGGAGGATTTCAGCGAGGTGCTTCTGGCTGGATAGAAAAATCAAATTAAGGGTTGACGGCAAATTCTGGACGTCTATAATTCGCCCCACTTCCGGCGCAGTCGAAACGAAAAACTCCTT
>NZ_WUUD01000021.1:0-650 GCF_009831705.1 Pseudomonas sp. PICF6 | reverse complement strand
GACATGCTCGGCACGGCCAACGGCTTCGAAGCCAGCGACCCGGCGTTGGCGATGTCCCAGGCCTATGCCGATGACCTGCCCACCCTGGTGGCCCGCGTCGCGGATAGCCAGGACTTGCCCACGGACTTGGCGGGCATGCGCGTGGCGATGCTGTATCACTATTTGCCCACCGAGACAGTCAAGGCGTTTTATCCGGATGCGGCCTTGCAGTTATACCCCTCGACCTTGAGCGCTATCGGCGCTGTGGCGTTTGGGCAGGCCGACGTTTACCTGGGGGATTCGATCAGCTCCAATTACCTGATCAGCAAGAACTACCTGAACAACGTCCAACTGGCTGATTTCTCGCGCATGGAAGTACAGCCGTTCGCCTTTGCGGTCAGCCGCGAGAACGCACGCCTGCTGCGCATTATCAATGCCGCGCTACAAGCTATCCCCGCCAGTGAACGCATGAGCATCCTGCGGCGCTGGAGCGCTGGCGGTGCGAGCATACCCGGTCAGCAACCCCTGCATTTCAGCGTCAAGGAACAGCGTTGGCTGAATGCACATCCGCGGATCACAGTGGCCGTCAACCAGAACTTCCCGCCACTCACGTTTATCGATGAACAAGGCCATTTGCGTGGTATCAGCGCCGATGTGCTGGCCCGGATCAG
>NZ_WUUD01000020.1:220341-232431 GCF_009831705.1 Pseudomonas sp. PICF6 | reverse complement strand
CGCCCGATTGAAGTGTCCAAAATCATTAGGCCAGTTCAGCCTCGCTCCCACAGGAGATTTGGGGTGCAGACCTATCCGGCGCTCACCTCAGGGCAATGTGGGAGCGAGCCTGCTCGCGATGACGGCGGCACAGCCAACATCTCCGACAACTGAACCACCGCTATCGCGAGCAAGCTCGGCTCCCACAGAGATTGCTGGAATCAGCGTTTTTCCAGCTTGTCCGGCAATGGCGCGAACAGCGCCTCGATATCGTCGCTTTGCAGTTTCCAGTCTCCGGCCACGCGCCCGTCCAATACGCCGGCTGCGAGGTCGGATTTTTCCTTCTGCAGTAACTGAATCTTTTCTTCCACCGTGCCTCGGGCAATCATTTTGTAGACGAACACCGGCTTCTCCTGGCCGATGCGATAGGCGCGGTCGGTCGCCTGGTTTTCGGTGGCGGGGTTCCACCATGGATCGTAGTGGATCACGGTGTCCGCCTCGGTGAGGTTCAGGCCTACGCCGCCGGCCTTCAGGCTGATCAGAAAGATCTGACGCTTGCCGCTCTGGAATTCCTTGACCGGCGTACGTCGGTCCCGGGTCTGGCCGGTCAGGATGGCGTAATCGACGCCGCGTTTCTTCAGTTCGTCTTCGATCAGCGACAGCATCGATGTGAACTGAGAAAACAGCAGCACCCGGCGACCTTCTTCAAACAGCTCTTCGAGCATCTCCATCAGGCTGTCGAGCTTGCCCGAGGTGCTGCCGCGGGCAGGCAGGGCGGCATCGTTGAGCAGGCGCAGGTCACAACAGACTTGGCGCAGCTTGAGCAGCGCCTCGAGAATGATGATCTGGCTGCGAGCCACGCCTTTGCGGGTGATCTCGTCGCGTACCTTCTTGTCCATGGCCAGGCGCATGGTTTCGTAGACATCCCGCTGGGCATCGCTGAGCTCGACCCAATGGATGATCTCGGTCTTGGGTGGCAGTTCTGTCGCCACTTGCTCCTTAGTCCGGCGCAGCAGAAAAGGTTTTATCCGACCGTTGAGGTGCTGCAGTCGCACATCGCTGCCGCGCTTTTCAATCGGCACGCGGTAGTCGCGGTTGAAGCTCTTGACGTCCCCGAGCCATCCCGGCAGCAGGAAGTGGAACAACGACCACAATTCACCCAGGTGGTTTTCCAGCGGCGTACCGGACAGGCACAGCCGCTGGCGGGCGTTGAGTTCGCGGGCCGCCTCGGCGGCTTTGCTGTTCGGGTTCTTGATGTACTGGGCTTCATCGAGGATCAGCACATGCAACGGCTGCGCCGCCAGGCGCTGGACATCTTTGGGCAATAGCGCATAGGTGGTGAGGACCAGGTCGTAATCGTTCAGCCGGTCAAAGTGCTTCTTGCGCCCGGCGCCGTACAAGGCCAGCACCTTGAGTTGCGGGGTGAAGTGGGCGGCCTCGTCGAGCCAGTTGGGGATCAGGCTGGTGGGCATGACCACCATGCAAGGGCGGTCGAGGCGCCCGGCGTTTTTTTCGCTGAGGATGTGCGCCAGGGTTTGCAGGGTTTTGCCCAGGCCCATGTCGTCCGCGAGGATGCCGCCGACTTCCAGCTGCCTGAGCGATTGCATCCAGCTCAAACCTTCGAGCTGATAAGGCCGTAGCGTGGCGTTCAGGCCTTCTGGCGCGGTGCTGGTGAAGTCCTTGATGTCCCGCAGGCGCTGGGCCAGGCCACGAATGTGTTCGCCGCCTTCCCAGCGCAAGGGCATGTCTTGCAGCGGGTTCAGGCGCAGGGCATCCGCGCTGTTCAAGCGCAGTTTGGTGGTGCCCGGTTCTTGCAGGTAAAACTCGCCCAGGGTGGCCAGCACCGGTTTCAGCCGGCCATAGGGCAGGGCCACTTGCTGCGGGCCGAACTCGGAGTTCGGGCGGTTAGGCAAGTTGACCAGAATGAGTTCGTCATCGCGGCGCCTGGCCAGGCGTTCCGGGTTGAACAGCTCGATGTGCGAACGCATCAGGTTCAGCAGAATCGGCAGCAGGCTCAATCGCTCACCGTTGACGATGATCCCCAGTTCCAGATCGAACCAGTCCCGTTCCGGCGTTTCTTCGACCGTGGCATACCATTCGTCCACCGCCGTCAGGTCGAAACCGAAATCCTCGTCGATCTGCAACTCCCAGCCCTGGCTACGCAGTTTCGGCAGATCGTTGAGGGTGAACGTCAGCCAGGCACTGTCGTTGACCATCTCGTACAGCTCACCGGCGCTTTCGGGCAGGGCCTTGCTTTGGCGGGTCGCGATCTTGAAACCGAGGATTCGAAGCTGTTCGCGGTAGGACTGCTCCACTTCTGTCTGGCGTTTTATCCGCAGCGTCTGTGTGTCCTGGCGAATCAGTACGTCAGTGTTGCGCTGGCCGCTGACGTATTCGTCCAGGTAGCTGAAAGACAGGGCGGCGCGGTGCTGGATGTAGCGCTGCATCTTGCCATTGCGCGGCTCGAAAGCGCTGAACTCGATGCTCGCCAGCCACAGCCGCGGCATTGGTTGGACATTGTCCACCAGCACTTGCGGCGGGGCCTTGGGGCTGCGGTTTTCCAGCACGGCCTGGAGTTTCTCCAGCAACTGCGCGTCTTTCTCGGCGGCCGGGTAGGCCAGGGTTTCCTGGACTTGCAGCAGTACCGCCGCGCAGTGCTTGCAGTTGATGCGCACCGGGCAGGTACAGGCGGCTTCAAGCAGAATCAACGTGCCTTTGGCTGATTCTTTCAGACGAATCGTCTGGCGGTAAACGTTACCCCCAGAGCCTTCACAACTGGCGGTGATGGTGCTGTCGCCAGCCTCGACGATCCTGACGCGGTTTTCCAGCGCGTAACGGCGCCCGCGCTCCAGGCTCTGTTCCTTGAATCGATTGACCCAGGAGGGTGCCAGGGGTTTGCTCAGGGGCGAGGGCATAGGCGCGCCGATCAGTCCGGAATGACGTCAGGCGCCTGCCGTGGCGCAGGCGCAGTCAGCGAGGTGATTTTGATCAGCAGGCCGAGGTGGCCGTTGTCGAGGAAATTCAACTGGCCATTTTTGGTATGGCTCTGCTGTTTGAGGCGTTCGCTGGAAGTGACCAGGCCATTGGTGTCGATCTGGTTGATCCAGAAGTCGGCGTCCACGTCGGTAAACCGCCCCAGTTTCAGTTCCAGGGTTCCTTCGATGGGAAACTGGCCGAACTGTTCTACGCCATCACTGACGGCGATTCGGCTGCCCTGTTCGCCCAGGTTCTGCTGCCAGGCTTTGTGCATCAGCACCGTGTACTGGCCGCTGGCGTTGAGTTTTTCCACGATGTGACCCAATGCAGGCGTGCGCTGGCTCTTCGCGTCCAGGCGTTGCGCGCCCGCGTCCCAGTCCTCCGGTGCGGCGCGGCTGACAATCGCCGGTTCGGCGTTCTGGCGCATCAGGATCATTTCAACCTGATACAGGTCATCGGCAAACGCCAGGGGAGCGACCAGGGTCATCAACAAGGTCAGTGAGCGAAACAGGCGCATGGGGCGTCCTTCAAGCAGGGGTCGGAGTGAGGCGCTCGAACAGCGCTTCTACGGTATTGAAACGCTCTTCCGGGCGTTCCATGGGCACCATGAATTTGAACATCGTGGCACCTTCGAACTTGTAGCGTTTGGGCTGGCCCTGGATCAGCTTGATCAGTACCAGCGGGTCGACCGGCGTCTGGGCTTCGAACTCGATACGACCGCCATTGGGGCCGCCGTCGACTTTCTTGATGCCCAGTTGCTCGGCCTTGAGCTTGAGCCAGGTGGTACGCACCAGGTTCTTGGTTGGCTCCGGCAGCAGGCCGAAGCGGTCGATCATCTCCACTTGCAGGTCCTTGAGGCCTTCTTCGTCAGTGGCCGAGGCGATGCGTTTGTAGAGGATCAGCCGTGCGTGGACATCCGGCAGGTAGTCTTCCGGGATCAGCGCCGGCACCCGCAGATTGATTTCCGGCCCGCCGCCCAACGGTTGGTCGAGGTTCGGTTGCTCACCCTTGCGGATCGACTTGACCGCCCGTTCGAGCATTTCCATGTACAGGGTGAAACCCACGGCCTGGATCTGGCCGCTCTGGCCGTCGCCCAGCAACTCGCCTGCACCGCGGATTTCCAGGTCGTTGGTGGCCAGCACGAAACCGGCACCCAGGTCCTGGGTGTTGGCGATGGCTTCCAGGCGCTTTTCCGCGTCCGGGGTGATCTGCTGGCGCGGTGGCGTCAACAGGTAGGCGTAGGCCTGGTGGTGACTGCGCCCGACCCGACCGCGCAACTGGTGCAACTGGGCCAGGCCGAATTTGTCGGCGCGCTCGATGATGATGGTGTTGGCGCTCGGCACATCGATGCCGGTCTCGATGATGGTCGAGGCGATCAGCACGTTGAAGCGCTTGTGGTAGAAATCGCTCATCACCTGTTCGAGTTCACGTTCGCGCATCTGCCCGTGGCCGATGCCGATGCGCGCTTCCGGCACCAGCTCGGCCAGATCGGCGGCGCATTTCTCGATGGTCTTGACGTCGTTGTGCAGGTAATAGACCTGGCCGCCACGCAGCAACTCGCGCAGCAGGGCTTCCTTGATCGTGCTTTTGTTCTGCTCCATGACGAAGGTGCGCACCGACAGGCGACGGGCCGGCGGCGTGGCGATGATCGACAGGTCACGCATGCCCGACACCGCCATGTTCAGCGTGCGCGGGATCGGCGTGGCCGTCAGGGTCAGGATGTCGACCTCGCTGCGCAGGGCCTTGAGCTGTTCTTTCTGGCGCACGCCAAAGCGGTGCTCTTCGTCGATGATCACCAGCCCCAGGTTTTTGATCTTCACATCGTCCTGCAGCAGTTTGTGCGTGCCGATGACGATGTCGATCTTGCCCTCGGCCAGATCGGCCACCGCCGCGTTCACTTCCTTGGTGGACTTGAAGCGGCTCATCACCTCCACGGTCACCGGCCAGTCGGCGAAGCGGTCGCGGAAACTGTTGTAGTGCTGCTGGGCAAGCAGGGTGGTGGGCACCAGGATTGCCACCTGCTTGCCGCCGTGCACGGCAATGAATGCGGCGCGCATCGCCACTTCGGTCTTGCCGAAACCGACATCGCCGCACACCAGCCGGTCCATCGGTTTGGGCGCGAGCATGTCAGCGCGCACGGCCTCGATGGTGGTTTGCTGGTCGACGGTTTCCTCGAAGGGGAACCCGGCGCTGAAGGTTTCGTAGTCGGCTTTCGGGTCAGCGAAGGCATACCCCTCGCGGGCCGCGCGCCGGGCATAGATGTCCAGCAGTTCGGCAGCCACGTCGCGCACCTGTTCGGCGGCCTTGCGCTTGGCTTTCTGCCAGGTTTCCGAACCCAGCCGATGCAGCGGCGCCAGGGCGTCGTCGCTACCGGTGTAGCGGGCGATCAGGTGCAGGTTAGCCACCGGCACGTAGAGCTTGGCGCCTTCGGCGTATTCCAGGGTGAGGAATTCGGCGGCCTGGTTGTCGATTTCCAGGGTCGCCAGACCCAGGTAGCGGCCTACGCCGTGGTCGATGTGCACCACTGGCGCGCCTTCGCGCAGCTCGGTGAGGTTCTTGATGACCGCGTCGTTGGCGGCGTCGGCACGTTTCTCGCGACGCCGACGCTGCATGACGCGCTGGCCGAACAATGGGCTTTCGGCCACCAGCGCCAGGGCCGGGTCTTCCAGGACAAGGCCATCGTTCAGCGGCGCGATAGTAATCGCCAGGCGGTCTTTGCCGGCGACGAAGTCTGGCCAGCTATCGACGGTTTTCGGCCTAAGTTTCAGGCGTTCAAGCAGTTCCAGCAGCACTTCACGACGACCGGCGGATTCGGCGGTGAACAGCACGCGGCCGGGGAAACCGTCGAGAAAACCGGCCAGGGCCGCCAGTGGCTGCGTGGCCTTGGCTTCGATCGCCAGGTCCGGCAAGGCCTTGGCCGGGAAGCGTTCGCGGCCGACGCCCGTTTCCACGTCCTGCTGGCTTGCCACCACGCGTGGCCAGTTCTTGAGCCGGGCGAAGCAGTCTTCCACCGGCAGGAACAGCTCGGCCGGTGGCAATAAAGGACGGGAAGGATCGACGCGGCGCTCTTCGTAGCGATTGCGCACATCGTTCCAGAAGTTTTCCGCCGCCTGCTCGATGCCGGGCAGGGAAAACACCTGAGTGTCCTGGGGCAGGTAATCGAACAGGGTGGAGGTTTCTTCGAAAAACAGCGGCAGGTAGTACTCGATACCGGCGGGAGTGATCCCGCTGCTCAGGTCCTGGAAGATCGGGCAGCGACGGAAATCCACATCGAAACGTTCGCGAAAGCGCGCCTTGAAGCGGGTCACGGCGTCTTTTTGCAGCGGGAATTCCTTGGCCGGCAGCAGGCGCACCGACTGTACTTTGTCGATGGAACGTTGGTTTTCCGGGTCGAAAGTGCGCAGGGTTTCGATTTCGTCATCGAACAGGTCGATGCGGTAAGGCAACTTGCTGCCCATCGGGAACAGATCGATCAGCGCGCCGCGTACCGCGAACTCGCCGTGCTCGTACACCGTGTCGACGCAACGATAGCCACTGGCTTCAAGACGGCTGCGCATTTGCTCGACGTCGAGCTTCTGGCCGATGTCCAGCACCAGGCTGCTGCCGAGCAAAAACTGGGTCGGTGCCAGACGATGTAGGGCCGTGGTGATCGGCACTACCAAAACGCCATGACTGAGCTCCGGCAATCGATAAAGGCTGGCGATTCGCTGGGAAATGATGTCCTGGTGGGGCGAAAACAGATCGTAGGGCAGGGTTTCCCAGTCCGGGAAATGCAGCACGGGCAAATCCGGGGCGAAGAAACTCAGTTCCTGTTCGAGCCGCTCGGCGCTTTGGCTGTCGGCGGTCAGCAGCAGGGTAAAGCGCTTTGCAGCGCTGGCAGCCTCGGCAATGGCCAGGCTCAGGGCGGCACCGGGCAGGTTGCCCCAGTGCTGTTTACCTGCCGCGGCAGGGAGAAGCGGGAGACGCAGAACGGGCACGGAAGGTTGAGCTCCAGCGTTGCGACAAAGTCGGCAATTGTAGCGGGGGAAGGGGGCGCCTGTCAGTCGCAGACTACCCTGGCGAACAGGAAAACCACGGTGCGACAGGCGCGCATTGCTCCGCCGAAGAGTCGGCGGCATAATGTAGCCCCTTTTTTCAGCCCCTACATGTGGAAGGTTCCCGTGACTCAGAAGCCCGACCAGTGTCTTGGTGAATGGATCGATCGTGAAGCACTCGCAGAAGCGATGATCCCTCTCATCGGTCAGCTCTACCGCAATAACAACGTGGTGAGCTCGATCTATGGCCGCAGCCTGATCAACCAGTCTGTCATCGCGATTCTCAAGGCTCACCGCTTTGCTCGCCACCGTTCTTCCGACGACAGCGAACTCTCCGTCCACGAAACATTCCCTCTGCTCAAGGCCATGAGCGAGCTCAAGCTCGGCGCGGCTTCGGTGGACCTGGGCAAGCTGGCGTTCAAATTCCGTAACGAGGGCAATGGCCGTAGCGCCGAGCAGTTCGTTCGCGAAGAGATGGCTGATGTGGTTGGCCAGCAAAACGTTTCGGCACGCAAAGGCACCGACGTCGTGCTCTACGGCTTCGGTCGTATCGGTCGTCTGCTGGCGCGCATCCTGATCGAGAAAACCGGTGGTGGCGATGGTTTGCGCCTGCGTGCCATCGTGGTGCGCAAAGGCGCGGAGAACGACCTGACCAAGCGCGCCAGCCTGCTGCGTCGCGATTCGGTCCATGGTTCGTTCAACGGCACCATTACCATCGACGAAGAAAACAACACCATCACGGCCAACGGTAACCTGATCCAGGTGATCTACGCGAAGAACCCGACCGAGGTGGATTACACCCAGTACGGCATCAAGGACGCACTGCTGGTGGACAACACCGGTGTATGGCGTGACGCCGATGGCCTGGGCCAGCACCTGGCATGCCCGGGTGTCGACCGCGTTGTTCTGACCGCACCTGGCAAGGGCAAGCTCAAGAACATCGTTCACGGCATCAACCACAACGAAATCACCGCTGACGACAAGATCGTCTCCGCCGCTTCGTGCACCACCAACGCCATCGTGCCGGTGCTCAAGGCTGTGAACGACAAGTTCGGCATCATCAACGGTCACGTTGAAACCGTTCACTCGTACACCAACGACCAGAACCTGATCGACAACTTCCACAAAGGCGACCGTCGTGGCCGCAGCGCCGCGCTGAACATGGTGATCACCGAGACCGGTGCCGCCACCGCTGCTGCCAAGGCTTTGCCTGAGCTGGCCGGCAAGCTGACCGGCAACGCGATCCGTGTACCGACGCCGAACGTGTCGATGGCCATCCTCAACCTGAACCTTGAGAAAGCCGCCACCCGTGAAGAGATGAACGAGTACCTGCGCTATATGGCGCTGCACTCCGACCTGCACAAGCAGATCGATTTCGTCAATTCCCAGGAAGTGGTGTCCACCGACTTCGTTGGCTCGCGCCATGCCGGCGTGGTCGACGCTGAAGCGACCATCGTTCAGGATAACCGCGTTGTGCTGTACGTCTGGTACGACAACGAGTTCGGTTATAGCTGCCAGGTCGTTCGCGTGATGGAAGACATGGCCGGTGTAAACCCGCCAGCATTCCCGCGCTAAGCCTTAGCTGCACATGAAAACGCCCCGACTTGTCGGGGCGTTTTTTTGTCTGGGTTTTCTGTCGCCCGGGCTGGCCTCATCGCGAGCAGGCTCGCTCCCACATTGGACCGAGTAAATCCTGTGGGAGCGAGCCTGCTCGCGATAGCAATCTGTCAGGCGCCGCTCGCCGCCAAGGCCTGTGCAGTCCGCAGTTCATGGCGATTGCCCCTGAACAACACCAAGGTAGCAATCAGCCCCAACACCGCCGCGCCACTGAGCCAGATCCCCGGCGCGGCCTTGTTGCCTAGCACATGAATCAGATAAGTACAGGCCGCTGGCGTAAACCCGCCGAAGGTCGCTGTTGCCAGGCTGTAGGCCAGGGAGAAGCCGGTGGTGCGCACTTCCAGCGGCATGATTTCCGTCAAGGCGACTACCATGGCACCGTTGTACGATCCATACAGGAACGACAACCACAACTCCACGATCAGCAGATGGCTGAAGCTGGGGTTCGCCACCAGCCAGGACAGCGCCGGATATGCCGTGAGGATCGCCAGAATCGTCGCACCCAGCAGCAAGGGCTTGCGTCCGATCTTGTCGGAAAATGCGCCCATCACCGGCAGCCAGAAGAAGTTCGACAGCCCGATGCATACCGTCACCAGCAACGCATCCAGGTCCGACAGGTTCAGTTCGGCTTTACCGAAGGTCGGCGTGTACGCCGTGATCAGGTAAAACGACACCGTGGTCATCACCACCAACGCCATGCCCGCCAGGACGATGCCGAAGTTCTGACCGATGGAACGGATGATTTGCGACAGGGTAGGGCGATGTTTTCTCGCCTGGAATTCAGGTGTTTCTTCCAAGGAGCGACGGATCACGAATATCACCGGCACGATCATGCAACCCACCAGAAACGGCACGCGCCAGCCCCATTCGCCCATCTCCTGGGGACTCAGCCAGTGATTGAGGCCAACGCCCAGCAGGCCGGCAAACACGACGGCGGCCTGTTGACTGGCGGATTGCCAGCTGACAAAGAAACCCTTGCGCCCCGGTGTGGAAATTTCCGCCAGATACACCGATACGCCGCCCAGCTCAACACCGGCGGAAAAGCCCTGCAGCAATCGCCCCAGCAGCACCAGCAGCGGTGCCGCCACGCCGAGGGTGGTGTAACCCGGCACACAAGCGATCAGCACGGTGCCGGCGGCCATCATCGCCAAGGTGATGATCAAGCCTTTGCGGCGGCCGTGCCGGTCGATGTAGGCCCCGAGAAAAATCGCCCCCAGCGGGCGCATCAAGAACCCGGCGCCAAATGTGGCCAGGGACAGCATCAGCGAGGCGAAAGCACTGTCGGTCGGGAAGAAGGTCTTGGCAATGGCCGTGGCGTAGAAGCCATAGACCATGAAGTCGAACATCTCCAGGAAGTTGCCGCTGACAACGCGAAAGATCGCCTTGCCGTTGCTGGTGTTGGAAGGCATGGGTAGGTACTCACTCTGACAATCTTGTATGAAAGCGCTGCACCCACTGTGGGAGCGAGCCCGCTCGCGATAGCGGTGTGTCAGTCACATCAATGTCGTTTGATCCGACGCTATCGCGAGCAGGCTCGCTCCCACAGTTTTTTGCATCTGGACTGAAGGGCGCTGAAGCCCATAATGGCCGGCGCGGTTTCGAGGGGGGATGAAGATTTGTTAACTGGACGATGGATGGGGCTTGTGGTGCTGCTCGGCGTGTTGTCCGGTTGCGGCAACGGCGACACCCTGGAGCGCTTCGACGGCCCGACCATGGGCAGCCACTATTCGATTCAGTACGTCAGGCATTCCGCCGCACCTGGACCGAAAGCGGTGCGGGCCGAGGTGGAAAGCATCCTTGCCGAAGTGGATCGACAGTTCTCGACCTATCGCAGCGATTCGGACATCGAACGTTTCAATGCGTTGCCGGCCGATAGCTGCCAGATCATGCCTGGCCCTGTCCTGGAGTTGATCCGCGTGGGTGAGCAGTTGTCCTCCCAAAGCGACGGCTCTTTCGATCTGACGGTGGAGCCGCTCCTCAACCTGTGGGGCTTCGGTCCCCAGTCCCGAGCAGAGAAAGTACCGACCGCAGAAGCCCTGGCCCAGGTGCGCCAACGCGTCGGGCATGCTCATCTGCGCATCGACGGCGACCGCTTGTGCAAAGACGCCGCGGTGGAAGTCGACTTCAACAGTATCGCCGCCGGTTATGCCGTCGACCGCATCGCCAGCCGGTTCAAGGCCTTGGGCATCGACAGCTATCTGGCCGAGGTCACTGGCGAACTCAAGGCCGCCGGACGCAAACCCGATGGTGCCGCCTGGCGTATCGCCCTGGAAGAACCCCGGGACGACCGGCGGGTGGCTGAGCGCGTTATCGAGGTCAACGGCTACGGGGTTTCCACCTCGGGCGACTACCGTAAATATTTCGAACAGGGCGGCAGGCGTTATTCCCACACCTTTGATGCGCGCACCGGTGCACCGGTCCTACACAACCTCGCGTCAGTCACGGTGATTCATCCTTCGGCGTTGATGGCCGATGGACTATCGACGCTGTTGCTGATTCTCGGTCCTGAACGGGGTTGGGACTATGCCGAAAAATACGGTGTCGGGGTATTTTTCGTATTGCGGGACAATGACCGTTTTATTGTTCGCACCAATGATGAGTTTGAACGGATCAGTCGCGGAAAAACCCAATGATGACAGCGTTGTGAAAGCATACCTGTGGCGAAATAGCGCAGGCAAAACTAGCCTACGACGCGACCAAGGGGTAATGTGCGCGGCGTTGACGCTTCTATAGACTGTGGCCGGGCTCGTGAACCGGCCCCAAATTGTTCCTTCATGCCGCAGGCCGGCATGATTTAGCCGTGGCGCCAAATGTGGCGCCGCGGCCTGTTCTGAGGAGTACGCATGGCTGTCTACAACTACGACGTGGTGGTATTGGGTTCCGGCCCGGCGGGAGAGGGCGCGGCAATGAACGCCGCCAAGGCAGGGCGCAAGGTCGCGATGGTCGACAGCCGTCGGCAGGTCGGTGGCAACTGCACCCACTTGGGCACCATCCCGTCCAAGGCCTTGCGTCACTCGGTCCGGCAGATCATGCAGTTCAACACCAACCCGATGTTTCGCGCCATCGGCGAGCCGCGCTGGTTCTCCTTCCCGGACGTGCTCAAGAGCGCCGAGAAGGTGATCTCCAAGCAAGTCGCCTCGCGCACCGGTTACTACGCCCGCAACCGGGTCGACGTGTTCTTTGGCACCGGCAGCTTTGCCGACGAGCAGACCGTTGAAGTGGTCTGCGGCAATGGCGTGGTCGAAAAGCTGGTGGCCAAGCACATCATCATCGCCACCGGCTCGCGCCCGTATCGTCCGGCCGATATCGATTTCAACCACGCACGTATCTACGATAGCGACACGATCCTGAGCCTGGGCCACACCCCGCGTAAGCTGATTGTCTACGGCGCCGGGGTGATCGGTTGCGAATACGCCTCGATCTTCAGCGGCTTGGGTGTGCTGGTGGAACTGGTGGATAACCGCGGCCAGTTGCTGAGCTTCCT
>NZ_WUUD01000020.1:218506-220331 GCF_009831705.1 Pseudomonas sp. PICF6 | reverse complement strand
TCACCGTGCGGCACAACGAGGACTACGACCGCGTCGAAGGCGTGGACAACGGCGTGATCCTGCACCTCAAGTCCGGCAAGAAAATCAAGGCCGACGCCTTGCTCTGGTGCAACGGCCGTACCGGCAACACCGACACCCTGGGCCTGGAAAACATCGGCGTGAAGGTCAACAGCCGTGGCCAGATCGAAGTTGACGAGAACTACCGCACCTGTGTGACGAACATCTACGGTGCCGGTGACGTGATCGGTTGGCCGAGCCTGGCCAGCGCCGCCCATGACCAGGGCCGTTCAGCGGCCGGCAGCATTGTCGACAACGGGAGCTGGCGCTTCGTCAACGACGTACCGACCGGCATCTACACCATTCCGGAGATCAGCTCGATCGGCAAGAACGAGCAGGAGCTGACCCAGGCCAAGGTGCCCTATGAAGTGGGCAAGGCCTTCTTCAAGAGCATGGCGCGGGCGCAGATCGCCGGAGAGCCGCAGGGCATGCTGAAGATCCTGTTCCACCGCGAGACGCTGGAAGTGCTGGGCGTGCACTGCTTCGGTTACCAGGCGTCGGAGATCGTTCACATCGGCCAGGCGATCATGAACCAGCCGGGCGAGTTGAACACGCTGAAATACTTCGTCAACACGACCTTCAACTACCCGACCATGGCCGAAGCCTATCGGGTAGCGGCCTATGACGGGCTCAACCGGCTTTTTTGAGCGGCTCCGGCCGGTGGCCTGAGCCGGCCGGGGAGACCGATTTCAGCAATTCTCGAGGGTGGCAGTGGCCAAACCGGGAAAGTCTGTAATCAGGCTGTCAACGCCGAAGTCGGCGAGCCTGCGCATCAGCGCGGGTTCGTTGACGGTCCACACTGATACATGCAACCCCTGACGCTGGGCCTTGATCAGGCGTTCCGGCGTACACAGCGTCCAGTTGAGCGCCAGAATCTCGCAGCCGTAACTCTGGGCGACCTTCAGTGGGTCGAGCCAGGCGTATTCGGCCACCAGCCCGCGGGAGATGTCCGGGGTCAGGTCCAGGGCAGCCTTGAGCACTTCCCGGGAGCTGGAGGTGATGGTGATTTTGTCCAGCAACCCGAAACGCTGGGCCATTTCGCGGATCCCCAGCACGGTGGCGGCGGCGCGGGTGCGTGAGGCACTCTTGACCTCCAGTTGCCAATGCTCGAAATCACATTTTTCGAACAGCTCCTCCAGGCGCGGGATCGGGCACGGCTTGATCCAGCCCGGGCCACCCTTGCGCGCATCGTAGGTCACCAGCTCGGCGGCCGAATGCTCCACCACCTTGCCCCGGCGATCGGTGGTGCGCTTGAGGGTCGGGTCGTGGATCACCATCAACTCGCCGTCCATTGAAAGGTGCAGGTCCAGCTCGCATCGGCGCACGCCGTGCTTGAGGCACTCCTGAAAACCGGTCAGGGTATTTTCTGGCGCTTCGCCCTTGGCGCCACGGTGGCCATAAATGAGGGTCACGGTTCTTCCTTATTGATGCCGGATTCGTTCAGTTCCCGCGCCAGGCGTCGCTCTTGCGCCTGTTTCTGCAGGATGTAGCGGGCCAGCAACTGGCGCTGGGCGTCGGTGGGGCGTTCGAACTCGGTGCCCACGTCATAGCCGTCGCCCTTGGGGTCGCAATGAGTGACCCGGGCCCGGAGCAACAGCCCCAGGGCCTGGGGCATCAGCACCATCTTGATCGACAGGTGCGCGCCGACGGCAATGGGGGTGGGGTATTGGAAGTCGATGCCGCCCTCGGAAATGATCACCGGCTGCGGTTCGCCGATTTCGCCGAGCGCCGTCAGGGCAATGACCTGACTGAGCAGGTCGATGCGTTT
>NZ_WUUD01000020.1:218218-218496 GCF_009831705.1 Pseudomonas sp. PICF6 | reverse complement strand
GTAAGCCGCGATGCTGCGCTCGCGCTCGCTGATCTGGCGCAGCAGGTGTTGCGATTCGAATTCGCTCAGGTGCAATTCGCTGAGCAGATTGAACAGTGGAGAAGCATCCTGCAACACTTCCTGGCCAGCGGCTTCAGGAATGGAGAGGGGCCGAATTTCCAGTGCGATCGTGTCCTCGATACGGTAGTATTCGCGGCGATCTTCTTCATCTAATGTCGACATGGCGAACCCATGGTAGCGGCGGTGGTCTGAGTGTAAAGCTGGTTTGTGACCCCCGC
>NZ_WUUD01000020.1:190471-218208 GCF_009831705.1 Pseudomonas sp. PICF6 | reverse complement strand
CCCGACATGTTCAGACCTCTCTTCGTATTTATCGGCACGCGTTATACCCGTGCAAAACGTCGCAATCATTTCGTATCGTTCATTTCCCTGACTTCAATCATCGGGCTGGCCCTTGGCGTGGTCGTGATGATCGTCGTGCTGTCGGTGATGAACGGGTTCGACCATGAGATGCGCACTCGCGTGCTGGGCATGGTGCCCCACGCCACCCTCGAAACCGGCGAAGCCATCAGCGACTGGCCGAGCCTGGCCGCCAAGGTCAAGCAGAACCCGCAGGTGCTGGCGGTTGCGCCGTTCACCCAGATGCAGGGGCTGCTGACCCACAATGGCAAGGTTTCCAAGGTCTTGCTCAATGGCATTGACCCTGGGCTTGAGCGGCAGGTGTCGATCATCGACAACTTCATGCAGCAGGGCAAACTCGACGACCTGGCGCCGGGCAGCTTTGGCATCGTCATCGGTGACAAGGCAGCTGCCAAGCTCGGCGCCGCCATCGGCGACAAGCTGACCTTCGTGGCGCCGGAGGTCACCGTGACCCCGGGCGGCATGTTCCCGCGTATGAAGCGCTTTACCGTGGTCGGCATTTTCCATGTCGGCGCCGGCGAGCTGGACGGTTACCTGGGCGTCACCAACCTTCAGGACCTGGCGCGCCTGCATCGCTGGAAGCCGGATCAGGTCCAGGGCCTGCGGCTGAAGTTCGATGATCTGTTCCAGGCACCGCGCGTCGCGTGGACCATCGCCCAGCAGCTCGGCGAAGACCGCTACTACGCCCGAGACTGGACCCGCACCCACGGCAACCTGTACCAGGCGATCCGCATGGAAAAAGCCATGATCGGTCTGCTTTTGTTGCTGATCGTCGCGGTGGCGGCATTCAACATCATCTCCACCCTGGTGATGGTGGTGAACGACAAGAAAGGCGACATCGCCATCCTGCGCACCCTTGGCGCTACACCGGGGCAGATCATGCGGATCTTCATGGTCCAGGGCACGGTCATTGGCGTGATCGGTACGGTGGTCGGCGCCTTGGTCGGGATGTTTGCCGCGCTGAACGTCAGCGCCGCGATTGCCGCTCTCGAAGGCCTGATCGGGCACAAGTTTCTCAACGCCGACGTGTACTTCATCGACTACCTGCCGTCGCAGTTGCAGACAGACGATGTGTTGATGGTCTGCGGCGCCGCGTTGGTCCTGAGTTTCCTCGCCACCCTGTATCCAGCCTGGCGTGCCGCGCGCACCCAGCCTGCGGAGGCGTTACGTTATGAGTGAGTCGGGTATGAGTGAAAAAGCAATCTTGAGCTGCCGTAACCTGGGCAAATCCTACGAGGAGGGGCCGGAATCGGTGGTGGTGTTGTCGGGCTTGCAGCTGGAGCTGCATCCGGGCGAGCGTGTGGCGATTGTCGGTACGTCCGGGTCGGGCAAAAGTACCCTGCTCAATCTGTTGGGCGGCCTCGATACACCGACTGCCGGCAGTGTCTGGCTGGCCGGCGAGGAACTCTCGGCGCTGAACGAGAAGGCCCGTGGCCTGCTGCGCAACCGTTCCCTGGGCTTCGTTTACCAGTTCCACCATTTGCTGCCGGAGTTCACCGCGCTGGAGAACGTCTGCATGCCGCTGCTGATCGGTCGCACAGCGATCCCTGAAGCCCGCCAGCGGGCCACGGCGTTGTTGGAGCGGGTCGGGTTGGGCCATCGTCTGGAGCACAAGCCGGCGGAGTTGTCCGGTGGCGAGCGCCAGCGCGTGGCGATTGCTCGGGCCCTGGTCAACAAGCCGGGGCTGGTGATGCTCGACGAGCCGACCGGCAACCTCGACTCCCACACCGCCCAAGGCATTCAGGACCTGATGCTGGAACTCAGTACCTCGATGCGTACCGCGTTCCTGGTGGTGACCCACGACATGAACCTGGCCCGGCAGATGGACCGCGTCCTGCACCTGCAGGAAGGTTGCCTGACGCCCATTTGACCGACCGAAACCCGGCGCTTGCTGCAAGCGCCGGGTCTTTTATTTTCATACGGTGCCCCGCGAATGTTCAGACCGTTATCGATCTTCATCGGCACGCGCTATACCCGCGCCAAGCGCCGCAATCGCTTTGTTTCGTTCATCTCCATGACCTCGATGATCGGCCTCGCCCTGGGGGTGCTGGCGATGATCGTGGTGCTGTCGGTGATGAATGGCTTCCAGCGCGAAATGAGCTCGCGCATCCTGGGCATGGTGCCCCACGCCACCCTCGTCGGCGTCAAGCCGATCGACGACTGGCAGCCGGTGGCTGCCGCGGCGCTGAAAAATCCTGAGGTGATCGCTGCCGTGCCGTTCACTGAAATGGAAGGCATGCTCAGCCATAAAGGCGCGATGCAACCGATCCAGATCAGCGGCATCGACCCGGCCCAGGAGGGCAAGGTGTCCATTGTCGCCCAGCATATTGTCCAGGGGCGTCTCGATGCCTTGAAACCGGGCGAGTTTGGCGTGGTGATCGGCGAAATCACTGCTCGGCGCTTCCGTTTGAACGTCGGGGACAAACTGACCCTGATCGTGCCGGAAATCAGCACCGCGCCGGGCGGCATCACCCCGCGGATGCAGCGCTTGAATGTGGTCGGCGTGTTCAAGGTAGGCGCCGAACTGGATGGCTCCATGGCGCTGATCCACGTGGCCGACGCCGCGCAAATGCAGCATTGGCAGCCAAACCAGGTGCAAAGCGTGCGCCTGGCGGTCAAGGACCTGTACGCAGCACCGCGAGTTTCCGGCGACATCGCCACGGGCCTCGGCGCGGACTACAAGGCCGACGACTGGACCCACACTCAGGGCAGCCTGTTCAGTGCCATGAAGATGGAAAAAACCATGATCGGCCTGCTGTTGTTGATGATCGTCGCGGTGGCGGCCTTCAACATCATCGCGACCCTGATCATGGTGGTGAACGATAAGGGCGCGGATATCGCGATCCTGCGCACCATCGGCGCCACGCCACGGCAGATCATGGCGATTTTCATGGTCCAGGGCACGGTAATTGGCGTGGTCGGCACGCTGATTGGCGGCGTGCTGGGGGTGATTGCGGCACTGAACGTCAGTGATTTAGTGGGTTGGGTGGAAAGGGTCACTGGCCAGCATATTTTCAGTTCCGACGTGTATTTCGTCAGCAACCTGCCTTCGGAGCTTCAACGCGGTGATGTAGTGCTGATCTGCTCGGCCGGGTTCATCCTGAGCTTCCTCGCCACGGTTTACCCGGCCTGGCGTGCGGCGAAGGTCGAGCCGGCACAGGCGTTGCGCTATTCCTGATACTGCACAGACCTCTGTGGCAGAAGGGCTTGTTGAAGACTCTGGTGGCGACGGGATTTAGCGAGGTGTCTGTGGGAGCAAGGCTTGCCCGCGATGCAGACGACGCGGTCTGCGGGGGAAACAAGGCGCCTGCATCGCGGGCAAGCCTTGCTCCCACAGATAAGTCTCTTTGCCACCAGGGTTTGCGTCGGGCTTAATCCCCCTTCGGCAACTCGATCAAAAACCGCGTCCAGCCATCGGCCGATTCGCAGCGGATCTGCCCGCCATGGGCGCGGACGATGGAGCGGGTGATGGCCAGCCCCAGCCCGGCGTGTTCACTGCTGCCTTCCTGGCGGGCCGGGTCGGCGCGATAGAAACGGTCGAACAGACGCGGCAGCAAGTGCGCTGAAATCCCGTCACCGCTGTTCTCCACGTTTACATGCACCTGCCCAACGCCCTCGACAATATGTACCCGTACTTCGCCACCGTCAGGCGTGAAGCGCAAAGCATTGTCCAGCAAATTGGACAGGGCCCGGCGCAACATGCTGCGGTCTCCGTCGATGCGGCCGTTGCCTTCACGGCTCAAGCGGACGTGGGCGTCTTCGGCCAGCGGGGCGAAAAACTCCAGCAGCAGATCCACTTCCTGAGCCAGTTCCAGCGGTTCGCGGCTGGGTGCCAGCAAGCCGTGGTCAGCCTTGGCCAGATAGAGCATGTCGTTGACCAACTGCGCCATCCATTGCAGCTCTTCAAGATTGCTGTGCAGTGCTTCGCGATAATCCTCCAGCGAGCGTTCGCGGGTGAGGGTGACCTGGGTGTGGGTCAGCAGGTTCGATAAAGGGGTGCGCAGTTCATGGGCGATGTCGGCAGAGAACGCCGAGAGCCGTTGAAACGCATCATCGAGACGTCGGAGCATGTCATTGATGCTGTGGGCCAGTTCCGCCAGTTCGGCGGGCATGTGTTCTTCCGGCAGTCGGGCATTGAGAGAGCGGGCCGAGACGCTGCCGGCGATGGCCCCCATACGCCGCAACGGTCGCAAGCCGCGCCGGGCGGCCCAGGCGCCGAGCAGGGCGGTAGCCAGGGCCGAGAGGCCGACCGTCAGCCAGATCAGGCGCTGCATGCGTTGCAGGAAATGCTGGTGGTGGGTGATGTCCAGCAGCAGCGTCAGTTGCGGCGAGTCCGGGCGGTCGGGGTACAGCGGTGCATTCAATACCCGGTAGTCAGTGTCGGCATCGCTGAGGGTGGACAGGCCGGGACGCTCCGGCAACTGAGCCGGAATCCGCAGCGAACTGTCGTACCAGCGCACGCCATCGCTATCCTTGATGCGCAAGGCCAGGTCGGCCTGGCGACTGAGTTCATCTGCCAGACGGTTTTGGGTTTGCTCGGCATCAAGCCCCTGCAGGGCGCGACGCAGGCCGATCAGTTTGCCTTCGAGCAGTTGCTGATCCAGCTCGATGAAGTGCGCCTCGCTGCCACGGCTGAACAGCACGCCAGCAAACAGGGAGACCACGGCGGTGCAGGCGGCGAACAGCAGCGCCAGCCGGCTGCTCAGCGACCAACGCCCCCTCACAGGTTGCGCTCTTCAAGGACATACCCCATGCCCCGCACGGTGTGGATCAGCTTGCTGGGGAAATCGTCGTCGATCTTGATTCGCAGGCGCCGTATCGCGACCTCGATGACGTTGGTGTCGCTGTCGAAATTCATATCCCAGACCTGGGAAGCAATCAGGGATTTGGGCAGGACCTCGCCCTGGCGACGCAGGAGCATTTCCAGCAACGCGAACTCCTTGGCCGTGAGGTCGATGCGCTGGCCGCTGCGTTCGACGCGGCGGCGGATCAGGTCCAGGCGCAGGTCCGCCAGTCGCAAGCTGGTTTCCTGGGGCGTCGAACTACCACGGCGCAACAGGCTGCGGACTCGCGCCAGCAGTTCGGAAAAGGCAAAGGGTTTGACCAGGTAATCGTCGGCGCCCAACTCCAGGCCATGCACGCGATCCTGGACCGCATCCCGCGCGGTGAGAAACAGCACCGGCGTATCCAGGCCGGCCCCGCGCACGGCCTGCAAAATCTGCCAGCCATCGCGGCCGGGCAGCATCACATCGAGGATCAGCAAGGCATATTCACCGCTCAAGGCCAATTGCTGGCCGGTAATGCCATCGGCCACCAGGTCGGCGTTGAACCCGGCTTCGGTCAGGCCCTGGCGCAGGTATTGGCCGGTTTTGGTTTGGTCTTCGACGATCAGCAGTTTCATGGGCAGCTCAAGGCGTTGTTGGAACGAGGGCGTTATACCGCGTCGGACGTGGCCGTGGCTCTACCTGACAAAGTTGTAATCGAGCCGTAAGCCGATTGGCAGGTGTGCAGAGATAGAGTTCTCACACGCTGAATCTGACAGGAGTATGGACATGTTAATGGCAAACCGCTTGATCCTGACCGCCTTTGCACTGGTGCTCAGTACGCCCACGTGGGCTTCACCGGGTCATTTTGATTTCGGCCAGCCTGCCTCGGCGGCCAAGGCCAGTCGCAGTATCGATGTGGTGATGGGGGACATGACCTTCGACCCCGGTGCACTTGATATCAAGGCTGGGGAGACCGTTCGGTTCGTGCTGATCAATAAAGGTCAGTTGCTGCATGAGTTCAACCTGGGCAATGCCGCGATGCACGCCCAGCATCAGCAGGAAATGCTCAAGATGCAACAGAGCGGACAACTGACCCCGACCGCAATGAAGCAAGGGATGGCCCATGACTCCATGGGGCACGGGGAGGCCGGCATGCGCCATGAAGACCCCAACAGTGTGCTGGTGGAGCCGGGCAAAACCGCCGAGCTGACCTGGACCTTCAACAAGGCCATGCGGCTGGAGTTCGCCTGTAATGTGCCCGGCCACTACCAGGCCGGGATGAAAGGCAAGCTGACAGTCAGTCAGTAAGCACTCAAAGGCTGGGGCAAAGGCTGATAGAATTGGCTGATTCTTCAGTCAGGTTTCCGTCATGCATCCCGCAGCCGAACATTCGCCGCTGGGCAAATCCAGCGAATACATCGCCACGTACACGCCGTCACTGCTGTTTCCGATCCCGCGCACCGCGAAATGGGCGGAACTGGGCCTGACGGCCGAGACCCTGCCGTACAAGGGCGTGGATTTCTGGAACTGTTTCGAGCTGTCATGGCTGCTGCCGTCTGGCAAACCGGTGGTGGCCATTGGTGAATTCGCAATCGCGGCGGATTCACCGAACATCATCGAATCCAAATCCTTCAAGCTGTACCTCAACTCGCTGAACCAGACGCCATTCGCTGATACCGCGAGCCTGGAAGCGACCTTGCGTCAGGACCTGTCGGCGGCCGCCGGTAAACCGGTGGGCGTGCGCATCCGCAGCCTCAAGGACGTGGAAAGTGAAGGGGTCGTGGCATTACCCGGCGTGTGCATCGATGACTTGGACATCACCGTCGACTCCTACGAGCATCCGCGCCCGGAGCTGCTGCGCTGCGATGATTCGCGCATCGTGGAGCAAAGCCTGCACAGCCATCTGCTCAAATCCAATTGCCCGGTGACGAGCCAGCCGGACTGGGGAAGCGTGGCGGTGCAATATCGCGGTGCGGCGCTGGACCCTGCCAGCCTGTTGGCCTACATCGTCAGCTTCCGCCAGCATTCGGATTTCCACGAACAGTGCGTGGAGCGGATCTTTCTCGACCTGCAACGCTTGCTCAAACCGGAAAAATTGACGGTGTATGCGCGCTATGTGCGGCGGGGTGGGCTGGACATCAACCCGTATCGCAGTACCGAAGAGGTGCAGCTGCCGAACCATCGCCTGGTCCGGCAATAAATAATCCTGTGGGAGCGAGCCTGCTCGCGATGAGTCAGGCACATTCAGCATTGATGTTGGCTGAGCCACCTATCGCGAGCGGGCTCGCTCCCACAGGGGATTGCATTTCATATCGTGAAAAATGAAAAGCCCCGCTATCAATAGCGGGGCTTTTTTGCATCTGGCGGGTTTAGATTCCCATGTTGCCCAAGGCTTGTACGATGTTGCGTAACGTCCCGGCAATAGTGGGGTGATCCAGTTCGAAGCGCTCGACGGCCAGGTTCACACCATCGACCAGGTCGGCATTCTGAAGCGAATTATCCAGTTCGATCTCGGCTTCGAGCTGAATCATCAGTTGATGCAGATTCTCGCGCTCCGGTTCGGAAAGCGGCGGGTTCTGTTCCAATTGCTCGCGCAGTTCATCAAGTTGTTTCTGCAATTCGCGGGCAGGCATTGGCGTACTCCCTTTATTGATAGGCACAGCCATGGACCGCGACGGTGCGTCAAAAGTCCGTGGCTTGCTTTAAGAGTAATCCACCCTCGTGCACCCTGCATGATCTCGGTCAGGGCTTTTCACCTTTGAGCCGACGCAGGCTGATATCCGCCAGGCAGGTGTCGAGTTCACCCAGGTGATCGATCACCGAATGCACGCCCAGGCCGAACAACTGCACGGTGGCCTTGGCGCGCTTGGTCTCTCGTTCCTGTTGGCTCAGGAGCTGCCATTCGTTCGGCGCCAGGCCACACAGCGAGCCGCAGGACGCCAGGCCGATGGTCCACAGGCCGGCATTGAGCCCCGACTGCAACAAGCGCGGCTCGCCGCTGACCAGCACGCAACCGTCCAATTGCTGGACGTTCAACGCCATCAAGGCCTGCCAGCAGGCATGCGGGGCCGGCCACGGATAATTTGTTGCTGGAAGTTGCGGCGATTTGATCCACGCCGGTAACGAAGCAGCCAGGCTATGAATGATGGCAGGTGGCAGTTCGTCGAGCCAGGCGCAGGGAATCTCCTGAAGCTGCAAAAGGCGCAGGCTTTCGAGGGCGCCGGGGGTTGGCTGCGAATGCTCGGTGGGCACTGCTCCTGACTGTCGCGCCCTTGCCCCGAAATCCACCAGACAACCGCTCAAGCCAAACAGTACGGCGGTCAGGCTGGGGGCGGGCAGGGGCAGGGTTTCGGCGCGGGGCATGGGAACGTCCTTGAAATATCCCGCAGCCTAACGTGCCTCAATGACAGTCCAATGACAGTGAAATGAAGGCGCCGGGTGCGGAAAAATCCTACGAGCAGCTTCTCTTTCAGTGCTGTCTATCCAAGCGTTCCGCTTTATACTAGCGCCCTTACCGCCTGGGCTCGGCGCCCTTGCCTGAATAATCCAAGGAGTTTTCCCTATGCGCTGGAGCCATTGTCTAGCTCAGCTGTGTTTGTCTGCCTGCGTCCTGCTGGTTCCCTTCGCCGCCCAGGCCGCAACGGAAGACGATCCTTGGGAAAGCATCAACCGCCCGATCTTTACCTTCAACGACACCGTTGATACCTACGCACTCAAGCCGCTGGCTCAGGGTTATCAGTACGTGACGCCGCAATTTCTCGAAGACGGCATCCACAACATGTTCCGCAACATCGGCGACGTGGGCAATCTGGCCAACAATGTACTGCAGGCCAAGCCGGCCGCAGCCGGGGTCGACACGGCCCGGTTGATCTTCAACACCACCTTCGGCCTGTTGGGGTTCTTCGACGTGGGCACTCGGATGGGCCTGCAACGCAGCGATGAAGATTTCGGCCAGACCCTGGGTTATTGGGGAGTCGGCAGTGGCCCGTACGTGATGCTGCCGTTGTTGGGACCAAGCACCTTGCGTGACGCGCCGGCCAAGCTTGTCGATGACTACACGGCCCCTTATCGTTACATCGACAACGTTTCGGTGCGTAACTCGATCTTCGGTCTGAACATCGTCGATACCCGCGCCAGCCTGTTGTCCGCCGAAAAACTGGTGAGTGGCGACAAGTATGTGTTTATCCGCAACGCCTTCCTGCAGAACCGTGAATTCAAGGTCAAGGATGGCCAGGTCGAAGATGATTTTTAATTTCGCCCGGTAACCCCAGGAAGGCGGCCTCAGGGCCGCCTTCTTTGTTTTGAGGCACTGTTTAAGCAGGGATCGAACCTTCCATTGAGTTACGCTTCGCTCGGTTCTTATAACTCTCTGTACTTTGACAAACCAAGACGGCAAGCGGCTATCTGCATGAGCTTGAAACGCCCCGCGGATGGGAGTACCGTCTGCGCCTTAGAAGGGCACCTCTGATGTAACTGTGTGTAGGACAAGGGCCTACATCCGGTACGACAGAGAGGCTAGAAAGCGAATCCAGTAGTGAGCGCAGGCCCAGTTGCCCAGCCCGCTACGCCAACCTAATTCTGGCGCCGTTTGCCCACATGCCAAAAACCAGTGCCACGCTGCTGATAATCGATGATGACGAAGTGGTGCGAGCCAGCCTCGCAGCCTACTTGGAAGACAGTGGTTTCAGCGTCCTGCAGGCCAGCAACGGTCAACAGGGTCTTCAGGTATTCGAGCAAGACAAGCCCGACCTGGTCATCTGCGACCTGCGCATGCCGCAGATGGGCGGACTCGAACTCATTCGCCAAGTCACCGAGCTTTCCTCGCAGACCCCGGTCATCGTGGTTTCGGGTGCGGGCGTGATGAACGACGCGGTTGAGGCGTTGCGCCTGGGCGCGGCCGATTACCTGATCAAGCCCCTTGAAGACCTGGCCGTGCTCGAGCACTCGGTGCGCCGGGCCCTGGACCGTTCGCGCCTGTTGGTGGAGAACCAGCGTTATCGCGAAAAGCTGGAAACTGCCAACCGCGAGCTGGAAGCCAGCCTGAACCTGTTGCAGGAAGACCAGAACGCCGGCCGCCAGGTGCAGATGAACATGTTGCCGGTCAGTCCCTGGACCGCCGACGATTTCCGTTTTGCCCACCAGATCATCCCGTCTTTGTATCTGTCGGGGGATTTCGTCGACTATTTCCGGGTCGATGAACGTCGAGTGGCGTTCTATCTGGCGGACGTTTCCGGCCATGGCGCTTCGTCAGCGTTCGTCACGGTACTGTTGAAGTTCATGACCACGCGCCTGCTGTTCGAATCCAAGCGCAACGGCACGTTGCCTGAGTTCAAGCCATCAGAAGTCCTTGGTCATATCAACCGGGGCCTGATCAGTTGTAAGCTGGGCAAACACGTGACAATGGTCGGTGGGGTCATCGACGAGGAGACGGGTTTGTTGACCTATAGCATCGGCGGTCATCTGCCGTTGCCTGTGTTGTATACGCCTGACAGTGTTCGTTACCTGGAAGGGCGTGGTTTGCCGGTGGGCCTGTTCAATGAGGCCACCTACGAAGACCACGTACTGGAACTGCCACCGACCTTCAGTTTGACGCTGATGTCTGATGGCATTCTGGACCTTTTGTCAGAACCTACACTCAAAGAGAAAGAAGCGGCCTTGCCTGAACGGGTAAGCGCAGCGGGCGGCAGCCTGGAAGGCTTGCGTCAAGTGTTTGGATTAGCCACGCTAGGGGAGATGCCGGATGATATCGCCCTGTTAGTGTTGAGCAGGAATCTTTGATGAGTACCGGTAGAATCCAGTTCGCCGAGCAGGACGGCACCTTTGTCCTGAAGTTTGTCGGTGAAGTGCGTCTGACTCTCTGTTCGGCGCTGGATGCGACTATTGAGCGGATCTTCACCGCGTTGAACTTCAACGCCATCGTGATCGACCTGACCGAAACCCGCAGCATCGACAGCACCACCCTGGGCCTGCTGGCCAAGCTGTCGATCCTGTCACGGCAAAAGGTCGGCCTGCTGCCGACCGTGGTCACCACCCACAACGACATCACCCGGTTGCTGCAATCCATGGGCTTTGACCAGGTATTCAATATCGTCGGCGATCCCGTGCCATGCCCGGAGTGCCTGGACGATCTGCCCGATCAGGATCAATCGGAAGAGGAAGTGCGGATCAAGGTGCTTGAGGCCCATAAGATCCTCATGGGGCTGAACGACTCCAATCGTGAAGCGTTCCATGACCTGGTGAGTGCGCTGGAGCGGCCCTGATTCATAGGTTTGCGTAGACTGAGCGGGCCTCATCGCGAGCAGGCTCGCTCCCACAAGGTCTCGCATCGACCACGATCTCCGAATCTGCCCAAATCCCCCTGTGGGAGCGAGCCTGCTCGCGATGGCGGCCGGCCAGCCGCCACCTTCCCAAGCCTATAAAAAAGGGCGAACCCAGCCAGGTTCGCCCTTCTTTATGACTTCGAAATCACCTCAAAGCTTGGCTTGCAGCAACGCCTCAAGCTTCTCCTGGTCCCGCGCGAACTGACGAATGCCTTCAGCCAGTTTCTCGGTCGCCATGGCGTCCTCGTTGGACAACCAGCGGAACTGCGCTTCATTGAGGCTCAAGCGCGCTTCGCCGGCTTGTCCAGGCGCCAGTTTGCGTTCCAGCTTGCCCTCGTCGGCGGCCAGTTTCTCCAGCAGATCCGGGCTGACCGTCAAGCGGTCGCAGCCGGCCAGTTGCTCGATCTGGTTGAGGTTGCGGAAGCTTGCGCCCATGACCACGGTCTTGTAGTCATTGGCCTTGTAGTAGTTGTAGATACGCGTCACCGACTGCACGCCCGGATCATCGGCACCGGTGTAGTCGTTGCCGTTGGCCTTCTTGTACCAGTCGTAGATGCGGCCGACAAAAGGCGAAATCAGGAACACGCCGGCATCGGCGCAAGCCGCAGCCTGGGCGAAGGAGAACAGCAGCGTCAGGTTGCACTGGATGCCTTCACGCTCCAGCTGCTCGGCGGCGCGAATACCTTCCCAGGTGGACGCGATCTTGATCAGCACGCGATCGCGGCCAACGCCGGCCTTTTCGTACAGGTCGATCAGGCGATGCGCACGTTTCAGCATGGCCTCGGTGTCGAACGACAGACGCGCATCCACTTCAGTGGAAATACGCCCCGGAATCACCTTGAGAATCTCTTGCCCGACCGCCACGCCAAAACGGTCGCTGGCCAGGCCTACATCGCCCTTGCAATCGGCCACACAGGCGTTCAGCAGCTCGGCGTAGCCTTGAATGGCCGAGGCCTTGAGCAGCAGGGAAGGGTTGGTGGTGGCATCCACGGGTTTAACGCGGGCGATGGCTTCGAAGTCGCCGGTATCGGCCACTACGGTAGTGAATTGTTTGAGTTGTTCCAGCTTGGAAGTCATGAGCGTGCTCTGTCCTATGGGTCTGTTGACATTACCCGAGGGCCGGCAGCCACTCAAGGGCGTGAAGGGGGATCGATGGCCCCAGCGGCAACAACCTGAAAACGGATGTTTGAAAGGCCGGGGCGGGTATCGGTAGATACGATGCCAAAACAGGACTCAGGTTCAAAGCAAGTGACAGTTAGCGTCCTTCCAGCATGCCCGCCGCCTGATCCAGCAGCGCCAACGGGTCTTTGGTTTTGTGGATGTCCACCGACAACAACTGCCGAAAACGGCGCGCCCCAGGAAACCCGGTACCCAGCCCCAGTACATGGCGAGTGATGTGATGCATCGCCCCGCCGGCGTCCAGGTGCTTGGCGATATAAGGCCGCAACTGCGCCAACGCCTCGGCCCGACTGATGACAGGCGCGCTGCTGCCAAACAGTTGTTGATCCACCTCGGCCAGCAGATACGGGTTGTGATACGCCTCGCGTCCCAGCATCACACCGTCGAATGTCTGCAAATGCTCGTGGCAGGCTTCCAGCGTCTTGATCCCGCCGTTGAGCACAATCTCCAGCTCCGGGAAATCCTTCTTCAACTGTGCCGCCACGTCATACCGCAGCGGCGGGATCTCACGGTTCTCCTTGGGCGACAGCCCTTCCAGAATCGCAATCCGCGCATGCACGGTAAAACTCGTACAACCGGCGTCACGCACCGTCCCGACGAACTCACACAACTGCTCGTAACTGTCCCGCCCGTTGATCCCGATCCGATGCTTGACCGTCACCGGAATCGACACAGCATCACGCATCGCCTTCACACAATCGGCCACCAGTTCAGGATGCCCCATCAGGCATGCACCGATCATGTTGTTCTGCACGCGATCGCTTGGGCAGCCGACGTTGAGATTGACCTCGTCATAGCCATGCTCCTGAGCCATCCGCGCGCACGCGGCCAAGTCGGCCGGGACACTGCCGCCGAGTTGAAGCGCCAGGGGGTGCTCGGCTTCGTGGTGGCGCAGGAAACGCTCGTGATCGCCGTTGAGCAACGCGCCAGTGGTGACCATCTCGGTGTAGAGCAGGGCGTGCTTGGAGAGGATGCGTAGGAAGAACCTGCAGTGGGGGTCAGTCCAGTCCATCATGGGGGCCACGCTGAAGCGGCGGGAAAGGGCTTGCGGTGATGCTGTGTGTGAGGGCATGAGGATCTGAGGTGACAAATGCGATGGGAGCGCAGTTTAACAGGAATGGGATGGCGAGGATGGAGAGAGCCAATCGGTTGGGCCAGAGTTAAATCGATGACCCCGCCACCCCCGTACTGCAAGAATCTCCCGCGGATGGGCTGACCCGCCTGTCAGATTTTTCCTATACAAATTGACCAAGAAACTTGTACAAAGTTAACTGTATGTTCGTACAGTATTTTGGAAGTCGTGCGTCATGAGCTTTTCAGTTCTAGGCCCTATCGCTACGGGTGGCTTGAAGCTGCCTTTGTGTTCGTTTCGCGTACCCGCCGGGTTTCCTTCCCCGGCAGCGGACCACATCGAAGCGCACATCTCATTGGATGAGGTTCTGAACATTCGTGCTCCGCATGTCTACCTGGTTTCCATCGCCGGGGAGAGCATGCAAGGCGCTGGGATCTTTGAAGGGGACCTAGCTGTTGTGGATCGTGCGATGGAGCCTGCGCATGGCCACATCGTCGTGGCGCTGCTGAACAACGAACCCGTATGCAAACGCCTTTGCATACGGGGGAAGGAGGTGATTCTCCTGTCGGAGAACCCAAAGTATCCACCGAGGTACGTGCTTGAGGGCGACGAGCTGGTGATATGGGGCGTCATCACCTGCAGCGTGCGCAGCCATGTCTAAAGTCCAGCCGGTTTTCGCCCTTATCGATTGCAACAGCTTCTACGCCAGTTGCGAAAGAGTGTTCCGCCCGGACCTGGCCCGCGTGCCCATCGTGGTGCTGAGCAACAACGACGGCTGTGTGATCGCTCGCAGTTACGACGCCAAGCCCTACGTGAAGATGGGCGAGCCGTATTTCCAGATTAAGCACAAGCTGCAGAAACACGGCATCGTCCCGTTCTCGTCGAACTACGCGCTCTACGGCGACATGAGCGAACGCGTGATGACACTCATTGAATCAATGGTGCCTGCCGTCGAGGTCTACAGCATCGACGAAGCCTTCGCGGATCTCACCGGCATCGACGGCCGGGATGCCCTCGGCCGCAAGATTCGCAGTCATGTGCTGCGCTGCACCGGCATTCCAGTCGGGGTAGGGATCGCTCACACCAAAACCCTGGCTAAGCTGGCAAACCACACCGCCAAGCGCCTGCAGGTGCAAACGGGCGGCGTGGTGGATATCTGTGACCCGTTCAAACGTAACTGGGTGCTGCGTAATACCGATGTGTCCGAGGTTTGGGGTGTCGGTCGCAAGATGAAACTGCACCTGGACGCGATGGGCATCAAGACGGCCATGGATCTGGCCCAGGCTGACCCTTGGACGCTTCGCAAAAAATTCAGCGTGGTAATTGAGAAGACGGCCCGTGAACTCGCCGGCACGCCGTGCCTGGAGCTGGATGAGCCGGATCCGCCGAAGCAGGAGATTTGCTGTAGCCGGATGTTCGGTAAGCGGCTCACGGAGCTGGCACCGATCAAGGAAGCGGTGGCCACCTACATGATGCGAGCTTCGGAAAAACTCAGGGCGCAGAAGGCGCTATGCAAGAAGATCCGCGTAAGCATCCGCACGGGCATGTTCAACCCGGAGGAGGCGAAGTATGCCAACGGCGTGTTGATTGACCTGCCATACCCCACCGATGATGTGCGATTGCTGACCAAGGCTGCGGTGGGCGCTCTCGACCGGGTCTTCCGGCCGGGCTTCAAGTACAGCAAGGCTGAGGTGCTGTTGATGAATCTTTGTCAGCAAGGGGAGTACACCGACGACCTGTTTGCCACCTCCCAGCCTGCTGACGCCACGAAGCTGATGGCAGTGCTGGACCAGATCAACGGGCGATGGGGGAGGGGAACACTCCGATCAGCCAGCGTGCCTGAAGATCCAGATTGGGGTATGCGGCGAGAAATGATGAGCCATAGCTACACTACGAGACTAGATCAGCTGTGGAGGGTTTATTCTTAATAGATGGATTTCATTCCTACAACTTAAGAAGCCCAACCTACAGGGGGCTCAGGCTTCTTAATGAAACGATGTTGTTAATTTGAGTGTTTCTATAATGTTCCGGAGCGGAGCACTAACCAACAGAAAAGCTGTTGAGTTTTTGTGCTAGTATGCCGATAACTTTATTTCGCTGTTGGAAGTATCGAGCTTTTCGCCTGAATTCATCGTTATGATCAAGTGACGCAAATTCCGCCTCAGGCATCAAGCAAATATGTAGCCACTCAATGATGTGATCTAGGGTGTACTTTTCGCTCTTTGGGTTTGGCTTGTGTTTAAGTGCTTCGTAAAAGTCATCTATTCTTAAGTCTTCGTCGCTGAGACGAGAAAATAGTGCCGGGCGCATGACTTTGAAAACGCATATCGCTGAGATGAGCGCTGAATTGAGTTGCGCATCTTCTCGTTCAGTTAGTAGCATTATAGCTAAATTCGAGTAAATTCTTTCGAGCTCTCGTAGAGAGCAATTTAACTGGGTTCCAAGAGCAGTGAAGCAATCTGCCCAGTCACTATCTTTAAGTTTGTATAAGCTTGATAGATGTTTGCAATATTTTTCAACGTCGTTGTTGCGTCCGGTTCTTTTAGGTAGCGTTGCCTCGATGTTGATAAATTTTTGTAAGTAAGCGTGGGAGTCTATGTTTAATCCATAAGTGGATCTAATTGATTCTTGTAGTTGTGTTTTGTTGATTACTAACAAGAAATTTATGTTGGGTACTGAGAATAGGTGTTTGATTTTTTCTAACATTTCTACAGCAAAAGAAGGGCGGCATCGATCCAGTTCATCAATTATGATGGTGAGCGGGAATTCTGACGGGGCTTTCAGTTTTGATGGGATGGTTGAAAGAAAGCTTCTAAAGTTTTCTATAGATAGACGCTCGGCTTTATGGTTGATAAGCCGCTCCTTTATATACTTTTCAGCGCTGTTGCTTATGTCTTTAGTAATGTCCTCTCCAATATTTCCTAGGTCTTCAAAGTCAGTTTCTTTTATCAGGCCAGCAGAAACGGCGCGAATGCCAATTTTTGCACCTAGGGATAAAACATTTGCTCCAACGTTTTTAGCTTTGTCGATGAATGCTTTTGAGTGCTTGGCAGTCGCATTCGCTGAAACAAAGTCGGTGATTGCTCCGGCAACTACCATGAACGCATCATCAACATAGTCAGAAGCAAATGCATCTATATAAATGCTTGGGATTTTCTCGTCGGATAATATTTTTTGCCACATTTTGACAAAGGTTGATTTTCCTTCCCCCCAGTTTCCGTCAAGACTTATTACCAAAGGGTCCGCCGAGTTTTTTACGATATTTCTGAGCGCAATACCAAAATTTTTTCGACCGAACAAGTCCGAGCCGAATCCATCTTCCGAAATCTGATGAGGTTCTACAAGTAACTTCATGATTATATCAACGCTATGTCCGGTTTCTGTGGGTACCCCATACCCCAGCACAATGGGCGTATGAAAGTATGTATGCTGAAGGTCGACGTGGGACAGTCTCGCGCTCAAGAGAAACGTACACAGTCACCAAAGATATCGAGCTCGGTGTTCAAAGTGCTAACTCCGAACGATGCTAGAAACTTCTTGGCGAAGATATCTTTAGGTCCCTCTTTTCCTTCTTCTTTGTTTAACACTCGCGAAATGGAGCTTACAAATAAGTCCGCTATTTGCATGAGGGGCGATATCGAAGAGTCTTCGGATTCAACAATGTCAATATAAACGTTGTCATTAAAAATATTTTTTGCTGCATTTTTTAGCTGAAGCTCAATCTCCATTATTGAGAGCTTATCTTTAGATGCCTCCTCTGCGTCCTTTCGGAATTGTAAATTTCTAGGAAGTACGGCTCGACCTGATTTGTTTTCCTCCTGAATTCCCTGAATTGTCATGTGATAAAAAAGCTTGTCGAGAGTGTCGTCAATGTTTTTAAGGCCCCGGCGCTCGACGGCTAAGCCTTTGAAGGAAACGGCTTCAGAGTTTTTTACAATGGATCCAAGTAATTCGAGGTAGGTTTCAAGGTTTCCATTATTTATATCCTTGAAGTGCATTTCACCTTTGAAGTTTAATTCGTCCTTCCTTTGGTTGATGGCACGGGTAATTTTCATGGTGTCATAGCTTCGTAGAACCCATAAACTCCCAACTAAAAGATATTTGCTGGTTTTGCCGCTTTCATCTGCATAAATACAATACACAGGATGAGCAGGCCTAGCATCCAGAATTCTTTGTTTTTCTTCCTCCTCAAGTTTTCCTCGGGTGCGCCTAACTTCGGGGGAGGCAATGAATAATCCGTGCGTATTCTGAATAAAGGCTCGAGCACGGGCAATGGAAGGAAGGCGTTCGAGGTTGGGGTAATTATCAATTGAAATGTCACCGCCACTGTACAAATCTTGTTGGAAGGTTTTCCAATAAAGCAGTTGGCATTTAACGTCGGAGTCTCGTGCTTGTGGGTAGTGATTCAGAATCCACGCGACTCTATCGATTAATCTGCTGGGGCTATTGCCCGCGATTGCAGAAAGGATGCGGATTTTCTCGGCTTCGTTCCGTGCTTTGACAGCTAGGACAGCGTCTTCCTGCCCTTCATCTCCCTCGAACTCGACTTGTAGGTTCATCGACAAGGCTCCCTCCCCATGGCTTACTGCCATCAATACGGTGTGAAAGAGGTTACGTCAAGTACTTCAAAAATAGAGACGTGAGTGAGGCTGTTGATTAGCCGAGATGGTCTAGGGCTGTGGCTTTGGCACTCGGGACATTGGCAAGCCACAAACTTCACACAAATAGGTGCCATTTGGACCGCTTCTGAGGCCCTTGGTCGATACGCGTTCCCAGGATTTGGAATACGGCTGGTCGTTCTCGGTTGTTTTCTCTTCGCCCTGGTGGCCGTTTGGGCAAGCAAAGTAGTCGTATGTGCGCATTGCCATGACATGGTTCTCCGTATTTTTGTTCGGACATTACCCTGCGTACTGCTCCCATTTTTGATCGCCACTGCCATGGATACCATGGTCGACTGGTTTCGACAGCATCGACCGAAAGGCTACCGAGTGAGGGAGAAGGGGGCTCCAGCTACGAAAAAGCCCCGGGTCGTTGCAGCCGACATGGGGCTCTAGGGTGCATGCATTCTAGTACCAATTTCCGTATCAATGGTTGCGTCGTGGTGAGAGAAATCAGGTAGCGCTAAGCACAAAAAAACCGACTTTATTACCTCTAAACACCAAGCAGAACCCACCCCACATAGCGGTGTGATTCTCGCCCTGCGGCGCAAAGGTTAAGGAAGCCAAATCGGTTTGCTGAATATTTGCTACAAGAGAGACTTAAAAAGCGCTTGTAAGCAAGCAAAGCGGGAGGTGCAGCGGTTAATCCGTCCAATCCATCATCGGTCTATCTCGTGCGGATGTGTCCAGAGCCTTGGGGAAAACCCACGCCAAACCACACCACTCAATGTCCAGTATGTATTTACGCAAGCGTGTGTTCTGGCCTTACAGTCCGGAAAATACGGCCTTTAATCCCACGCCACGGAGGTCATGAACGCGCAAAAAAAAAGCGATATCCCAGCCCTTGGGCTTGCAGAACAAAGACTGGGAAATCCTTGCTTAGATTTCTTGGTAAAAAGAGATCGTCTCTTTCAGCGGGGCTGAAAACTCATAGATCTCGTCCAGCGAGTTAATAGGATGGCGCGTTTCGACTTTGTTTTTGTCGAAAATCCCAAGATATTTTTGACTACGATTGAAGTGAAGTCTTGCGATAGGTTTTCGATTGTTGTCGTCTAGGAGGATGCCGAAGTAGCTCTGCGTGTCTCTGCTAGCTATGCGCTTTGCGTCTATGACGGTCCGGACAATCGCTTTGATGATATGAAAACCTTCCAACTCCTCCATCGTAGTCAGAATGCGGTCTTCAGGCTCTTCTTGGGCTTCAGCCTGATTTTCAGCGACGACCGATTCTGCGAGCGTGGGAAACGTGGCTTTGCTCATCGCTGACTTCAATCTGTCGTTGATCTGGTCACTGAGAAACTGGGAAGCGGCTTTCCTGGTGAGCTGAGTGAACTGATCTCGAATTTTTTGGGTGATAACCCCTTCGTAGACACGCGATGCGAAGAAACGAACGAAATCATCATCAGGCTGGGTGAACTGCTTAGCTATTTCCTTTTTTATGTTTCCCACGTACTTCAGTTCGCCTGCGGCATTGATGATTGAATCAACATCGAAAGCGGATTTCGTAAGCTTTTGAAGCTCAGGGATGACGTGCTCATCAATGTTGAGCAAATCGACTTCTAGAAATGGCTTCTCATCCATTTTGTTTGGTGCATCAAGATCAGTGTAGAACCGATAGAACCTGCCATTTGTAAGGATGGAAATTCGCGCAGTGGTGACATGGAAGTATCGGAAGAGTTGGCTCGCATGGTTGATATTGAGTGGCTCGCCGACTTTTTTTGTTTCGATCAATATCTGGATTTGGCCGTCTTTCAGGATCGCGTAATCAATCTTTTCCCCTTTTTTCGTGCCGACATCACAAACGTATTCGGGGACGACTTCGGATGGGTCGAACACATCGTAGCCCAGCACGGTATGAATGAACGGCATGACAAAAGCAGTCTTTGTTGCTTCCTCAGTTTGTATCGTCGACGCTAGCTGATTAACCTTAGCTGACATTGCGTTCAAGCGTTCTACAAAATCCATTTGCCTGCTCCGTTGCACGTTCACCCGATTGGGGGCGTAGAGGCGCAACGCTACTATGTATGGATCCGCTCCTGCTACTGGTATTCCATCCACGCTGGATACCTGGCCAGGTGAATGATATTTGGGGGTATCCGCTATCTCGCTCTGAGTCGCTTTTGATTTGTTGCGTTTTAGCGAGAAATTCAAGTAGTCCTAAGCATAAACCCCCCGACTTCATTGTCTCTAAACACCAAGCAGAACCCACCCACATAGCGGTGTAATGATGCTCCGCCAGACAAAGGCTCGGATTCTAATCGGCCCGGGGGGCAAAAGTGGGGCAAATCGTACGCTAAACCATGCCATTCAATGCCTGCTATGCATTTACGCAAGCAGGCAAGAATGGGCGTTACAGCCAGTGAATACGAGCCTTTTCCGCCAAAAACGCCACATACCCAGCACCATTGGCACGGATAGCGGCGATGTTCTAGCCGGGGATTCTCTGGCCAGACCACTAAGCCGAAGAGGGACCGGCATGGTGAACTGTCTTTGATCTCGAAGGATTAGTTGAATTGAAATTGATATCCATCCTCTGTTTTATAAACGCGGGGCCAGTTATAACTGTCCTTACCATTGCTGACCATTTCGCCAAATGTCCCGAAGCATCCTGTGTTCATATGGCTGCAAGAAGCTAAAACGCCAGAGTCGGGAACTTGGTTCGAATCTATCCATTGCCAGCCTCCGTCAGAGGTTATCTCGGCGGACACAGCCCAAAATTGGCCATTATACCAGTCGCCGCTTATTTTGCGATGAACCATTCCATAGGATCCCGCGTAATTACTCATTTGAAAAACGACCCATTTTTGTGCGTCAGCGCACATAAATCCATCTATTCCCTTGGAGTTGGGGTGGACGGCGCGAGTGCGAGCACTATGGGGGCCGTGCGCAGCCATCCATTCAATTTCAGTGCTATTGTTGGAGTCGACCCAGTTCACAGTTGCGGTTCCTCCCGGGGCAATAGGCTGCGGTGTATCTATTGATTTTATACAATATCCATGCATGCTGGTTATGCTTATTGTGTCTCTGCTATTGTTTTTAATAGTAAAGCTATGGGGCGCCTCTGCGTGGACTACATTGGTTGCGGTTAGCAAAACAACAACAGCGGCGGCAAAATTACCGATTACAGCGCAGGGTTGACGAATCATCTATGAACTCCATGTAGATAGGTTTGTTGTCATCTAGCGGGCAGCGGCATCAATCAGTTCTTTGCGGAATTCCCTCTTTAACTCTGTTACCTATGAGCGGAAAATATAGGCTCATATATAAGTAGCATTTGGCGTATTGCCTGCGTGCTAAAATAAAATGTAGCAGGTTTTTGGGCTCGCACTAAAATTTCGCAAGGCTTAAGCATTCCCCAATCTTTGAGGATGACGGACCAAGCGTTTCACGCTGGATGTAGCGCGGCGACATCGGTTCCTATCGGCGCAACGGCATCTTCGCTCGGTCGATTGCACCCGCGTGGTGGAGTGATTTTCTTAAAATTGAGTGAGGTCCAAGCATCCCTGTTTATACATAAGGGCGAGGGTGATGAATATTAAGGTGCAATAGTTATCCGCGTTGTCGATTTCGTGTGGTTTGAGGTTGGCAGTGGAATAGAGGTTGATGTCTTCTGTTTCCTCGGTGGGCGTATTGTAGGAGTCGTCATTTGATCCAATCAGTAAATGCGTCAGCTCATGCAGTAGGGTGTATAGATAAAACTCGTTCTGGAATCCTGCAATCTTAGGTGTATGCCGTGCGTTCAACTCAAGGCAGGGCTGATTAATCAGGATGCATAATTCAACTCCCATGAGATCCAGGAAGGCCAGGCCGTAGGTTTCTTCAGACTCTGTTGCGTCAGGGGATGTAATGGGCTGGTAAACATGACGGAAAGTGTTCAGGTCTGTGTAGATGATTTCTGATTGGAGCATTGGTTGCTGGATCAGTGACAATATCAAGCGGAGCTTTTCTCGCAGATGCTCCCGGTCATTGAACAGTTCATCTATATGCGTGCTGATGTGCTGGGAGATGCAGGCTGGTGAGGGTGTGTTGTCGTCAAGGGTGGCGAGAATCAACTCTATCGCCGGGGGCACGGCAGTGTTGATAAAACTGTTGCTCAAGCTAAGAAGTCGAGTATCAAGGGGCAGATCGATAAGGGGGGTGTCTTTAACGGCGTCGTATTGTTGGATAAAAGCCTGCATGTTGTTTTCATTGGGTGTTAATGCGCTGAGAATGTCTTCGTCAGCCATTTCCAAGGCGGAATGATATCCAAGCTGCTGAAAGCGTTTTTTTGCGTAAGTCAGTTTTTCCGTAGGGCAGGCAATAATGAAGTTCTTCATTTTTTGCATGGCGGCTGCGGTGGTAATAGTGGTGAACTTCATGGCGAACTGCTCGTACTTGGTTTTGTGTGAGGCGCCGGACTATGGATTTTGGAATAAAAGTTGGCAAGAAGTTATGTGTAAACAAGTGCGATAAGTGTTGTCGTGGAGCGGGTCTGCCTGAAGAACTCTTGCTGGACTTAATAGTTGCTTATGTTGGAAATGAATTCGCGATGTAATCGGAGCGGGTTTGCTCACGAAGGCGATCTGCCTGCCAATCAAGTGCTGACTGACACACCGCCTTCGCGAGCAAGCCCGCTCTCACAGTGGGAGTGTGTGGTAGCGGCTAGCGTGGGTCGACGTTATCCAGCGCTCGGTTCGCCAGCAAGCCGCCCAGTTCGATCAGTTGCTGAATGCCCAGGGCGACGTGGCGCCGGGAACCTTCCAGATCGAAGGCCAGGTCGCTGACCATGGCATTGGCCGAGGCCAGGGTTTCGCTGAGGTTGGCGAGCAGGGCTTCGGTGTCGATGCCGTTGACGACGGTGAAGACTTGGCTTGGAGCAGGCTCGGGCTTGGTGGGTTTGGGCTTGAGGTAGAAGTCGAGGGCGCGGTCGGCGGCTTTGCCGAATTCTTTGGCGTTAAGCGTGGTTGGATCGGTGTCTGGCGGATTAGGTGTTGGTTTGAACATAGATGAAACTCCTTGGTTAATGGAGCCGCACCTATTGCTACCAAACATTAGGTGGCGGCTATACGCAGGTTGGTAGACCGGGTACCAAGGCAAACCCAGCGCGCCACAAGGGCGCCCCGCGCACAGCCGCCATAACAAACCTGCCGACGAAAGTTATCGGCGGCGTGTATCTGCCGGAGCTGTGCGCCTTAGTTTTACCCGGGCTACCAAACCCGATCGCTGATTCGTCAGCGACCGGAAAACGATAAAGCCCGACCCCAAGGCGCACAAGCCGGCGGATTCTGGCGTAGTTGTAGGCAACGGCGCAAGGCGAGGCGGTCAGGTCCTACGCCGTGGCTGGCGGGATAAACATTTGGCCTTTCGGTGTCAGTAAACCCAGACCTCCACCCGCCGATTCCTCACCCGGCCTTCATCCTCGCTGTTGGCCGCCACCGGCATCAGGGCGCCGAAGCCGCGTACTTCGCGCAGCGCCACACCGTGTTTGACCAATTCGCGCCGCACTGCCATGGCCCGCAACCGGGATAGAAGGTCGGCGCGTGCCGGGTCGTCCTTGGCGTCGCCAAACCCAACCAGCGTCACTCGGCGGTCGAGCTTGTCGTGCTGCTTTATATAGGCGAGCACACGCCCCAGGTCCTGCTGGGCCTTGTTGTCGAGGCTGGCGCTGCCTTCTTCGAAGCGGAAGTTGACCGACAGCCGTTGTGCATGGCGGCTCAGGGCCTGATAACCCTCAGGCATCAGCGCATTGGGGGTGACGGCCATGGCCTGGACGGTTTGCGCGATGAACCCGTTGGCCGCGACGATGGCCTGGCCCTTTTCGCTTTGGGTGAACTCAACCAGTGCCTCGGCCCAGGGGTTGGTTTCTTGCGGTGGCAGGTAAAAGAACAGCCTGCGCGACAAAGGGTAGTCTTCGGTGGCGATCAGATGGGTCAGCGGCATCATGGGCTGGGAGTCGCCGTCGACAATCGCCAGCGCCTTGGCCTGGCGCACGTAGGGCAAACCGATGAAACCGATGCCTTGCCGGTCCTGGCTGACAGCGTCGGAAAGCTGTTCGCTGGATTCGAAGCGCCGGGCAGAAGGGGCCAGGCGTTTTCCCTGTCGGTTGAGCACCAGTTCCTTGAAGGTGTCGTAGGTGCCGGACTGCTCATCCCGGGCGTAGAGATGAATCGGGCCGCCGGCGCCGCCCACCGATTCCCAGGTGTTCACCTCGCCGCTGAATATCTTCGCCAGTTGCCGGGTGTCGAGCTGGCGCAGCGGGTTTTGTGGATGAAGAATGATCGCCAGGCCATCGATGGCGATGACCTGTTCGGCGCTGGGGCTTTTCAGGTCCCCCAGATGTGCCAGCTCCCTGAGCTCGCTGTCCTTGATCGGTCGCGAAGAGGCCGCCAGTTCGGCGCTGGCGTGCTTGAGGGCGGAAAACCCAGTGCTGGAGCCATGGGCGGCAATGTCGATTTCCACCCGTCGACCATCGGCGGCCTGGCCGACGATACGCTGCTCGTTCTCACGGTCGGTGATTTCGGTACGGACCTTGAGCAGCCCCTGATCCACCATCAGCGCCTTGACCAGCGCCGGCCCCAGCGTAGCGCCGATGGTATTTGAGCCTTGCAGGCGCAGCGCGGGGCCGTGTTCGGGAATCGGCAGGCCGCTGGCCCATGCCGTGAGCGGCAGCCAGAGGCCCATGAAAAAAACAACGCGCAGCCGCATGCCGACACCTTCTGAACCTGAGAACGTGCCGGAAGATTAAGTCAGTCAGGTTACTGAAAAGTGACAGGCGTGCGACTTGTCAGCCGCAGTTCGCCGAAGATCCCTTGTGGGAGCGAGCCTGCTCGCGATAGCGGTGCAACTGCCACATTGATTTTGAATGTGCCGCCGTCATCGCGAGCAGGCTCGCTCCCACAAGGTTTGTGTATGCCCTGGATTTAGCTCAACTGCAGCCAGATCGGCGCATGGTCCGAAGGTTTCTCCATGCCGCGCAGTTCATAATCCACCCCGGCATCCTTGACCCGTGGCAGCAGCCCATGGGAGGTGAGGATCAGGTCGATGCGCAGGCCACGCTTGGGCTCGTCTTCGAAACCGCGGCTGCGGTAGTCGAACCAGCTGAAGCGGTCGGTGACGTCCGGGTTCAGGTGCCGGAAGCTGTCCACCAGGCCCCAGTTCTTCAGGCGTGCCATCCACTCGCGCTCTTCCGGCAGGAAGCTGCATTTGCCGGTTTTCAGCCAGCGTTTCATGTTGTCCGGGCCGATGCCGATGTCGCTGTCTTCCGGGGAAATGTTCACGTCGCCCATCACCACCACGGGCTGGTCGTTGCTGAAACGGCTTTCCAAAAGTTGTTGCAGGTCGTTGTAGAAACGCTCCTTGGCCGGGAACTTGGTCGGGTGGTCGCGGCTTTCGCCTTGGGGGAAGTAACCGTTCATGATTGTCACCGGCACGCCGTTGGCATCGGCGAAGGTGCCCCAGATGAACCGCCGTTGGGCGTCTTCCTCGTCGCTCTCGAAGCCTTTGTGCAACGTCAGTGGAGCCTGGCGGGAGAGCAGGGCGACGCCGTAGTGACCCTTCTGCCCATGGTAATGCACGTGATAACCCAGGGCCTGCACCTCGGCCAGGGGGAACTGCTCGTCGTGGACCTTGGTTTCCTGCAGGCCGATCACGTCCGGCTGATGCTTCTCGATCAGCGCCGCCAGCTGATGGGGGCGGGCGCGCAGCCCGTTGATGTTGAAGGAGACGATCTTCATGGTCGGCTGTCCTGGCAAAACTGCGATGCTAGCTGACATGTAGGAGCACGGCCAGCGTGGCAGTAGGACAAATGCGCTGCTAATGTCCTGTGCATGTAGGAACGATCAGAGCCCAATCGGGTTCGTACTCAATAAGAGCGGGGCCTCACCGAGCCTCGCCCAGGAGATTGACCGTCATGCCAGAAACCGCCACCGCCATCGCCGACATCCATATGCTCGACAGCGGTTATTCCCGCGAGGCACGTTCATTGCTGTATCAGGCCTATCGTCATGAGCCGACCTTCAGCTTCCTGTTCGAATCCGAGCGGCCCGGTTATGAACATCGGGTACGGGCCACGGTGCGTGAGTTGGTCAAACAGCATTTTCTCCAGGATCTGCCGGCCATCGGCTTGCTGGTCAACGACCGCCTGATCGGCATTGCCTTGATTGCTCCACCGCAGCGCCGCCTGGGTATCACTGAAAGTTGGGCCTGGCGCCTGCGCATGGTGTTGAGCACCGGCTTTCGCTGCACCCGGCGCTACCTGGACTACCATGCCGCAGTGACGGCCTGCCTGCCGTCGGATTCTGTCCATGTATTGCCCCTGCTGGGAGTTCATCCACAGTTCCAAGGCCAACACTTCGGCGAACAGTTACTGGCGGCGGTGCATAACTGGTGTGCGGTGGACGAGAACTCCCAGGGCGTGGTGCTAGACACCGGCAACCCACGTTACCTGGAGTTCTATAAACGTCAGGGTTATGAGGAAATCGGCGAGATTGCGGTAGGACCCGTCCGCGAACATGTCTTCTTTCACGCCAACCCGCAGGTATTGCAGAGCGCGACGGCGTAATCCGGGGAAACTTTTGAGACATGTCCGGCTCTATCAGGCTTCCAAGCTCGTGATAGCATCCGCGCCATGAATTTCCCAGGACGAATGACCAGTGGTGCGCTCTTGCTGTCCCTCAGCTGCGCGGCACTGGCACAAAGTGAATTGGATGTACGGGTCAAGCCGTCCAACGACCAGCTCAAGGCTAACGTAGAAGGCTATATCGGCGGCGTGGGCGATCGTGACGAAGAGGCCTTGCTGCGTTTCAGTCGGGGTGCCGAGGAGCAGGCGCGCAAAGCCGCCCAGGCGTTGGGTTACTACCAGCCGCAGATCGACAGCGAGGTCGAGGGCGGCAAGACCCCGCGCCTGATCCTGACCATCGACCCTGGCGAGCCCGTGCACCTGCGCAATGTCACCGTGCGCATCGATGGCCCGGCCGCTTCCCTCAAGGCTTTTCGTGTCCCCGACAACGCCGCGCTCAAACCTGGCGCGGTGCTTAATCATGGGCGCTATGAAGACGCCAAACGGATCATCCAGAATCAGGCTTCGCGCTACGGTTTTTTCAGCGGGCGATTTGTCAGCCAGAAGCTGTTGGTGGACCCCCAGGCCGGCGTGGCCGACATCGAGCTGGTCTACGACAGCGGCCCGCGCTACGCCCTGGGCCCGGTGAGTTTCGAGGGTGACACGCCCTTTGATGAAGAGTTGTTGCAGCGCATGGTGCCGTTCAAGGCGGGCGAGGCGTACGACTCGGAACTCATCGCAGAACTCAACCAGGCCCTGCAATCGAGCGGATATTTCGAAGGCGTTCGGGTGGACGCGGCACCGACCGCCGCCACCGATAACGTGATCCCGGTGGCGGTCAAGCTCGAGACCCGAAAGCCGCGCACCATGGGCCTGGGCCTGGGGTTCTCCACCGACGTCGGCCCGCGGGCCAAGGCCAATTGGACGCGCCACTGGGTCAATCCCCAGGGCCACAGTTATGGCTGGGAAGCCGAAGTGTCGGCGCCCCGGCAGAACGTTGGCCTGTGGTACGACGTACCCCTGGACCCGCCGTTGACCGACAAGATGCGCTACGCCGGTGGCTATCAATATGAAGAGCTGTCCGGCACCGATAGCCTCAGCAAGCTGCTGACCGTGGGCCCCGAATGGCAC
>NZ_WUUD01000020.1:116105-190461 GCF_009831705.1 Pseudomonas sp. PICF6 | reverse complement strand
GCTGGCAACGGGTGGTGTCGCTCAAGTGGCAGCGTGAGGAGTATCGGCTCGGCGACGATTCGGGCCTGAGCACCTTGCTGATGCCGGGCGTGAGCTATTCCTACTTGCGCAGTGACAACCGCATCGATCCGCGCAACGGCTATCGCATTCAATTCGACACCAAGGTCGCCAAGGAAGGGCTTGGGTCGGACAACAACCTTTTATATGGCACGGCCATGGTCAAGGGCCTGACTACGGTGTTCGACAAGCATCGTCTGCTGGCCCGGGCCCAGGTTGGTGGCAGCGCCACCAATGGCTACAAATCCATCCCGCCATCCCTGCGCTTCTTCGCCGGTGGCGACCAGAGCGTGCGCGGTTACGATTATCAGAGCCTGTCACCGGAAAACTCCGAAGGTGATCGCATCGGTGGTCGCTACATGGTCGCCGGCAGCCTCGAGTATCAGTATTCGATTGCGCAAAAATGGCGGGTGGCGACCTTCGTCGACCAAGGCAACTCCTTTAACAGCCTTGAGCTGCCGAGCCTCAAGACGGGTGTCGGCGTCGGTGTGCGCTGGGTGTCGCCGGTGGGGCCGATCCGCCTCGACCTCGCCCATGCGCTGGATGACGATGGCGGCATTCGCTTGCACTTTTCCATGGGGCCCGAGTTGTGAATCGTGGTTTGAAAATAGCGCTGCTGGCGCTCGGCACGTTGCTGCTGGTGGTCTTGCTGACCCTGGGCATCGTGCTCGGCACGCAATGGGGCAGCCGTTGGGCGCTTGGCGTTGTGCCGGGTTTGAGCACGGATAATTTTCAGGGACGGTTGGGCGGCCAGTGGAGTGCCGACCACCTGTTGTGGCAGCAGGACAGCAGCCGAGTGGAACTCGATCAGGTGATTTTCGCCTGGTCGCCGCTATGCCTGGCGCGCATGACCCTGTGCATCGATCAGCTCAAGGCCGGCAAGGTCAGCCTGCAATTTCCTCCGTCCACTGACGAGCCGAGCAGCGGTCCGATCACCTTGCCGGACCTGAACCTGCCGCTTGCCCTCGAACTGGGCGACGTGCAGGTCGGCAGCCTGTTGTTCAATGGCAGCGAACAGCTCAAGGGCTTGCAACTGGCCGCGCATTGGACCGCCCAGGGTCTGCAGATCGACTCGGTGCAGCTGCAGCGCGACGAACTGAGCCTGAAGCTGTCCGGTTTGCTGCAACCCGGCGGCGACTGGCCGCTGAAGGCCCTGGGCCGGTTGACCTTGCCAGCGCCACGCGCCACGCCTTGGACGCTGGACCTGAACATCGATGGCAATCTGCTCAAAACCCTCAACATCAACGCCGACAGCAGCGGCTATCTGCAAGGCCGGTTGGTCGGTGAGCTGCAACCGCTGGCGGACAACCTGCCGGCCAAGGTACGCATCACCGCCGACGGCTTCAGGGCCGGCGCCGATCTGCCGGATACCCTGATGCTCAATCAACTGGAGCTGACGGGCGAAGGCGATCTGAACAGCGGCTACCAGTTGCTTGGCAAGGCAACGTTGCCCGCCGAAAAAGGCCCGGTGGCCTTGCTGCTGCAAGGCAAAGTGGACGCCAACGGTGCGCAGATCGCCGGCCTGGACCTCAACGCCAGTGATCAGCAATACCTCAAGCTCACCGGCCAGCTGGACTGGCGCGAAGGCCTGAGCGCCGAGGCGAAAATCGCCTGGCTGGACTTCCCCTGGCATCGCCTCTATCCGCTGATTGACGAGCCACAAGTGACGCTGCGCAGTTTCAACGGTGAAGTGTCGTACACCGATGGCAAATACCTGGGCAATTTCCAGGCCGCACTGGACGGCCCCGCCGGAGCGTTCAGCCTGGACAGCCCATTCAGCGGCGACCTGACGACAATCCATTTGCCGGAACTCAAACTCGCCGCCGGGCAGGGCAAGGCCGAAGGCCATCTGAACCTTGAGTTTGCCGACGGCATCGCCTGGGACACGGCGCTGGAGCTGTCGGCCATCAACCCGGCGTATTGGCTGGGGGAGCTGCCCGGCACTCTGGCCGGGCCGTTGCGCAGCAAGGGTTCGATGAAAAATGACCGCCTGGAGCTTGATGCGGACCTGGACCTCAAGGGCAAGTTGCGCGGCCAACCGGCGCTGTTCCAGGCCAAGGCCAACGGTGTTGGCGAGCAGTGGAACCTCAGCGCGCTGGACATTCGCCTGGGTGACAACCGCATCAACGGCACGGGCAGCCTGCAAGAAAAACTCAGCGGTCAGATCGATATCAAACTCTCGCGCCTGGCCCAGCTCTGGCCGCAATTGCGCGGCCAGTTGATCGGTCGCCTCAACGTGGCCGGGACACTCAAGGCCCCCCAAGGCAAGCTCGATCTGCAAGGCACGCAACTGGCGTTGCAGGACAACCGCCTGCAAAGCCTGAACCTGGATGCGACCCTCGACAGCGCGCAGCGCGGCAAGGTTGACCTCAAGGCCAGCGGCATTCGGGCGGGCGATACGTCGCTCGGTGTCCTGACGGTGAGCGGGCAGGGCGACATCAGGCAGCAAAAACTGACCCTCGACCTGCAAGGGCCACAGCTGGAAACGGCCCTGGCGCTCGATGGCGTGCTCGACCAAGGCAACTGGCGCGGGCGCCTCAGCAGTGGCAATGTGCAGGCCGGCGGCCAGGCCTGGCGGCTGCAAGCCCCGGCCAAGCTGGAGCGCCTGGCCAATGGCACGCTCAACCTGGGGGCTCACTGTTGGCGTTCCGGCGAGGCCAGCCTGTGTGGTGAGGATCAGCGCCTGATGCCGGAGCCGAAGCTGCGCTATCACCTCAAGCAATTCCCCATCGAAAGCCTGGCCAAGTGGATGCCCAAGGATTTTGCCTGGCAGGGCCGACTCAACGCCGACCTGCAACTGGACCTGCCGGCCAGCGGCCCGAACGGGCGCATTCTGGTGGACGCCAGCGGCGGCACTTTGCGGATCCGGGACAAGGACCGCGACGCTGAGCAATGGCTGGACTTCCCCTACCAGACCTTGACCCTCGACAGTCGCCTGACGCCCAAACGGATCGACACCAGCCTGAATTTCGTTGGGGCCAAGCTGGGCGAACTGATGCTCCAGGCGCAGATCAATCCGTTGCCGGCCAGCAAACCGCTGAGCGGCTCGTTCCGCCTGAGCGGCCTGGACTTGTCCGTGGCGCGGCCATTCCTGCCAATGGTGGAAACCCTCACCGGTCACCTGAATGGCAGCGGCACGCTGTCGGGTGGTTTGTTGGCGCCCCAGGTCAACGGCAACCTGTTGATCAGCGATGGCGAAGTGTCCGGCCCGGAACTGCCGGTCAGCCTCGAAGACTTGCAGATGCGCGCAACGATTGCCGGTGAAACGGTGCGCCTCAACGGTGACTGGAAAAGTGGCAAGGTCGGCCGAGGCAGCTTGACCGGGGACATCGGCTGGGGCGAAGCCCTGAGCATGAACCTGGCGCTCAAGGGTTCGCAATTGCCGGTCACCGTCGAACCTTACGCGGTGCTGGAGGTGGCGCCGGACCTGACCATCACGTTGCAGGGCGAGCGGCTTTCCATCGCCGGCAAGGTCCTGGTGCCCAAAGGCGAAATCACCGTGCGCGAACTGCCGCCGTCTACCGTCAAGGTGTCGGATGATACGGTGATCGTTGGCCACCAGACCGAGGAGGGCAAGACACCGATGGCCATGGCGATGGACATCGATGTGATCGTGGGCCAGGAAAAGCTCGCGTTTTCGGGCTTCGGCCTGACGGCCAACGTACAAGGCCAGGTGCACATCGGCGACAACATGGATACCCGCGGTGAACTCTGGCTCAACGACGGTCGCTACCGGGCCTATGGGCAACGGCTGACGGTGCGTCGGGCGCGGCTGTTGTTCGCCGGGCCGATCGACCAGCCGTACCTGGATATCGAAGCGATTCGCCAGACCGACGACGTGATCGCCGGCATTCGTTTGAGCGGCAGCGCCGAACAGCCGACCACGCAAATCTTCTCTGAACCAGCCATGAGCCAGGAACAGGCGTTGTCTTATCTGGTACTCGGCCGGCCGCTGAGCACCACGGGCGAGGACAACAACATGCTCGCCCAGGCGGCACTGGGCCTGGGGCTGATGGGCAGTGCGGGGGTGACCACCAGCCTTGCCAACAATTTAGGGATCGAGGATTTCCAGCTCGACACCCAGGGCAGCGGCGATGCCACCAGCGTCGTGGCCAGCGGCAATCTGACGGAAAAACTCAGCCTGCGTTACGGCGTCGGCGTGTTCGAACCGGCCAACACCATCGCCCTGCGCTACAAACTCAGCAAGCGGGTGTACCTGGAAGCCGCCAGCGGCGTCGCCAGCTCCCTGGATATCTTCTACAAGCGCGATTTCTAAGCCTTCCCGCCACCCCCTGTGGGAGCGAGCCTGCTCGCGATAGCGATGTATCAGCCGACTCAATGTTGACTGTCACGATGCTATCGCGAGCAAGCCCGCTCCCACATTTTTATCTGCGTTTGTCGGGTTGTGCATAGCAAGCTAACTATTTGTTTGACATTTGCTGCCTAGGCAGTAACATCTCGACATACATTCACTGCCTAGGCAGTAAAAGGTGGTCAGATGAAACACTTCACCCCGGACGATTTCCACAATTGCCACCTCGGCATGCTGCTCGGTCGTGCCGCGCTGCTCAAAGACCGAATCATCGACACCCACATGGAACCCGTCGGCATCACTGCCGCGCAGTTCAAGGTGTTGATCATCATGGCCCAGCACGGCATCGATACGCCGGTCGAGCTGTGTCGGTACCTGTCCCTGGACAGCGGCTCGATGACACGAATGGTCGATCGTCTGGAGCAGAAAGGTTTTCTGATCCGCCAGCGCTCGGCGGATGACCGTCGGCAGGTGCGACTGGTGCTGACCGAAGCCGGCCAGGCCCTGGCCGATCGTCTGCCTGTTATCGGCGCCGATGCCATGAACCAGTTGGCGGGCGCCATCAGCCGCGAGGAGTTGCAAATCCTCGAACAAATCCTCAAAAAAATTCTGCTTGCCGCCGGTGATCCCATCACCGTATTGCGGTTGGGGGACAAATGAGTCGTAAAACCTTGCGTACCCGCATCAGCCTGGTGTTGCTGGCCATGAGCCTGGCTGGTTGTGCCAGTTACAGCGGCCTGAACACCGAAGGCGTCCGCCTTGAGGCTCAAAACCTCAAGGCCGGGCAATCTCTCAACGGCGTCACGCTGTCGCCCGCTTCCTGGCCGAAAAGCGATTGGTGGAAAAGCCTCGGCGATCCACAACTCGACGGTCTGATCCACGAAGCGTTGCGCGACAGCCCGGACATGCAGATCGCCAGCGCCCGGGTGCATCAGGCCAGTGCCGCTGCATACGCCGCCAATGCGGCGCGCATGCCGACCCTGGATGCCAGCGCCAGTGTCAGCCGTTCGCGGCTGGCCCGTGACCAGGACCCGCAAGGGCAGGGCGGTGCGTACAGCACCCTGCGTTCGCTGGGCGTGGATTTCAATTACAACTTCGACCTCTGGGGCGGCCAGCGTGCGGCCTGGGAAGCGGCCCTGGGCCAGGCCCGCGCCGCCGAGATCGACCGGCAGGCCGCTCGCCTGACGCTCGCCGCTGACGTGGCCCGGGCCTACAGCGATCTGGGGCAGGCCCACATCATTTATGACCTGGCCTCCGAGGACCTCAAGCGCACCCGGCAAATGCTCGACCTGGGCAAGCGCCGCCTCAGCGCCGGGATCGACAGCGAATATCAGTTCCAGCAGACCGAAAGCCTGGAAGCCAGCGCCGATGCGAGTCGGATCGACGCAGAAAAACGCCTGCAAAGCGCAAAAATCGCCTTGGCGGTGCTGTTGGGCAAGGGGCCGGACCGCGGCAATGAAATTGCTCGCCCTCACGTGCTGCAAGCCAGCGCCGTCGCCCTGCCGTCGAACCTGCCGGCCGAATTGCTGGGCCGTCGTCCGGATCTGGTCGCCGGTCGTTGGCGAGTTGAGGCGGCGGGCAAGGACATTGAAGCCGGCAAGACTCAGTTCTACCCCAACCTCAACCTGAGCGCGGCGGCGGGGGTGCAGTCGTTGTTGGGGGACGCGATGTTCGGTTCGGCCAGCCGCTTTTTCAACGTAGCGCCGACGGTGTCGCTGCCGATCTTCGACGGTGGGCGACTGCGGGCGGACCTGGACGCCCGGGATGCCGATTACGACATGGCGGTGGCGCAGTACAACAAGAGTCTGGTCAAGGCCCTTGGGGATGTCAGCGACACCATCAACCAGTTGCGCGACATCGCACGGCAGATCGCCGCGCAGCAACACGCCACCGATATCGCGCAGAACTCTTACGACACCGTGGTCCAGCGCTATGGCTCCGGCATCGGAAATTACCTGGATGTGCTGAGCATCGAGCAGCAATTGCTCCAGGCCCAGCGCCAACTGGCGAACCTGAATGCCGAGCAGATCGACCTGTCGATCCAACTGATGCAGGCCCTGGGCGGTGGCTTCGAGGCCGACACCCTGGCTTCGGCCGCGCCGGCCTCCACCACGTCGCACAACTGATTCGAGGTACTTGTCATGGCTACTGCCGAAACTACCCAACCCTCTGAAACTGCCCAGGACAGCAGCAACCCGCGCAAGCGCAAGCTGATGCTGCTGGGGCTGGCACTGATTGTCGTCCTGGGTGGCCTGGGCGTCTGGGCTTGGCACGAACTGTATGGCCGCTGGAGCGAGAGCACCGACGACGCCTATGTGAACGGCAACGTGGTGGAAATCACACCGCAGGTCACCGGCACCGTGGTGAGCATCGGTGCCGACGACGGTGACCTGGTGCGTGAAGGCCAGGTGCTGGTGCAGTTCGACCCGAACGACGCCGAGGTCGGGCTGCAAAGTGCCCAGGCCAACTTGGCCCGTACAGTGCGCCAGGTGCGTGGCTTGTACAGCAACGTCGATGGCATGCGCGCTCAGGTCAAAGCCCAGGAGGCCGAAGTACAGAAGGCCCAGGAGAACTACAACCGACGCAAGAACCTGGCGGCCGGTGGGGCGATTTCCCGGGAGGAACTGTCCCACGCCCGTGACGATTTGACCTCGGCGCAGAATGCGTTGGCCAACGCCAGACAGCAACTCAAGACCTCCAGTGCCTTGGTGGATGACACCGTGGTGGCTTCCCATCCAGACGTGCAATCGGCCGCCGCGCAATTGCGTCAGGCCTACCTGACCAACGCCCGCAGCACCTTGATCGCGCCGGTCACCGGATACGTCGCCAAGCGCACGGTGCAGTTGGGCCAGCGGGTGCAGCCGGGCACGGCGCTGATGGCGGTGATTCCGCTGGATCAGTTATGGATTGACGCCAACTTCAAGGAAACCCAGCTGCGGGACATGCGCATCGGCCAGCCGGTGGACATCGAAACCGACCTCTATGGCAGCGACGTGAAGTACAGCGGCACCGTCGACAGCCTCGGTGCGGGCACCGGCAGCGCGTTTGCCTTGTTGCCAGCGCAGAACGCCACCGGCAACTGGATCAAGATCGTGCAGCGGGTGCCGGTGCGTATTCATATCAACGCCCAGGAACTGGCCAAGCATCCGCTGCGGGTCGGCCTGTCGACCCAGGTCGACGTCAACCTGCGCGACCAGAGTGGTCCGGTGCTGGCCCAGCAACCACCGAAACAAGCCTCTTTCAGCACCCAGGTCTATGACCGGCAACTGGTCGACGCCGACGCGATGATCAGCCGGTTGATCCATGAAAACAGTGCCGCGGCGAGCAAGACCGCGCAGCGCTGAGGTAGCCATGCCTGGCGACTTGGGTAATGACCTGAACCTGTGGGAGCGAGCCTGCTCGCGATAGCGGTGGATCAGCCCGTGTTGATGGCGACTGAAAATCCGCCATCGCGAGCAGGCTCGCTCCCACAGTTTTGTCCCCCATTTCAACCGGGACTTTTGCGCAACTTTGTCATGTCCGCTTCGCTTCATAGGATTTCGCAATGAGCAATAACGCGTCCTTCACGCCGCCCAGCCTGTTGCTCAGCACCATCGGGCTGTCGTTGGCGACGTTCATGCAAGTGCTCGACACCACCATTGCCAACGTCGCTTTGCCGACCATTTCCGGCAACCTGGGTGTCAGTTCGGAGCAGGGCACTTGGGTCATCACCTCGTTCGCGGTGAGCAACGCCATCGCGCTGCCGCTGACCGGCTGGCTCAGCCGTCGGTTTGGTGAGGTGAAGCTGTTCTTGTGGGCAACCCTGCTGTTCGTGCTCGCCTCGTTTCTGTGCGGTATCTCGACTTCGATGCCGGAGCTGATTGGCTTTCGTGTCCTTCAGGGGCTGGTGGCCGGGCCTTTGTACCCCATGACCCAGACCTTGCTGATTGCCGTGTATCCGCCGGCCAGGCGCGGCATGGCCCTGGCGTTGCTGGCGATGGTCACGGTGGTGGCGCCGATTGCCGGGCCGATCCTCGGCGGCTGGATCACCGACAGCTACAGCTGGCCGTGGATCTTCTTCATCAACGTGCCCATCGGGATCTTCGCCGTGATGGTGGTGCGCCAGCAACTGAAGGCGCGGCCGGTGGTCACCAGCCACCAGCCAATGGATTACGTGGGCTTGATCACGTTGATCATCGGTGTCGGTGCGCTGCAGGTGATCCTCGACAAAGGCAACGACCTGGATTGGTTCGAGTCGAACTTCATCATTATCGGTGCGCTGATTTCGGTCATTGCCCTGGCGGTGTTTGTGATCTGGGAAATGACCGACCGCCATCCGGTGGTCAATCTGCGGCTGTTCGCCTACCGCAACTTTCGCATCGGCACCATTGTGCTGGTGGGGGGCTACGCCGGGTTCTTCGGCATCAACCTGATCCTGCCGCAGTGGTTGCAGACCCAGATGGGCTACACCGCCACCTGGGCCGGGCTGGCGGTGGCACCCATTGGCATCCTGCCGGTATTGATGTCGCCCTTCGTTGGCAAATACGCCCACAAGTTCGACCTGCGCCTGCTGGCCGGGCTGGCGTTTCTGGCCATCGGCCTGAGCTGCTTCATGCGCGCCGGGTTCACCAACGAAGTGGATTTCCAGCACATCGCTTTGGTGCAGTTGTTCATGGGGATCGGCGTGGCGCTGTTCTTCATGCCGACCTTGAGCATCCTGATGTCGGACCTGCCGCCACAACAGATCGCGGATGGTGCCGGACTGGCGACGTTCCTGCGCACCCTGGGCGGCAGCTTCGCCGCATCGCTGACCACCTGGATCTGGATACGCCGGGCCGACCAGCACCATGCCTACCTGAGTGAAAGCATCAGCACCTATGAGCCGGCCACCCGCGAGGCGCTTAACCATCTCGGTGGCGCGAGTACACCGGCTTATGCCCAGCTCGACCAGATCCTCAACAGCCAGGCGTACATGCTCTCCACCGTGGATTACTTCACGCTGCTGGGTTGGGCGTTCATGGGCTTGATCGTGCTGGTGTGGCTGGCGAAACCGCCGTTTGCGGCGAAGGCGGGGCCTGCGTCGGCGGGGCATTGATTCAGAAGTGAAATGCAATCCAATGTGGGAGCGAGCCTGTGGGAGCAAAGCTTGCTCGCGATGAACGATGACACGGTCTTGCAGTGGAACCGTGTCGCCTGCATCGCGAGCAAGCTTTGCTCCCACAAGGGATATCTGCGTTCTTCAGTTGCTTGGCAACGCCAACTGCGCATTGCCAAAACCAAACGGCGCCAAGGCAAATCCCTGTTCATCCACCTGCAACGCCCAGCCTTGCTTGTCCCAATCCCCCAGCACAATGCGCCGGGCGGCGTGTTCGCCCAGTTGCAGCTTATGGATAGCGGGGCGGTGGGTGTGGCCGTGGATCAGGGTCTTCACGCCGTATTCCTGCATGATCCGCGGGATCTCTTCGGGCGTGACGTCGACGATGTCATTGGCTTTCATTCGCGTCTGCGTGCGGCTTTCGCTGCGCAGTTTGCGCGCCAGTTTCTGGCGACTGGCCAATGGCAGGTGACGCAGGATGAACAGCGTGACCGGGTTGCGCAGCCAGCGCCGCAACTTCATGTAGCCTTCGTCGCGGGTGCAGAGGCTGTCGCCGTGCATCAGCAGCACCGGCTCGCCGTTGAACTGCACGACACTGGGGTCCTTGAGCAGGGTGCAGCCGGCCGCTTTGCAGAAGGCTTGCCCGAGCATGAAGTCACGATTGCCGTGCATCAGGAAAATGGCCGTGCCGCTGTCGCTCAATTCGCGCAGGGCCTGGCAGATGGAACGCTGGAACGGCGTCATGGCATCGTCGCCGATCCAGGCTTCAAAAAAGTCGCCCAGGATGTACAACGCTTGCGCCGAGCGGGCGCGTGTGGCGATCAAATCCAGAAACGCCCGGGTAATGTCCGGGCGCTCCTCTTCCAGATGCAAATCTGAAATCAGCAGTATCACTCAATGATCTCGGCTTTCTCGATGATCACGTCTTCTGCTGGCACGTCCTGGTGGCCGGCCTTGGACGTGGTGGAAACGCCTTTGATCTTGTCGACCACGTCGGTGCCTTCAACCACTTTGCCGAACACCGCGTAACCCCAGCCCTGGGTGGTCTTGCTGCTGTGGTTCAGGAAGCTGTTGTCGGCCACGTTGATGAAGAACTGCGCGGAAGCCGAATGCGGTTCCATGGTGCGGGCCATGGCGACGCTGTACTTCTCGTTCGCCAGACCGTTGTCGGCTTCGTTCTGGATGCTTGGACGCTTGTCTTTCTTTTCTTTCATGCCTGGCTCGAAACCGCCGCCCTGGATCATGAAGTTGCCGATGACACGGTGGAAAACGGTGTTTTCGTAGTGGCCGGCCTTGACGTATTCAACGAAGTTGGCAACGGTGATCGGAGCTTTCTCGGCGTTCAGTTCCAGGACGATGTCGCCGTGGTTGGTGGTCAGTTTGACTTGAGTCATGATCGCTACTCTTTCAAGGAATTCGTGGGTTTCGGGGCTTTGCTGCCCGCAACCGGTCTGGCAGTAATCGGCCAGGCTGGGCAGTTTAGCGCGCCGAGCGGGTTTTTCGAGGCTGTTTTTCATCGGGTCGTCGATTAAATTCAATCGTTTACCGACCTGGCCTGTCAGGTGCTTGACAGCATCGGCTATGATACGGGCTTTGATTTATCAGGCCGCACCCGGCCGCGCACTTGTACGTTCAAGGATCCTATGAGCAAGCCCACTGTCGACCCTACCTCGAATTCCAAGACCGGCCCGGCCGTGCCGGTCAATTTCCTGCGCCCGATCATCCAGGCGGACCTGGATTCGGGTAAGCACACGCAGATCGTCACCCGTTTTCCGCCGGAGCCCAACGGCTACCTGCACATCGGTCACGCCAAGTCGATTTGCGTGAACTTCGGCCTGGCCCAGGAGTTTGGCGGCGTCACGCACTTGCGTTTCGACGACACCAACCCGGCCAAGGAAGACCAGGAGTACATCGACGCGATCGAAAGCGACGTTAAATGGCTGGGCTTTGAATGGGCCGGTGAGGTGCGCTATGCCTCGCAGTATTTCGACCAGTTGCACGACTGGGCGGTGGAGCTGATCAAGGCTGGCAAGGCCTACGTGTGCGACCTGACCCCCGAGCAGGCCAAGGAATACCGTGGCAGCCTGACCGAGCCGGGCAAGAACAGCCCGTTCCGTGATCGCAGCGTCGAGGAGAACCTGGACCTGTTCGCCCGCATGCGCGGCGGCGAGTTCCCGGACGGCGCACGGGTGCTGCGTGCCAAGATCGACATGGCCTCGCCGAACATGAACCTGCGCGACCCGATCATGTACCGCATCCGTCACGCCCATCACCACCAGACCGGCGACAAATGGTGCATCTACCCCAACTATGACTTCACCCACGGTCAGTCGGACGCCATCGAAGGCATCACCCACTCGATCTGCACCCTGGAATTCGAAAGCCATCGTCCTTTGTACGAGTGGTTCCTGGAGCACCTGCCGGTGCCGGCTCAGCCGCGCCAGTACGAATTCAGCCGCCTGAACCTGAACTACACCATCACCAGCAAGCGCAAGCTCAAGCAACTGGTGGACGAAAAGCACGTCAACGGCTGGGATGACCCGCGCATGTCGACGCTGTCGGGCTTCCGTCGTCGTGGCTACACGCCAAAATCGATCCGCAACTTCTGCGAGATGGTCGGCACCAACCGTTCCGACGGCGTGGTGGACTTCGGCATGCTGGAATTCAGTATCCGCGACGACCTGGACCACAGCGCCCCACGCGCCATGTGCGTGCTGCGTCCGTTGAAAGTGGTGATCACCAACTACCCGCAAGACAAAGTCGAGAACCTCGAACTGCCTTGCCACCCGAAAGAAGACATGGGCGTGCGCGTCCTGCCGTTCGCCCGGGAAATCTACATCGACCGTGAAGACTTCATGGAAGAGCCGCCAAAAGGCTACAAGCGCCTGGAGCCTGCCGGTGAAGTGCGCCTGCGCGGCAGCTACGTGATCCGCGCCGACGAAGCGATCAAGGACGCCGACGGCAACATCGTCGAACTGCATTGCTCGTACGATCCCGAGACCCTGGGCAAGAACCCGGAAGGTCGCAAGGTAAAGGGCGTGATCCACTGGGTGCCGGCCGCTGCCAGCGTCGAGTGCGAAGTGCGCTTGTACGATCGCCTGTTCCGTTCGCCGAACCCTGAAAAGGCCGAGGACAGCGCCAGCTTCCTGGACAACATCAACCCTGACTCCCTGCAAGTACTCACTGGTTGTCGTGCCGAGCCTTCGCTGGGCAACGCACAGCCGGAAGACCGTTTCCAGTTCGAGCGCGAAGGTTACTTCTGCGCGGATATCAAGGACTCGAAACCCGGTGCTCCGGTGTTCAACCGTACCGTGACCTTGCGCGATTCCTGGGGTCAGTGATCAAGTCTTAAGGGAAACCCTGTGCTTACGATCTACAACACGCTCACCAAGAGCAAAGAAGTCTTCAAGCCGCTGGACGGTAACAAGGTCCGCATGTACGTCTGCGGGATGACCGTGTACGACTACTGCCACATCGGCCATGGTCGCAGCATGGTTGCGTTCGACCTGGTAACCCGCTGGTTGCGTTTTAGCGGTTATGACCTGACCTACGTGCGCAACATCACCGACATCGAAGACAAGATCATCAACCGTGCCCGGGAAAACGGCGAGCCTTACGATGCGCTGACCGAGCGCATGATCAAGGCCATGCACGAGGATGAGGCGCGCCTCAATATCCTCAAGCCCGACCTGGAACCCCGTGCCACGGACCACATCCCAGGCATGCTGGCGATGATCCAGACCTTGATCGACAAGGGTTATGCCTACGCACCGGGCAATGGCGACGTGTATTACCGCGTCGCCAAGTTCATGGGCTACGGCAAGCTGTCGCGCAAGAAAATCGAAGACCTGCGCATCGGCGCGCGCATCGAAGTCGACGAGTCGAAACAGGACCCGCTGGACTTCGTGCTGTGGAAAGCCGCCAAGCCGGGTGAGCCGAGCTGGGAGTCGCCGTGGGGCGCCGGGCGTCCGGGCTGGCACATCGAATGCTCGGTGATGTCGACCTGCTGCCTGGGCGAGACCTTCGACATTCATGGCGGCGGCAGCGACCTGGAATTCCCGCACCACGAAAACGAAATCGCCCAGAGCGAAGCGGCCACCGGCAAGACCTACGCCAATGCGTGGATGCATTGCGGCATGATCCGGATCAACGGCGAGAAGATGTCCAAGTCCTTGAACAACTTCTTCACCATCCGCGACGTGCTCGACAAGTACCACCCGGAAGTCGTGCGTTACCTGCTGGTGTCCAGTCACTATCGCAGCGCCATCAACTATTCGGAAGACAACCTCAAGGACGCCAAGGGCGCCCTGGAGCGGTTCTACCATGCGTTGAAGGGCCTGCCGAAGGTCCCGGCCGCCGGTGGCGAAGCCTTCGTCGCGCGCTTCACTGAAGTGATGAACGACGACTTCGGCACGCCGGAAGCCTGCGCGGTGCTGTTCGAGATGGTGCGCGAGATCAATCGTCTGCGGGAGAGTGATCTCAACGCGGCGGCGGGTCTGGCGGCGCGTCTGAAAGAACTGGCCGGCGTACTGGGTGTGTTGCAGCTCGAGGCGGATGATTTCCTTCAGGCGGGTGCCGAAGGTCGCGTGGACGCCGCCGAGGTCGAAGCGTTGATCCAGGCGCGCCTGACTGCGCGGGCCAACAAGGACTGGGCAGAATCCGACCGCATCCGCGACCAGCTCACCGCGATGGGCGTGGTGCTGGAAGACGGCAAGGGCGGGACGACCTGGCGTTTGGCTGACTAAAATCTTTTAGCGTTCGCAATACCCCTGTGGGAGCGAGCCTGCTCGCGATAGCGGTGTATCAGCCAACAACAATGTTGTCTGACACTCCGTCATCGCGAGCAGGCTCGCTCCCACAGTTTTTTGTATGCCTATCCTGGCAATCATCCTGTTATGAGCTAGTACTGTCAGGTCGATTCGACATCCTCTGACAGGAATCTTCCATGTTGGCTCATTGGTCTCTTGCGGCAATTCATCTTCTGGCTTTCGCCCTGGGGTTCTGGGCGGTACTTACCCGTGGCACGGCGTTGCGACGTCTGGCGGGCGGTACGGACGCGGTTCGAAATGTCTTGATGGCGGACAACCTGTGGGGGCTATCGGCGGTGGTCCTGCTGGTGACCGGCGGGATGCGTGCTTTTGGTGGGTTTGAAAAAGGCACGGACTATTACCTGCACCAACCGCTGTTTCACCTGAAGATGACGTTGTTCGTGCTGATCCTGTTGCTTGAAATCGCGCCGATGATCGCGCTGATCAAATGGCGGATGGCGCTGGGCAAAGGGCGTGCGATCGATCCTTCGAAAGCTGGCCGGTTTGCGCGGATCAGTCACATTGAAGCTTTGTTGCTGGTGCTGATGGTGGTCGCTGCCACAGGAATGGCTCGCGGCGTGGGGCTGGGTTGAGCCGCCACGAATACCTGCTTCATCGCCATTAAAACGAAACGTCTGACAGCCATGCTATGAGCCATGTCATTAGTATCGGTTTGACGGGATGAACGAAAAAATCAAAGGCGAGATGGAGCGGGGATGATGAGGGACAGTCGGCATGAATCTTTAGCCAGCCTTGCGACGATGCAGAAGGGCTGGCTACGGACTGCTACAGGGCTCAGGGCGTTTGCGGCTTGTCAGGGGCGGTAAGGCCCGCCTGAATGCGCTGATAAATCTCTTCGCGATGCACCGCAACGTTTTTCGGAGCGTTGATGCCGATACGGACTTGTTGGCCGCTAACGCCCAGAATGGTGATCGTGATGTCGTCACCAATGTTTATGCTTTCACCGACTTTGCGGGTGAGTATCAGCATGGTGTTCTCCTTGATTGCTTTATAGGGCACCTGATTCAGGCAGTGCAGATGTCGGTACTGCTTATAGATTAGTGCCAAGTGTCACAATGTGGGTGCCTCTTTCTGACGCGCAGACGCAGCATTAATTCCCAGGGTGCGACTATACAGAGACGCCGTGCAGGTTTCTCGTGTTTTGAGCGCTGTTTACGGCGTTATTGACGGGCTTGAGTGTTAAAATCCCCGCTCCATGTCTTCCGGGGTAAAACGTTGTGCGCAAATTGGCTTGGGTAATCGCGGTATTGGCGCTGGCAGGATGCGGTGAAGGGCGTGACGTCGACACACCGAAGCCAAAGGTGGCGGCAACCACTGCACCGAGCGCCGCCGCTGCGCCGCAATGGGGCGTCGAGGTCCGGGGCGAAATCCCGCAAGCGGTCAGCGACCTGACCGCCTGGCTCATCGAGCACAGTTTTGTATCGAGTGTGGTGAAAGACAATGGCAAGGACCGGGTTCTGGTCGGGCCTTTCAATTCAAAGGCTGAAGCCGAGGCGAAGCAGGAGCAATTGAACGCCGCCCTGGTTCGAGCGAAAAAGCGCAACATCGAGTCGCTGGTGGTGGATTACCCAAGCGCTCAATAAACCCCGCAGAGCAGAACAGTCAGGTAAGCCACAACACCTGTGGGAGCGAGCCTGCTCGCGATAGCAGTGGCTCAGCCAACGTTGACGTTGACGGGCATGCCCCTATCGCGAGCAAACAAGCTCCCACAGTTGATTGGCGCTGTTTACCCATGCGAGATCAACCGCAGGCCTTCAAATTCACCGGGCCCACGAACTCGTTGCCACGCCCCATCACGCACGCCACGCTCTGGTTGCGCTGGCGCTCCCAGCTCTGTACCGGGTATGTCTTGTCCCAGGCTTCATACAGGCGCCGGTCCTGTTTCGAAAGGCGCAGGCCGTATTGTTTACTCATGTAGAAATACGTCCGGGCGATCATTCCACGGATGGAAGGGCGGGGCATGACTTTCTTGGCTTTGAAATCCACCTGGGTCAGGCATGAGCCGTACTGGCCCGTCTGCGCCGGCAGCCAGCCAAAGCTGAAGTTGCTGCGGTCGCCGTTCACTTCCCCGATGCTGGGCACCAGGTTATGAAGATCGGCCTCGGCCCGTTGATAGGCCGGGTCGTGGCGGGTGCAATTCTTCCGCCCGCCTTGTTGCCAGCATTGACGCTGATGACCGATCTGCCACGCCGGGACGATATGCTCCCACTCGATACGCGCGGCGCGATTGGCGTTTTTGCGCGGCACATAACCGCAGGCTGCCAGGTTCACGCGATTGCCTGAGTATTTGCAGCCACAGTAGAACTCGGTGGATTGGGGGGCATAGAGTTTCCAGGCGACTTTCTTGGCCTCGCTGAACGTACGGGGTGCATCGGCCTGCGCGCCCATGGCGACAATCGCAAGCAATAAAGCAAAACAACGAACACTCATCAGGCTCAATCTTCCTTCGGCACAACCCAGAACACCTGCACACCGCCATCGTCGCGATAGGCGAGGGTCACATTGTCGTTCTCGTCGATTTCTTCCAGCAGGCGTTCCCACTCATCCATCGGCTCCTCGGGAAGCCGGAAGATCAGGGCCGCCTTGGCTTTTTGTGCGGTGGGGGAGTTGATGATTTTCGAGACCCGCAGGCCTAGGCGGGTATAGGAATCTAAGGGGGTAGTTGCAGCGGACGGCGTTGCCACAGGATTATCCTTATTGAGCTGTACGTGCGTACAGTATTTAACCGTAGGCATTTACGCAACTGCTTAAAATTCAAGAAAATCCTCTGACAACGCTTTTTCCGTTTTGGTGTAGGAAAAATTAAGCTAAAGAAGCCGCTCAAGCAGTCGATGGCCTTCGTAGGAATCTTATCCATGGAGTTTTGTTATGTCGTTTTCCGTCGGCTTTCCAAATGCAGCTGCCGTCACCATCGGCGGCCAGTCCGCGGCCACGCTCAAGGCCTTGAGCCAAGCGAGCGCTGAGGCAGCCGATGAGACCCTTGGTCAAACGCAGGCGCCAGGCCAGGTTCGTACGAGCATGAGCCCTGCGTCCGAAGGCAAGACCGAAAAGAGCGGGAGCACCCAGAGCATTGCCGTGCAGGTGTTGCTCAAACGCATGCAAGAGCTGCAACAGCAGCTCAGAGAACAGCAACAGCAGTTGTCTGCTGCGCAGAAGCAGGTCTATCCGACACCCGAAGCCAAAACCACTGCGGTCATGGCGATACAAGGCCAGATTGCCGACACCAGCGGTGCATTGCTGGAAGTCACTGGCCATCTGATCACAGAGTTGGCCAAGGGCTCCGGTTCGGGTGCGCTGGTCAACACGACCGTCTGATCCCCAGCCTTGCGGTGAAATCCGCACGTTGACAAAACCCGGAAGCTTTACCATAGTTCCCTTCACGCAAACGTTTGCGCAGCCTTCGTTGATGCTTGGCGACGGCCTGTGGAACGACTTCCCGTGCAACGATTTTGCTCAAAATAATCATAAAATCGGAGTGAACCCATGAAGTTGCCATTCGCTGGACGCCTTCTCGCCGTCGCCATGCTCGCCGCCGCATCCGCTGCGCTGCCTTTCTCTTCGGCATTTGCCCAGACCCCGGAAAAACCCAAGGTTGCCCTGGTCATGAAATCCCTGGCCAACGAGTTCTTCCTGACCATGGAAGATGGCGCCAAGGCCTATCAGAAGGAACACTCCGCCGATTTCGACCTGATCTCCAACGGGATCAAGGATGAAACCGACACCGCCAACCAGATCCGCATTGTCGAGCAGATGATCGTGTCCAAGGTCGATGCCCTTATCATCGCACCAGCCGACTCCAAGGCCATGGTGCCGGTGATCAAGAAAGCCGTCGACGCCGGCATCACCGTGATCAACATCGATAACCAGCTCGATCCGGCGGTGGTCAAAAGCAAAAACATCACTGTGCCGTTCGTAGGCCCGGACAACCGCAAGGGCGCGCGCCTGGTGGGTGAGTACCTGGCCAAGCAGCTCAAGGCTGGTGATGAGGTCGGTATCATTGAAGGCGTGTCCACCACCACCAATGCCCAGGCACGCACCGCCGGCTTCAAGGATGCAATGGAAGCGGCGCAGATCAAGGTCGTTTCCCTGCAATCGGGCGACTGGGAAATCAACAAGGGCAATCAGGTTGCCGCCTCGATGCTCAGCGAATACCCGAACATCAAGGCACTGCTGGCCGGTAACGACAGCATGGCGGTCGGCGCGGTATCGGCCATCCGCGCTGCGGGCAAGGCGGGCAAGGTAAAAGTGGTCGGTTATGACAACATCAACGCCATCAAGCCCATGCTCAAGGACGGTCGCGTCCTGGCGACTGCCGACCAGTTCGCCGCCAAACAGGCTGTTTTCGGCATCGAGACGGCCCTGAAGATCCTCAAGGGCGAAGCCGTCGACAGCGGCACTAACGGCGTTATCGAAACTCCGGTCGAGCTGGTGACCCAGTAGTTATCCTGGCGACACAACGACGCTCGCCCTTGTTGGCGAGCGTATTGGAGAGTTTTTTATGTCCGTTCGCGACCCGAACGCTGTCCTTTCGGTCAGCGGCATCGGCAAGACCTATGCCCAACCGGTACTGAGCGACATCGACCTGACGTTGATGCGCGGCGAAGTGCTGGCGCTGACCGGCGAAAATGGCGCCGGCAAGAGCACCCTGTCCAAGATCATCGGCGGGCTGGTGACGCCGACCACCGGGCAGATGCAATTCCAGGGGCAGGATTATCGTCCCGGTAGTCGTACCCAGGCTGAAGAGCTGGGCGTGCGCATGGTCATGCAGGAGCTCAACCTGCTGCCGACACTTTCCGTGGCCGAAAACCTGTTCCTCCACAACCTGCCCAGTCGTGGCGGCTGGATCAGTCGCAAGCAACTGCGCAAAGCGGCGGTCGAGGCCATGGCCCAGGTGGGGCTCGATGCAATCGACCCTGACACACTGGTCAGTGAGTTGGGCATCGGTCACCAACAGATGGTCGAAATCGCCCGCAACCTGATCGGCGATTGCCATGTGCTGATTCTCGACGAGCCGACTGCGATGCTGACCGCTCGTGAGGTGGAGATGCTCTTCGAGCAGATCACTCGTCTGCAGGCGCGGGGCGTGTCGATCATTTATATTTCCCATCGCCTCGAAGAACTGGCTCGGGTGGCTCAGCGCATTGCGGTACTGCGCGACGGCAACCTGGTCTGCGTCGAGCCGATGGCCAACTACAACAGCGAGCAGTTGGTGACGCTGATGGTCGGGCGGGAGCTGGGCGAGCACATCGACCTGGGCCCGCGCCAGATCGGCGCGCCGGCGTTGACCGTCAACGGCTTGAGCCGTTCGGACAAGGTCCGCGATGTGTCCTTCGAGGTGCGCAGCGGCGAGATATTCGGTATTTCCGGGTTGATCGGGGCAGGGCGCACCGAGCTGCTGCGGTTGATCTTCGGCGCCGATGCGGCCGACAGCGGCACGGTGGCGCTGGGTTCGCCGGCCAATGTCGTCAGCATTCGCTCGCCGTCCGATGCGGTGGCCCACGGCATCGCGCTGATCACCGAGGACCGCAAGGGCGAAGGCCTGCTACTGACTCAATCCATCGCCGCCAACATTGCCTTGGGCAACATGCCGGAAATCTCCAGCGGCGGCTTCGTCAATGGCAGCGAAGAGTTCGCGTTGGCGCAGCGACAGATCGATGCCATGCGAATCCGCAGCTCCAGTCCGACACAGTTGGTGTCCGAACTGTCGGGCGGCAATCAACAGAAGGTGGTGATCGGTCGCTGGCTGGAACGCGATTGCTCGGTATTGCTGTTCGACGAGCCGACCCGAGGCATCGACGTCGGCGCCAAATTCGACATCTATGCGCTGCTCGGTGAGCTGACGCGCCAGGGCAAGGCGTTGGTTGTGGTGTCCAGCGACCTGCGGGAATTGATGCTGATCTGTGACCGGATCGGCGTGCTGTCCGCCGGCCGCCTGATTGACACCTTCGAGCGCGACAGCTGGACCCAGGATGACTTGCTTGCCGCCGCATTCGCCGGCTACCAGAAACGTGATGCGTTGCTCAACGAAGCAGCGCCTAGGGACTTCTCATGAAAACCGTATCGGCCGTCGGCAAACCGAGTGGCAACTTCTATGGCCTGGGCACCTACCTGGGACTGGCCGGGGCCTTGTTGGCGATGATCGCGTTGTTCTCGGTCCTGAGCAGCCATTTTCTTTCGTATGACACCTTCAGCACCCTGGCCAACCAGATCCCAGACCTCATGGTGCTGGCGGTCGGCATGACCTTCATCCTGATCATCGGCGGTATCGATCTATCGGTCGGGTCGGTGCTGGCCCTGGCCGCATCGACGGTGAGCGTGGCGGTGCTGGGCTGGGGCTGGAGCGTCTGGCCGGCGGCGTTGTTGGGCATGGCCGTGGCGGCCCTGGCCGGCACCGTTACCGGTTCGATTACCGTGGCGTGGCGGATCCCATCGTTCATCGTTTCCCTCGGCGTGCTGGAAATGGCCCGAGGCCTGGCGTATCAGATGACCGGCTCGCGGACGGCCTACATCGGGGATTCCTTCGCCTGGCTGTCCAATCCGATCGCCTTCGGTATTTCACCGTCATTCATCATTGCCTTGCTGGTGATCTTCATCGCCCAGGCTGTGCTGACCCGCACCGTGTTTGGCCGTTATCTGATCGGTATCGGCACCAATGAAGAAGCCGTGCGATTGGCGGGTATCAATCCAAAACCTTACAAGATTCTGGTGTTCAGCCTGATGGGGTTGTTGGCCGGTCTGGCCGCGCTGTTCCAGATTTCCCGTCTGGAAGCGGCCGACCCGAACGCCGGTTCGGGGCTCGAGCTGCAGGTCATCGCTGCTGTGGTCATCGGCGGCACGAGCCTGATGGGCGGGCGCGGTTCGGTCATCAGCACCTTCTTTGGCGTGCTGATCATCTCCGTGCTGGCCGCGGGCCTGGCGCAGATTGGCGCCACCGAACCGACCAAGCGCATCATTACCGGCGCGGTGATTGTGGTTGCGGTGGTGCTCGACACTTACCGCAGTCAGCGCGCCAGTCGGCGGGCCTGAACCATGGCGACTATCAAGGATGTGGCGGCGCTCGCGGGAATTTCCTACACGACTGTCTCCCACGTAGTGAACAAGACGCGACCGGTCAGCGAAGAGGTGCGGCGCAAGGTCGAGGCCGCCATCGAGCAGCTCGATTACGTGCCCAGCGCGGTGGCCCGCTCGCTCAAGGCCAAGACCACTGCAACCATCGGCTTGCTGGTGCCCAACAGCCTCAACCCCTACTTTGCCGAACTGGCCCGGGGGATCGAGGATTACTGTGAGCGCAACGGCTACTGCGTGATCCTGTGCAACTCCGACGACAACCCGGACAAGCAGCGCAGTTATCTGCGGGTGCTGCTGGAAAAACGCATCGACGGTCTGATCGTCGCTTCCGCCGGCGGCGATGCCGGTCTCGCCCAGGGGCTGACCAGCGTGCGTACGCCCATGGTCATCGTCGACCGTGGGCTCGACGGTGTCGACGCGGACCTGGTGCGCATCGACCATGAGCACGGCGCCTACCTGGCCACCCGGCACCTGCTGGAGCTTGGCCACCGTGATATCGCCTTTATCGGTGGCCCGGCGGACACCAGCGTGGCGCAGATGCGTCTGGCCGGTTACTGCCGCGCCCTGAAAGAAGCCGGGGTCGAGCTGCCCGTCGAACGCATGCTCGAAAGCGATTTCACCAGCACCGGTGGTTATCAGGCGGCGGCCAGGCTGCTCGAACAACGGCCGCCCAGTGCGATTTTTGCGGCCAACGACATGATCGGAATCGGTGTGCTGCGCGCCGCCGCCGAGCGCAACGTGCGCGTGCCCAGTGAACTGTCGGTCATTGGTTTCGATGACATTCAGATGAGCCGTTATGTCTATCCGGCGCTGACCACGGTGGGGCAGTCGATCCTGCAGCTCGGTGAGATGGCCGCTGAAGTGCTGTTGCGGCGGATCGCAACGCCGGGGCTGGCCACCGATCAGCGCATCGTGACACCCAGCATTGTCTTGCGAGAGTCGACTGCACCGCTGTCAGGTACATTCGCCCAATACCGCTGAACCGAATTGATGAGTGAAGACGTATGCCAGCAAAAGTAGTGGTAGTAGGCAGCCTGAACATGGACCTGGTGACCCGTGCACCCCGTCTTCCCAGGGGCGGTGAAACGCTGATTGGTGAATCGTTCTGCACCATCCCGGGCGGGAAGGGCGCCAATCAGGCTGTGGCCGCGGCGCGCCTGGGAGCGAAGGTGTCCATGGTCGGTTGCGTGGGCAGTGATGCCTATGGCCAGCAATTGCGCGGGGCGCTGCTGGCCGAGGGCATCGATTGCCAGTCGGTCAGTGTCGTGGCCGGCTCCAGCGGAGTAGCGCTGATCGTTGTCGACGACAACAGCCAGAATGCGATCGTTATCGTCGCCGGGGCCAACGGCGTGCTTACCCCTGATGTCCTGGACCGGTTCGATGAGGTGCTGCGTAGCGCCGACGTCATTATCTGCCAGCTCGAGGTGCCGGACGCGACCGTCGGGCATGCACTCAAGCGCGGTCGGGAACTGGGCAAGACCGTCATCCTGAACCCGGCGCCGGCCTCCCGGCCCTTGCCGGCCGACTGGTACGCCTGTATCGACTATCTGATTCCCAATGAGAGCGAAGCCGCCGTGCTGAGCGGGCTGGCGGTGGACTCTCTGGAAACCGCCGAAGCGGCCGCGACGCAATTGCTCGCCGCTGGTGCCGGCAAGGTGATCGTGACCCTGGGCGCCCAGGGTCTGATGTTCGCCAACGGCGCGAGTTTCCAGCACTTCCCGGCGCCGTTGGTCAAGGCGGTTGACACCACGGCGGCCGGAGACACTTTTGTCGGCGGCTTCGCCGCAGCCTTGGCTGACGGCAAAAGCGAGGTCGAGGCGATTCGTTTTGGTCAGGTCGCTGCCGCGTTGTCGGTCACCCGTGCGGGGGCGCAGCCCTCCATTCCCACCTTGCTGGAAGTACAGGCTTTCAAATCATGAAAAAGACGCCGTTGTTGAATATCGCGCTGTCGCGACTGATCGCTTCCCTTGGCCACGGCGACAAGGTGGTCATCGGTGATGCGGGTTTGCCGGTGCCCCCACAGGTCGAGTTGATCGACCTGGCCCTGACCCACGGCATCCCGGATTTTGTCAGCACCCTGAAAGTGCTGCTCAGCGAAATGCAGGTGGAGAGCCACATACTCGCTGAAGAGATTTTCGATAAACAACCTGCGGCCCTGGCAACATTGGAGGCACTGCATGCCGATGGCGCGCTGGGGGCGCGGGAGCTGGTCAGCCATGAACAATTCAAGGCGGTCAGCAGGCAAGCTCGGGCGATTATTCGCACGGGAGAATGCTCCCCGTATTGCAACATCGTGTTGATTGCCGGAGTAACGTTCTAACCTTCTCAACCCTGCACAAGGAATGCGCTATGCACCGCTATGCTCAGAAAATGCGTCAACTGTTCCGGAGTCTGCTGCTTTTGTCACTGATCACTGCTACGAGCGCCCAGGCGGCGGAAAAAATCGACCTGATCATCGACACTGATCCGGGGGCCGACGATGTGGTTGCCCTGTTGTTTGCCCTGGCTTCGCCCGAAGAGCTGAATATCCGCGCGTTGACCACCGTCGCTGGCAACGTGCGTCTGGACAAGACATCGCGCAACGCTCGCCTGGCCCGGGAATGGGCGGGGCGCGAAGACGTGCCGGTGTATGCCGGTGCGCCGAAGCCGATGATGCGCACGCCCATCTACGCGGAAAACATCCATGGCAAGGAAGGCCTGTCGGGTGTCGAGGTGTATGAGCCGAAGAAGGGGCTGGCCAAGGGCAACGCCGTCAACTACCTGATCGATACCCTCAAGGCTGCCAAGCCCCATAGCATCACCATTGCCATGCTTGGCCCGCAGACCAACCTGGCCCTGGCATTGATACAGGAGCCCGAAATTGTCCAGGGCATCAAGGAAGTGGTGATCATGGGCGGTGCGCACTTCAATGGCGGCAACATCACTCCGGTGGCCGAGTTCAACCTGTACGCTGATCCACAGGCCGCAGAAGTGGTGCTCAAGAGCGGTGTGAAGCTCACTTACCTGCCGCTGGATGTGACCCACAAGATCCTCACCAGCGAAGCACGCCTGAAGCAGATCGCTGCCGTGGACAACAAGGCCAGCAAGATTGTCGGCGACATTCTCAACGAATACGTCAAAGGTGATATGGAGCATTACGGCATGACGGGCGGGCCGGTGCACGATGCCACGGTGGTTGCCTACCTGCTCAAGCCAGAGTTGTTTACCGGGCGTTCGGTCAACGTCGTGGTGGACAGCCGGGAAGGGCCTACCTTTGGCCAGACCATCGTTGACTGGTACGACGGCCTGAAGGCACCCAAAAATGCCTACTGGGTGCAGGATGGCGATGCTCAGGGATTTTTTGACCTGCTGACCGAGCGCCTGGCGCGTCTGAAGTAATCGGTCTTGTCGAACACCCGCAGGTCAGGGCTTGCGGGTGTGTTTCAATCCACCGCTTCAATGCTGCTGGGGTATCGTTCGAACGCTTGCTGGATAAAGTTCAGGGCCGCCTTCGTTCCCAGCTCCTTGACCAACAGTTCTATACCGATGATTGCCAGTTCTTCGGGGCTGCCAGGGCTGTAGGAGCTGTGGCCCTCCGACCATTTGGCATTGATGGTGGCTTCGATGCTGACGGTGCTCATGGTCGGGCTCGCGAGTTGGGAGGTCTGTAGGGTGAGTTAACCATTTTTGCCTGGGGTTTTGCACTGCGACTTAGGCATCAGGGAAGGGCTGTGCGACACTTGCTTTTTGACTTTCTGAAGAGGCCCCCGCCGTGCAGATCGATTTGAACGCTCCTGACGGGTTGACCCTCGACGCGGTTCGTCAGTTGCTGGCTTCGGCCAGTGATGACGAGCACACCCAACTGCGCGTGACCAAGGCGGGTATCGCCTATTTGTCTTCGGGCGTGGTGGGCGGTGTGGACATCGACGGGCTATCGTTTCGGCTGGAAACGTGGGCAAAAGGTTCAGGCTACGTCGGGCTGGTCGCCGCCAGTGACGAGGTCTGGGTCATGCAGATCTACAATGCGTTGAAGGACAACTGGCCCAATCCGCCCTTTGACTACATCGACGTTTACTGAGCACCATTCATATTCAGTCACGATTCACGCCTGAAGCGGGATGTCGGCTCAGGCAAACTGCCTGTTTTCCTGATGAGGGCACCATGATAGCCCTTGGGTTGAAACCAAGCTTCGTTTGGGCTGTCGCACGCTCTCTGTTTAATCATCAACAAAAGGAGGCTTCATGCCTTGGAAGCTCGCGTCATTGGGTACTTTGCTGGCAGTCGCGCTCTTGAGCGGTTGCAGCAGCACCTCTGAATCGACCCCTGATCCGGTAGCAACAGAAACAGGCTACAGCCGCTGCGAAGCAACAGCTGCCGAGTTCGCCATCGGCAAGAAGGCCTCGCCGCAACTGCTGGAACAAGCCCGCACCCGCGCCGGTGCGCAGTATGCGCGGATCCTCAAGCCCAACGATATGGTGACACTTGAGTACCGCTCGGATCGCCTGAATCTCAACACTGATGCCAATCTGATCATCAACCGGGTGAACTGCGGCTGATTGATTTTTCAATCGCCCATAAAAAACCCCGTCACATGGACGGGGTTTTTTGTGCTCGCCGAGTAATTACTCTGGGCGAACCTGTGCAGCTTGCATACCCTTTTGGCCTTTCTCAGCCACGAAGGAAACGGTCTGGCCTTCTTTCAGGCTTTTGAAACCGTCGCTTTCGATAGCTTTGAAGTGTACGAACAGGTCGTCACCGCCACCTGTAGGAGTGATGAAGCCGAAGCCTTTTTCATCGTTGAACCATTTAACGGTGCCGGTTTGGCGATTAGACATGGTGTATCTCCAAGAAACATATATTTTCAGTGTACTGTGCTGCTCAGGCCAACTGGGCACACCGGGGTATCATAGTCGAAATGTTCGATTTGGGAGCCCCCCGCACGCGCTGTTTGCCAATCAGTCGTGTTTTCTTTACTGCCTGATCCGGCTGAAAGGCCCGGTTTTAAAGGCTTTCAGCCGAACGTAAAGACGATAAAAAAAGCTGTAAAACCTGAATAAATCGGTCAAAAAGGCCCGAAATCAGCGTTTTTTATCGATGCACGGCTCCGTGCAAAGACCTGTTTTCTTACTTTTTGGCCTTGTTATCGGCCTTGCATTTTGCAATCTGCCCCAGTGCTTTTTGCTGCAGCTGCGGGGTCGCCTTATTATCCATCAAGGCTTGAATGTCGGCTGCCGGGTAGGACTTGATCGCATCGGCGCCACAGGCGCAATGGGATTTGGCCGCTGCCGCGCCGATCTGTGGCGTGGCCGCCTCGGTGCACTGGGCCATGTATTTCTCACGTTCCCCCTTGGGCCATTCGGCGTGGGCGGTCAGCGGGAGCAGCAGGGCGAGGGGGGCGACTACTGCAAATAATGTGTTCAGACGCATGCGAAGATGCTCCTTTCGGGTCGATGTCTTGTTATCTGAGGCGTAGCGGGCGGTACAGTTCAGCACTCTGGCATAAAAACCGAGGATTTACGTCCGCTTCAATCCGGGCGCGGCGATGACCGTTCATCTGTGCTAGCATGCCGGGCTCGGGTATTTTCAGGCTCCGGAGGACAACAGGTCCCGGCTGCGGCAAATGTTCGATTAACCCTGATTTGAATCCCAGTCACTCTGGTTCGGTTTTCCCGGTTGGCCGCAAGGCTCCTGCCGCTGTAAGGCAGGCGTTCGTCATTGAATGGCCTGGACTGGATCTTGTACTGGCTCATCCCAACCCACGTGACCTTTGGTAGGGGTCACCACTAGGAGAGGAGGCGCCATGCCAACTATTACTCTTCCCGACGGCAGTCAACGTTCATTCGATCACCCGGTTTCCGTAGCCGAGGTTGCAGCATCCATCGGCGCGGGCCTGGCCAAGGCCACCCTGGCTGGCAAGGTCAACGGCAAACTGGTCGATGCCAGCGATGTCATCGACAGCGACGCCACGCTGCAAATCATCACGCCAAAGGATGAAGAGGGGCTGGAGATCATTCGCCACTCTTGCGCGCATCTGGTGGGCCACGCGGTCAAGCAGCTGTACCCGAGCGCGAAGATGGTCATCGGGCCTGTCATCGACGAAGGCTTCTATTACGACATCGCCTTTGAGCGTCCTTTCACGCCGGAAGACATGGCGGCCATCGAACAGCGCATGCAGCAGCTGATCGAGAAAGATTACGACGTCATCAAGAAAGTGACCCCGCGTGCCGAAGTCATCGAAGTGTTCAAGGCGCGTGGCGAGGATTACAAGCTGCGTCTGGTGGAAGACATGCCGGACGAGCAGGCCATGGGCCTGTACTACCACGAAGAATACGTCGACATGTGCCGTGGCCCGCATGTGCCGAACACCCGCTTCCTGAAGTCTTTCAAGCTGACCAAGCTGTCCGGCGCCTATTGGCGTGGCGATGCGAAGAACGAGCAGTTGCAGCGCGTCTACGGCACTGCCTGGGCCGACAAGAAGCAACTGGCGGCTTACATCCAGCGTATCGAGGAAGCCGAGAAGCGTGACCATCGCAAGATCGGCAAGCGCCTGGGCCTGTTCCACACCCAGGAAGAATCCCCGGGCATGGTGTTCTGGCATCCGAACGGTTGGACCCTGTACCAGGTGCTCGAGCAGTACATGCGCCAGGTCCAGCGTGAAAACGGCTACCTGGAGATCAAGACGCCGCAAGTGGTTGACCGTAGCCTGTGGGAGAAATCCGGGCACTGGGCCAACTACGCCGACAACATGTTCACTACCCAGTCGGAAAACCGCGACTACGCCATCAAGCCGATGAACTGCCCTTGCCACGTGCAGGTGTTCAACCAGGGCCTGAAAAGCTACCGCGAGCTGCCGATGCGCCTGGCTGAGTTCGGTGCCTGCCACCGTAACGAGCCATCGGGTGCGCTGCACGGCATCATGCGCGTGCGTGCCTTCACCCAGGACGATGCGCATATCTTCTGCACCGAAGAGCAGATGCAGGCCGAATCCGCTGCCTTCATCAAGCTGACCATGGACGTCTACCGGGACTTCGGCTTTACCGAAGTCGAGATGAAGCTGTCCACTCGTCCGGAAAAACGCGTTGGTTCCGATGAGTTGTGGGATCGCGCCGAAGCAGCGCTGGCCGCCGCACTCGATAGCGCGGGCCTTGCGTACGATCTGCAACCGGGCGAAGGGGCTTTCTACGGGCCGAAGATCGAGTTCTCGCTCAAAGATTGCCTTGGTCGCGTGTGGCAGTGTGGTACCCTGCAGCTCGATTTTAACCTGCCGATCCGTCTGGGCGCCGAATACGTGTCCGAAGACAACAGCCGCAAGCACCCGGTCATGCTTCACCGCGCGATCCTCGGTTCGTTCGAGCGCTTCGTCGGGATTCTGATCGAACACTACGAGGGCGCGTTCCCCGCGTGGTTGGCGCCGACCCAGGCAGTGATCATGAATATCACTGATAAACAGGCAGATTTTGCCGCCGAGGTCGAAAAAACTCTCAACCAAAGCGGATTTCGTGCCAAGTCCGACTTGAGAAATGAAAAGATCGGCTTTAAAATCCGCGAGCATACTTTGCTCAAGGTTCCCTTTCTCTTGGTTATTGGAGATCGGGAGGTCGAGATGCAGACTGTCGCTGTGCGTACTCGTGAGGGTGCTGACCTGGGCTCGATGCCCGTCGCCGAATTCGCTGAGTTCCTCGCGCAAGCGGTTTCCCGGCGTGGTCGCCCAGATTTGGAGTAATTATTATTAAGCGTGAAATGAGACAAGATAAACGAGCTGCACCGAAAGCCCCGATCAACGAGAATATCTCGGCACGCGAGGTTCGGTTAATTGGCGCTGACGGCGAGCAGATTGGCATCGTCTCGATTGATGAAGCGCTTCGTATTGCTGAAGAAGCCAAGCTTGATCTGGTAGAAATTTCCGCAGACGCAGTCCCGCCGGTTTGCCGGGTGATGGACTACGGCAAGTCGATCTTCGAAAAGAAGAAGCAGATTGCCGCGGCGAAGAAAAACCAGAAGCAGATTCAGGTAAAAGAAATCAAGTTTCGTCCAGGGACGGAGGAAGGGGATTACCAGGTAAAACTGCGCAACCTGGTACGTTTCCTGAGTGACGGGGACAGGGCCAAGGTATCCTTGCGATTCCGCGGCCGTGAGATGGCCCACCAGGAGCTGGGGATGGAACTCCTCAAGCGGGTTGAACAAGACCTGCTCGAGTACGGTTCGGTCGAACAGCATCCTAAGATGGAAGGACGCCAGCTGATCATGGTCATCGCCCCGAAAAAGAAGAAGTAATCAACAGGGCACGGCAGGCCTTGCGATTATGTTTATCAACTGAATGCGGAGTATCCGAACATGCCAAAGATGAAAACTAAAAGTGGTGCTGCTAAGCGGTTTCTGAAAACTGCTAACGGTATCAAGCACAAGCACGCTTTCAAGAGCCACATCCTGACCAAAATGTCGACCAAGCGTAAGCGTCAACTGCGCGGTAGCAGCTTGCTGCATCCGTCTGACGTGGCAAAAGTCGAGCGCATGCTGCGCCTTCGTTAATTTTTGGATCAAGAATAGAGGAAGTAACTCATGGCTCGTGTAAAGCGTGGCGTCATTGCCCGTAAGCGTCACAAAAAAATTCTGAAACTTGCTAAAGGCTACTACGGCGCGCGTTCCCGCGTATTCCGTGTTGCCAAGCAAGCGGTAATCAAGGCAGGCCAATACGCCTACCGTGACCGTCGTCAGAAAAAACGTCAGTTCCGCGCTCTGTGGATCGCTCGTATCAACGCTGGTGCTCGTGTTAACGGTCTGTCCTACAGCCGTTTCATTGCCGGCCTGAAGAAAGCGTCCATCGAGATCGACCGTAAGGTTCTGGCTGATCTGGCAGTGAACGAAAAAGCGGCGTTTGCTGCGATTGTCGAGAAAGCTAAAGCCACCTTGGCTTAAGTACCCCCGACAGTCACCCGGCCTCACCTCTGTGGGGCCAGGTGTTAAACGTCATAAATAGGGGAAGAGCCTTCAAGCTCTTCCCCTATTTTGTATCTGGAGTCTGTACATGGAAAACCTGGACGCGCTGGTCTCTCAAGCACTAGAGGCTGTGCAAAGCGCTGAAGATATCAATGCCCTGGAGCAAATCCGGGTTCACTACCTTGGCAAGAAGGGCGAGTTGACTCAGGTGATGAAGACCCTGGGGAACCTGCCGGCCGAAGAGCGTCCGCAGGTCGGTGCGCTGATCAACGTTGCCAAGGAGCGTGTTACAGAAGTCCTTAATGCGCGCAAGGCCTTGTTCGAGGAAGCGGATCTGGCTGCCAAGCTCGCCGCCGAATCCATCGACGTGACCCTGCCTGGCCGCGGCCAGACTTCCGGTGGTCTGCATCCGGTTACCCGGACCCTGGAACGTATCGAGCAGTTCTTCACCCACATCGGCTACGGCATTGCCGAAGGCCCTGAGGTCGAAGACGACTATCACAACTTCGAGGCGCTCAACATCCCAGGCCATCACCCGGCCCGGTCGATGCATGACACCTTCTATTTCAACGCGAACATGCTGTTGCGCACCCATACCTCGCCGGTACAGGTCCGCACCATGGAATCGCAGCAGCCGCCGATCCGCATCGTCTGCCCAGGCCGTGTGTACCGTAGCGATTCCGATATCACCCACTCGCCGATGTTCCACCAGGTCGAAGGCCTGCTGGTTGATCGCGACATCAACTTCGCCGACCTGAAAGGGACTATCGAAGAGTTCCTGCGGGTGTTCTTCGAGAAAGAACTGGCGGTGCGTTTCCGTCCTTCGTACTTCCCGTTCACCGAGCCATCCGCTGAAGTCGATATGGAATGCGTGATGTGCAGCGGTAAAGGCTGCCGCGTCTGCAAGCAGACCGGCTGGCTGGAGGTCATGGGCTGCGGCATGGTTCACCCGAACGTGCTGCGTATGTCCGGGATCGATCCGGAAGAGTTCTCGGGTTTTGCTTTCGGCATGGGCGTCGAGCGTCTGGCCATGCTGCGTTACGGTGTAAATGACTTGCGCCTGTTCTTCGACAACGACTTGCGGTTCCTTGCGCAATTTCGCTAAGCCGCAGACCCGTAACGAATCTAATAGGAGAGCAGGATGAAATTCAGTGAACAATGGCTGCGCGGCTGGGTAAGCCCGCAGGTAAGCCGGGACGAGCTGGTTGCTCGTCTGTCGATGGCCGGTCTTGAGGTCGATAGCGTGACGCCGGCCGCCGGTGAATTCAGTGGTGTGGTGGTGGGCGAGGTGCTGAGCACCGAGCAGCACCCGGACGCCGACAAGCTGCGGGTGTGCCAGGTCAGCAATGGCGCGGAAACCTTCCAGGTGGTCTGCGGCGCGCCAAATGTGCGCCCGGGCCTGAAGATCCCGTTCGCCATGATCGGTGCCGAACTGCCGGGCGACTTCAAGATCAAGAAAGCCAAGCTGCGTGGCGTCGAGTCCAACGGCATGTTGTGCTCCCAGGCTGAACTGCAGATTGGCGAAGGCAACGATGGCCTGATGGAGCTTCCAGCTGACGCACCGGTCGGCCAGGACATCCGTGAGTACCTGAGCCTGGACGATGCGAGCATCGAGGTCGACCTGACCCCGAACCGTGGCGACTGCCTGTCCCTGGCCGGTCTGGCTCGTGAAGTGGGTGCGTTGTATGCCGCCCCAGTGGCACGTCCAGCGGTCGCGACCGTTGCCGCGGTGCATGATGAAGTGCGCTCGGTTGAGGTGCTGGCGCCGGCGGCATGCCCACGTTACCTGGGGCGCGTTATCCGGAATGTCGACCTGTCCAAGCCGACCCCGCTGTGGATGGTCGAGCGCCTGCGTCGCGCCGACGTGCGCAGCATCGACGCTGCCGTCGACATCACCAACTACGTGATGCTGGAGCTGGGTCAGCCGCTGCACGCGTTCGACCTTGCCGAAATCAACGGCGGCATCCGCGTGCGCATGGCTGAGGAAGGCGAGAAGCTGGTACTGCTCGATGGCCAGGAAGTGACCCTGCGCAGCGATACGCTGGTCATCGCCGACCACTCCCGTGCCCTGGCGATTGCCGGCGTGATGGGGGGCGAGCACAGCGGCGTCTCCGCGACGACCCGTGATGTGTTCCTTGAAAGTGCGTTCTTCGACCAGATTGCGGTGGCTGGCAAGGCCCGTTCCTATGGCCTGCACACCGATGCCTCGCACCGTTACGAGCGCGGCGTGGACTGGCAACTGGCCCGTGAAGCCATGGAGCGCGCCACTGGCCTGCTGCTGGAAATCACTGGCGGCGAAGCTGGCCCGATCATCGAAACCGTCAGCGAACAGCACCTGCCCCAAATCGCACCGGTCACCCTGCGTGCCCAGCGCATCACGCAGATGCTCGGTATGGAAATGGACCCGGCTGAAGTCGAACGCCTGCTCAGCGCCCTGGGCCTGAACATCAGCGCCGACGGGGCAGGGCAGTGGCGTGTCGAAGTGCCAAGCCATCGCTTCGATATCAGCCTGGAAGTCGACCTGATCGAAGAGCTGGCCCGTCTGTACGGCTACAACCGTTTGCCGATTCGCTACCCGCAGGCGCGCCTGGCCCCACAGGCCAAGGCCGAAGCCCGTAGCGACCTGCCGGAACTGCGCCGTCTGTTGGTGGCTCGTGGGTATCAGGAAGCGATCACCTACAGCTTCATCGATCCACGCCAGTTCGAGCTGTTCAATCCGGGTGTCGAGCCGCTGTTGCTGGCCAACCCGATTTCCAACGACATGGCCGCCATGCGCTCGTCCCTGTGGCCGGGCCTGGTCAAGTCGCTCCAGCACAACCTGAACCGCCAACAAGACCGCGTACGTCTGTTCGAAAGCGGTCTGCGTTTCGTTGGTCAGCTGGAAGGCTTGAAGCAAGAGCCAATGCTGGCCGGTGTCGTTTGCGGCAGTCGTTTGCCGGAAGGCTGGGCGCAAGGTCGTGATGTCGTCGACTTCTTCGACGTCAAGGCTGACGTGGAAGCGGTGCTGGGCTTCGCCGGTGCGCTCGACGCGTTCACCTTCGTGCCGGGCAAGCATCCGGCGCTGCATCCGGGGCAGACAGCACGCATTGAGCGTGACGGGCGAGAAGTCGGCTATGTCGGGGCGATTCACCCTGAATTGTCCAAGACCCTGGGTCTTGATCGTCCTGTGTTTGTTTTCGAGCTGGTTCTGGGCGAAGTGGTACTGGGGAAAATGCCGAAATTCCAGGAGTTATCGCGCTTTCCTGAAGTGCGGCGTGACCTTGCGCTGCTGGCCGATCGCGACGTTGCATCCAGCGCCGTACTGGATGTAATCCGTGAAAATGCAGGCGAATGGCTCACGGACCTCAGGCTATTTGACGTGTATCAGGGTAAAGGCATTGATCCGCATAGAAAAAGCCTTGCAGTCGGCTTGACCTGGCAGCATCCATCGCGCACTCTTAATGACGATGAGGTGAATACCGCAACGCAGAATATCCTCACCTCGCTCGAAAACAGGTTGAACGCCACGTTAAGGAAGTGACGTATGGGGGCTCTGACGAAAGCTGAGATGGCGGAACGTCTGTATGAGGAGCTGGGCCTGAATAAACGGGAGGCCAAAGAATTGGTCGAACTGTTTTTCGAAGAAATCAGGCACGCTCTGGAAGACAACGAACAGGTCAAATTGTCCGGTTTCGGCAATTTCGACCTGCGGGACAAACGCCAGCGGCCTGGCCGCAATCCGAAAACGGGTGAAGAAATCCCGATCACGGCTCGCCGTGTGGTCACCTTTCGTCCAGGGCAGAAGTTGAAGGCCCGAGTTGAGGCTTATGCTGGAACCAAGTCATAACGACGAGCTACCCGTCATCCCAGGCAAACGCTACTTCACCATTGGTGAAGTCAGCGAGCTGTGTGCGGTAAAACCGCATGTGCTGCGCTATTGGGAGCAGGAGTTTCCTCAACTCAACCCGGTCAAGCGCCGCGGTAACCGCCGGTACTATCAGCGACAAGACGTGCTGATGATCCGGCAGATCCGCGCGCTGCTGTACGACCAGGGGTTCACCATCGGCGGAGCGCGCTTGCGCCTCTCCGGTGATGAGGCCAAAGACGATACAACCCAGTACAAACAGATGATCCGCCAGATGATCGCCGAGCTTGAAGATGTGCTGGTGGTGCTCAAGAAATAAATTTCTGCTTTTAAATCTTCCAGTTTTCAAAAGCTTGCGATATATTCCTGAGCGTTCCGTTGAGAGACGGAACAAGATTCACGCCTAGTCGGGGCGTAGCGCAGTCCGGTAGCGCACTAGCATGGGGTGCTAGGGGTCGAGTGTTCGAATCACTCCGTCCCGACCATATTATTCAATGACTTAGCCCAATCTGAAAAGGTTGGGCTTTTTCATGTCTGGAAACGCCACGTTTACTCCCACAAATATCTTGGATCTCGGTAGCTTTGCCATCCGATAGGCGTTCGACCTTCGTTCCCCCGGCAACACGTATCAGTGCAAGAGCCCGACGGCGGGAAGATGCTTGCTAAAAGGTTGCCGATTGAACAGTTCGCGAGGCAACCTTCGGGCGAAGGTAGTAATTGATGCCGTGCTTGGTGCTGGTGGTGGCGGTTGATGCTGAGTCTCGCCGCAAAGCGTGCTAAACCTGAAGCCTGTAAGTACAGTGAAGATCGTTCTCTCCGAAAACATTTCGACTGGGCTTTAGCACGGTTCCAGCAGGCAGAAGAAATTGAAATTTTTCCCCCGTTTTTGTCTCGTCGCAGCTGATGCGTGAGCGACCATGAATGGATGTCTGACAAGATGGCACAGGGTAGCTATCGGTGTACCCCTCCCATTAGTGTGATTGGATGGTTAGGTATGACGATTTTTTATTTAATTATTGGGGGGTTATTGTTCAATGATTGACTTCGCTTGATCACACTGACTGATATAGTTTTCGGGAAGTGCTTTGTGATTAAGGAGTAGCTCCAGCTCCTTGGTGCAAATGGGTAGCATGACGACTTCGTAGTATTTTTGCCATTGCGCCATAGACTCTTCGTTACTTTGCCGTACTGCTTTATAGTTGCCGCCGATCATTAGGCCGGCGAACGCCGCGACCAATAGCGCTATCATCGCAAAAGGCATCAGGTTGCGCCAATCGGCTGCTGACTCTTTACTAAGCAAGTAAGTGAGGAGGGTGGCAACGATGCCTAGGATCCCTGTGACTAATGACTGTCCAAGCGGAGTTGCACTGCCGCCTGCGATCACGCCCAAAATCGTTCCGAGAAAGCACAACGCTATTATGAGTGGTGTGTGTCCCGGCTCAAGCTTATGCCGGGATAGCTTTAATATCGCCAAGCACATGGCGATATTCAATATTATGGCGGCAAGCGACGGACCTGCCATATAGGTGAGGGAGTGCAGCAGTGGATTAAGACTTTCCATGCAGTTTTCCAATTAATGACAGTTGAGTGTCGCGACGGGCTGCGCTTATTGCATTCCTTTGTACGATTCAATACCGCCTTTATACCCTTCGATTAAATCTTGATAGGACGGTTGCCCGTTCCCAGGCTTCAGTTCATCCGAGCGCCGTAATATTTCGACGCCCTTGCGCTGTTCCTCTAAACGCAAACGGTACTCTTCAGGGTTCTCATCTGGACTTGGCTTCCAAGTGATACAGCAGCGGCGGGGTTTTTTGGGGCCTACGCCAATTGGGCTATTAACGTCGGCGGTAGGCGAAACTGCCAAACCAGTAATTTCTGCAGAGTACGTCTCGAAGGACGCAAGCAGCACGGCTAGTAGGACGGTGGTTCTGTGCAGGCTCATCGTGACACTCCATCGTGGCGATCTATCTATCATTGAACAATGTGCAGTTTTATGATCTGCCCCAAGCTGCTCCAGAAGCAGCACGGGGGAAATCGGCACTCTTTTCGTTTGCGCTATTTATTGGGCACTAGCGAATGTCCAGCGTGCTGATCTAAAATTCGGGGCGCGGAAAAATGAGGCCGGGTGGCCGCACATGAAGTTACTGCCCGCTCTATGAGGCGGCCTCTATACAGTGACCCGGTTCCACAGACGAACCTCTATACGCAAGGTCGCCGAAATGCCAGGCCGGATGCCGTCTTCGGTCTTTACCGGGATATCGAAACTCACTCCCGCTCCACCTGGTAGGTCCTGCGTTACGCACGGAGTCGTTGCCAAGTTAGGTGTCTTGCTTTGGTAGCCATGTAATATTTTGTACCCAATGGGCTCCGCGGCATCAGGAATGGCTTCCACCAGGATCAGCTCTCTGTAGATGTAGCTGCCTTCGTAATGCTGGTTTGGCCAGAACGTGTTCTCAACCATATAGTCAGGTACCAACACTGCCAGATCGAACGCGAACGCGACAGACTTGGCTTGACTGACACTTTTGGTTTCATCAAGGAACACTGAGAACAGTTGAGGGCTGGCGCTCCTGTCCGGAGTGGCTGCGCCGTTGACAAGTGGAAAGAGTTCGTCGTACATCCGATGGATTGCTGAGTTTTCGCGTACGACCCGACGATGTATTTGCCATTGGCTTCCTCGTACGCTGGCGACGATTTCGAATTGATAAGAACCCCGGATCTGTTTGCCCTTGTCTTTTTCAACTTGAATGTCAGCGGGTAAAGTCAGGCTGTGGATATCCAGTATCCCGTCAATGCGCAGACTCCCGAACAGGAAACGTGTCAGGTTCTGGTATCCCTCCTCGGAGTTGACGACGCCGTAGTGTCCCGAATGACTACGATGGGCAAAGGCAGCAGGTGAACGAATAACCTGGTTGCCGTTGTGCGAGAAAGTAGTGGCGTTGTCGATTCTGACCAAACCATCACTTGCATCGCCCACGGCCCATGCACTCATACCCTTCATAACGGTGTAGTCGCTGGGGTTGGTGCCCACGAGGTTGAACACCCGTTCGGCGGGGAAGTTGGTGAGTACACAAACGTCTGGGTCACTGGAGGGGATTAACTGTGACGGAGGAATGGCAAAGTAGTCAGCCATACGCTGGCGATTGAAGTTGTTGGCGTCTCCAAAAGTGGCCCATGCCGGAACGTTGCGTACGATTCGCAGATCGATGCCGTTGTGAGGGGTGGCATAGGTGAAGAGTTTATCGACGGCCTGGCGAGCCTCGGGGCTCCCTAACTTCGGATTTTGCAGAAACGCTCGGGCAACCAGGCCGCCCATGGAGTGAGCGACCAGATAGCAGCGAAAGTCTTTTTCGGAAACGCCATTATCTAACGGTTTGCCGGTAATGGGATCATCACCTTTGCGACATACGAGCGCGCGTACCCTGAGAATCAGATCGCTCAGGCCTTGGGCAAAATGCTGAATGGGTGGAGTGTTGCCGCTCCCGAAAGTCTCGGAAGCTTCGTCGTAGTAACGGAAGATAATGATCGATTGATAGGGCAGTGCGATACCGCGCAGCAATGGTTGTGTCGGATTCTCCGGGTCGGGATCGGTGAGGTCCTGGCCGTTGACGTAAATATCATCGTAGCGGCGATCACTTTGTTGTGTGCCTTGGTTGAGCCAGACGATCTCATCTTTGAGGCGAACCATGGGCGACTCAAAGAAAAATTTCTGAACCTTGCCGTTCCACAGCTGACGTGACTTGGATGAGCCGATGTTAAAACCCATGTAGGGATCGGCGACGGTTTCTTCTATTTCATCGTTAGTGGCAGCAAACCCGCGCACGTATATGATCGGGTGGTAAGGGTGATGTTTGTTCACGATGGGCTCCATTTTTGTTCACGTCCGACGGCAACAGGTGCACTCAGCAACGGCGTAATTTCGACATTGACGACGAAGTCGCTACCAGTTCCTACTTTTTGTCGGGCGCTGTATGGACACCCTCGACAGCCTTTACGATGGCCTCTAACTCCGCACTGCGGGTGGCTTCGGTCTTGCCCGATGGATTGAGGACGTCGGTCAATTTGGTGGCGAAGTCTTGAGGCGCCGCTTGGATATGGTCTTCTCGGGCGACTCTGATCAGCAGCCAAGAGCCGCCTTTGAATAAGGTACCGGTGGGATCGCTGATATAGGGGCTATGGCTGCCCTCGGTGATTCTCATAGACGCAAAGTCGGGAAGTTCGTCTCGGCGCTCCATCCTGATGATTGCGTAATAGCCTTCCTGTAGGGGCGCGCGGCTGGTTCGTGGCGCTAGTACAGTCTGGGACGAGGCGAGGGTCTTGCCGGTGTAGGTGGGGTCGAACTCCATTTGATAGCGAAGCTCAACGTCGTCGCCATTAGCCCCTAACAGTGCGCCGCCCAAAGTATTGAGCAAGTTAAGTACGGGGGTACCAGGCGCATAGGCGGCGCTGCCGACTTTTGCAAGTTCCTGAAGCAAATGGCGACCTTGTTCGTTTTCGTCATTGTCCAGCTCCATGATTGCTACATCCATGAAGAACGTGCCGCCCTCGTAGGTTTTGGGGCCATAGAGGGGGATATTCAGGGCATTGATCAACTGTCCGCTTTCGCGAACGTCTTCGTTGTAATAAACAACGCGGCCGTTGCGTTGGATATCGGCGGGGTTAAAGGTGAGCCCCGTGGTCGTGGTGCGCTCTGCGACGTTCGCCAGAATGGCTATTTCACCTCTGGTGTTCTGCGCCGACCCCAAGCCACTGGCATTCCCGTCGCCTCCGTTGCATGGCACGGCCCCGGTATTGCTGCTGGAGAACCAGTCTCGAGGGGTAAGGCGCTCGCGGAAATCGCAGATATAGGCAGCAGTGAGTTTCACTGAGATCGCTTCGCCTTTTGTGATCGGCGCGGGGGCTTTTTGCGAGGGAAGGAGGAATACGCTTACGACGTGGATGCCGTCAGTGGAGTGAGCGATCTGAACTGCACCTTCGTTGTGTTGAAGGTTCTGCGAACAGCCTGCCAGGATAGTCCCAAAAGCCACTGACGCGAGGTAATGAAAACAGTTGGACATTATGTGCATCTCCTGAAGTCAGGTGAGAACCAATTGGTACAAGTGGACCGAAATCAGTTACACACGCGCTCATCTGTTTACGAGATGCAGACTCGTTACCTAAGAATGCCGACAGCCAAAGGAGTGCTAGAAGAGTGATGTAGAAATTAGCTCGGTTTTTTCTGAGCGCAAGTTTTTTATAGAAAAAATTTCAGAAACCAATAAGCGCTATTAAATTGCATAGCTACCTAAACAAATAAGCAAGCTCAAGTGGTGGAAGGTTTGTTCAGTGTAAGTGTCGATTTATTATTGGCGTCAACTTTTTGCATTAGGTCATGTGGCAGACCAGAGAAGAGGACTTGCTGACGTAACAGTGAACAGAGCCCGGTCTAGCGCCGGGCTTTTTTTCGTTGCCTGGTCTATTCAGACCTTGATCCGACTAGTTTTTAGCACCGGTAAAAGCCTTGTAGAAATTCGACCACGCCAATCCACTGAATCCTAAGATCCCCGCCACTATATTTCCGCACTGCTGGAGCGACGAGATCCACCTAGGTGTTCCCTCCACAAACTTTCCGTCAAGCCCTAGAAAGGCACCGTCCAATATAACAACTAAGAGCGCCGCAATCGCAAGTACAACCGTGCTGATTCCCCATGCGTTCACACCAAAATTAGTGTTCATAACTTACTCTCTTCGTTTTCCTGGAAATATAGCTATAGCAGGTGCCTTTTTTGTTTGCTTCGGTTTTCCCCCTCTAAGACCACAGCCTCTTGACGGTACAGCGGAAAGAGCAGCACGCTGGCGGCACCGAGCTGACTCACTTGGCAGAACGTTCCATGACGGCCTTGCGGTTGCCTCTCATCCTGCAACCCCTGACCGCTACCGATTTTCAGCCTCAGACACCAGCAACAATCCCGACGCCAATGCGACAAAACTCTCCACCACTTGCTCGGACGCTGTGTGCGGATCATCGGCGTTGGCGATCCACAAGGACGCGCCGAGCAGGGCGCCCATGATCAGGCGCGCCGTCGCTTCGGTGTTGACCTTACGAATCGTCCCTTCATCAATCAGGCGTTGGATGCTGCGTTGGGTGCTGCGGATACAGGCGTTCTGGCTGGGCCATTGCGAAGGATCGCCCAGCACCGATGGCCCGTCGAGGAACACGATGCGTTGGATTTCAGGTTCCAGGGACATCTTGATGTACGCGATGGATTCATCAATGAAGCCGTCCCAGATCGTGGCCGCCTCATCGATGATGACGGACAGGCGCGCCATCATTTCTTCGTCGATCTGGGTGATGACTGCCTGCAGCAACCCTTTCTTGTCACCGAAGTGATGGTATAGCGCGCCCCTGGTGAGCCCCGCTTGCGCGGTCAGATCGTCCATCGAACTGTCCGCATAGCCTTTCGTCGCGAAGGCTTCCCGTGCTGCCTTGATCAGCTTGCCGCGGGTCTCCGAAATCATGTCCGCACGCTTCTGCGCCATCGATCGTTTTCCTCATCAAAAATTCAACATGCATGGCGTATGTCAGTTGACATACGCTGCGTATGTCGTATTGTTGCTCACATACGCGGCGTATGCAATCGGCATGGAGATCTGTTTCTTCAGTGCCGGTGACGCCGCTCTTCAGCACAGGATACCGAGCAATGTGTGAGCAGCGCGATCCCGAGAGTTCAGTCACCAGCGTCGGCCAGGGCAAAACCCTCGGGCTGATCGTCAATCCTGTGGCGGGCATGGGCGGCCCGGTGGGTTTGAAGGGCACCGATGGCCCCGATGTCCTGCTAGAGGCGCGACGCCGTGGTGCGCGGCCGGTCTCCAGCGAGCGCGCCGTGCTTGCGCTCAAACGCCTGGCTGCCTCGTCCATGCCTTTTCGCTTGCTCACCGGCTCTGGCGCGTTGGGCGAAGACGTTGCACGCGCCGCCGGTCTCGACCCTATCGTCGTCTACCGCTCAACATCCGAATCGAGCGAAGCTGATGACACGCGAAGCGCGGCGATTGTCATGGCGTACGCCAACGTTGATCTACTGCTTTTCGCCGGCGGTGATGGCACGGCGCGGGATGTGCTGGGAATGGTCAGCGACCGGGTGCCGATCCTCGGTATCCCAACGGGCGTGAAAATGTATTCCGCCGTCTTCGGTACCAATCCCGAAAACGCCGGAAGCCTCGCCGCACGCTTTATTGCTGGCGAGCCTTCAGTGCGCTTTCGCGAGGCCGAGGTGATGGACATCGATGAAGCCGCCACGCGAAGTGACCAAGTGTCGGCGCAACTCTATGGCTACGCACGCAGCCCTTATGAACGTCACCTCGTACAAAACGCCAAGTCCAGCTCTGTCGCCAGTGACAGCTTGGCGCTGGACGCCGCCTGTCGGCAGGTCGTTCGAGAGATGCAGCCAGGCTGCCTGTACCTGTTGGGGCCCGGCACCACCACGCGGCGCGTGATGACCGAACTCGGCCTGCCATCGACGCTGCTGGGTGTCGATGCCGTACTGAACGGCGCGCTGGTGGGCTCTGACCTCAACGAACACCAGTTGATCCGGCTGATGGAGGGCTATGAGACCCGCATCATCGTCGGCGTTCTTGGCGGGCATGGCAGCTTGTTCGGCCGTGGCAATCAGCAGATCAGCGCCGAGGTCATCCGTCGGGTAGGACGCGAGCACCTCATCGTGATCGCCTCGATGGACAAGCTGCTCTCCCTCGACGCCGGTTGCTTGCGCGTCGACACCGGCGACGCCCAAGTCGACGCCGCGCTCAGCGGCCATATACGCGTGCACACAGGACCTGACCGGTCCGTCTTTTTCAGGGTTCGATCCTGACCATCTGTTCCATCCGAAAGAACCGAGGATAACCCCATGAGCAATCATGTCGCCCACCCCTACATGGCGAACTCCGTCCCCGCCCTCAAGCAGGAGATGCTGGACTCGATTGGTGTTGACAGCATCGAGGCACTGTTCCAGCAAATCCCCGAGGAACATCGCCTGCAGCGGCCGATCAACCTGCCGCCGGCACTGAACGAGAGTGAGCTGCGCCGACACCTGGTCAGTACGCTGTCGAAGAACAAGACCTGCGAGCAGAACCTCAACTTCCTCGGCGCCGGCTGTTGGCAGCATCACGTCCCGGCGGCCTGCGACGAGGTGGTACGGCGCAACGAATGGCTGACGTCGGTGTTCGGCGAACCGAGTTCCGATCACGGGCGCAACCAGGCCTGGTTCGAATTCTGCAGCCAGCTCGGCGAGCTACTGAATATGGACCTGGTCGGCTTGCCTGTGCGCAGTTGGGGTTGCGCCGCCGGCCACGCCATCCGTATGGCCACACGCATCACCGGGCGTCACGAAGTGGCGGTGGTCCGCGCCATCGACCCGGAGCGGCTGTCGATTATTCGCAACTACTGCGAACCGGTCGACATGCCGAGCCACATCGTCGTGCGCCTCGTCGACTATGACCCGAACACCGGTTTGCTCGACCTCGATCACCTACGCGCCTCAATCGGTGCACAAACCGCTGCCGTGTATTTCGAAACCCCGTCCTACTTCGGGGTGATTGAACAGCAAGGCGCCGAGATTGCGGCGATTGCCCACGCGGCGGGTGCCGAAGTGATCGTCGGTGTCGACCCTATCTCCCTGGGCGTGCTGGCCGCGCCCATCGATTTCGGCGCGGACATCGTGGTCGGTACCACTCAGCCGCTCGGTGTGCACATGAATTGTGGCGGCGGTGTCAGTGGCTTCATTGCAACCCGCGATGAAGAACTCTACGCCCACCAGTACCCGACGTTGTTCATCAGTATCGGTGAGACCATCAAGCCCGGCGAATACGGTTTTGGCCTGAGCCTGTTCGAGCAATCGTCCTATGGCTTGCGTGACAAGGGTAACGACTGGACCGGCCACTCGGTGTACATGTGGGCCATCGCCAACGCCGTGTACATGGCCATGATGGGGCCGCAAGGTTTTGAAGACGTCGGCAAGGTCATTCTGCAACGGGCTCACTACGCCGCGAAGCTGTTGGCTGAAATTCCAGGGGTAGGCGTGACATTTGCGTCCGGTTTTTTCAAAGAGTTCGTGGTCAATTTCGACGCCACCGGGCTCAGTGTGAAAGACATCAACAAGCAGTTGCTCGTACTCGGGATCTTCGGAGGCAAAGACCTGACGCAGGACTTCCCGGAGCTGGGCGCCAGTGCCCTGTATTGCGTCACCGAGATTCACACCCAGGCAGACCTTGAGCGTCTGACCGCTGCACTCAAAAAGGTAATCGCACAATGAGCACCACACTCAGGGAATACCACGCCCCCGTCTGGAGCGAACCTGTCATTTTGGAAATGGGCTATCCCGGCCGTCGCGGAGTGATTTTTTCCGATGTCGAAGCCGACGTTCAAACAGCTGTCGGCAGCGCCGCTGATTTGATTCCCGCGACTATGCGCCGCTCGCGCAAACCGGCGTTGCCGCAAATGTCCGAGCCCGAGGTGCTGTACCACTACCTGCGTTTGTCGCAGCAGACCCTGGGCATGATGAACATCAGCCTGTTCGGCACCTGCACCATGAAGTACAACGCGCAGATCAACGAGGCCATGGCCTGGCGCCCGGAAATCACCCACGTACATCCGTATCAGGACGAAGACACCCTGCAAGGTGCGCTGGAAGTGGTACACGGCATGGACACGATCTTGCGTGAATTGTCCGGGATGGATCAGTTCATCTTCCAGGCGGGCGGTGGTGCCGACGCGGCCTATACCAGTTGCGCCGTGACCCGCGCCTACCATGCGTCCCGTGGTGAACTGGCCCAGCGTGATGAGATCATCACCACCATCCAGACACACCCCAGCAGTGCCGCGACGGCCGCTGCGGCGGGGTTCAAAGTCATCACCCTGATGATTGAGGAGAATGGCTATCCGTCGCTCGAGTCGCTCAAGGCTGCCGTGTCCAACCGCACCGCCGCATTGATGGTGAACAACCCCGACGACATGGGCGTCTACAATCCCGAGATCCGCGAATGGGTGCGCGTGGTGCACGAGGCCGGCGGCCTGTGCTTCTACGATCACGCCAACTTCAATGGCGTGATGACCAAAATCCGTGCACGCGAACTCGGTTTTGATGCCTGCATGTTTATGCTGCACAAGACCTTCGGCGCGCCCAAGAGTGGTGTCGGCGGGCCCGCTGTTGGAGCGTATGGCTGCTCGGCGGAACTTGCGCCGTTCTTGCCCGCGCCAGTGGTCGCCTTTGACGGTGAGCGCTACCGCCTCGATCACGACCGTCCACAGAGCTGCGGCAAGATTCGCGAGTTCTGGGGCAATGTCCCAGTGATTCTCAAGGCCTACGCCTGGTCCCGCGCCATGGGTGCAGCGGGCATGTCTGAGGCTTCGGATATTTCCGTGCTGGCCAACAACTACATGGAAAAAGGCCTGCTGGCCATTCGCGGTGTCACCCGTTCCCATCCCGAGGCCACAAGTGCGCGAATGGAGATGACCCGCTACAGCCTTGAGCAACTCAAGGAGGACACCGGGGTCGATGTCCACGACGTGCAGAACCGCATGAGCGATTTCGGTATTGATCCGATGTGGAGCAGCCACCACCCTTGGCTGATACCTGAGCCGTTCACCCCAGAGCCGGGCGAAATGTATGGCAAGGAAGCGCTGGACACCTGGATCCAGGTGCTCGCGCGGATCTCTGACGAGGCCTACTCTAATCCCGAGATTGTCAAAACCTCGCCGCATAACCAGGCGATCCACCGGCTCAAGAGCGCGCAGTTGGAAGACCCGCAGCAGTGGGCCATGACATGGCGCTCGTACGTGCGCAAAAACGATAAGCGCACGGTTTGAACCAGCGGTTGCACTGATGCAGCGTCCCAGGGGCGTGATGTACACCTGAGCAGAGCCAACAATCAGCCATTGGAAGTATCCAGCCGTGCTACGCGGCTGGGAACTTCCTCACAGGAATATCTTATGTCGATTTTCGAAACGGGCCTGGCGCCCTCGCCAGTCAACTATGTCGCGCTCTCGCCACTGAGCTTCATTGAGCGCACGGCCTCGGTCTACGGTGAGTATCCGGCGGTGATCCACGGCGCGGTACGGCGCAACTGGCAACAGACTTATGAGCGCTGCCGACGCCTGGCCGGCGCGCTCAACGGGCGGGGTATCGGCAAGGGCGATACGGTCGCGGTGATGCTGCCCAACATCCCGGCCATGCTCGAAGCGCACTTCGCTGTGCCAATGATTGGTGCAGTCCTCAACACCCTCAATGTACGGCTGGATGCGCCAGCCATTGCCTTCATGCTGGAACACGGTGAAGCCAGGGTGTTGATCACCGACCGTGAATTCCACCGGGTGATCTGTGAAGCCTTGAGCCTGCTGTCCAATCCTCCCCTGGTGGTCGATGTGGACGACCCGGAGTATGGCGAAGGCCAAGCGCTCAGCAATCTGGACTATGAAGCCTTCCTCGCTGAAGGCGACCCGCAATTCGCCTGGCAATGGCCTGAGGACGAGTGGCAAGCCATCGCCCTCAACTACACGTCCGGCACTACTGGCAACCCGAAAGGCGTGATTTACCACCACCGTGGTGCCTATCTCAATTCACTGGGCAATCAGATGACCTGGACGATGGGCAACCATCCGGTGTACCTCTGGACTCTGCCGATGTTCCATTGCAATGGCTGGTGCTTCCCGTGGACCGTCACCGCATTGGCCGGTACTCATGTGTTTTTGCGCCGCGTGGACCCGGAAAAAATTCTCACCCTGATCAACCAGCATCAGGTCAGCCACCTGTGCGGTGCGCCCATTGTGCTCAACGCGCTGGTCAACCTGCCAGACTCGGCCAAGGTCGTTTTCGATCACCCGGTCAACGCCATGGTGGCGGGCGCCGCGCCGCCGGCCAAGGTCATCGGTGCGGTCGAGGAGATGGGCATCAAGGTCACTCACGTCTATGGATTGACCGAGGTTTACGGTCCTGTGACTGTTTGTGCCTGGCACGCGCAATGGGATGAGCGCCCGCTCGACGAACGGGCGAAGATCAAGTCACGCCAAGGCGTGCGCTACCCGACCCTGGAGGGCCTGATGGTTGCCGATCCGCAGACCATGGAGCCGGTGCCTTGCGATGGGATCAGCGTTGGCGAAATCTTCATGCGCGGCAACACAGTGATGAAAGGCTATCTGAAGAACCCCGATGCCACCCGTGAGGCGTTCAGGGGCGGCTGGTTTCACACCGGCGACTTGGCGGTTCGTCACCCGGACGGCTATGTCGAAATCAAGGATCGGCTCAAGGACATAATCATCTCGGGAGGAGAGAACATTTCCACCATCGAGGTTGAGGACGTTTTGTATCGTCACCCGGCGGTACTGGAAGCTGCGGTGGTCGCCCGTCCGGACGAAAAATGGGGTGAAACTCCGTGTGCCTTCATCACTCTCAAAGCTGACTGCCAGGACACTCGGGAAGCCGAGATCATTCGCTTCTGTCGTGAGCATCTGGCAGGGTTCAAACTCCCGAAAACCGTCGTGTTCAGCGAGTTGCCGAAAACTTCGACGGGCAAAATCCAGAAGTACGTACTGCGCGGCTGGGCCAAGGCACTCTGAAAGGAACCCGCTTGACCGATAAGCCGTCGGCACATCATCAAAGACATTGCCGCGATACAAACGTAATTTGGCGAGAGCCGTTTCCAACGTTCCTGCTTCATCCACCAGCTAGTGCTCATCCAGCAATACGTCTGGTTATCGCGGCTTACCTTGAAACACTGTTGCGTGAATCGGTCATGGCCGACAAGGCCACGGAGGTCGCTGCTGTGCGCGTTTCTACACCTAACTTCACATACACATGCTCCAGATGTTTGTTCACGGTGCGTGGGCTCAGATCAAGAATGGTGCCGATGTCGCGGTTGGTCTTGCCGCAGGCCACCCAGCGCAGAACCTCGACTTCCCGACCGGTGAGCTGAAAGCGTGCCGACAGCACCCTCTGCGCCGGCTCGTCGTCCAGGCTCGGCGCGGCTGGCTGTGACGCCGCTCGGGCCGACAGCAGGATGCGCGAGGTGCGCAGGTGTGCGGCGACCCGTGCCAGCACTTCGTCGGTCTGGATCGGCTTGGTCACGTAGTCGCTGCCACCGACTTCAAAGCCCTGGACCACATGCCTGCTTTCCGTCAGCGCGGTCATGAACAGCACCGGAATATCGGCGTTGGCCGGTTGCTCCTTGATCCGCCGGCAGGTCTCGAAACCGTCCAGGCCCGGCATCATCGCATCCAGCAGGATCAGGTCCGGACGCCGGCGTTCGATGCGGTTCAGGGCGCTGAGCCCGTCGAGGGCCACCAGGACCATGTAGCCGGCATCGTTGAGGGCGTCGGAGAGCATGGCGAGGTTGTCCGGGGTGTCGTCCACAATCAGCACGACACCGGGTTCAGCGACTGTGGTCAATACATTCATCTTCTGCCTCCTTGAGGGCGCGGTTGATTTCGTCCAGGCGAAAGTTTTTCAGCAGCTTGCGTAGCGAACTGATGAAAGGGGCGGTGGCTGGCGTCTCGGCCTGGATGGCGTCAAGTTTTTCGTGCAGACCGCGTACGTAGCCAATGGCGCTGAGTTCGCCGAGGGCGATGAGGTCAGGCTGTGAGGGCAATACCCCCGGTTCGGGGAATGTCGCAGGGGCTGGTTTTTCGCGGCGCAGCCAGTGCAGGTCGAGTTGCTGCTGGATCCGTTCGAGCAGCTCCGGGGTGTGTACCGGCTTGGCAAGGTAGTCGTTGCAGGCACTGGCCAGGCTGCGCTCGCGCTCGTCGTTAAAGGCATTGGCCGATATCACGATGATCGGTGCTGTGGACAACGCATTGCGGCGGATCAGCCGGCTGGTTTCCCAGCCATCCATCGTCGGCATCGACAGGTCCATGAGGATCAGGTCCGGCCCCCGCAGGGCGACCTGGCGAATTGCTTCCTGGCCGTTGCTGGCCTGGATCACTTCAAAGCCCAGGGGCGTAAGCATGCCGCTGAGGACCTTGCGATGGTCCACATGGTCGTCCACTACCAGCACCAGACGCCGCGGCCCCTGGTAGCCGATGATGTCGTGTTCGACATGGATTACCGCTTGCGGCACCCGTACTTGCGAGAGAAACAGGCGCACCTGGAAACAGGTGCCCTTGTCCTGCTGACTCTTGACCTGCAACTCGCCGCCCATCAGCGAGGTGAGCATGCGGGTAATGGTCAGGCCCAGGCCAACGCCCTTGTCCTGGCGCATCAGATCACCGCGCTCGAAAGGCTGGAAGATTCGCTCGATGTGCTCGGGGTCGATGCCGATACCCGTGTCGATGATGTCGAAGGTTGCCGTCTCGCGCATGTAACTGACCCGCAGGCAGACCTCGCCGCTGTCGGTGAAGTTGACCGCATTGCCCAACAAGTTAATGAGGATCTGCCGGACGCGCTTTTCGTCGCCCCGCACTACTGCCGGTATCTTGCCGACCAGCTCCAGGCGAAAGCGCAGCCCTTTGTCCCGGGCTTGTGGGGTGAACATCAGCTCCAGATCGTGGATCAGTTCCGGGAAGGGGATTTCCGTCGGTTCCAGGCGCAATTTGCCGGCCTCGATCTTGGCCACATCGAGCAGGCCGTCGATCAGCGACAGCAGGTGCGAGCCGCTGCGCAGGATGGTCGCCAGGGCATCCTGATGCTGCTCCGGCATGGCCGCATCGCGCTGCAGGATCTGGGTAAAACCGAGGATGCTGTTCAACGGCGTACGCAGTTCGTGGGACAGTCCGGTGACGTAGCGACTCTTGGCCGCGTTGGCCGCCTCGGAAGCCTCCTTGGCATCTTGCAGGGCCTGGTCGGTCAAGCGGTGGGCTTCGATTTCCTGCATCAGCAGCAGGGTCTGGCGGTCCGATTCTTCCTGGGCCACGCGGCGGCTTTCCCGCGTCAGAACCACCCACCAGGCGAGGATGGCCGCCAGTACCGAGAGCGTCAGGAAGGCCTGGAAAAATGCCTGGTACAGCGTCGCCTGGGCTTGCGGCGAGTGGGGCAGCCCCTGGGAGGCCTGGCCATAGATCAGCGCCAGAGCGCCGCTGAGCATCAGGATCAGCGCGAGCAGCAGGCCCAGGTAATGGACTAGCCGGGTGTGCAGGCGTGGCACCGTGGCATTGGGCAACAACCAATGCAACAGCGCTTCGAATTGCGCCGACAGACGCCCGTGGGGTTTGCAGCGATCGCCGCAACGCGCGTCCAGCGAACAGCAAAGTGAGCAGATGGGCGTGCTGTAGGCCGGACAGAAAGCCATGTCGGCGGTTTCGAATGGGTTGCTGCACAGGCCGCAGGTGATCTGCGTGCTCGCAGCTACCGGTTGCAGCAGTAACGGATCGCTGGTGCGGGCGATGTAATAGCGGCTACGGGTGGCCCAGGCCAGCAGCGGGGTCATGACCAGCGAGGTGCCGAGGGCGACGAAGGGCGGAGCGGCCTGGGCCAGTGCACCAAATAGACCGAAGTGGGCGAGGACCGACAGCAGCGAGGCGATCAGCATGGAGCCGACGCCCACCGGGTTGATGTCGTAGAGGTGAGCGCGCTTGAACTCGATGTACTTCGGTGACAACCCCAAGGGTTTGTTGATCACCAGGTCGGCGACCACCGAGCCGATCCAGGCGATGGCGATGTTGGCGTAGAGACCGAGCACCTGGTCGATGACGTCGAATACCCCCAACTCCATCAGCATCAGGGCAATGGCCACATTGAACACCAGCCAAACTACGCGGCCGGGGTGACTGTGGGTGACCCGGGCGAAAAAGTTCGACCAAGCCAGGGAGCCGGCGTAGGCGTTGGTCAGGTTGATCTTCATCTGCGAGACGAAGACGAACAGCACCATGGCCGCCAGGGCCCATTCCGGCGAGGCGAACACATAACCGAAGGCCACCAGGTACATCTGGGTCGGTTCCGTAGCGCGCTCGATGGGGATCTCGTGTTGCAGAGCGAGAAACGCCAGGAAGGCGCCAGCGAACATTTTCAGGGCGCCGGGCAGGATCCAGCCGGGGCCGGCGCAGAGCAGGGCGGCCCACCAGCGCTTGCGGTTGGCCGCGGTTTTTTCCGGCAGGAAGCGCAGGTAGTCGACCTGTTCGCCGATCTGCGTCACCAGGGATAGGGCCACGGTACAGGCTGCGCAAAACGCCAGCAGATTGAAGTCGCCGCTGGCATCACGGCCCCGGAAACTGGTCCAGTCGCTGAAGGCCTCGGGGTTTTTCAGCAGCACAAACAGATAGGGCAGCACCAGCAGCACCAGCCACAGTGGCTGGGTCCAGAGTTGCAGGCGGCTGATCAGGGTCACCCCATAGGCCACCAGGGGGATCACCAGCACAGAGCAGATCACATAGGCAAAGGCCAATGGGATATGGAAGTACAGCTCCAAGGCCAGGGCCATGATCGCTGCTTCCAGGGCGAAGAACAGAAAGGTGAAGCTGGCGTAGATCAGCGAGGTGATGGTCGAGCCGATGTAGCCGAAGCCGGCACCGCGGGTCAACAGGTCCATATCGACGCCGTAGCGGGCGGCGTAGTAGCTGACGGGCAGGCCGGTGAGGAAGATGATCAGGCTCACGGCGAGGATCGCCCAGAAGGTGTTGGTGAAGCCGTAGCTCAGGGCCAATACCCCGCCAATCGCCTCCAGGGCCAGGAACGACACCGCGCCCAGGGCGGTGTTGGCAATGCGCAGCTCCGACCACTTGCGGAAGGACTTTGGTGTGTAACGCAGGGCGTAGTCTTCCATGGTTTCGTCGGCGACCCAACTGTTGTAGTCGCGACGGATCTTGGCGATGCGCTGGGTGCCAGGTGGAAGCACGGCGAAAGACTCCTGGGGTCAAGGCGCTCCGTGCCTGTCGGGTGTGCCCGTGGCGGATAGCCGAGCAATTTTCATGCCCTGCACCACGCCGTCTTGCCGCGCCAGCTGTTGCCTGCGCGCGCGTCCGCGCAGTGCCGTTCAGGCGGGGCCTGGGGCGATAGCCTGCGCCGCCTTGGTGCATTTTTCCCTACGTCAAATGACGTATGCGCTTACGTCAGGCTGCGTATACCCGTCACCGATCCGCGCCGCCATGCTGATGCCACCACCGTTGCCGGCCGCCCCAAGGCGAGCTGTCAGCGTCACCGCAGAGGAGTAGCAGCATGGAACCACGATTGATCCGCACTAAAGGCCTGTTGCCGCGCCGCCTGGCTCTGGGGGCGGCGGCCCTGTCGTTATTGGCTGCCAGTGTGTTCAGCCAGGGTGTATGGGCGGACGAGGCCAACAGCACCGGCCTGGCGGTGACCGCCACTGAAGTCACGGTCGGCCAGTTGCACTCGGCCACCGGCACCATGGCGATTTCCGAGACCGGCTCGATCCAGGCCGAACGCCTGGCCATCGAGCAGATCAACGCTTCAGGCGGCATCCTCGGTCGGCAGATCAAGGTGATCCAGGAAGACGGCGCCTCCGACTGGCCGACCTTCGCCGAGAAGGCCAAGAAGCTTTTGGTCAACGACAAGGTGGCAACGGTGTTCGGTTGCTGGACCTCGGCCTCGCGCAAGGCTGTGCTGCCGATTTTCGAGAAAGAAAATGGCCTGCTCTACTACCCGACTTTCTACGAGGGGCTGGAGCAGTCGAAGAACGTGATCTACACCGGCCAGGAAGCCACCCAGCAAATCCTCGCCAGCCTCGACTGGATCGCCAAGACCAAAGGCGCCAAAACCTTCTACCTGGTGGGGTCGGACTATATCTGGCCACGCACCTCGATGAAGATTGCGCGCAAACACATTGAAAACGTGCTGCACGGCACCGTGGTCGGCGAAGACTACTACCCGCTGGGCAACACCCAGTTCGGCTCGCTGATCAACAAAGTCAAGCTGAAGAAGCCCGACGTTGTGTTCGCCGCCGTGGTAGGTGGCTCCAACGTGGCCTTCTACAAACAACTCAATGCGGCGGGCGTCAATTCGGCCAAGCAGACCTTGCTCACCCTGTCGGTGACCGAGGATGAATTGCTGGGCATCGGCGGCGAAAACATGGCCGGCTTCTACGCCTCGATGAAGTACTTCCAGAGCCTGGACAACCCCAACAACAAAGCCTTCGTCGACGCTTTCAAGGCCAAGTACGGCAAGGATTCGGTGATCGGCGACGTGACCCAGGCTGCGTATCTGGGCCCATGGCTGTGGAAGGCTGCGGTGGAGAAAGCCGGCAGCTTCGATATCGACAAAGTGGTTGCAGCCTCGCCGGGCATCGAGTTGAAAACCGCGCCTGAAGGCTACGTCAAAGTGCATGAGAACCATCACCTGTGGAGCAAGACCCGCATCGGTGAAGTGCAACCCGATGGCCAGTTCAAAGTGGTGTACGAGTCCGATCTGATCGAACCGAATCCGTTTCCTAAAGGCTATCAGTAAGGTCCGGGCCTATCGCGGCAAGCCGACTCCAACACTTTGTAGGAGCTGGCTTGCCGGCGATGGAAGTCCATCGTTTTCCACATCCTCCCTCCAAGCAGGAGTCCATCATCATGGAATGGCTATCGGAATTTGGTGCCATCGCGGCGATGCAGGGGTTCAACGGCTTGTCCGTGTTCTGCGTGCTGCTGTTGATGGCATTGGGGTTGGCGATCATTTTCGGCCAGATGGGGGTCATCAACATGGCCCACGGCGAGTTCCTCACGATCGGCGCCTACACCACCTATGTCTGCTCGAGCCTGACCAGTCATTTCGCCCCGTGGTTTCAACCCTATTATTTTTTCATCGCCATCGCCCTGTCGTTCCTGATGGCCGGGGCCATCGGCTGGCTGGTGGAGTGGGCGATGATCAGTCGGCTCTACAAGCGTCCACTGGACACATTGCTGGCGACCTGGGGGCTGTCCCTGGTGATGCAGCAGACCTTCCGTTCGGTGTTCGGCGCCCGTGAAGTCAGCGCGACGCCGCCGGAGTGGCTGATGGGCTCGTTCAACTTCACTGAGTCCATCGAGATCCCGCGCAACGGTCTGTTCATGATGGCCCTGACCCTGCTGCTCACCGGGGCCATTTTTCTCTTGCTCTACCGCTCACGCTGGGGCCTGCAAGTGCGGGCCACGGTGCAAAACCGACTGATGAGCCGTGCCGTGGGCATCAATACACGCAAGGTCGACCGAATGACCTTTGCCCTCGGTTGTGGTGTCGCGGGGGTGGCCGGCGCGGCCTTTACCACCATCGGCTCCACCGGTCCCACCGCAGGCTCGCAGTACATCGTCGACACCTTCCTGGTGGTGGTCTTCGGCGGCGCACAAAGCCTGTTCGGCACCATTGCGTCGGCGTTCGTCATTGCCCAGACCCAATCGATTTCGGAGTTTTTCCTCAGTGGTTCGATGGCCAAGGTGCTGACCCTGTCCGGGGTGATTCTGATCCTGATGTTGCGCCCTCAAGGGTTGTTCTCCATCAAAGTGCGCAAGTAGAGGCGAGCCAATGAAGCTTTTAGACAAGATGCTGGCGGGCAAGCAGAACCTGTTGGGCGTGGCCCTGTTGGCGCTGCTGATCTTCGTGGTCTTCCCGCTGACCCTGGATGCCTTTCGCCTGAACATGGTGGGCAAGTACCTGACCTATGCCTTCGTCGCTGTCGGCCTGGTGTTGTGTTGGGGCTATGGCGGCATTCTCAGCCTCGGGCAGGGAGTGTTCTTCGGCGTCGGCGGCTACTGCATGGCGATGTTTCTCAAGCTCGAAGCCTCCGACCCGCAGAGCACCAAAATCCAGTCGACGCCGGGCATTCCGGATTTCATGGACTGGAACCAGATCACCGAACTGCCGTGGCTCTGGGTGCCGTTCCACAGTTTCAGCTTCACCCTGCTAGCGGTGATCCTGGTGCCGGTGGTGCTGGCCTTCATCATTGGCATGGCGCTGTTCAAGCGGCGGGTGGGGGATGTTTATTTCTCTATCGTCAGCCAGGCCATCGCGCTGATTCTCACGGTGCTGATCGTCGGCCAGCAGGGCCTGACCGGCGGGGTCAACGGCATCACCGATCTCAAGACTCTGCTCGGCTGGGACCTGCGCAGCGACAGCGCCAAGCTGCTGCTGTACTTCATCAACGCGGCCTTGTTGTTCGGCTGCATTTTCATCGGCCGTTTCGTCCTCGCGTCGAAGCTCGGGCGGCTGCTGATGGCGATGCGCGATAGAGAGGAACGGGTGCGCTTCTCCGGTTATGACGTAGCCAGTTTCAAGATTTTCGTGTTCTGCATCGCCGCCGCCTTCTCGGCCATTGGCGGCGCCATGTTCGCCTTGCAGGTGGGCTTCATGTCGCCTTCGTTCGTCGGCATCGTGCCGTCCATCGAGATGGTGATCTTTGCCGCTGTCGGCGGGCGCATGTCGCTGCTCGGCGCGGTGTATGGGGCCTTGCTGGTGAACTACGGCAAGACCTATTTCTCCGAGTCGTTCCCCGAATTATGGCTGTACCTGATGGGTGGGCTGTTCATTGCCGTGGTCATGTACTTCCCCAATGGCTTGGCCGGACTCTGGGACAGCCATGGCCGCCAGACCCTTGGCCGTTTATTGCGGCGTCCCTCGCAGCAAGCTGCCGTTGCCGAACCCCTGCCAGAGGCGCCGCGCACCGCGCCGCCAGCCTCGGCTCCTGAACGTCCTTCGCTGGAGACGCAGCCATGACCGCCGTGGGATTTCAAATGAACAAGCCGGTGCTGGTTATCGAGGGGCTGACGGTGTCCTTCGACGGTTTCAAGGCCGTGGACAACCTCAACCTGTACATCGACCGCAATGAAGTGCGGGTGGTGATCGGGCCCAACGGCGCAGGCAAGACCACGGTGCTCGACCTGATCTGCGGCAAGACCCGCGCCACCAGCGGCAGCATTCAGTTCGATGGTCAGGAGCTGACCAAGATGCGCGAGTACAACATTGTCCGTGCCGGTGTCGGGCGCAAATTCCAGAACCCGTCGATCTACGAAAACCTCACGGTGTTCGAGAACCTGGAGATGTCCTACCCGGCGGGGCGCAAGGTGTTGGGCGCATTGTTCTTCAAACGCAGTGCCGCAGTGATTGCCCGGGTTGAAGAGGTGGCGCGGGAGATCTTTCTCGGTGAGCTGTTGCAGCAACAGGCCGACCTGCTGTCCCACGGCCAGAAGCAGTGGCTGGAGATCGGCATGCTGCTGATGCAGAACCCTGACCTGTTGATGCTCGATGAACCCGTCGCCGGGATGAGCGTCAACGAACGCGTCCAGACCGCAGAACTGCTCAAGCGCATCAGCCAGGGACGCTCGGTGCTGGTGATCGAACACGACATGGAATTCGTCAAGAGCATCGCCCATAAGGTCACGGTGCTGCACCAGGGCAAGGTCCTGGCCGAGGGCAGCATGGAGTCGGTGCAGAACAACCCGAAAGTCATCGAAGTCTATTTAGGCCATTGAGGAAGCAGGCATGTTCAACGTAGACAAGCTGTCCTGTGGTTACGGCCAGAGCCAGATCCTCCACGACCTCGACCTGGCCGTGGCCAAACGCGAAATCGTCGCCGTGATGGGACGCAACGGTATGGGCAAGACCACGCTGTTCAAGAGTTTGATGGGCATCCTTCCGCAGTGGCGGGGGCAGGTCAGCGTCGATGGCCAGGAGGTCTCGAACCTGGAAACCCACGAGCGGGTGGAACTCGGCATCGCCTATGTGCCCCAGGGGAGGATGATTTTCCCCAGCATGACGGTGTTGGAAAATATTCAGACCGGCCTGCCAGCATCGGCCCGGGGCCAGGTCCCCGAAGATCTTTATGCGTTGTTTCCGGTGCTTCACGACATGCGGTCGCGCAAGGGCGGCAATCTCTCGGGCGGGCAACAGCAGCAACTGGCCATTGCCCGGGCGCTGGCGACCAATCCCAAGGTGTTGTTGCTCGATGAACCTACCGAAGGCATCCAGCCGTCGATCATCAAGGACATCGCCCGCACTTTGAAAGAGATCCGCAACCTGCGCGACCTGACCATTGTGGTCTCCGAGCAGGTGCTGTCATTCACCCTGGAAATCGCCGACCGCTTCCTGGTGATCGAGAAGGGCCGCTTCGTGATTGAAGAGACCCGGGACAAGGTCGACGAAGCCACCATCAGTCGCTACCTCTCTGTGTAGGTGCGGCCGGGCGGCGCGATGGTTTATCGGCCCCCTTTGTAGCAGCTGGCAAGCCAGCTCCTACAGGGGTACGTCATCCAACGTATTGGCCGATTCGGGCCGCCATTCGAGACTGGTTCCAACGCGGTACATCCCCAATGTTCAGGAGCTTCGCCATGACCGATACCTTGATCAAAGTCGACCTCAACCAGCCCGCCACCGAGAACGAACAGATCCATAACCGCTGGCATCCGGACATTCCCATGGCTTGCTGGGTCAAGCCAGGGGATGACTTTATTCTTGAGACTTACGACTGGACCGCCGGCGCGATCAAGAACAACGACGACGCCTCGGATGTGCGTGACGTCGACCTGTCCACCGTGCACTACCTGTCCGGTCCAGTGGGCGTGCATGGCGCCGAGCCGGGGGATCTGCTGGTGGTCGACCTGTTGGACATCGGTGCCAAGGCCGAATCCATGTGGGGCTTCAACGGTTTCTTCTCGCGGCAGAACGGCGGCGGATTCCTCACGGATCACTTTCCCAGCGCACAGAAAGCCATCTGGGATTTCAAAGGCATGTTCACCAGCTCGCGGCACATTCCCGGGGTCAACTTTGCCGGCCTGATCCACCCCGGATTGATCGGTTGCCTGCCCGACCCGGTAATGCTCGCCGACTGGAACCGCCGTGAGCAGGAGCTGATCGATACCAACCCGACCCGCGTGCCGCCCTTGGCCAACGCCCCGCTGGCCGCCACCGCGCACATGGGCAAGCTCAAAGGCCAGGCCCGGGATGATGCCGCGGCCACCGGCGCACGCACCGTGCCACCGCGTGAACATGGTGGTAACTGCGATATCAAGGACCTGTCCCGGGGCTCGAAGATTTTCTTCCCGGTCTACGTCAACGGCGCCGGGTTGTCGGTGGGAGACCTGCACTTCAGTCAGGGCGACGGCGAGATCACTTTTTGCGGCGCAATCGAGATGGCCGGCTGGGTGCATATGAAAGTCGAGCTGATCAAGGGCGGCATGGCCAAGTACGCAATCAAGAACCCGGTGTTCAAACCCAGCCCGATTATCCCGACCTACCAGAACTACCTGATCTTTGAAGGTATCTCGGTGGATGAAGCCGGCAAGCAGCACTACCTGGACGTCAATATCGCGTACCGCCAGGCCTGCCTGAATGCGATCAACTATTTGACCAAGTTTGGTTATTCGCCCGCCCAGGGCTATGCACTGTTGGGTTCTGCGCCGGTGCAAGGGCATATCAGCGGCGTGGTCGACATCCCCAACGCCTGCGCGACGCTCTGGTTACCCACCGAAATCTTCGAGTTCGACATCAACCCCAACGCCAACGGCCCCATCAAACACCTCGACGGCAGTATCGATCTGCCGATCGCCCCGGACCTGTGAGACACGCCCGAGCCCGATCAATGTCCGGAGAGCGCCATGCCGACCTATGAGTACGAATGCCAAACCTGTGGCTGTTTCACAATGTTGCGGCCTATGGCCCAACGGCACGAGCCGTGCCAGTGCCCGTTTTGCGCGGGCCCAGGAGGGCCGTTGCTGTTGTCTGCGCCGGCGCTGACGACGTTGTCGAGCAGTCAACGCCAGGCCATGGCGACCAACGAGCGAAGTGCCCACTCACCGCAGACCCTTGGTGAGTACCAGCAGAACCGTCGTCACCCCAGTGGGTGCAGTTGTTGCGCACCGAGCAAACCGCTGGCCCCGACCAAAGCCAATCCTCAGGGGCTCAAGAGTAAAACCGGCTCCAGACCTTGGATGATCAGCCATTAACAGAGGTAAATTTCATGCGTCATGGTGATATTTCCAGCAGCCCGGATACCGTGGGTGTCGCGGTCGTCAATTACAAAATGCCGCGGCTGCATACAAAAGCCGAGGTCATTGAAAACGCCCGCAAGATTGCCGACATCATCACTGGTATGAAAAGCGGTCTCCCCGGTATGGACTTGGTGGTGTTTCCTGAATACAGCACCATGGGCATCATGTACGACCACGATGAGATGATGGCGACTGCCGCCAGCATTCCAGGCGAAGAGACTGCGATCTTTTCCGCCGCGTGCCGTGCGGCAGACACGTGGGGGGTGTTTTCACTGACCGGTGAGCGGCATGAGGAACACCCTCACAAAGCCCCGTACAACACGTTGGTGTTGATCAATAACCAGGGCGAAATCGTCCAGAAGTACCGCAAGTGCATTCCCTGGTGCCCCATAGAAGGCTGGTATCCGGGTGATCGGACCTATGTCTGCGAGGGGCCGAAGGGCTTGCAGATCAGCTTGATCATTTGTGATGACGGTAACTACCCGGAGATCTGGCGCGACTGTGCAATGAAAGGGGCGGAGTTGATCGTCCGGTGCCAGGGCTATATGTACCCGGCCAAAGAGCAGCAGGTGATGATGTCCAAAAGCATGGCCTGGGCCAATAATTGTTATGTGGCAGTGGCCAATGCCGCCGGCTTCGATGGGGTTTACTCCTACTTTGGTCACTCGGCGATCATTGGCTTCGACGGTCGCACTCTGGGCGAATGCGGTGAAGAGGAAATGGGCATTCAGTACGCACAATTATCCGTTTCGCAAATCCGCGATGCGCGAGCGAACGACCAATCACAGAATCATTTGTTCAAGCTGCTGCATCGCGGTTACACCGGGGTCTATAACTCCGGGGACGGCGACAAGGGAGTGGCTGACTGCCCGTTCGACTTTTACCGCACCTGGGTACTGGATGCGCAGAAAGCCCAGGAAAACGTCGAAAAACTTACCCGTCGCACCGTCGGCGTGGCTCATTGCCCGGTGGGAGAGATTCCCCACGACGGTAAAGAAAAACACGCAGGCTAAACCATGCCTTTCGTGAATGATCGCACCGACCCAAACCACCCACAGCCTAGCCTGACCAACGTATCACCGGCAGCAGAGTTGTTGACCTCACGCTTCGTCTTCAATCCCGCCCAGGTCATGGCGTTGTTGCGCAGTCGAATTGTCGGCCAAGAACAAGCCATGAGCGCGGTCGAGGCGTTGCTAAACGTGGTTAAGGTCGATATTGGTGAACGTGAGAGGCCGTTGACGGTGAACCTGTTCATGGGGCCAACCGGTGTCGGCAAGACCGAAATCGTCCGTATGCTGGCACTGGCCATACACGGTCGCTCCGATGCTTTTTGTCGCATCGACATGCACACCCTGGCCCAGGAGCATTACTCGGCGGCGCTCACCGGAGCGCCACCTGGTTATGTGGGGAGTAAAGAGGGCGTCAGTCTGTTCAATAGCGAATTGATTCAAGGTACCTACAGTCGCCCAGGCATCGTGCTGTTCGATGAACTGGAAAAGGCCAGCAAGGAAGTGGTGCGCAGCTTGTTGGGCATTCTTGAGAACGGCCAACTGACCTTGGCGGGCGGTAGCCGAACGCTGGATTTTCGCAATAGCCTGATCTTCATGACCAGCAACATTGGAGCCCGGCAAGCGACCACCTACAGGGAACGTTTTTCACGCGGCTGGCGGCGCTGGCTCGGCATCGCCCCACAAGGTGAGCAGGCTATGTTGGAGCAAGCGCTGCACGCCTGGTTCGAACCGGAATTTCTAAACCGTATTGATCGCATCCTGGTTTTCCAGCGCATCGAAACCCAATGGCTGGAAGCGTTGTTGAAGATCGAACTGAACAAACTCAACCAACGTCTCGGTCAGCATCGTCGTACGCTGGTCCTGGACGTTGCGGCAAGCGACTGGCTGTGCCGAAAGCATGACCCACGCTTTGGTGCTCGGGCTCTGACAAGGCGAGTGCGGGTTGAGCTGGAGCCTGCGATCGCTGAGTGTATGCTGGCTCATCCGCAGGCAATGCAGATGACTGCGACGGTCGAATCAAACCGGCTCACGGTTGTTCCAGCGCAAAGCACTGTGTTCAACGCATCAACGCCAAAGGATTTTCCTGCAACATCACCGAACTGTGGAGGGTAGCCAGTGCTTCCTTGAGTAAGGATTGCTCCTGCGCATCCTTGGATTTCTTGCTCTCCTTGGCGGCGTACTCCAGCAATACCAAGTGACTGCGGCTGGCTGAAGCTTCCTTCGGCACCACGGTCTCTTCAATCAGTTTGCCCGTGACGTACTTCTGTGTCCGTGTGTCCTGGCTGGCGTGTTGCGTGACGGAGGCTTTGGTCAGTCGGCCATCCTTGTAGGCGAGGCTGGCCGAGCTGCTGGCCTTGTCATTCACTTGTACGTAGAGATAGTTCTGCGATTCGTAATCTTTGCCCAGCGCAGGTGCTTTCCCGCCCTTCAGGCTTTTGTGAAAGCTGGCCGATAGACTCGATTGCTGGGTTTGATCGATCTTGCGGTCACGCATGATGGAGCCTGCGACGACAGTCTTTTGCGAGAGGGTATAGGCAAAGCTATCAAGTTCAGACAGGTGCATCGGGTTGGACGCCTTGTTAGTCTGAGTGATGGACGCCTCGAAGTCTGCCAGTCCGGTCAACAGGCCTTTGTCCGCCGCATTACGGGTCAATCGGTCAGGTAGGGTAATGCCCTCTGGGTAGTGGCTGTTCATGGCGCTGAACGCATCCTTGAACATCTCCATCAGGGCCGCCTTGGCGTTGCCACGCTCCTGCACTCGGTCAAACTGGGCAAGGTAGCTGTTCAGTGCGTTGGCCTGTTGCTTGGCATCGCCCAGGATTGCGCTGTTCTTCAGGTCAACGCTCAGGTTCAGTTTGCCCTCCGGACCGCTCATTTGCGTGGTGCGGCGTTGGTTGTCGGCGCTAAAGGCGAGGGTCAGATCTTCACCGTCCACGCCCTTAAGCTTGGCGTTCAGGTCAATGGATGCCAATACGCTGGAGTCAAACTGCGTCAGCTTGCCCAGGTCGAGCTTGGGCGGCTCGGCGGTCAACCCGTCGACAGCTGCCTGAAAGGCACTGCTCAGAGCGCCAATCGCCTTGAGTTCCTCCTCGCTCAGCGGGCCACCATTCACGGTAGCCTGGACGCCAAGACCATCGTCCTGGCTTGTCAGGCTGAAGGTGACCGTCTTGCCGCTGGCGGTCTTGATGCTGAGACTGATCAGGTTGTCGGCTTTATTGTGCAGTAGCGTCTGTTCGGATTTTATCCCGGCGACGTCGTAAGCCCTGTCCGTGGTGGTATGGAGCACTGACTGGGAAATGCTCGAACCATTCTTGGCGAACTGCTCCACCAAGACCGCACCCAGGCGGTGAAAACGGTTGGCTATCGACAGCGATCTGGGGTTGGTTCCCATGATGTTGGTGATAGCGTCCTGACCTTCCTTTTCCCAAACACGAACATTCTCCTGGCCAGGCAGTTGCCCGAGGCGGGAATAGGTCTGTGATTCAACATCGACCACCGGGCTGCCCAGGCTGACGATTGCCGACGGTCGAGCCGGGAAGACATCAGCACTGTCTATCGCTGTTGCAGGCGATGCCGCGACAGCGGAGCGAGTCTGGAGGGGAATGGCGGAAGTGATCGAGGATAGGGTAGTCATGACAGTCCGTGTCAACAGAGCAGAGTTACACTCAATGTAGTGAATACACCACCCGATTGAAAGCGGGGTGGGTGAAATAAATGGCAAAGAGCTATTATGCATTTGCCCGTTAGCGAATTCTCGGAGCGGTTCAGCCCAATCTGCAAAGATTGGGCTTTTTTCACGCCTTGAGAAACGGCGTTCCCAGGCCTGTGGTCGACACTGTCGCCGTCAGAAGACCAGCTTGAACAGGGCGATGACCACGATCAGGCCGATTATGAAAATGATACCTACGGTGCCGCCAAGAAATTTCAACATAATGATGCTCTCATCGGATGGGCTTAATTTTCTAGACCACCCTCGACAACGCTCGTTTCGTTGAATTTCACCCACAGTGATCAATGAACCGCCCAAGACCTCGGAACAGGCACCTGATCAAACTTCGAAACGGTCTTGATCCAGTAGCGCCGATAGTCGGTCTGGTCCGGCGCCAGGGGTTTGTGGGTTGACCATGGATGCTCCGCCTTCAGGCTCGCCCGGTAGGCTTCCCATTCTTTCTGCTCGGCCACTTCCCTGGCTTTGGTCCTGTCATCGAACCAACCCAGGACGTACGCTTCGCCCTGATCCGTGCCGTGTGCTATCAGCAGATAAATCTCTGTCATTACCTGGTCCGCCGTTCAATCCTGAAACCCAGTCACTGGGGTCTTACCTTGGGTATCGGCAGTTTTTTTGTGTTGTTGAGGTTTATTGATGAGTGGCGTGCGGTTGAAGTCTGCCCCGTAGCAAACGCCCTTAGTCTCGCCGCTCGGCTACTAACAGTAACGACTGCGGCATCGCACTTTGCGGGTGCTGTGGCTCCTGTAGGCCGGCGAGCCGAAAGCCGGCCATGTCCAGTGCGTTGAGCCAACTGGATAAGGTTCGCAAGTACCACGGCATGGGTTGCCACTGTCCCTTGAAACCGGTGAAAGTCTCTTCCCGCCAACCATCCTGGTAGTCGTCCGCTGCCATGACCCACGGGTGCAGCGTCTGAATCACCAGCGTACCGCCAGGGGCGAGCAGGGCGTTCATGGCTGCGAGCAAAGGGACGATGTCTTGATGCAGCAGAGCGAAGTTGGCGCAGATCACGTTGTAGTCGCTGCCGATGTCCACCTTGGCCTGCGCCAGCTCTTCGTAGCTGGCCAAATATACCCGCGAAGAACCGGCGGCCCGCGCGGCCTCAACCAGCGTCGCATCGCCATCCACACCGACCGCCTCGATACCTCGTTCAGTCAGGGCACGCAACAACCAACCCTCACCGCAACCCAGGTCGAGCACACGCTCGGGTTGGCGGCCTAGCACCGCCAGTATGATGGCCTGGTTGGTGACCTTGAGACGGCTTTCGAGGGTGCCAGTGCGGATGGCTTCGATCCAGGATTGGGCGTTGTGGTGCCAGCTTTGGAGGAGGGCGGATTCGCAGGTGGGCATTTCGACTCTCCGGGTGGGTGGTTAATGCAAGGATAGGACAAATGCTAATGGAGGCTTTGCCTGCCAGAGATACCGGTCAGGTACGTGGCAAGGCTCAGGACGCAGGCTGGCGGGGTTCACCGGAGGGGTGGCTGGAAGCGGCCTACGAGGCCCTGAAGGAGTCGGGCATCCATGCTGTTCGGGTCATGCCGCTGGCCAAGCGCCTGGGCTATGTTTGGCGGGCAAACCGCATCGGTGACAACAGGGCCGCAATGACTCGGTGACACAGCAAGTGTGGGAGCGAACCTGCTCGCGATAGCGTCAGTGCATTCAACATCAATGCAAGCTGAGCCACCGCCATCGCGAGCAGGCTCGCTCCCACATTTGGGGGGCTGTCTCAGGCTCTACAACTAGAACTTGAACCGCCCCACCAACCCTTTGAGCTGCCCGGAAATATCCGTCAAGCGCCCCGAGCCCGTCTGCGCCGAGTGGGCATATTCTTCCACCAGTTGTGCATCGGTATGGATTTGCGAGATGTGCCGGTTGATGTCCTCGGCCACCTGGTGCTGTTCCTCGGCCGCCGTGGCGATCTGGGTGTTCTGGTCGCGAATCGAGTCCACCGAGATACGGATCTTGTCGAAGCTGTCGCGGGCCTGCTGGATGCGTTCAACGCTGGTTTTGGAGCCCTGCAGACTGCCTTGCATCTGCAGGGTGACTTCCTGGGTCCGGCGCGCGAGGTTGCCCAGCAGGCTGTCGATCTCGCCGGTGGAGTCGGCGGTACGTCGGGCCAGGGCGCGGACTTCATCGGCCACCACGGCGAACCCACGACCTTGATCGCCGGCCCGCGCGGCCTCGATGGCGGCGTTGAGGGCCAGCAGGTTAGTCTGTTCGGCAATCGAGCGAATGGTGTCGAGGATGGTGTTGATGTTCTTGCTGTCCTGCTCCAGCGCCTGCATGGTCTGGGTCGACTTTTGCAGATCCTCGCTCAGTTTCAGCACGCTGCCCGTGGCTTCGCCGATGTGATGCTGGCCGTCGTGCACGTCGCGATAACCTTCGTCCGCGCTGGAGGCCGCCTGGCTGCAAGAGCGGGCGACCTCATTGGCGGTGGCGACCATTTCGTTGAACGCGGTGCTTACCAGTTCAACGGCCTGGCGTTGACGTCCGGCGGCTTCGTTCATGTTTTGCGCCACTTCGCTGGTATCGGCGGCGGCGCTTTGCAGGTCGGAGGAGGCGCTGCCGATGCGCTGCACCAGTTGGGCGATCATGCCCAGGAACTGGTTGAACCAACTGGCCAGGGTGGCGGTTTCGTCCTTGCCTTGCACCGAGAGCTTGCGGGTGAGGTCGCCTTCACCTTCGGCGATTTCCTGCAGGCCATTGGCGACACCGCGAATCGGTCGCACGATCACGCTGGCGAAACTGGCGCCGACGATGGCGAACACCACTGCCAGCGCGGCGGCGATGATGGCGATCAACCAGGTCAGGCTCGCGGCTTCGGCCATGACTTCGTCGCGTTTGATCAGGCCGATGAAGCGCCAGCCCAGGCCTTTGGAACTGACGACGTTGGCCATGTAGGGCACGCCATCGATCTCGATCTGAGTCACGCCATCACCGCTTTTGGCCAGTTCGGCATAGTTGGGGCCAATTTCTGCCATGGGCTTGAAGTTGTGCTTGGCATCGCTGGGGTCGACCAGGACGTTGCCATTGGCTTCGACCAGCATCAGGTAACCGCTGTCGCCCAGCTTGATGTTCTTGACCAGTTCGGTCAGTTGCTTGAGCGACACATCCAGGCCCACCACACCCACCAGCTTGCCGGCGGCGTCGGAGACCGTATGGACGATGCCGATCAGCGACACGTCGTCCGGTGCCCAGTAATAGGCGTCTGTGCGCACGGTGGTGCCCGGCGAAGCGATGGCGGCCTTGTACCAGGGGCGTACGCGGGGGTCGTAATTGGAAATTTTGGGGTCGTCAGGCCAGCTGGCGTAACCGCCGTCGGCCAGCCCCAGAGAAAGATAGGCGGTGGTCGGATGGCTTTTGGCGAATCTGTCGAATATGTCCAGCAGCTGTTTGTTGTTCTCAGGCAGCGGAATTTGTGCAGCGTCGGCACCGGAATAATTTTTCAGATCTTTGGCCGCGATAATCCGTGGGTCCTTGGCGAAGAACTCGACGTTCTGGCTGATGCCATCGAAGAACTGCTTCATGCCGTTGTCGATCTGGCGGATTTCACGGCCGCTGCTGTCCAGGAAGTTGGTTTGTGCGGCGTCGCGCAGGTTCAACACGACCAGCACCGCCACCAGGATAACTGGCAGGCAGGCGATGGCCGCGAACGCCCATGTCAGCTTCTGTTTGATATTCATGACTTCTCCCGCGGATATTTATAGGTGTTGAAACGGCGGAAACAGGAAACAGTAGCGGTGCGCGTTGCGAGTTTCTGGAACGGGGGAAGCGCCCATGCGTACCTACACGATATCGACCAGAATCGACGGTACTTGAGGTCGAGGAGGGGGCGATGACCCTGCGGTGTCGCGAGTCGATTGCAGCCGTCGTGGTTAATCTGGAAGATGTGCCAATTGCTCTGCTGCTTAAAGCGCGAGCGTGATGCAAGTCCTGATGCCTTCATGTATTGACGAGGCCCTATGCCAAGCGCATTCGAGAGCGTACTTAAAAACAAAAACATGGCTTACCGGCCGCTCGGATCCTCAGGTGCTGACCAGGCTCCGGTTCGTGTCGCGTTCGTATTGATGGACAACTTCTCGATGATGTCCTTTACCGGTGCGGTGGATGCGCTGGTGACGGCCAACCTGATGAGCGACAGGCCTCTGTATGAGGTGCTGACGGTTGGGGCCTCGGGGAGTCAGGTGACCAGTGACTTGGGGATCGTCATCTCTGCCGATATCGAGTTGGCGCAGTTGCCGGAAAACCAGGACGTCCTGATCGTCGCCGGTGGCTTTCGCGTGAAGTTGCAGGGCATGCCGCTGCTGCGACGCAAGCTGCGCGCCAACGCCGCGTCCGGGGCAATACTGGGCGGGTTGTGGAACGGCGTTTTTTTCGTCGCCGATGCCAGTTTGCTCGATGGTTTCGAGTGCGCGGTTCACCCGGAAAGTCGCGCCATGATGGCGGAGGTTTATCCCCATGTGAAAGTTTCCAGCCGCGCTTATGTGGTGGACCGGCAGCGGGTCAGTTGCGCAGGTGCCAACAGCTCGCTGCGCATGATGCTTCAGTTGATCCGCCAGACGGGAGGCGAGGCACTGGTGGGGGCGATCGAGGAGATCCTGCGGTGTGATGAGTCGGGCGACGCGTCGGATCTGCCGCCGGTCTTCGTCGAAACCGATCCGACGCTGCCAGAAAGTCTCAAGCTGGCGTTGGAGTTGATGTGGCAAAACATCGAGGAGCCGTTGACCATCGATGAGCTGGCGGCCTGCGTGAAGATTTCCAAGCGGCAGTTGGAACGGCGCTTCTGCAGTTTCCTCGGCGCAACCCCGACACGTTATTACCTGGAACTGCGCCTGACCCGTGCGCGCCAACTTATCCAGCAGACCAATCGATCCGTCACAGAAATCGCCGTGGCGACGGGCTTTGTCAGCTCGCCGCACTTTCAGCGTCGTTTTCGGGATTTCTTCGGCGTTCCGCCCGGCAGTTATCGTTCAACGTTTGAGCGAAAACAGGGCGTTCGGGGATAGCAGGCTAGCGACGTTAAGATCAGATTTTATCGTCAGCTTTTACCTTGGCAGGTACTTCGTCGGCCTGTGAGGCGGTCATGCTTGTGCCGCGGCAAAGTACTTTGCGCACTTCATCGGCGATCGAGCCTGCGACGATGCGCTCCTGCATCGGGTCGAACTGAGCTTTTTCCAGCCTTTCGAGGCTGTTGTACATGCCCATGTGCCGAACATTGTGGTCAACGCAGTCGAGTGCCAGTTTTGTGTAGTTGGTGAAGTAGGGACCCGCTCTTTGGACGGTAACCTGGAGGGTCGAACCGCTCTCGGTAAACGAGACGATGGAGTATTCGGCCTTCGAATCGTCGTAGGCATATTGAATTTTTTGAACGTCTGCTGTTGCGTAGCAGGCAACGGAAAGCACAGCGAGAGACATAACCGTTTTCATACTTCTTCCATGATTAACTGAGTGAGGATAATTGATGGCCAATTGAAATCATTTCGATAGCCAGTAACGTTAAGACGATATTGTAGTTTTAATAAGGACAGTGCACCACCGGTCGGAAAGAACTGTCGCTTCGCACTATTTGTTTCACTCAGCTCATGCAGTTTAATTTTCTAAAGATGCTTTCGCTATATACCCCTGAGCAGCATGAAAGATGGCCAAATGATATGTCGCAACGCTTCGGTACTTGTTTCATCGTTATGTGGCTCATCAATGTTTTGATTAAACATTTCAAACTGAGCCTGCGGCCCTATATGAATGGAGCTACTGAGGTGGTATGGCGGTGGGCAATGAGAAGCGGCGGAAGGAGAACCTGCCCGCGATATAGGTGTTCCATTCAACAAGAATGCTGGATGGGAAACCGCTATCGCGAACAGGACCTGCCCTCATGGCATCTGCGGCAATTCCTGTGGCCGCAGATCAAACACCAGGACCTCGGCATCCTGACCGTTGCTCAACGTCAGCAGCTGTTCCTCGCGCACCCGTACGCCATCACCTTCCTGTAACGGCACCCCATTGAGCTCGATGCTGCCGCGGGCCACATGCACGTAGGCATAACGATCAGGCGCCAATGTCAAGGTAGCGTTTTCCTTGCCGTCGAACAGCCCGGCATAGACCCGTGCGTCCTGGCGCACCTGGAGCGAGCCGTTGGCGCCGTCCGGGGAAATGATCAATTGCAGGCGACCCCGTTTCTGTTCGGCGCTGAAGTGCTCCTGTTGATAGCGCGGTGTGGCGCCACTGACGTTGGGCACGATCCAGATCTGCAGGAAGTGCACCAGCTCCTCGGCGCTGTGGTTGAACTCGCTATGGGCCACGCCGCTGCCGGCGCTCATCAGTTGCACATCACCGGGGCGAATGACGGAGCCGGTACCCAAGGTGTCCTTATGCTCCAGCGCGCCTTCAAGTACATAGGAAAAAATCTCCATGTCCCGATGAGGATGCTGGCCGAAGCCCTTGGCCGCTGCGACCCGGTCGTCGTTGATGACCAGCAGGTCGGAGAAGCCTTGTTCATTGACGTTGCGGTAGCTGGCAAAGGAAAAGGTATGGAACGAGGTCAGCCAACCGTGGCGGGCGATGCCGCGGTCTGAAGCTTTGCGAAGGGTCAGCATGGTAGCTCTCCTGATGTGTATGGGCGGCGGCGTTGGGCGTTCGCCAGGTTCAGAAGAAGGTTAATGGTTATTGAATTGTTCAATAAGCAGGTGGAAAACGAAATACTGTCCGTTTTAAGTGGACAATAAGCAGTGCCTACCCGCAGGCACGTGGCTTCGACATAATGTTGGTTTTGCAGGCTACACAACCCTGTGGGAGCGAACCTGTGTGCGTAGAGCCGCTTCAGCTTGGCCCTTTGTTGGTTGCCAGTGCGCTATCGTGAGCTGGCTCGCTCCCACAAGTGGCATCTGCAGGTCCTGAATATTTTGGCGTATTTTCGATGAAAACCGTTGCAATGGTGCTGTTCCCGGATTTTTTATTGCTCGACATGGCCGGGCCTCTTGAAGTGTTTTCCATCGCCAATCGTTACCTTGAACCCGATCTTCGTTATCAATTGCTGACCCTGGGAACCGAGCGCGGCGCGTTGCGAGCGTCCAATGGCGTGGCGGTAGAGGCCGATATCCACATCGACCAGGCTTGGGCGGCCTATGACGTGTTGCTGGTGCCGGGTGGCCCGGGCGCCTATAACGACCAGCATCCGGGATTGCACACCTGGTTGCGCGCGGCAGCGCCGCGGGCCACGCGCTACGGCTCCATTTGCACCGGCGTATTTGTGCTGGGAGAGGCGGGGCTGCTTGACGGCTATCGCGTCACCACCCATTGGCACTACACCGAACGTCTGATCCAGCGTTTCCCCAAGGCACGGGTGGAGACCGACAAAATCTTCCTGCAGGATCGACGCTTGTTTACCTCCGGTGGTGTGACCGCCGGTATCGACCTGGCGCTGTCCATCGTCGCTCAGGACCACGGTCGTAAAGTCGCGCTGGATGTGGCCAAGGTGTTGCTGGTGGTGATGAAGCGCCAGGGCGGCCAGGCGCAGTTCAGCCCGCTGGTGGCGGCGGTGGCGGCTCAAGAGTCTGCTATTACCCGGGTGCAGCATCATGTGATGGAGCACCTGGAGGAACCGTTCACCATCGAACGCATGGCCGCGATCGCCGCCATGAGTTCGCGCCATTTCGCCCGGATGTTCGTTCGCGAAGTGAAGATGACGCCCATGGAGTTCCTGCAAGGTGCGCGCATCGACCGCGCCCGCCAGTTGCTGGAATCCACGGATTTGCCCCTCAAGACCGTGGCGTTTCGCAGTGGCTTCGGCAGTGTGCGGCACATGCGCTCGCTGTTCAGCGAAAAGCTTGGCCTGACCCCCGTGCAATACCGCCAGCAGTTCAGTTGAGCCGTCGGTGTCCGTCCAGGGCACCGCAATGTCCGTGATGCGCCCTGTGCCAGCATTGTCCTCTGGGCGATGGCTGCCAAGATAACCGCGAACCCTCTGGAAAGGATGCGCAGGAGCCAGGGCAGACGCGTTCGGATTGCCGTAGTGTCATGCCCGCGATGGTTATCCGGCGCTGGATCGCCCATGAACAGTTTCGCCAGACCCGACACCGAGCCGGCGGTGTGCTTCGGCCCGTTTAGCTTTTATCGCCAGCAGCGACTTGTCACGCGTGACGGCGAGCCTCTGGTATTGGGCGGTCGCGCCCTGGACATTCTTCAAGTGTTGCTGGAGAACGCCGGTCACTTCGTCAGCAAGCAAGCGCTTATCGCGCGCGTCTGGCCTGACAGCGTGGTGGAAGACATCAACCTGCGGGTGCACATCGCGGCGCTGCGGCGGGCTTTCGGTGACGCGGCGCAGGGGGCGCGCTACATCCTCAATCATCCCCGGCAGGGCTATTGCTTTGCCGCGCCCGTGGTCGTGGATGCTGACGTCGAGCAGCCGATCGAGCGCCACAACCTGCCCGCGCGCCTGAGCCCGGTGATCGGTCGCGATAAAGTGCTGGGCCGGTTGCTCAGCGAGGTGCCCCGTCAGCGCCTGACCACCGTGACCGGACCGGGTGGGGTCGGCAAGACCACCGTGGTGCTGCGGGTGGCCGAACTGTTGCTGGAACACTTTGACCACGGTGCCTGGTTTGTGGACCTGTCCGCCATCAGCGACCCGTCGCAGGTGACGAGGCAGGTTTCCCGCACCCTGGGCCTGGGACATGGCGCCTTGGGCCAGCAACTGAAATCCTGGCGGGTTTTGCTGGTGCTCGATGGCGGCGACCATCTGCTCGACGCCTGCCGGGACCTGGCCCGGGCGTTGGGCGCATCGGCCCCGCAGGTCTCGCTGTTGTTCAGCAGCCGCGAGCCCTTGAGTCTGACGGATGAGCGCGTCGTACAATTGCCGGGGCTGACAGTGGCCTCGCCCGGTGAGCCGGCGCACCAGATATTGGCGTGTCCGGCCGTGCAGTTGTTGATCGATCAGGTCGCTGCCCGGCAGCAGGGTTTCGAGCCCAATGACCGCGAGCTGGCGGTCATTGTCCAGATATGCCAACGCCTGGACGGGTTACCGCTGGCGCTGGAACTGGCAGCGGCCCAGGTGGGTGTGTTGGGCGTGGCGGGGGTCTTGGAACAGTTGGATTGTGGGCTGTCACTCTTGAACCATGGGCGCCGCACGGCTGTGGCGCGCCATCGAAGCCTGGAGGCCATGCTGGATTGGAGTTTCGAGCGTTTGAGTGACGATGAGCAAGCGGTGTTCCAGCGTCTGGCCGTGTTCGATGGGCCGTTTACGCTCAAGGCTGCGCTGGCCGTCATCAGTTGTGCCGAGCTGGAAGCCGGGCAATTGCCTGGTCTGCTGTCACGGCTGGCGAACCAATCGCTGGTCATGGTCGAGCAGCGCGTGGACGGGGTTCGGTTCCACTTGCTCCACACCACGCGCGCCTATGCCCTGGAAAAATTGCGCCGCAGTGGTCAGTGGGCTGTTTTCAGTCGGCGCCACGCGTTGCAAGAAGCTTGGGAGGTGCGTCGTTCAAGGCCCCAGCCGTCGGGCCAGTTTTTGCAGGAGCGCGCCAGCTTGCTGTAGGTCGGGGGTGTCGAACCCTTCGCTGAAACGACGATAGACCGGCCCGAGCAGATCCTGGGCGGCACGGTCCATGCCCCGGCGTTGCCACAGCCGGGCCAGGGACATGGCGCTGCGCAATTCCCAAGCCAAGGCATTTTGCCGCCGGGCCACCGTCAGGGCGCTCAGCAGTTGCTCTTTGGCGCAGCGCTCAAGGGCGGGGTCGTTTTGCGCCAGCAGGGCTTCGGCATCGGCCCGCAGGATCTCCGCCGAACACCAGCCTGCCGCACCGTTGCGGGCGCGCTCGACCTGTGCCTGGTTGACGCAATCGATGCGCAGGGTGACAACGATGTCCTGGATCAGTCCGGCGTGGGTCGAACTCGCTTCCAGGGTTTCGTCATCGAAAGCGCGGGCATAGTGGCTGGCCCAGTCATGGAACAACATGACCGAATGTTTTTTCGCCTGGTGCTTCAACAGTTCGAGCCTTTCCCGGGCGCGTGAATGATCGCCGTTGTAGTGCGCAATCACACAACCGCTCAGCGCCAGGGTGTAGCAGATCGAGATGCCGTGGTTGATCTGCAAGGCAATCTGCAGCGCAAGGTCGGCGGTGCGCCGGGCTTTTTCGGCAAAGCCTTGCAGCCAGAGAATGCGCGCCAGCACGGTCAGTGTCGCCACGCTCTGATCGTATTGCACGCCGAAGCCGTGGGAGAAACGGCTGAGGTGGCCGCTCTGGGCCAGGCGCTGGATCACTTGTTCGGCATCACGCCGGGCGGCCGTCTGGTCGCCGGTGAAATGCTGCGCCAGCACCCGCAGGCGTTGGGTGCTCAAGGACAGGGTCGGGTCGCCGTGCATGCCCAGTCGGTCGAAATCCAGGCTTTGCTCCAAGGCCTCTTGGTAGTTGCCGCAGCTGAGGTTGACGGTCATGAGCCCCGACACGGCTCGCAGCTCGCCAGCCAGGTCCTGGCATTGTTGCGCCAGGCCCCGGGCCGTGGTGAAGGCTTCGACAGTGGCAGGCGTGCCGCCTTGGGTATGGTAATTGAAACTGGCATGGGCCAGTTCCAGGGCCAGGGTCAGTCGTGGGCACGGCACGGGGCTTTGGCGCAATAACGCCCGCGCCTTGCTCACGTAAAGCCCGTGCTCCCTGAGCAGCGACAACTCCTGCCAGAGGGGCAGGGTGCGGGCAGTCAGGCTGATCGCTACCGCATGCGATCCCTGCGGGCCCAGCCCCCGGTCGAGCGCGGCACGGATGTCGTCGCGATAGAGGGCGTAGCGGGCGATCCACTGCCGCGTGGGGGTCGTTTCCCAGTCTTTTTCGGCATGCTCCATCAGCGTCAGGCAGCGCTCGGCGTGACGCTGGTGGCTGGCAGCCAGTTCCCCGGCTTCAGTCAGTTTTTCCAGGGCATAGCTGCGGGTCGTGTCCAGCAGGCGATAACGCACCTCTTCATCGCCGACCTCGACGTTGAGCAGCGATTTGGCGACCAGTTGGCTGACCGACATCAGCACCTGGTCCGGCGCGATATGTTGACCCACGATCACCGCTGCGGCCGACGCCAGATTGAAGCTGCCCATGAACACCGCCAGCCGTCGCAGGCAGGTTTGCTCGCAGTCGGTAAGCAGCGCAAAACTCCAGTCCAGCGTGGCCCGCAGGGTTTGCTGGCGTGGTGCGGCGACATTGGTGTCGTTGTGGAGCAGGGCGACGCTGTCTTGCAGTTGCCGGTGAAGGGCCTCCAGTCCGAATACCCCGATCTGACCGGCGGCCAGTTCGATGGCCAGGGGGATACCGTCCAGCCGACGGCAGATGTCGACCACCAGCGGTATGTCCTGATCCGTCAGCTCGAAGCTGTCATGACTGGCCATTGCCCGTTCGGCGAACAACTGCAGCGCCGGGAACTCCAGGGCCGGATACCCCTTGATGGGCATCTCCCGGGGTGGGAACGCCAGGGAATCCAGATGCTGCACGTGCTCACCTTCGGCCCGCAGGCCTTCGCGGCTGGTGGCCAGGATGTGCAAGTGAGGCGCACCGCGCAGCAGGGTTTCACTGAGCTGGGCGATGGCATCGATCAGGTGCTCGCAGTTATCGATGACCAGCAGCAGGTGTCGCTCTTTGAGTCGCCGGGTGATGGCATCCAGCGGGTCGCCTTCATGCAGTGGCAGGTCCAGCAGCGCACACAGGTTTGGGGCAATCATGCACGGATCGTTGAGCGACGCCAGGTCCAGCAGGTAGGCACCGTCGCGGTAGTGACCGATCAACCGCTCAGCGACACGCAAGGCGACGGTGGTCTTGCCGATCCCGCCGGCCCCCACCAGGGTGATGAAACGTTTTCTCGGTAGCTGGGCCACCAGGTTTTCCACCAGGCCCTGGCGTCCGATCAGCCGGGTGCGGCGCGGCGGCAGGTTGTGGGCCAGGGAAGGGTGCGGGATGCGCGCCAGTTGCTCGACCGGCTCCAGGGACACCGGTGCGACGAAACTGTAACCGCGCTGCGCCACAGTGATGATGTAACGCTGCCCGGACTGGCCGTCTCCCAGGGCCTTGCGCAGCGCCGCCACGTGCACCCGCAGGTTGGTGTCTTCCACCACGCTCTTGGGCCAGACACGGGCCATCAGTTCGTGCTTGCTCACCACGTTTCCAGCGTGTTCGAGCAATACCAGCAGGATCTCCACTGCCCGGCGTCCCAGGCGCAACGGCTGCCCGGCCTCCAGCACCAGACGCTGGCGAGGATGGACGCGGTAAGGGCCGAAATGCACCGTCTGTTCGACAGGCAGGTTGAGGTATTGGCTCATGTTGCTCTCAATGTTCTGGTCCCGGTGCAAGGGCTTTTCCCGAGCATATTCCTCAGGTTTTGTTTCAAGCGCAACGGTGAAGAGCCTTCTCACTGGCAAACACACAACCCTCTGGTTGCTAGAACCTGGTGGCGAGGGGATTTATCCCCGTTGGGTCGCGAAGCGGCCCCAAAAGCCCAACCCCCCATGAATCTGACACACCCAGGTGTCAGTCTCGGGACTGCTTTGCAGTCCAGCGGGGATAAATCCCCTCGCCACAAAAAAGCCGTCTTCATCGCGGCTTAACACGCCGGTTCCAAAAAATTAACAACGTTTAACTCACGCAAATGCCCCCTCTGACCGGACCATTGAGCAATCCACCCACCTCAAGGAGTCACGTCATGA
>NZ_WUUD01000020.1:97949-116095 GCF_009831705.1 Pseudomonas sp. PICF6 | reverse complement strand
CCTTCATCACCCGCGACGGCACCGAGATCTACTACAAGGATTGGGGCAGTGGTCAACCGGTGGTCTTCAGCCACGGCTGGCCGTTGAACTCGGACAGTTGGGAGGCGCAGATGATGTTCCTGGCGTCCAACGGTTACCGCGTGATCGCCCATGACCGCCGCGGGCACGGGCGCTCCAGCCAGCCGTGGGACGGCAACGACATGGACACCTATGCCGATGACCTGGCCGAGCTGATCGAGCGGTTGGACCTCAAGGAAGCGGTGCTGCTGGGCTTCTCCACCGGCGGTGGCGAAGTCGCCCGCTACATGGGGCGTCATGGTGCCGCCCGCGTCGCCAAGCTCGGGCTGATCTCGGCGGTGACCCCGTTGATGCTCAAGACCCCGGCCAACCCGGGTGGCTTGCCCGTGCAGGTGTTCGACGGTTTCCGCCAGGCCTCCCTGGCTGACCGATCTCAGCTATACAAAGATGTGGCCAGTTCGTTCTTCGGTGCCAATCGGCCGGGCGCCAAGGTCTCCCAGGGCATGATCGACTGGTTCTGGATGCAGGGCATGCTCGCCGGTCACAAGAACACCTACGACTGCATCAAGGCGTTCTCGGAGACGGATCTGTCCGAAGACCTGCGCAATATCGATGTGCCGACCCTGGTGGTGCATGGCGATGATGATCAGGTGGTCCCCATCGAAACCGCCGGCATCGCCGCCGCCAAGTTGCTCAAGAACTCGCAGTTGCTGATCTACCCCGGCGCGCCGCATGGCCTGACCGATACCCACAAGGACCGCCTGAACGCGGACCTGCTGGCGTTTATCCAGGGTTGACCAAGCCGCAAGCCTGTGGGAGCGAGCCTGCTCGCGAAAGCGGTGGGTCAGCTGGCACTTATGTCGACTGTGCTACCACATTCGCGAGCAGGCTCGCTCCCACAGGACCGGTATTCAACAGGAACAACACCCATGAACCGCAATGATTTACGCCGCCTCGACATGAACCTGCTGGTGATCTTCGAGGCGCTGATGTTCGAGAAGAACCTGACCCGTGTCGCCGAAAAGCTGTTCATGGGCCAGCCGGCGGTAAGCGCTGCGCTGGGACGGCTGCGGGATCTGTTTGACGATCCGCTGCTGATCCGCAACGGTCGCGGCATGGAGCCGACGCCGCGGGCCCTGGCGATCCTGCAGGAACTGCAGCCGGCCATGGATACGATTTCGGGCGCGGTCAGCCGGGCCAAGGCTTTCGATCCATCCACCAGTTGCGACGTATTCCGCATCGGTTTGTCCGACGATGCCGAATTCGGCCTGTTTCCACCCTTGCTCAGTCAACTGCGCGAAGAAGCACCCGGCATCATTGTGGTGGTGCGCCGGGCCAATTTTCTGCTGATGTCGTCGCTGCTGGCCAGTGGTGAAATCAGCGTCGGCGTGAGTTACACCACCGACCTGCCGGCCAATGCCAAGCGCAAGAAGTTGCGCGACATTCCCTGCAAGGTCTTGCGCGGCGACCAGCGCCCTGGGCCGCTGACCCTGGACGAATACTGCGCGCGGCCCCATGCCATGGTTTCGTTTTCGGGCGACCTGAGCGGCAATATCGACCTGGACCTGGCCCGCATTGGTCGAACGCGCAAAGTGGTGTTGGCGGTGCCGCAGTTCAGCGGTCTGCGAGCCTTGCTGGCAGGCACCGAACTGATCGCCACCGTGCCTGACTACGCCGCCTGCGCGCTGGTGGAAGGCTGCGCGTTGCGCGCTGAGGATCCGCCGTTCCAGATCAATGCCGCCGAGTTGTCGATGGTTTGGAGCGGTGTGCATGACAACGATCCGGCCGAGCGCTGGCTGCGCTCGCGCATTGCCACCCACATGTCTCAATCGTTACCGGCCGCCGCCTATGCGGATCTGGATGGAGTACAGCGATGAGCAATGTGCACGAACGTTCCCTGCAGGATCTGGGTTTGCTGTTTCTGCGCCTGAGCGGTGGGCTGTTTTTACTGTGGGTCCACGGGCTGCCCAAGCTGTTGCATTACAGCGTTGAGCTGACGCGCATCGAGGATCCGTTTCACCTGGGCGCCGCGCCCACCCTGATGCTGGCGATTTTCGCCGAAGTGCTTTGCCCCCTGTTGATCATGGCCGGGGTCCTCGTGCGTCTGGCGTGCGTGCCCATCCTGTTTCTGCTGGCCGTCGCACTTGTGGTGGTACACCCGCAGTGGACCCTGGAAGAAGGGCAGTTCGGCTGGCTGCTGCTGATTGTATTTACCAGCGTGTTGATTGCCGGGCCTGGGCGTCTGGCGATGAACACGCGTTTTGTTGGAGTGCTACGTCATGTCTGAACCTCAAACCGTTGAATCCACCAGCGGCCCTGCAAAACCCGGCTTCGACGAAATCGTCACCCTGGTGATCAAGCACCGGATCAAGTCCGGCCAGGACGCGGCTTATGAGGCCTGGTTGCGCCGCACTGTGCGGGTGGCTGGTCAGTGGCCTGGGCACTTGGGTGTGGATGTGGTGCGGGGCAAGCTGGGCGGGCTGTCGCTGTTTACCTGCGTGCTGCGTTTCTGCTCCACCGAGGCGATGCAACGCTGGCTGGATTCGCCCCAGCGCCGCGAGCTGGTGGAAGAGGCCGCGCCGCTGCTGGCTGATGGCGACCAGACCGAAGTCGCCCCCCACAAGGAGTTCTGGTTCGCCCCGCTGGCCGATGCCGCCATTCCTCCGCCACGCTGGAAACAGGCGGTGGTGACGCTGTTGGTCATCCTGCCCCACACCTTGCTGGTACCGCTGATCTGGGGGCCTGTGCTGCAACTTCACGCATTTCTTTCCAACTACGTAGTCGCCACATTCCTGATCACCCTGACCATCGTGCTGTCGGTGGTGTACGTGTGCATGCCGCTGGCCACCCGCCTGTTCGCGCCGTGGCTAGAAGCCTCTCAAACCCACGAACACCTGGAGCCCTAAGCAGCGCCGAGCTGTTGTGACAAACACTGTTGTGGCAAGGGGGTTTTGTGGCGAGGGGATTTATCCCCGCTGGCTGCGGAGCAGCCCCCTGCTAAATGCCACCACCGATTGATTCACCTGCACATTTATCGCCAAAGGAAGTCCGATGAACGCCGATCTGATTCTATTCAATGGCCAGTTCCATACCGTCGACCGTGAGAAACCCCGCGCCAGTGCGGTCGCCATCAGCCAGGGGCGCTTCGTCGCGGTAGGGACCGACGCCGAGGCCATGGCCCTGCGCGGCAGCGGCACCCAGGTTATCGACCTCAAGGGCCGTACCGTCATCCCCGGGCTCAATGACTCGCACTTGCACCTGATCCGTGGTGGCCTGAACTACAACCTGGAACTGCGCTGGGAAGGCGTGCCTTCCCTGGCCGATGCCTTGCGCATGCTCAAGGACCAGGCAGATCGCACACCGACGCCGCAATGGGTGCGGGTGGTGGGCGGCTGGAACGAATTCCAGTTTGCCGAAAAACGCATGCCGACCCTGGAAGAACTCAACCAGGCAGCCCCGGACACCCCGGTATTCGTCTTGCACCTGTATGACCGTGCCTTGCTCAACCGCGCCGCCTTGCGAGTGGCCGGCTACACCCGCGATACGCCAAACCCGCCGGGCGGCGAGATCGTGCGCGACAGCAAGGGCGAACCCACCGGCATGCTGGTGGCGCGGCCCAACGCAATGATCCTTTACTCGACCTTGGCCAAGGGGCCGAAGCTGCCTTTGGAGTACCAGGTCAACTCCACGCGCCAGTTCATGCGTGAACTCAATCGCCTGGGCCTGACCAGCGCCATTGATGCCGGCGGCGGTTTCCAGAATTACCCGGATGATTACGCGGTGATCGAGCAGTTGGCCCGGGAGCAGCAGTTGACGGTGCGCATCGCCTACAACCTGTTCACCCAGAAGCCCAAGGAAGAACTCACCGACTTCAAGAACTGGACCGGCAGCGTCAAGTTGCACCAGGGCGATGACTTCCTGCGGCACAACGGCGCCGGTGAGATGTTGGTGTTTTCGGCAGCGGATTTTGAAGACTTCCTCGAACCGCGTCCGGACCTGCCACCGGGCATGGAGCAAGATCTGGAGCCGGTGGTTCGGCACCTGGTGGAGCAGCGCTGGCCGTTCCGCCTGCATGCCACCTATGACGAATCCATCAGCCGCATGCTCGATGTGTTCGAGAAGGTCAACCGCGACATTCCGTTCAACGGTCTGCCGTGGTTCTTCGACCACGCCGAGACCATCACACCGAAGAACATCGAACGCGTGCGAGCGCTGGGCGGCGGTATCGCAATCCAGGACCGCATGGCCTTCCAGGGTGAATATTTCGTCGATCGCTACGGTGCCAAGGCCGCCGAAGCCACGCCACCGATCAAGCGCATGCTGGCCGAAGGCGTACCGGTGGGGGCTGGTACCGACGCTACTCGGGTGTCGAGCTACAACCCCTGGACCTCGCTGTACTGGATGGTCAGCGGCCGCACCGTCGGTGGCCTCTCGTTGCACGAAGAAGGCCTGCCGCGCCTGACGGCGCTGGAACTGTTCACCCATGGCAGCGCCTGGTTCTCCTCGGAGCAGGGCAAGAAAGGCCAGATCAAGGTCGGCCAACTGGCGGACCTGGCGGCACTGAGCGCGGATTTCTTCAGCGTCGAGGAAGAGGCCATCAAGTGGATCGAGTCGGTGCTGACAGTGGTCGACGGCAAGGTGGTGTACGCCGCCGGCGACTTCGAAAAACTCGGCCCCGCCAGCGTGCCGGTACTCCCGGACTGGTCGCCGGTGGTCAAGGTGCCCGGCCACTGGCGTCCGACTTCACCGTTGCAGGCGCAAGTCCACCAGTGCAGCGGCCCGTGCACGGTGCACGCCCATAGCCATGAACGGGCGCGGCTGTCGAACGTTCCAGTCAGCGATTTTCAGGGCTTCTGGGGCGCGTTTGGCTGCTCCTGCTTTGCTTTCTGACTAACGCACCGATTCTCCCCTGTGGGAGCGAGCCTGCTCGCGAAGGCGTCGGCAAATCCGACGTAGCCGCAAGCTGACATACCGTCATCGCGAGCAGGCTCGCTCCCACATTGTTTTTCAATACATCCATCCAAAGGAGTCATCCCATGAGCAACGTTCCTGCTTACGCTTACAATCGCCTGAACAAGGACGACGCAGTCGTTCTGCTGGTCGATCACCAGACGGGTCTGATTTCCCTGGTCCAGGACTTCTCGCCCAACGAGTTCAAGAACAACGTGCTGGCCCTGGCTGACCTGGCGAAATTCTTCGGGCTGCCAACCATCCTGACCACCAGCTTCGAAGACGGCCCTAACGGCCCGATCGTGCCAGAGCTCAAGGAAATGTTCCCGGACGCGCCGTACATCCCGCGCCCAGGCCAGATCAACGCCTGGGACAATGAAGACTTCGTCAAGGCGATCAAGGCCACCGGTCGCAAGCAACTGATCATCGCTGGCGTGGTAACCGACGTCTGCGTGGCATTCCCGACGCTGTCGGCGCTGGCCGAAGGTTTCGAAGTGTTCGTCGTCACCGACGCTTCGGGCACGTTCAACGAAACCGTGCAACAGGCGGCCTGGGTGCGCATGACGGCTGCCGGCGCGCAGATGATGAACTGGTTCTCGGTGGCCTGTGAGCTGCACCGCGACTGGCGCAACGACATCGAAGGCCTGGGCAATCTGCTGTCCCAGCGTATTCCCAACTACCGCAACCTGATGAACAGCTATTCGGCGCTGACCGCCAAGTAAGCTGAGTGGTTGCTGCTGGATGACGCCCGCCTTGTGCGGGCGTTTTTGTGCATGGCATCCACTTTTAGGCAAGCTGATCGGCCGTCATCGCGAGCAGGCTCGCTCCCACATTTATTCAGGGTGACCACAAGATCCTTGTGGGAGCAAAGCTTGCTCGCGATGACGGCTACACCTTCACCCTCTATGCAACCTGTCTCACCCTATCCACAATACCCACCAGAACATCCCGACTGTCCACCCTGGAATGACAATGAATCCCTTCGAAGAAATGCGCATTTTTGCCCAGGTCATGGAGTCGGGCAGTTTCACCGCGGCGGCGGAAAAGCTCGGGCTGTCCAAGCAGTTCGTCAGCCGCAAGCTCATGGAACTGGAGCAACGACTGGGCGTGCGTTTGCTCAATCGCTCGACACGACGGCTGGATGTGACACCGCTGGGCCAGCGCTATTACGAAGCAGCGCTGCGCCTGCTCAGTGAAGTCGAACAGGTGGAGCAGGGCATCAGCGGCCAGACCAGCGAGCCTCGCGGCACCATTCGTCTTAGCGCACCACTTTCGTTCGCGGTCGCGCACCTGGGCAGCCTGTTACCGCTGTTCTTGCAGCGCCACCAAGAGGTGAGTGTCGAAGTGGATTTGAGTGATCGCTCGGTTGACCTGCTGGGGGAAGGCTACGACATCGCGCTGCGCATTGGCGTGCTGGAGGATTCGACGTTGATCGCCCGGCGTATCGCGACCATCGAGCGAGTGTACTGCGCCAGCCCCGCCTACCTGGCGCAACGCGGCACGCCCGAACGGCCCGAAGACCTACGCAATCACGATTGCCTGCCCTATGGGCATAGCCGTCAGGTGCAATGGCGGTTCGGTGGACGCAGCAAACCGCTGACCCTGGAGGTCGCCGGACGCATGCGTGCCAATAACGGCGATTTACTCAGGGACGCGGCTATCGCGGGCATGGGCATCACGTATCTGCCGACGTTCATTGTCGGAGAGGCATTGAAGGACGGTCGATTGATCAAGGTGCTCGAAGGCTTCGAGACAGAGGCCTTGGCGCTGTCGGCGGTCTATCCGCAACATCGGCAAAGTTCGCGCCCGGTGCAGGCGCTGTTGGAGTTCTTGCGAGAACAGATGCAGTGAGCTGCCCGGCTGCGTTCAGCCGTGGCAAACGGCTGAACGCATCGGCAGCGCCTGATCAAGCGGCCATGCTGGAGCTGCTCATTTCTTTTTTGTACTGCGCCTTCATGGCTTCCATCTGCTCGCCCAACGACTCCAGCGTCGCTTTGCCCAGCAGCTTTTTGGCTTGAGGGAACATCTCGGTTTCCTCTTCTTCGATATGGTGCTCAAGCAACTCTTTGACCACTTTCACCCGGCCGGCAAATTCTGGGGTGGACGGGTCGGTGTTCTTCAGGTCCGGCAGCACCAGCGAGTCGACGGTGCGGTGCTCTTCCTTGGCCTCGTAGTACATCTCGGCCTGCTCCTTGCCGCCGGCCTGCTTGTAGGCCGGATAGAGAATCTCTTCTTCCAGTCGGGTATGAATGGAGATTTCCATTTCCAGCTTCGCCAACAGGTCGGTGCGTTTCTTGATGCCCCGGCTGGTTGATTCGCTCAGCTGGGCAAGGATGGCCTTGACGCGTTCATGGTCGGCTTTCAACAGGTCGATGGCGTTCATATGTAGCTCCTGGCAATTCACGGATGCGGGCCGGCTTCAAGCGCCAACGCCGCGTTACAGGGAAATTGCATCAGTCGTGCCAGCCAATGATTTATATAAACTCGTTTTAAAACAGCAGGTTATATCAGTCTGTTTTTTGCGGGTCGTGCAGCCTGCATGAGGGCATGGAAAAATGCATTGCACTTTGCGCTGCCCCCACCGCTAGACGATCAGTTGCCGCACCCGCCCGGCAAGCGCCAGGCAGGAGGTCAGCCCTGGCGATTCGATCCCGAACAGATTGATCAGCCCCGGGACCTGATGCTCGGCGGGGCTGCTGATGAGGAAGTCCCGGGCCGGTTCATCGGGGCCGGAAATTTTCGGACGGATGCCGCTGTAGCCCGGTTGTAGGCTTTGGTCCGGCAAGCCTGGCCAATAATTGCGAATCGCCGGGTAGAAGGCTTCGGCGCGGGCCGGGTCCACGCGGTAGTCCTCGCGCTCGAGCCACTCGGTGTCCGGACCGAAACGGGCCTGGCCCGCCATATCCAAGGTCATGTGAATGCCCAGGCCGGCAGCTTCCGGAGCGGGGTAGATCAGATGCCGGAAAGGCGCGCGTCCAGTCAGGCTGAAGTAGTTGCCCTTGCACAGATAATCGCGGGGCACCGAGTGCGGCGCCAAGCCTTCGATACGGCGGGCGAGGGCGGGCGCCTGGAGGCCGGCGGCGTTGATCAGTCGGCGGCAGGACAGACTCATCTGCGCCGTACCACCCAGCTCCAGCATGAAACCTCCGGTGATGGTCCGTGCCCTCAGCAAGGGCGTGTGAAATACGATGTCGGCACCGGCCGCTTCGGCATCCCCCTGCAAGGCCAGCATCAGTGCGTGCGCGTCGACGATACCGGTGGAAGGCGAATACAGCGCGGCGACGCAGGCCAGAGCGGGCTCCAGCTCCAGCGCCTGCTGCTGATCGAGCAGACGCAGGTCGTCGACACCGTTCTTCAATCCTCGCTCAAGCAAGGCCTTGAGCCCCTCCACCTGAAGCTGATCCTTGGCAACGATCAATTTGCCAAGCCTGTGGGTCGCGACCCCATGACTCGCGCAATACGCGTACAACTGTTGGCGACCTTCGACGCACAGTTGCGCCTTGAGGCTCCCCGGAGGGTAATAAATGCCGGCATGGATGACTTCGGAATTGCGCGAGCTGGTGCCCATGCCGATGGCTTCGCCGGCTTCGATCAACAGCACTTCGTGACCGGTCTGGGCCAGTTCCCGAGCCACGGCGAGCCCGACCACGCCCGCGCCCACCACCACGCAATCGATGTCCATGCCCAAAGCCTTTCCCTCTTGGAGTCGTATGTTCAAGCGCCTCAGGATAGCCCGAGGTAGGCGACTTCTACAGCCCAAAAAAAATGCCCGTATCAAGCGATACGGGCATTTTTTGATGCTACAGCGTTCGGGTGATCAACCCGTCAGGCCGGCCTGCTGAACCAGGGTCAGCAACGGCTGCGGGTACACACCGAGGAAGAACGCCAGTACGGCGATAGCCAGCAGCATCACGCCGCCTGCCTTCTGTTCCCAGTGCAACTCGGCATCGTGGCGACGCAGGTTCGGTTCCATCAGGTACAGGGTGACCATCACGCGCAGGTAGTAGAACACGCCGATGGCACTGCCCAGCACCAGGGAGCCGACCAGCCACCATTGGTGAGCCTCGACGCCGGTGGCAATGATGTAGAACTTGCCGATGAAGCCTGCGGTCAGCGGGATGCCGGCCAGGGACAGCATCATCACGGTCAGCACGGCGGTCAGGTACGGACGGCGCCAGAACAGGCCGCGGTATTCGTACAGTGCGTCGGCGTCACGGCCGTTGTACGGCGAGGACATCAGGGTGATCACGCCGAACGCGCCAAGGCTGGTGATCACGTAGGTGACCAGGTACACGCCGATGGCTTCCACCGCCAGGCCCTTGCTGGCGATCAGCGCGATCAGCAGGTAACCGAAGTGGGCGATGGACGAGTAACCCAGCAGACGCTTGAGGTTGCTCTGGGTCAGCGCCAGCAGGTTACCGAACAGAATCGACGCGATGGCAATGATGGTCAGCACGTCGCTCAGCACACCGCTGCTGGCCACTGGCGAGATCTGGAACAACCGCACCATCACCGCGAACACTGCGACTTTCGACGCGGTGGCCAGGAACGCCGCCACCGGTGCCGGGGCGCCTTCGTAGACGTCCGGGGTCCAGAGGTGGAAAGGCACCAGCGACAGTTTGAACGCCAGGCCGATCAGCATCATGCCCAGGCCCAGTTGCGCGATCGGGCTAGGCAGGCCGGTGGCCGCCAGGGCCTGACCGATGCCGACGAAGCTCAGGGTGCCGGCTTCGGCGTAGAGCAGGGCCATGCCGAACAACAGGAACGCGGAACCGGCGGCCGACAGCACCATGTACTTGATGCCCGCTTCCAGGGAGCGCTTGTTGAAGAAGGCATAGGCCACCAGACCGTAGACCGGCACCGACAGCAGCTCCAGACCGATGAACAGGCTGGCCAGGTGCTGCGCGCTGACCAGGACCAGGCCACCGGCGGCGGCCATCAGGATCAGCAGGTACAGTTCTTCACGGTTGCCCGGGTAACCCGTACCGCCATCGCCGAGGTAGGCGTGGGCGAGGGTGACGCAGGCGAGGGTGGCGACCAGGATCAGCGCCATGTACAGGCACGCGAAGCTGTCGATCTGCAACAGCGGGGTGACCGCCAGCGGCGCGACTTTCAGGGCCGGCAAAATCGACAGCAGGGCCAGGTTCAGCCCCGCCACCGACAGCAGGAAGGTCTGTGAGTGATTGCGCCGCCAGGCGATCGCCAGCATCACCACGATGATCGTGGCGCTGGTGATCAACAGCGGCGCAAGCGCGATAAAGTGTTGAATCGTGAATTCCATAGCGCTCTTACCGGGCCGAAGCGAGTTGAGAGAAGGCGGTGCCGAGCCACTGCTGCACGCCATGCATCGTGGCGGCAGAGGTGTCGAGGAACGGTTGCGGGTAGACGCCGAGGTAAACCAGCAGCACCGCAAGGCCGAGCACCATGATCAGTTCGCGACCGTCCATGCCGCGCAGCACTTCATCCGACTTGGTCGGGCCGAAGTAGGCGCGGTGGATCATGATCAGCGAGTAGACCGAACCGAACACCAGGCCAGAGGTGGCGATGGCGGTGATCCACGGAGCGCTGACGAACGAGCCGATCAGGATCAGGAACTCGCCGACGAAGTTACCGGTGCCCGGCAGGCCCAGGGACGCCGCGGCGAAGAACAGACTGATGGCCGGCAGGTAAGCGATGCGCGACCAGATACCGCCCATTTCACGCATGTCCCGAGTGTGCAGACGCTCGTACAACTGGCCGCTGAGGATAAACAGTGCCGCAGCCGACAGACCGTGGGCCAGCATCTGGATCACCGCGCCTTGCAGGGCCAACTGGCTGCCGGAGTAGATCCCGATCAGCACAAAGCCCATGTGCGAAACACTGGAGAAGGCGATCAGGCGCTTGATGTCGGTCTGGGCGAACGCCAGGAACGCACCGTAGAAAATCCCGATCAGACCCAGGGTCATGGCAATCGGCGCGAACTCGGCCGAGGCATTGGGAAACAGCGGCAGGGCGAAACGCAGCAGGCCGTAGGCGGCGGTTTTGAGCAGGATACCGGCCAGGTCCACGGAACCTGCGGTCGGCGCCTGGGCGTGGGCGTCCGGCAGCCAGGAGTGGAACGGCACCACCGGCAGCTTCACCGCGAAGGCAATGAAGAAGCCCAGCATCAGCACGTACTCGGTGGTGCGCGACATCTGCACTTTCAACAGGTCGGCGTAGTTGAAGGTAATCACGCCGGTGTTGTTGAAGTTGACCAGCACCAGGCCAAGGATCGCCACCAGCATGATCAGGCCGGAAGCCTGGGTGAAGATGAAGAACTTGGTCGCCGCGTAGATCCGGGTTTTCTTGCCGTCCGAAGAACTGTGACCCCAGAGCGCGATGAGGAAGTACATCGGCACCAGCATCATTTCCCAGAAGAAGAAGAACATGAACAGGTCCAGCGCCAGGAACACGCCGACAACACCGCCCAAGATCCACATCAGGTTCAGGTGGAAGAAACCGACGTGACGCTGGATCTCTTTCCAGGAGCACAGGACCGAGAGGATACCCAGCAGGCCGGTCAGCAGGATCATCAGCAGCGACAGGCCGTCGAGAGCCAGATGCACGCTGATACCGAAGCGTTCGATCCAGATGTGCTTGAACTCAAGCGCCCAGGTCGGATCGGCGCCAGGGGCCGGAGCAAATGAATAGTCGCCGGTCGCCCAGAGCCAGAGGCCGAGTGCGAGTTCCAGGGACATGGTCAGCAGCGCAATCCAGCGCGGGAGGGTGGAGCTTGAACGCTCCGCCATCCAGCACAGCAGGCCGCCGATGAAGGGGATCAGGATTAGCCAGGGCAGAATCATGACGGGCTCGTTTCCTTTCGCAAGTTCGCAAGGTTCATATCAGACCGCTACCAGCACGATGGCGCCGATAACCAGCACGGCGCCAGCCGCCATGGAAGCCGCATACCAACGCAGTTGACCGGTCTCGGTACGGCTCAGGGCAGTGTGGCCGCCCTTGGCCATGCGCGGGATCAGGCCAATGGTCTGGTCGAGCGGGTCTTTGCGCAGAATGTGGCTGATCGCAAGGTATGGCTTGACGAACAGTTTGTCGTAGATCCAGTCGAAGCCCCAGGCAGCGAACCACCAGGCCGAAAGGAATCGCCCGATGCCGCTGTTGGCGATCGCAGTGACGAAGCGACGCTTGCCCAGGAACAGCAGGGCGGCCAGCAGGATACCGGCCAGGGCAATGGCGCCCGAAGCGATTTCCAGGCTGTGCTTGGCGTCGCCGCCGGCATGGCCGACGCTTTGCGGCAGTACATCGGCCAGCGGTGGCGTGATCATTGCGCCGACGAAGGTCGACAGCACGATCAGCACCGACAGTGGCAGCCAGTGGGCAATGCCGTGGCCAGCGTGGGCTTCGGTCTTGGCTTCACCGTGGAACGCGATGAAGATCAGGCGGAAGGTGTACAGCGAGGTCATGAACGCACCCACCAGGCCGGCATAGAGCAGACCCTGGTTACCGCTGGCGAACGCTTCCCAGAGGATCTCGTCCTTGGAGTAGAAACCGGCGGTGACCAGTGGCAGGGCCGCCAGGGCCGCGCCGCCGACGATGAAGCTGGCGTAGGCCAGTGGCAGTTTCTTCCACAGGCCGCCCATCTTGAAGATGTTCTGCTCGTGGTGGCAGGCAACGATCACCGCACCGGAAGCAAGGAACAGCAGCGCCTTGAAGAAGGCGTGGGTCATCAGGTGGAAGATCGCGCCTTCCCAGGCGCCGACGCCCAGGGCCAGGAACATGTAGCCGATCTGGCTCATGGTCGAGTAGGCGAGGATACGCTTGATGTCGGTCTGGACCAGGGCTGCGAAACCGGCCAGCACCAATGTCACGCCGCCGACGATGCCGACCAGGTGCAGGATGTCTGGCGCCAGGGCGAACAGGCCGTGGGTGCGGGCGATCAGGTAGACACCGGCGGTCACCATGGTTGCGGCGTGGATCAGTGCCGAAACCGGGGTAGGGCCAGCCATCGCATCCGCCAGCCAGGTCTGCAACGGCAGTTGCGCGGATTTACCGACAGCGCCGCCCAGCAGCATCAGGGTCGCCAGGACGATCCAGAAGTCGCCGGCCTGGAAGTGCTGCGGAGCACGTACCAGCAGCTCCTGGATGTTTAGGGTGCCCAGTTGCTGGAACAGGATGAACAGGCCGATGGCCATGAACACGTCGCCGATCCGGGTCACGATGAACGCCTTGAGCGCCGCGTTACCGTTGTTGCGGTTGCTGTAGTAGAAACCGATCAGCAGGTACGAGCACAGGCCCACGCCTTCCCAGCCGAAGTACAGGAACAGCAGGTTATCGCCGAGCACCAGGAACAGCATGCTGGCGATGAACAGGTTGGTGTAGGCGAAGAAGCGCGAGTAACCGGCTTCGCCGCGCATGTACCAGGAGGCGAACAGGTGGATCAGGAAACCCACGCCGACCACCACGCCCAGCATGGTCACCGACAGGCCATCCAGGTACAGGGCGAAGTTCGGCGTGAAGCCTTCCACCGCCATCCACTGCCACAGCACCTGCACGTACGCGCCACCTTCAGGCGGGGCGACGTTGAACTGCCAGATCACGTAGGCCGTGACGATGGCAGACAGGCCGATGGACCCCACGCCAACCAGCGCCGAAAGGTTTTCCGACCAGCGTCCACGAGAGAACGACAGCAGCAGGAAACCGATGAGGGGAAATACGAAAGTCAGAAAGAGTAGGTTCATCCGCGCATCTCGCTGGCAGCGTCGATATCGAGAGTGTGGAAGCGGCGATACAGCTGCAACAGAATCGCCAGGCCGATACTGGCCTCAGCGGCTGCCAGGCTGATCACCAGGATGAACATGACTTGTCCATCCGGCTGCGCCCAGCGAGCGCCCGCGACGATGAAGGCCAGGGCGGAGGCATTCATCATGACCTCCAGGCTCATCAGCACGAACAGAATGTTGCGGCGGACCATCAGGCCGACCAGACCGAGGCAGAACAGGATGCCGGCAACCGCCAGACCATGCTCGAGAGGGATAGCAGGCATGTGATTACTCCTTCGCCTCGTTACGGCCCAAATGGAACGCCGTGACGGCTGCGGCAAGCAGCAGCATCGAGGCGAGTTCGACCACCAGCAGGTACGGACCGAACAGGCTGATGCCCACGGCCTTGGCGTCTACGGTGGTGTGGCCGATGGCCTGGCCGCTCTGGTGAGCGAACAGTACATACAGCAGTTCACCCAGCAGCAGCGCGGCGAGAATCACCGGCCCCGCCCAGATGCCCGGCTTGAGCCAGGAACGTTCTTGCTGCACCGAGGCCGGGCCCAGGTTCAGCATCATCACCACGAACACGAACAGCACCATGATGGCGCCGGCGTAGGCGATCACTTCCAGCGCACCGGCAAACGGCGCACCGAGGCTGAAGAAGGTCATGGCCACGGCGATCAGCGAGATGATCAGGTAGAGCAGGGCGTGCACAGGGTTGGTGTTGGTGACCACTCGAAGCGTGGAGACCACCGCGATACCCGATGCGAAATAGAAAGCGAATTCCATCTTTCTTCCTTAAGGCAGCAAGCTCTTCACGTTGATCGGTTCGGCTTCATTTTGCGCGGCGCCTTTTGGCTTACCGGCAATGGCCATACCTGCAACACGATAGAAGTTGTAATCAGGGTTTTTACCGGGACCGGAAATCAGCAGATCTTCTTTCTCGTACACCAGGTCCTGACGTTTGAACTCGGCCATTTCGAAATCCGGCGTGAGCTGGATCGCGGTGGTCGGGCACGCTTCCTCGCAGAGGCCGCAGAAAATGCAGCGCGAGAAGTTGATACGGAAGAAGTCCGGGTACCAGCGACCGTCTTCGGTTTCGGCTTTCTGCAACGAGATGCAGCCCACCGGGCACGCCACGGCGCACAGGTTGCAGGCCACGCAGCGTTCTTCGCCGTCGGGATCGCGGGTCAGGACGATGCGGCCGCGATAACGCGGCGGCAGGTAGACCGCTTCTTCAGGGTATTGCAGGGTGTCGCGCTTGCGAAAGCCATGGCCGAAGATCATGACCAGGCTTCGCAGTTGGGTACCGGTACCCTTAACGATGTCGCCAATATATTTGAACATGGGTCAAATCCTCACTGAACCGCGGCCGCAGGCGTGTTCATCAACACGATCGCAGCGGTCACCAGCAAATTGATCAGGGTCAGCGGCAGGCAGAATTTCCAGCTGAAGTCCATCACCTGGTCGTAGCGCGGGCGCGGGATCGAGGCGCGCAGCAGGACGAACAGCATGATGAAGAACGCGGTCTTCAGGGCGAACCAGACGAAGGACAGTTGCGGCAGGATGCCGAACGGACCGTGCCAGCCACCGAAGAACAACGTCACCAGCAGTGCCGAGATCAGGATGATGCCGATGTATTCACCGACGAAAAACATGCCCCATTTCATGCCGGCATATTCGATGTGATAGCCGTCGGCCAGTTCCTGTTCCGCTTCCGGTTGGTCGAAGGGGTGACGGTGAGTCACGGCCACGCCGGCCACGAAGAAGGTACAGAAACCGAAGAACTGCGGAATGATGAACCACAGGTTCTGGGCCTGGTACTCGACGATGTCGCGCATGTTGAACGAGCCGGCCTGGACCACCACGCCCATGAGCGCCAGGCCCATGAACACTTCGTAGGACACGGTCTGGGCCGAGGCCCGCAGGCTGCCCAGCAGGGCGAACTTGTTGTTGCTCGACCAGCCGGCGAACAGCACCGCGTACACCGACAGACCCGCCATGGCGAAGAAGAACAGCAGGCCGATGTTCAGGTCCGCCACGCCCCAGGTCGGGGTGATCGGGATGATCGCGAAGGCGATCAGCAAGGCGCTCATGGCCACGACCGGTGCCAGGGTGAAGATCACCTTGTCGGCAAACGGCGGCGTCCAGTCTTCCTTGAAGAACATCTTGATCATGTCGGCGGCGATCTGGAACATGCCGAACGGGCCGACGCGGTTCGGACCGTAGCGGTCCTGCCACCAGCCCAGCAGGCGACGTTCGACGAAACTCAGCAGCGCACCGCAGACCACCACGGCCAGCAGAATCACGATGGCCTTGAGAACCGTCAGGATCACGTCGATCACTTCAGGGGTAAACCAGCTCATTGCGCTGCCTCCTGCAGACCGTCGACGGTTTTGCCGAATATCGCCGGTGGAATACCCGCCAGGCCAGCCGGCAGGGCCACCAGGCCGGCGCCCAGTTCTTCATTGATGCGCAGCGGCAGACGCAAGGTCTGGCCCGCGACGTTCAGGCTCAGCAGGGCACCGTCGTTGACGCCCAGGCGATCGGCTTCGGACTTGGCCAGCGACACGTAGGCGGCCGGGATGCGTTCCTGGACCGGAGCGGCTTTGGAAGAGTTCTCTTCACTGCCGAACAGGTGATGGAACGGTACGACCTGCCAGGTGCCCGGTGCCGGGTTGAAGGCGCGCGGCACGCTGGCGAACCAGCTCAGGCCATCGCCCTGGCTTTCGATCAGGCGAGTGCCCGGGTCACCGGCACGCAGGTGACCGCCGACTTCGTCCTGGAACTTGTTCCAGGCTTGCGGCGAGTTCCAGCCCGGCGACCAGGCGAACGGCACTTGCGAGCGCGGTTCGGCGGAGCCCGAGTAACCTTCCATGGAGAACGAGAACGCAGTGTCGTTGTCCTGGGAGGTCCGTGGTTCGTGGACGCTGATGTCGGCGCGCATCGCGGTGCGACCGGAGTAGCGCAGCGGTTCGCGGGCCAGCTTCAGGCCCTTGATGCGGAACGCGGCCGATGGCGCGGCATCGACGATGCGAGCCAGTTGCGGGCTGCTCGAAGCGACGGCGGCGGTGACATGGTCCAGTTGCGTCCAGTCGATCGGCTGGTTCAGCAAGGTGGCGCGCAGGGCATGCAGCCAGCGCCAGCCTTCATGGACCAGGATGCTGGCGTCCAGGTAAGTCGGGTCGAACACCTGGAAGAAGCGCTGGGCGCGACCTTCCTGGCTGACCAGCGTACCGTCGCCTTCAGCGAAGCTCGCCGCCGGCAGCACCAGGTGGGCGCGGTCGGTGGTGGCGGTTTTCTGGTGGTCGGCAACGATCAGCACTTTCGCGGCATTCAGGGCAGCGTCCACCCGGGCCTTGTCGGTGCGGGTGTACAGGTCGTTTTCCAGCACCACGATGGCGTCGGCGCTGCCGTCGATCACCGCTTGCAGGGCCGCGTCCAGCGACTCGCCACCGAGCATGGCCAGGCCGAGGCTGTTGGCTTCCGGCACGATCAGGCTGATGGAACCGTTCTTCTCGCGCAGCTTCAGCGCCTTGGCGATGTTGGCGGCGGCTTCGATCAGTGCCTTGGAACCCAACGAGGTGCCGGCGATGATCAGTGGGCGTTTGGCCGCGAGCAGGGCGTCGGCGATACGCTGGGCCAGCGCGGCCGCTTCACTGTCCAAACCTTCGACGGCCGGGGCACTGGCGTCCAGGGCGTGGGCCACGGCAAAACCGATGCGCGCCAGGTCATCCGGTGCTGCGTGGACGCATTCTTCGGCGACGTCGTCGAGCTTGGTTTCAGCCAGGCTGGCAATGAACAGCGGGTTCAGCGCGTGCTGGCCGATGTTCTTCACGGCGGCATCGAGCCATGGCTGTACGCGCATGGCGTCGGCCATGTCTTCAGCCTTGCCCTTGACCGACTGGCGCAGGGCCAGGGCCATGCGCGCGGCGGTCTGGGTCAGGTCTTCACCCAGGACGAACACCGCATCGTGGTCTTCGATGTCACGCATCGTCGGCACGGGCAGCGGGCTGTCCTTGAGCACTTGCAGGACCAGGCGGATGCGTTCCAGCTCACCGGCTTCGATGCCACTGTAGAAGTGCTCGGCGCCGACCAGTTCACGCAGGGCGTAGTTGCTTTCCAGGCTGGCACGTGGCGAACCGATACCGACGATGTTGCGCCCGCGCAGCAGTTCGGCGGCCTTGTCCAGCGCTTCGTCCAGGCTCAGCTTGGCGCCGTTGGCGAGCAATGGCTGGCGCGGACGATCCTTGCGGTTGACGTAGCCATAGCCGAAACGGCCACGGTCGCACAGGAAGTACTGGTTCACCGAACCGTTGAAGCGGTTCTCGATGCGACGCAGTTCGCCGTAGCGTTCGCCCGGGGATATGTTGCAACCGCTGGAGCAGCCATGGCAGATGCTCGGCGAAAACTGCATGTCCCACTTGCGGTTGTAGCGCTCGG
>NZ_WUUD01000020.1:90945-97939 GCF_009831705.1 Pseudomonas sp. PICF6 | reverse complement strand
GAACTCGCTTTCCAGGGTGCCGTCTTCAACGCGACCGAAGTACACGTTGTCGTGGGCGCCGAACACGCCCAGGTCGGTGCCGCCGGCATAGTCCTTGTAGAAACGCACGCAGCGGTAGCAGGCGATGCAGCGGTTCATCTCGTGGGAGATGAACGGGCCCAGTTGCTGGTTCTGGTGGGTGCGCTTGGTGAAGCGATAACGGCGCTCGTTGTGGCCGGTCATCACCGTCATGTCTTGCAGGTGGCAGTGGCCGCCTTCCTCACAGACCGGGCAGTCGTGAGGGTGGTTGGTCATCAGCCATTCGACGACGCTGGCGCGAAACACTTTCGCTTCTTCGTCGTCGATGGAGATCCAGCTGCCGTCGGTGGCGGGGGTCATGCAGGACATGACGATCCGACCACGCTTGTCGTTTTCGTCGGTGTACTGCTTGACCGCGCATTGGCGACAGGCGCCTACGCTGCCAAGGGCGGGGTGCCAGCAGAAATAAGGGATGTCGAGGCCCAGGGACAGACATGCCTGTAACAGGTTGTCTGCGCCATCGACTTCGAGCTCTTTGCCGTCTACGTGGATAGTGGCCATGGTTCAAAGTTCTTCGTTGGCCCGGTGTCAGCGGGCGTGGCTAATGGAATCTTGTTATTCGTCCGAATCCAAACAGCCTTTCAAAGGCGTCATCGGACGAAAGGCGAAGGGCACGGACCCTTCGCCTTTTAAAGCGTCGTTACGCGCCGACCATGGTCGGCGTGACCACCTGATTGAGATCGCCTGCGCGCGTTGGCGCGATGCCGGCCTCGAATTCAGAGCGGAAGTATTTGATCGCGCTGCCCAACGGCTCCACGGCACCCGGTGCATGAGCACAGAAGGTCTTGCCCGGGCCGAGGAAACCCACCAGACCCAGCAGGGTCTCGATGTCGCCGGCCTGGCCTTCGCCGTTTTCAATGGCGCGCAGCAGCTTGACGCTCCACGGCAGGCCATCGCGGCAAGGGGTGCAGAAACCGCACGATTCACGGGAGAAGAATTCTTCCATGTTGCGCAGCAGGGAAACCATGTTGACGCTGTCGTCCACCGCCATGGCCAGACCGGTACCCATACGGGTGCCGACTTTGGCGATGCCGCCGGCGTACATTTGTGCGTCCAGGTGTTCCGGCAACAGGAAGCCGGTGCCGGCGCCGCCGGGCTGCCAGCACTTGAGCTTGTAACCGTCGCGCATGCCGCCGGCGTAGTCTTCGAACAGCTCGCGGCCGGTGACGCCGAATGGCAGTTCCCACAGGCCAGGGTTCTTGACCTTGCCGGAGAAGCCCATGAGCTTGGTGCCCATGTCTTCGCTGCCGTCGCGGGCCAGGGATTTGTACCAGTCGACGCCGTCGGCAATGATCGCCGGCACGTTGCACAGGGTCTCGACGTTGTTCACGCAGGTCGGCTTGCCCCACACGCCGACGGCGGCAGGGAAGGGCGGCTTGGAACGCGGGTTGGCGCGGCGGCCTTCCAGGGAGTTGATCAGTGCGGTTTCTTCACCGCAGATGTAGCGCCCGGCACCGGTGTGGACGAACAGCTCGAAATCAAAGCCCGAACCCAGGATGTTCTTGCCCAAAAGGCCAGCGGCCTTGGCTTCTTCCACGGCACGGTTCAGGTGCTTGGCGGCGGTGGTGTATTCGCCGCGCAGGAAGATGTAGCCACGGTAGGTTTTCAACGCACGGGCACTGATCAGCATGCCTTCGATCAGCAGATGGGGCAGTTGCTCCATCAGCATGCGGTCTTTCCAGGTGTTGGGCTCCATTTCATCCGCGTTGCACAGCAGGTAGCGGATGTTGATGGACTCGTCCTTGGGCATCAGGCCCCACTTCACGCCAGTGGGGAAGCCGGCACCGCCGCGACCCTTGAGGCCGGAGTCTTTGACGGTCTGGACGATGTCGTCCTGGGCCATGTCGGTGAATGCCTTGCGCGCGGCGGCGTAGCCATTCTTGGCCTGGTATTCGTCCAGCCACACCGCTTCGCCGTCGTCACGCAGACGCCAGGTCAGGGGATGGGTTTCGGCCGAACGCTGGATGCGGTTGGCGGGCCCGAAGGAAGTCAGGGTCATACGTAGCCCTCCAGCAGTTTGGCGACGCCGTCAGGCTGGACGTCACCGAAGGTGTCGTCGTCGATCATCAGCGCCGGGGCCTTGTCGCAGTTGCCCAGGCAGCACACCGGCAGCAGGGTGAAGCGCCCGTCTGCGGTGGTCTGGCCCAGGCCAATGCCCAGCTTGTTCTGGATCTCGCCGACCACGGACTCGTGGCCGCCGATGTAGCAGACCATGCTGTCGCAGACGCGAATGATGTGGCGACCCACTGGCTGGCGGAAGATCTGGCTATAGAAGGTGGCAACACCTTCGACGTCGCTGGCCGGGATGCCGAGGATCTCGCCGATGGCGTAGAGCGCGCCGTCAGGCACCCAGCCACGCTCCTTCTGAACGATCTTCAGGGCTTCGATCGACGCCGCGCGCGGGTCTTCGTAGTGATGCAGCTCGTGCTCGATGGCCGAGCGCTCGGTTTCGCTGAGGGCGAAACGGTCTGTCTGGATAAGCGTGCTATTCATGCTTAGCGGTCCACGTCGGCCATAACAAAATCGATACTACCCAGGTACGCAATCATATCCGCGACCATGCTGCCTTTGATCACCGAAGGGATCTGCTGCAGGTGTGGGAAGCTTGGGGTGCGAATCCGGGTGCGGTAGCTCATGGTGCCGCCGTCGCTCGTCAGGTAATAACTGTTGATGCCCTTGGTCGCTTCGATCATCTGGAAGGACTCGTTGGCCGGCATGACCGGGCCCCACGAAACCTGCAGGAAGTGCGTGATCAGGGTCTCGATGTGTTGCAGCGTGCGCTCTTTGGGCGGCGGCGTGGTCAGCGGGTGATCCGCCTTGTACGGGCCTTCCGGCATGTTGCGCATGCACTGGTCGATGATCTTGATGCTCTGGCGCATCTCCTCGACGCGAACCATGCAGCGGTCATAGGCATCACCATTGACTGCCAGCGGTACTTCGAATTCGAAGTTTTCATAGCCGGAGTAAGGACGCGCCTTGCGCAGGTCGAAATCGCAGCCGGTGGAACGCAGGCCCGCACCGGTGACACCCCATTCCAGGGCCTCTTTGGTGTTGTAGGCGGCGACCCCGATGGTACGGCCCTTGAGGATGCTGTTCTGCAAGGCGGCCTTGGTGTATTCGTCCAGGCGCTTGGGCATCCATTCGACGAAATCCTTGACCAGCTTTTCCCAGCCCCGCGGCAGGTCGTGGGCAACCCCACCGATGCGGTACCAGGCCGGGTGCAGGCGGAAACCGGTGATGGCTTCGATCACCGTGTAGGCCTTCTGGCGGTCGGTGAAGGTGAAGAACACCGGGGTCATGGCGCCAACGTCCTGGATGTAGGTACCCAGGAACAGCAGGTGGCTGGTGATTCGGAAGAACTCGGCCATCATGATGCGGATGACGTCGACCTTTTCCGGCACCTTGATCCCGGCCAGTTTCTCGACCGAAAGCACGTACGGCAGGTTGTTCATCACGCCGCCGAGGTAATCGATGCGGTCGGTGTAGGGAATGTAGCTGTGCCAGGACTGGCGCTCGCCCATTTTCTCGGCGCCACGGTGGTGGTAGCCGATGTCCGGGACGCAGTCGACGATCTCTTCGCCGTCCAGCTGCAGGATGATGCGGAATGCACCGTGGGCCGAAGGGTGGTTCGGGCCCAGGTTGAGGAACATGTAGTCCTCGTTCGCCCCGGAGCGTTTCATGCCCCAGTCTTCCGGCTTGAAGCGCGCGGCTTCTTCCTCGAGCTGTTGCTTGGCCAGGGACAGGCTGAACGGATCGAACTCGGTGGCGCGGGCCGGGAAGTCCTTGCGCAGCGGGTGACCTTCCCAGGTCGGCGGCATCATGATGCGCGTCAGGTGCGGGTGGCCGGGGAAATCGATCCCGAACATGTCCCACACTTCACGTTCGTACCAGTTGGCGTTCGGCCAGATACCGGTCACGGTCGGCACGCTGAGGTCGCTCTCGGACAAGGCGACCTTGATCATCACGTCACTATTACGTTCGATCGACATCAGGTGATAGAACACGGTGAAATCGACGCCGTCGGGCAGCCCTTGACGCTTGGTGCGCAGACGCTCGTCCACGCCATGCAAGTCATAGAGCATGACGTACGGCTTGGGCAGGTTGCGCAGGAAAGTCAGGACTTCGACGAGTTTGGCGCGGGCAACCCAAAGCACCGGCATGCCGGTGCGGGTCGGCTGGGCGGTGAACGCCTCGGGGCCAAAACGGTTGTTCAGTTCGACGACCACATCCTGGTCGTCTGCCTTGTAAGGCGGGATGTACAGAGCACTGCCTGTAGTCATGGTTATTTATCGCTTTCGGTCAACGTAAAGAATGAAGCCAGGTTCTCGTTTCTTATGCAGAGCAGAGCTGGATCAGACTTCGTCGGGGCTGCGCAGGTTGGTGACTGCGATACGCTGTTCGCGACGCTGTTCCTTTTGCGATGGCATCTCGGCGCGATAGACGCCTTGATCACCAACGACCCAGGACAGTGGGCGACGCTCCTGGCCAATCGACTCCTGCAACAGCATCAAGCCTTGCAGGAAAGCTTCAGGGCGAGGCGGGCAGCCAGGCACGTAGACGTCCACGGGCAGGAACTTGTCCACCCCTTGAACGACGGAATAGATGTCGTACATGCCACCGGAGTTGGCGCACGAACCCATGGAGATAACCCACTTCGGTTCGAGCATTTGCTCGTAGAGACGCTGGATGATCGGCGCCATCTTGATGAAGCAGGTCCCGGCAATAACCATGAAATCCGCCTGGCGCGGCGATGCCCGGATCACCTCGGCGCCAAAGCGCGCGATGTCGTGGGGCGCCGTGAAGGCGGTGGTCATTTCCACGTAGCAGCACGAAAGGCCGAAGTTGTACGGCCACAGGGAGTTCTTGCGACCCCAGTTGACCGTGTTGTTCAGCACGTCTTCGAGCTTGCCCATGAAGATGTTTTTGTGGACTTGATCTTCTAACGGATCGGAAACGGTTTCCCGCTCGCCAATCGGATACTGCTCGTTAGGAGCATCGGGGTCGATCCTGGTGAGATTGTATTGCATTGCCAAAGCCTCATTGTTTCAGCTTCGCTTGCCGCTTACGACGACCTTCCGGAGCCCAATCAAGAGCCCCCACCCGCCAAAGGTAGACAAGACCTGCCAACAGAATTGCTATGAAAACGAGAGCTTCGACGAATCCGGTCCAGCCGCTTTCGCGGACGGACACAGACCATGCAAAGAGAAAGAGGGCTTCGATATCGAAGATCACGAAGAGCATCGCGACCAGATAGAATTTGGCTGAGAGCCGCAAGCGGGCGCCACCGGTAGGCAGCATGCCGGACTCGAACGGTTCATTTTTGCTGCGGCCCCAGGCTTTTGACCCGAGCAGGCTCGACACGCCGAGCATGAAGGCACACAGGCCGACAACGCCCAGAAGGAAAATGGCAAAGCCCCAGTTGTGGGCCATGAGTCCTGTCGCTTCGGGCATGCTGGAAATCCTTAACAGAGAGCAAAGGTCTCTGAGCTTGAAAAGAAATAACGCAGTGACGATATGTCGCAGCAATCAATCGCGGTGATTTTATGGCTAAACACCGGGCAAGTAAAATTCCTATAGCGAAATTATTTATTGGAATAAGCACATAGCGTACCTCCAGGACCCTGCGGCCCCGGCCCCGTGGGCGTTGGCCGGCTGTTGATCAATAATATTTCGTGCGGAATGCAACAATGATAATGGCTTTCAAATGATAATTATTATTATCTGTGGCGGCCTTTCTGCTACGCACTTAGTGTTGTGTCCGAGGGGCAGCCTTACATTGCCGCTACTGCAATTGTCAGCGTCGGACGTTTTACTCCTTTTCGGACTGCCCAATACTGCGTTCGATCAATTTTTCTAACCGTGCGCCGCAGTTTTTTTGGGGGGCGGGCTCGGTGAAGGTTGGATCTGCATGGGGACTGCTCCTGTGGGAGCCAAGCTTGCTCGCGATGCCGGCAACGCTGTCCCGAGGCAGACTGCGCAATCGTTCATTACGGGCAAGCTTGGCACCCACAGATGCAGGCTAGCTCCTACAGAGTAGATTGCTTGAAAAAAAACGGCTCAAAAAAGCCGTGGGCGTCCGATCAATGTCGCTCAGCTAGCCCCGCGCAGATCCTATGGCCAGGGTATTTCGTGTTTAAGCGACCACCGTCGTGCGAGCAAAAAACGGCACGAGGTTGGGTTTAAGGTCTTGAAGAGGTGATATCAAATGGCTATCTTTATGCTTCATTCATCTAATCATCTATATCAATGCTGGTTAGATTTTCGGCCCCTTCTTAGATAGCCGCGTCAGTTTTCATCGTTCGTGGCTGATACCAAAGGAAAGTCATGAACTCTTGGATCGCGAATATGAGCGTTATGCTCAAGCTGGCTTTGGGCTTTGCTGTTGTGCTGCTTCTGACCGCTATTCTCGCCGCGACCGGCTGGTTCAGCCTGGGAAAAATGATCGAGCGCACGGATCGAATGACCAGCATTACCGAACTGGGCAACCGCCTTGATCACCTGCGCAGAGCTCGCTTGCAGTACCAGTTGGACCGGGGTGATGAACAAAAAGGTGCATTGATCCAAGCGTCGCTGGAGCAGTTTGTCGCCCAGCAGAAAAGCCTCGCCAAAGAACTGAGAAAACCGGAAAACCTGAAGAAACTTGCTCTGATCGAGCAGGCCAGCACGCAGTATCAAGTGGCACTCAATACGATGCGCGAGGCTTATCGCAATGACGCAGCCATGCGCAAGGAAATGGGCGTCAATGCGGTCAAGGGCGCCGCGCTGATTGCCAGGGTCATCGCTGACGTGGAAGCACTGCCCGCCTCGGATGAGCGCCGCTTTGACCTTTACAAGCTTATTCTCAAGGCCAAAGAGGACGTGGCGCTGGTGCGTTATGAAGTGCGTGGCTATACCGGCAACCCCAATAGCGCCACCG
>NZ_WUUD01000020.1:56436-90935 GCF_009831705.1 Pseudomonas sp. PICF6 | reverse complement strand
CCATAGGCAAGGCTGTGCAGGACACCACCGATTTGGGTGAAACCATCACCCGTCTGTCTGACGAAATGTATGCCAGCCAACTGGTTTCCCGTGACGAAGACAGCGCCCAGGCTCGCATTCTGCAGCTGAGCTGTACTGCCTTGGCGATGTTGTTGGGGATTTTCGCCGCCCTGATCATCACCCGCCAGATTACACGGCCGTTGCAAGACACATTGGCTGTGGTCGATCGCATTGCGGCAGGCGACCTCACGCAACACATGATCGTGACTCGTCGTGATGAGCTGGGTGTCTTGCAGCAGGGTATTCAGCGTATGGGCAGCACCTTGCGCGACCTGATCGGTGGCATCCGCGATGGTGTCACCCAAATCGCCAGTGCCGCCGAAGAGCTATCGGCTGTTACTGAGCAGACCAGTGCCGGGGTCAATAGTCAGAAGATCGAGACCGATCAGGTGGCGACCGCCATGCACGAAATGTCGGTTACCGTGCATGAAGTCGCGCGTAATGCCGAACAGGCTCGCGCAGCCGCTTCAGAGGCCGATGCACAAGCCCGTATTGGCGACCAGGTGGTCGCGCAAGCCATCGTTCAGATCGAGCGCTTGGCCAGCGAGGTCGGGCGCTCAGTCGACGCCATGAACGAGCTGGAGCAAGAAAGCGGTCGCATCGGCAAGATCATGGACGTGATCAGGGCGGTGGCTGAGCAGACCAACTTGCTGGCCCTTAACGCCGCCATTGAGGCCGCTCGCGCGGGTGACGCCGGGCGCGGTTTTGCCGTGGTCGCCGACGAAGTGCGTGGGCTGGCCCAGCGTACCCAGCATTCCACCGAAGAGATCGAGAGCCTGGTGGCGGGCTTGCAGAGCGGCACGCGTCAGGTATCGAGCATTATGCAGAGCAGCCGCGAACTGACCGACAGCAGCGTGGAATTGGCATGCAAGGCCGGCACATCCCTGGGCAACATCACCCAGGCGGTTTCTGGCATTCAGGCCATGAACCAACAGATTGCCGCCGCCGCGGTGCAACAAAGCTCGGTGGCCGAGGAAATCAGTCGCAGTGTCCTGAGTGTGCGCGATGTATCCGAACAGACCGCCTCAGCCAGCGAAGAAACCGCAGCCTCCAGCATCGAATTGGCGCGCCTGGGTAACCAGTTGCAGCAGTTGGTCAGTCACTTCAAGGTGTGAAAGGGGGGGGGGGCTGGCGGCCATGCTCCAACTGGTAATTCCAGCAATGGTCGTTCCGATCCCCACTCATACCAAAAAACCGCATGGCCTTGACGATCAACGGTTGGTGAAAGCTGGAAAACCGGCGAAAAAAAGCCCCGAACCAGTCGGGGCTGCAGAACGTCGGCTTTGCGGTTAGCTTTTATTCGGTCCGCAAGGGCCGTTGACTCAAGGCATGCCGAGGATCAGTGGAACTGCTCTTCTTCGGTGGAACCGGTCAGCGCGGTTACCGAGGAGGTGCCGCCCTGGATCACGGTGGTCATGTCGTCGAAGTAGCCAGTGCCCACTTCCTGCTGGTGAGCCACGAAGGTGTAGCCCTTGGCGGCGTCAGCGAACTCCTGCTCTTGCAGCTTCACGTAGGCGGTCATGTCGTTGCGGGCGTAGTCGTGCGCCAGGTTGAACATGCTGTGCCACATGTTGTGAATGCCGGCCAGGGTGATGAACTGGTGCTTGTAGCCCATGGCGGACAGTTCGCGCTGGAACTTGGCGATGGTCGCGTCGTCCAGGTTTTTCTTCCAGTTGAAGGAAGGCGAGCAGTTGTACGACAGCAGTTGGTCCGGGTATTCCTTCTTGATCGCTTCGGCGAAGCGACGCGCCTCGTCCAAGTCCGGCTTGGCGGTTTCGCACCAGATCAGGTCGGCGTACGGCGCGTAGGCCAGGCCACGGGCGATCGCCTGGTCGAGACCGGCGCGAACCTTGTAGAAGCCTTCCTGGGTGCGGGTGCCGGTCACGAACGGCTGGTCGTACGGGTCGCAGTCGGAAGTCAGCAGGTCAGCGGCGTTGGCGTCGGTACGGGCCAGGATGATGGTCGGTACGCCGGCAACGTCGGCGGCCAGGCGGGCAGCGGTGAGCTTCTGCACGGCTTCCTGGGTCGGTACCAATACTTTGCCGCCCATGTGGCCGCATTTCTTCACCGAAGCCAGTTGGTCTTCGAAGTGAACGCCGGCGGCGCCTGCTTCGATCATGCTCTTCATCAGCTCGTAGGCGTTCAGTACACCGCCGAAACCGGCTTCAGCGTCGGCCACGATTGGCGCGAAGTAGTCGATGTAGCCTTCGTCGCCTGGGTTCTTGCCGGCTTTCCACTGGATCTGGTCGGCACGACGGAACGAGTTGTTGATGCGCTTGACCACGGTTGGAACCGAATCCACCGGGTACAGCGACTGGTCCGGGTACATCGACTCGGCGGAGTTGTTGTCCGCAGCCACTTGCCAGCCCGACAGGTAGATCGCCTGGATACCGGCCTTGACTTGCTGCACAGCCTGGCCGCCGGTCAGGGCGCCCATGCAGTTGACGAAATCTTTCTCGGGACGGAAGGCTGGCTTGGCGCCCTGGGTGACCAGGTTCCACAGTTTCTCGGCGCCCATTTTCGCAAAAGTGTGCTCAGGTTGAACCGAGCCACGCAGACGGACGACGTCAGCAGCGGAGTAATTGCGCTTCACGCCTTTCCAGCGCGGGTTTTCAGCCCAATCTTTTTCAAGGGCTGCAATTTGCTGTTCGCGTGTCAGTGCCATGGAGATAAACCTCGTCGCATAGGTCTGGGGTGGAAAATTCCTGCTCCTGCCGACCAGGGGTTGGACGGTCAAGTCGGTTCAGGCGGGGAGGCGACGGGATGAACGATGGGCTCGAGGGGAAAGTGAGCAGGTAGAGGCGAACTGCGGGCGCATTCGGGCGTCGTGGGCCTTTATACGAACTCAGAGTGATGCCGGGTTACCTAGTTACGCTTCCGTCCCTCGGGACAACTTCGTTCCAGTCGCAACCTCGTCAAACACACCTTGTGGGCGGTACAGACACGAATCGGCTCGCAGGGTAGTTGCAAGCGTCGACCCGAAGGCCCTTGCCAGGGCCCCTGATTAGCGGGAGCGAGGCCATCATGCCTTCGGTTTTTTGGCTCGTCAAACGTTTTGTAGTGCTTTTTTTATAGCACTACATCTTTGGTCTAATACGACTCGTCAGTCAGTTTTTGGTGCTTCAGTTCAGGGTATCCACCTTGACCCGCAGAATCATGTCGTCCCGGCCTTGGGTCGAGTAGCTGCGGCTCAGCCCCTGTTTATCGGCCTGAGTCTGGCGATTGACCCCGGCCAGGGTGATCCATTCACCCAAGCGGCCGCTGACCGTTGTGTCGGTACTTTGAACGTTCACTACATCGGGACGTTCCTGGCTCATGCGGTCACGGTTGGTACTGATGTTCAGATGAACGGTCTCGCCGGTGACGCTGGCCGTGACATAGAAGCCCTGGGTGACGTTGCGGTATTCGGTCTGGCTTTGCAGGCGGCCGTAGGTGTCGGTCTGGGTGCTGGTGAACGGCACGCTCTGGCCGACCTGAATCAGCGCTGGCTGGCCTTCGCTGGCTTGTACCTGCTGCACGCCGCCTTCGCGGCTGGCGGTGCTGCGGTTGATGATGCGGGTCTGGCTGGGAGCGGCGCCGTTGATCGAATAGCCCTGGTCGCCCTGCAAGTTGTTTTCGTTGGTGTCGACCGTGATCAGCAGGCGCTTGGGGGCGGTGTCCAGTTGGGCGAGAAATGCCTTGAGCTCCTCGATTTTACTGGGCTCGGCATTGACGATCAGTTGGTTGCCATAGGCGCTGACCTGGCCGTCCTTGCCGATGAAATTCTGCGCCACCGGCAACAGGTCGGCGCTGGTTCGGTAGTTCAGCGGGACGATTTCAGTAGCGGCCATCACCGACAGGCTGCAGCCGAGCAGCAGGGTGGCGAGCAGGGTGCGTAAGGACATGTCCATTTCTCCGCGAGACAAAGGCTTGATATTGCCAGTTTGTCGGCCTGGGGTGGGGCAAGTTGAATGTTAGACGGCAAAACGCCCCGGCATCGGTGGATGGCGGGGCGTTTTGTGGTTGCATGATGCTCTTGTGGCGAGGGGATTTATCCCCGCTGGGCTGCGCAGCAGCCCCAATGAAGCCGATTACATCAACCTGACACACCGCAGTGATTGATTTGGGGCTGCGGAGCAGCCCAGCGGGGATAAATCCCCTCGCCACAGGGTTTGGTTTCAGCCCGAGTGACGCACCATGTCCACATGCGGAATCCCGGCTTCCAGGAACTCCTCGCTGACCACCGCAAAGCCCAATCGCTCGTAGAACGGCGTGGCATGCACCTGGGCGCTGAGCATCTGCTGCTTGAGCCCACGCTTCTCGGCTTCGGCGATCACGGCGTGCATCAGCGCGTCACCCACCTTCAGGCCGCGCCAGTCCTTGAGGACCGAGACGCGACCGATATGGCCGTCAGTCAACAGGCGCGCGGTGCCGATGGGGAAGTCGCCTTCAAACGCCAGAAAATGCACCGCGCTCTGGTCATCGGCATCCCATTCCAGTTCAGGCGGGACGGATTGCTCGGCAATGAACACAGTCTCACGAATGCGCCGGATCTCGGCGTTATCCTTTTGCCAGTCTGCGACACGAACGTGGATTTTATTCATCAGCGAACCCCAGGCTGCCTTGCTTGACCAGCTCGCAGATCAGGCCGCGACCGTCTTCGTCGGCCAGCCACGGGCCGAGGTTTTCGCTGTGCAGGGCATCGGCGGCGCAGATCATTTTCAGCAGGTCGCGCAGCTTGCCCGGCAGATAACGGCTCTGGCCGCTGGCAAACAGCAGCAGGTCATCATCGACTTCCGACCAGGCCAGGCGGGCGCTTGGGTTGCGGATGATCACTGCGCCCTGTTCCAGGCCGGCCAGCAGGTCGTCTTCTTCCAGTTCCGGGCCTACCACCAGCTCCGGGTAGCGCGGCTCGGTCATGAACTGGCCGAACCAGGTCAGCAGCAGGCGCTCGTCGCTCATGTGCTCGGCCAGCAGGCCCTTGAGGCGATCGAGGGCGTCGTGCTGGATCTGGTGCGGGTCGGCCACCGGGCGCGCATCGGCGTCGGTGTAGCGTTCTTCGTCCGGCAGGAACTGGCTGAGGAAGTCGGTGAAGTGGGTCAGCACTTCGGCAGCGCTCGGCGCGCGGAAGCCTACCGAGTAGGTCATGCAGTCATCCACGGCCACGCCGCAGTGCGCCAAGCGTGGCGGCAGGTAAAGCATGTCGCCCGGTTCCAGGGTCCACTCGTCGGTGGCTTCGAAGTCGGCGAGGATGCGCAGGTCGGCGTGTTGCAGCAGCGGGCTCTCGGAGTCGCACATTTGGCCGATTTTCCAATTGCGCTGGCCATGGCCTTGCAGCAGGAACACGTCGTAGTTGTCGAAATGCGGGCCGACGCTGCCACCCGGGGCGGCGAAGCTGATCATCACATCGTCGATGCGCCAGCTTGGCAGGAAGCGGAAGTTTTCCAGCAGTTCGCTGACTTCGGGTACGAATTGATCGACAGCCTGCACCAGCAGGGTCCACTCGCGCTCCGGCAGTTTGCTGAATTCGTCTTCGGCAAACGGGCCGCGACGCAATTCCCAAGGACGTTCGCCGTGCTCGATGACCAAGCGCGATTCGACTTCTTCTTCCAGGGCCAGGCCGGCCAGTTCGTCGGCATCGATCGGGCTTTGGAAGTCTGGAATCGCCTGGCGGATCAGCAGTGGTTTTTTCTGCCAGTAATCGCGCAGGAACTCCCGTGCCGTGATGCCGCCCAGGAGTTGCAGAGGAATATCAGGATTCATGTGTAACCTATTGAAAAAATATACTTTTCAGACGCGAATAAAAACGCCCGGCGCGGCCGGGCGTCTCAGGGCAAAACGGTGGATCAGATGCGCTTGGCTTGTGCCGCTGCGTTGCCGATGTAGTTGGCCGGCGTGAGCTTTTTCAGCTCGGCGCGGGCCTCGGCAGGCATGTCCAGGCCATCAATGAAAGTCTGCAACGCTTCAGGACTGATGCCCTTGCCACGGGTCAGTTCTTTGAGCTTTTCATACGGGTTTTCGATGTTGTAGCGACGCATCACGGTCTGGATCGGCTCGGCCAGGACTTCCCAGCAGGCATCCAGGTCGGCGGCGATTTTCTGCTCGTTGAGTTCCAGCTTGCTGATGCCCTTGAGGCTGGCTTCATAGGCAATGACGCTGTGGGCAAAACCCACGCCCAGGTTGCGCAGCACGGTAGAGTCGGTCAGGTCGCGCTGCCAGCGGGAGATCGGCAGCTTGCTCGCCAGGTGCTGGAACAGCGCGTTGGCGATGCCCAGATTGCCTTCGGAGTTTTCGAAGTCGATCGGGTTGACCTTGTGCGGCATGGTCGAGGAACCGATTTCGCCAGCGATGGTGCGCTGCTTGAAATAACCCAGGGAGATGTAGCCCCAGATGTCACGGTCGAAGTCGATCAGGATGGTGTTGAAGCGCGCGATCGCATCGAACAGCTCGGCGATGTAGTCGTGCGGCTCGATCTGGGTGGTGTACGGGTTGAAGCTCAGGCCCAGCTCGTCTTCGATGAAGGCGCGGGCGTTGGCTTCCCAGTCGATGTCCGGGTAGGCCGACAGGTGCGCGTTGTAGTTGCCCACGGCGCCGTTGATCTTGCCCAGCAGTGGCACGGCGGCGACCTGGGCGATCTGGCGCTCCAGACGGTACACCACGTTCGCCAGTTCCTTGCCCAGGGTGGTCGGCGAAGCCGGTTGACCATGGGTGCGCGATAGCATCGGTACGTCGGCGAAGCGGATTGCCAACTCGCGGATGGCCTGGGCGGTCTGGCGCATCAGCGGCAGCATCACGTCATCACGGCCTTCGCGCAGCATCAGGGCGTGGGACAGGTTGTTGATGTCCTCGCTGGTGCAGGCAAAGTGGATGAATTCGCTGACGTTGGCCAGTTCCGGCAGCTTGGCCGCCTGCTCCTTGAGCAGGTATTCAATGGCTTTGACGTCGTGGTTGGTGGTGCGCTCGATCTCTTTGACGCGCTCGGCGTACTCCAGCACAAAGTTTTCAGCCAGGGCGTTCAGCACCGCGTTGGCTTGCGCGGAAAACGCCGGGACTTCGGCAATGCCAGGGTGAGCGGCAAGGCGCTGGAGCCAGCGCACTTCAACCAGGACGCGAGCGCGGATCAGGCCGTACTCGCTGAAAATCGGGCGCAGGGCCTGGGTTTTGCCGGCGTAGCGGCCGTCAACAGGGGAAACCGCAGTGAGCGAAGAAAGCTGCATGGGGTGTTCTCGGACAGTCGGGCAACGAAATGGGGCGCGTATCATACATGAAAACAATCGCCGGTCCGTCGCCAACTGACCGGCGTATTACGCGTAACGGAACACTATTTACCACCTGTGGCGAGGGAGCTTGCTCCCGCTGGGGCGCGAAGCGGCCCTGAGTCCAGGCAGTCCGGTGGATCAGCCGGACTCAAAGGACTGCGTTGCAGTCCAGCGGGAGCAAGCTCCCTCGCCACAAAAAAAACGGGTTGAGGCGACTTATTCGTTGCGCATCAACGGGTAAAGCTCTTTCAGCAATTTGCGTCGGCTGATCACCAGCTGCCAGCGATGACCACCCAACTGCCGCCACAACCGCGCCGAGCGAATTCCGGCCAGTAACAGGGCGCGGATCTTCGAGGCATTGCTCGGTTGTTGCAGATTGCGCATGTCGCCGTGTACCTGGATGCGCTGGCGCAAGGTGCTCAGGGTGTCCTGGTACAGCGCACCGCAAGCGGCGATGACGTTTTCGTGGGCGGGACCGAAGTGTTCAACCTGAGACTGAATCTGCGGCAGGCGATTGCCGATGGTATCCAGCAGGTCGTCGCGCTTGGCCAATTGACGTTCCAGGCCCAGCATCGACAGGGCGTAGCGCAGCGGCTCGCGTTGCAGAGTGCTGGGGTCGCGCTCCAGGGCGCCGATCAGTGCGCGATAACCCTCGCGCAGGTTCAGGTCATCGCCGCCATAGACTTCAAGTGTGTCCTTGGGGTCACGAATCAGCAGGCTGCCGAGCATGCAGCTCAGGCCCGCTTCGGTTGCCTGGCCGGTCTTGGCGATCCGATCCACCAGCACGGCGGCGAGAAACACACCGCCCAATGCCGTCAGTTGCTCCTGGGTCGGGCTCATGCCTTGCTGCTCCAGGGCTCTGCGACTTCGATCACGCCGCCGCCCAGGCAGATTTCCCCGTCGTAGAACACCACGGACTGGCCGGGTGTGACTGCTCGTTGTGGGTCATCGAACGTCGCGCGATAGCCCGTGGCGGTTTTTTCCAGCATGCAGGGCTGATCACTCTGGCGGTAGCGAACCTTGGCCGTCAGACGGCGCGGTTGGCTGAGGTCGATCGGGTTGACCCAATAGATGTCGGAGGCGAGCAGGGCGCGGGAGAACAACCACGGATGGTCGTTGCCCTGGCCGACGATCAGCTCGTTGTGCTCCAAGTCCTTGACCAGTACGTACCACGGCTCTTCACCGGCGTCCTTCAGCCCGCCGATGCCCAGGCCCTGGCGCTGGCCGATGGTGTGGTACATCAGGCCATGATGGCGGCCGATGACTTCGCCTTCGGTGGTCTTGATTTCGCCTGGCTGGGCCGGCAGGTACTGCTTGAGGAAGTCGCTGAAACGCCGCTCGCCGATAAAGCAGATGCCGGTGGAATCTTTCTTCTTGGCGGTGGCCAGGGCGTGTTTTTCGGCGATCGCGCGCACTTGCGGCTTTTCCAGCTCGCCCACCGGGAACAGGGTCTTGGCGATCTGCTCGCCGCCGACGGCGTGCAGGAAGTAGCTCTGGTCCTTGTTCGGGTCCAGGCCCTTGAGCAGTTCGGTGCGGCCGTCGATGTCGCGGCGGCGCACATAGTGACCGGTAGCGATCAGGTCAGCGCCGAGCATCATGGCGTAGTCGAGGAACGCCTTGAACTTGATTTCGCGGTTGCAGAGGATGTCCGGGTTCGGCGTACGGCCGGCCTTGTATTCGGCCAGGAAGTGCTCGAACACGTTGTCCCAGTACTCGGCGGCGAAGTTGGCGGTGTGCAGCTTGATGCCGATCCTGTCGCAGACGGCCTGGGCGTCCGCCAGGTCGTCCATGGCGGTGCAGTATTCGGTTCCGTCGTCTTCTTCCCAGTTCTTCATGAACAGGCCTTCCACCTCATAACCCTGCTCGATCAGCAGAAGGGCGGAAACGGAAGAGTCCACGCCGCCGGACATGCCGACAATGACGCGCTTGTTGGTGGTGTCAGAAGGGGCTGGATCACGCATAGCAGTTCAATGAGTGTCTTGAAAAAGGACGCGATTCTATCAGGCCCGGACGCGCAAGGCTAAAGAGAAGGACGGATCAGCGTCAGACTGTGGCGATGACCGGCCAGATAATCGTCGATGCAACGGATGATCAGCTCGCTGCGCCAGTGTTCACGCTGTTCGAGCAACTCGTTGCGGGTCAGCCACTTGGCGCCCAGGATGCCATCATCCAGTGGATAGTCCGGACGGTGGTTCAGGGCCTTGGCGGCGAAACAGACCCGTTGGTAGGTCACGCCATTACTGGGGGCGGTGTACAGGTAAATGCCCACCACGCTGGTAGGTTCGACGTCCCAGCCGGTTTCTTCCAGGGTTTCGCGCACGGCGGCTTCGATCAGGGTTTCGTTCGGGTCCAGGTGGCCTGCAGGCTGGTTGAGCACCGCTCGTCCGCCCTTGGATTCTTCCACCATCAGGAAGCGGCCGTTGTCTTCGACGATGGTGGCGACGGTGATGTGGGGGTTCCAGTCCATGAAGCGTTCTCGATTCAAAGGTTGAACACGGTCAAATGTGGGAGCGAGCCTGCTCGCGATAGCGGTGTGTCAGTCAGCGTCAGTGTTGAATGTTATACCGCTATCGCGAGCAGGCTCGCTCCCACGGGGGGATGCGTTGTGTCTGGAAACACAAACCCCGGCACCAGGGCCGGGGTTTGTGTTGTTCCTTTACAACCTTACACCAGTGCAGCAATCGCCGCGTTGAAGGTGTTGCTTGGGCGCATGGCCTTGCTGGTCAGCTCCGGGTTGGCGAAGTAGTAACCGCCGATGTCCACCGGTTTGCCTTGGACGGCATTGAGCTCGGCAACGATTTTTTCTTCGTTGTCGGTCAGTGTCTTGGCCAGGGCAGTGAACTGGGCCTTGAGGGCTGCGTCGTCGTTTTGCGCGGCCAATGCCTGGGCCCAGAACAGGGTCAGGTAGAAGTGGCTGCCGCGGTTGTCGATGCCGCCGACCTTGCGCGAAGGCGACTTGTTGCGGTCCAGGAACTCACCGGTGGCCTGATCCAGGGTCTTGGCCAGCACCAGGGCTTTAGGGTTGTTGTAGGTCACGCCCAGGTGTTCGAGGGACGCGGCCAGGGCCAGGAACTCGCCCAGGGAATCCCAGCGCAGGAAGTTTTCTTCCAGCAACTGCTGAACGTGCTTGGGTGCCGAACCGCCGGCGCCGGTTTCGAACAGGCCACCGCCGTTCATCAGCGGCACGATGGACAGCATCTTGGCGCTGGTGCCCAGTTCCATGATCGGGAACAGGTCGGTCAGGTAGTCGCGCAGCACGTTGCCGGTCACCGAAATGGTGTCCTTGCCTTCGCGGGTGCGGGCCAGGGTGAATTTCATCGCGTCGACCGGCGACATGATGCGGATGTCCAGGCCGGCAGTGTCGTGGTTCTTCAGGTAGGCCTGGACTTTCTCGATCACCACGCCGTCATGGGCGCGCATCGGGTCCAGCCAGAAAATCGCCGGGGTGCTGCTGGCGCGGGCACGGTTGACGGCCAGCTTGACCCAATCCTGGATCGGCGCGTCCTTGGTCTGGCACATGCGGAAGATATCGCCCGCCTCGACGTTCTGCTCCAGCAGGGTGCGACCGGTGTTGTCCGAAACACGGACCACGCCGTCGGCCTTGATCTGGAAGGTCTTGTCGTGGGAACCGTACTCTTCGGCTTTCTTGGCCATCAGGCCGACGTTCGGCACGCTGCCCATGGTGGTCGGATCGAAAGCGCCGTGTTGCTTGCAGTCTTCGATCACCGCCTGGTAGATGGTGGCGTAGCAGCGATCCGGGATCACGGCCTTGGTGTCGTGCAACTGGCCGTCGGTGCCCCACATCTTGCCGGAGTCACGGATCATGGCCGGCATCGAGGCGTCGACGATGACGTCGCTCGGTACGTGCAGGTTGGTGATGCCTTTATCGGAGTTGACCATCGCCAGGGATGGGCGCGCCGCGTAGACCGCCTGGATGTCGGCTTCGATCTGCGCCTGCTGCTCGGCCGGCAAGGCCTTGATGCGGGCGTACAGGTCGCCGATGCCGTTGTTCAGGTTGAAGCCGATCTGCTCCAGCACTTGTGCGTGCTTGGCCAGGGCATCTTTGTAGAACTCGGCGACGATCTGACCGAACATGATCGGGTCGGAGACCTTCATCATGGTGGCCTTGAGGTGGACCGACAGCAGGACGCCTTTTTGCTTGGCGTCTTCGATTTCAGCGGCGATGAAGTCGCGCAGGGCGTTCTTGCTCATCACGGCGCAGTCGAGGATCTCACCGGCTTGTACGGTGGTTTTTTCTTTCAGGACAGTGGCAGTGCTGTCCTGAGCGATCAGCTCGATTTTCACGCTGCCGGCGGCGTCGATCAGGGCGGCTTTTTCGCTGCCGTAGAAATCACCGGTGCTCATGTGGGCCACATGAGACTTGGAGTCGGCTGCCCAGGCGCCCATTTTGTGCGGGTGCTTGCGCGCGTAGTTCTTGACCGACAGCGGTGCGCGGCGGTCGGAGTTGCCTTCACGCAGGACCGGGTTCACGGCGCTGCCCTTGACCTTGTCGTAGCGGGCGCGTGCGTCTTTCTCGGCGTCGCTGGTCACGGTTTCCGGGTAGTCCGGCAGTGAATAGCCCTGGGCCTGCAATTCCTTGATCGCGGCCTGCAGTTGCGGCACCGAGGCGCTGATGTTCGGCAGCTTGATGATGTTAGCTTCAGGCGTCACGGCCAGGTCGCCCAGTTCGGCGAGGTGGTCGGCGACGGCTTTGTCACCCAGTTGCTCGGGGAAGCTGGCCAGGATGCGCCCTGCAAGGGAGATATCGCGGGTTTCCACGGCGATGTCGGCCGAGGCGGTAAAGGCTTCGACGATCGGCAGCAGCGAATAGGTGGCGAGGGCGGGAGCTTCGTCGGTGAAGGTGTAGATGATCTTCGAGCGGGTGGGCATATTCGGATTAACTCTCTTCTTTGCTAAAGCATGCGCAGAAACTCGAGGGGCGCCGGGTAAGCGCGTTCGTTCAAAGTCATCCGTGAGTCGAATGTCGAGGTTTCTTCGCGGTGATGTTGGGTGCATCAGTCGAGCGTCAAGCGGTCGGGCCGCGGTAACGGTCCGGCTTTCAACGGGCCGAAAGTCTTGTGATAGAGCCATCAGCCGTCGTGACCCTGTGGTCAGCGGCGGCATTATACATAGGTAGCTGGCGATCTGCCGATGGTTCATATACTTGCGTACTCGTCCATTGGTCTAAACGTCGCAGTGCTAGAGGAGCAGGCTATGCTCACGTTTGGCGCTTTTCCCTTGTTTTTCAGGGTTGTACACCGCGAACTGCAACGCTTTTCCCCGGATGAGCCTAACGTAGGGTTTGCGCGCCGATACAACTGGGGTACGCTCGAACGCAGCCAGATGTTCAATCCAAGCAATGGAGTTCAGCATGGGGTATCAAAAGATTCAGGTTCCAGCCGTCGGTGACAAAATCACCGTCAATGCAGACCATTCTCTTAATGTTCCCGACAACCCGATCATCCCCTTCATTGAAGGCGACGGCATTGGCGTCGATATCAGCCCGGTCATGATCAAGGTGGTGGACGCTGCGGTTCAGAAGGCCTATGGCGGCAAGCGCAAGATTTCCTGGATGGAAGTCTACGCCGGTGAGAAAGCAACTCAGGTTTACGACCAGGACACCTGGCTGCCCCAGGAAACCCTGGACGCGGTCAAAGACTACGTGGTTTCCATCAAGGGCCCGCTGACCACGCCGGTCGGTGGTGGTATTCGCTCGCTGAACGTCGCCCTGCGCCAGCAGCTCGACTTGTATGTATGCCTGCGTCCGGTGCGCTGGTTCGAAGGCGTGCCAAGCCCGGTCAAGAAGCCTGGCGACGTGGACATGACGATCTTCCGTGAGAACTCCGAAGACATCTACGCCGGTATCGAGTGGAAAGCCGGTTCGCCCGAAGCCACCAAGGTCATCAAGTTCCTGAAAGAAGAAATGGGCGTTACCAAGATCCGTTTCGACGAGAATTGCGGCATCGGCGTCAAGCCGGTTTCCAAGCAGGGCACTCAGCGTCTGGCCCGCAAGGCCTTGCAATATGTAGTGGATAACGATCGCGATTCGCTGACCATCGTGCATAAAGGCAACATCATGAAGTTCACCGAAGGTGCCTTCAAGGAGTGGGCCTACGAAGTGGCGGCCGAGGAATTCGGCGCGACCCTGCTCGACGGTGGGCCTTGGATGCAGTTCAAGAACCCGAGAACCGGCAAGAACGTCATCGTCAAGGACGCCATCGCCGATGCCATGCTCCAGCAAATCCTGCTGCGCCCGGCCGAATACGACGTGATCGCGACCCTGAACCTCAACGGCGACTACCTCTCCGACGCCTTGGCGGCGGAAGTGGGGGGCATTGGTATTGCGCCGGGCGCCAACCTGTCCGACACCGTGGCGATGTTCGAAGCCACCCACGGCACGGCACCCAAGTATGCCGGCAAGGACCAGGTCAACCCGGGTTCGCTGATCCTGTCGGCGGAAATGATGCTGCGACACATGGGGTGGACCGAAGCGGCCGACCTGATCATCAAGGGCACCAACGGCGCGATTTCCGCCAAGACCGTGACCTATGACTTCGAGCGCCTGATGGACGGCGCTACGCTGTTGTCTTCCTCGGCCTTCGGTGATGCACTGATCTCGCACATGTAAGCGGATCGGCAGTCAGCAAAACAATGCCCGGCTCGAGTGATCGAGTCGGGCATTGTTGTTGTCAGGGGAGGCTTGTGCCGATCAATGGGCTTCAGTGGTCATGGCATTGACGGGGGTAGCGCAAGAGGTATCTTCGACGGTGTCGGGTGCAATATTGACCGCGTGCAGGCCCTTGGGCCCCTGGATGACTTCGAACGTGACGCGTTGTCCGGCTCTCAGGGTTTTATAGCCATCCATCTGAATCGCCGAGTAATGGGCGAAAAGGTCTTCATCCCTGCCGTTTGCGATAATGAAACCGTAGCCCTTGGCATTGTTGAACCATTTGACTTTGCCACTCATCTTGACGACCGACATAGGCCATATCCCTCTGCAACACACTCCGTCAGTGGAGTATCATCCAATCCATCCGCAGGCTAATCTTGGAAAACAGGATCGATTCCACGGACCTTTTTAACCCACGATGGGCTCTATTGGTTGTAACACCGTTTTCCCGATAGTCAAGGTGACCCGGCGAACGTGGTTGAAATCGCCTACAAGCGCCCCCATCACTGTATTTGCCAACTAAACGAACCTTTCTTTCCATGCATGCAATCAGCCAGATTCGACTAACATTCAATCAGGATCGCCCGGATCTACATGACGACGATTCCGCAGGCATTGCTGTTCAGGAAGCAAAGCCTGCATTACAGGCGCCACCGATGTACAAGGTGGTTTTGTTCAACGATGACTACACACCGATGGATTTCGTCGTCGAAGTGCTCGAGGTGTTTTTTAACCTGAATCGCGAGCTGGCGACCAAGGTCATGCTGGCCGTCCATACAGAGGGACGGGCAGTATGTGGAGTGTTTACCCGCGACATCGCCGAGACGAAGGCCATGCAGGTCAACCAGTACGCCCGGGAAAGCCAGCATCCGCTACTCTGTGAAATCGAGAAGGACGGTTAACGCCGACCACTTGGGTATGAGGTGAAGCTATGTTAAACCGCGAGCTCGAAGTCACCCTCAATCTTGCCTTCAAGGAGGCTCGTTCGAAGCGTCATGAATTCATGACCGTCGAGCACCTGCTGCTGGCCCTATTGGATAACGAGGCTGCCGCCACCGTTTTGCGTGCCTGCGGCGCAAACCTCGATAAACTCAAGCATGATTTGCAGGAGTTCATCGACTCCACCACGCCATTGATCCCCGTTCATGACGAGGATCGCGAAACCCAGCCAACCCTGGGCTTCCAGCGTGTCCTGCAGCGTGCTGTCTTTCATGTACAGAGCTCGGGTAAGCGTGAAGTGACCGGCGCCAACGTGCTGGTCGCCATCTTCAGCGAACAGGAAAGCCAGGCGGTTTTCCTGCTCAAGCAGCAGAGTGTTGCGCGCATCGATGTCGTCAATTACATCGCCCATGGCATTTCCAAGGTACCTGGGCACGGCGATCACTCCGAAGGTGAACAGGATATGCAGGATGACGAGGGCGGTGAGTCTTCTTCTTCGGGCAATCCGCTGGACGCCTATGCCAGCAATCTGAATGAACTGGCGCGCCAGGGGCGTATCGATCCACTGGTCGGACGCGAGGCGGAAGTCGAGCGGGTCGCGCAGATCCTGGCCCGACGCCGCAAGAACAATCCGCTGCTGGTGGGCGAGGCGGGCGTGGGCAAGACTGCGATCGCCGAAGGCCTGGCCAAGCGCATCGTCGATAACCAGGTGCCGGACCTGCTCGCCAACAGTGTGGTGTATTCCCTCGATCTGGGGGCCTTGCTGGCGGGCACCAAGTACCGCGGTGATTTCGAGAAGCGCTTCAAGGCATTGCTGGGCGAGCTGAAAAAGCGTCCGCAGGCGATCCTGTTCATCGACGAAATCCACACCATCATTGGTGCCGGTGCCGCGTCCGGTGGTGTCATGGATGCCTCGAACCTGCTCAAGCCGCTGCTGTCTTCGGGTGATATCCGTTGCATCGGTTCGACCACGTTCCAGGAATTTCGCGGGATCTTCGAAAAAGACCGTGCCCTGGCCCGGCGTTTCCAGAAAGTCGATGTGTCGGAGCCTTCGGTGGAAGACACCATCGGTATCCTGCGTGGGCTGAAGGGGCGTTTCGAACTGCACCACAATATCGAATACAGCGATGAAGCCCTGCGCGCCGCTGCTGAGCTGGCCTCGCGCTATATCAATGACCGGCATATGCCGGACAAGGCCATTGATGTTATCGACGAGGCGGGTGCCTATCAGCGGCTTCAGCCAGTGGAGAAGCGCGTCAAGCGCATCGAAGTGCCACAGGTCGAAGACATCGTGGCGAAAATCGCGCGGATTCCGCCCAAGCACGTCACCAGTTCCGACAAGGAGCTGCTGCGTAATCTGGAGCGTGACCTGAAGCTGACCGTGTTCGGTCAGGATGCAGCCATCGATTCGCTGTCCACCGCCATCAAGTTGTCTCGCGCCGGACTCAAGTCGCCGGACAAACCAGTGGGTTCTTTCCTGTTCGCAGGTCCCACCGGTGTCGGCAAGACCGAGGCCGCACGGCAATTGGCCAAGGCGATGGGGATCGAGCTGGTTCGCTTCGACATGTCCGAGTACATGGAGCGTCACACCGTATCGCGTCTGATTGGTGCGCCTCCGGGATATGTCGGTTTCGACCAGGGCGGCCTGCTGACCGAGGCCATCACCAAGCAGCCGCATTGCGTGCTCTTGCTCGATGAAATCGAGAAGGCGCATCCGGAAGTCTTCAACCTGCTCCTGCAGGTCATGGATCACGGTACGCTGACCGACAACAATGGGCGCAAGGCGGATTTCCGCAATGTGATCATCATCATGACCACCAACGCCGGCGCCGAAACCGCGGCTCGCGCTTCGATCGGTTTCACCCATCAGGACCATTCGTCCGATGCGATGGAAGTGATCAAGAAGAGCTTCACGCCTGAATTCCGCAACCGCCTGGACACCATTATCCAGTTTGGTCGCCTCAGCCATGAGGTCATCAAGAGTGTGGTGGACAAGTTCCTTACCGAACTTCAGGCGCAGCTCGAAGACAAGCGTGTGCTGCTGGAAGTCACCGATGCGGCCCGCAGTTGGCTGGCGGCCGGTGGTTACGATGTGACGATGGGGGCACGGCCGATGGCTCGCCTGATCCAGGACAAGATCAAGCGTCCACTGGCGGAGGAGATCCTCTTTGGCGAACTGGCCGAACATGGCGGTGTGGTCCACATCGACATCAAGGACGGCGAGCTGACCTTCGACTTCGAAACCACGGCTGAAATGGCCTGATCGTTACACGCAGGAAAAGCAAAAGGCGCCGAAAGGCGCCTTTTTGCTGACTTCAGAAACACCTGGCCCCTCCGGGTCTGGATAACTGCAGGATTTGTATCCGCCACAAATTTCCTGTGGGAGCGAGCCTGCTCGCGAAAGCGGTGGGTCAGTTGGCTGTAATGTCGAATGCGCCGGCCTCATCGCGAGCAGGCTCGCTCCCACGGGGTTGTGAGGTGATTATTGGCGCGGACAAACAAAAACGCCCGGCATCAGCCGGGCGTTTTGTATTGACTTGTTAGCGAGCGCGGTAAGTGATGCGCCCTTTGCTCAAGTCATAGGGCGTCAGCTCGACGCGCACTTTGTCACCGGTAAGAATACGAATGTAGTTCTTGCGCATCTTGCCGGAGATGTGCGCGGTTACGACGTGCCCATTTTCCAACTCCACACGAAACATGGTGTTGGGCAGGGTGTCGACGACAGTGCCTTCCATTTCGAAGCTGTCTTCTTTCGACATGCAGTAAAGCCCTCGGTATCCAGTGAATGGCCCGGTGCAACTGCGCCAGGCAAAAGCGGCGTGCATTGTGCCCGAAAAAGGGGGTTTAAGCCAAGGGGTTCTAACTGAGGACGACCCATCTCTGGTTAATCAGCAATTCGATGGGGCGATATTGGGTCTTGTAATTCATTTTTTTGCAGTTTTTGATCCAGTAGCCCAAGTACACCGCTTCCAGCCCGAGGCGCCGGGCTTCGTTGATCTGCCAGAGGATGGCAAAACGCCCCAGACTGCGCCGTTCTTCGTCGGGCTCGTAGAAGGTGTACACCGCCGAAAGCCCGTTGGGCAGCAGGTCTGTGACGGCGATGGCCACCAGTCGCCCTTCGAGGCGGAACTCATAGAAGCGGGAAAAGGGCAGGTCGCGGACCAGAAAGGTCGAAAACTGATCACGACTGGGCGGGTACATGTCGCCGTCGGCGTGGCGCTGCTCGATGTAGCGCTGGTACAGATCGAAATACTCCTCGCTGAACTGCGGCTTGGCTGGCCGGACCTGCAGGTCGGCGTTGCGCTTGAAAATCCGCTTCTGCTGGCGATTGGGTACAAACTGAGCCACGGGAATGCGCGCCGGCACGCACGCATTGCAATGTTGGCAATGGGGCCGGTAGAGATGATCGCCGCTGCGACGGAAGCCCATCTCCGACAGATCTGCGTAGACATGCACATCCATGGGCTGGCTAGGGTCGAGGAACAGCGTCGTGGCCTGCTCCTCGGGCAGGTAACTGCAAGAGTGGGGTTGAGTGGCATAAAACTTCAAGCGCGCCAACTCGGTCATGATCAACCCTCGGGAGTAAGCTTTGGATTAAGTGTAAGCCAGGAGCGCCATTGTCGCTCAGCAAACCCAGGTTGCGTGGTTGGGCTGGTCCAGATGCGCCTTGAGGTAGCCGGCAAACTCAGCCCTTGGGATCGACCGGGCGCCGAGGCTGTGCAAGTGTTCGGTGGGCATTTGGCAGTCGATCAGCACGAAACCGGCCGCTTTGAGATGTTGGACCAGGGTGGCGAAGCCGAATTTCGAGGCGTTATCGGCCCGACTGAACATGGACTCGCCAAAAAACAGCTGCCCCATGGCCAGGCCATACAGGCCGCCCACCAATATACCCTGGTCCCATACCTCCACTGAATGGGCGAAACCGCGTCGATGCAGCTCCAGATAGGCGGTTTGCATGGCCTCGGTGATCCAGGTGCCGTCAGCATAGTCCCGGGGCGCGGCGCAGGCCTCGATGACAGCGGCAAAGTCCTTGTCGAACGTCACGGCATAGCGTTGCTTGCGCAGAAGCTTGCCCAGGCTGCGCGATACATGCAGTTCGTCGGGAAACAATACGGTGCGTGGATCCGGTGACCACCACAAGATCGGCTGGCCTTCGGAGAACCACGGGAAACAGCCGTGGCGATAGGCCCGGATCAGCCGATCGGCGGACAGGTCGCCACCGGCGGCCAGCAAGCCATTGGGGTCGCTCAAGGCTTTGGCCAGTGGCGGAAAATCGAACGTGTTGCGTTGTAGCCAAGTCAGCATGGTCATCCGGGCGCGCAGAAGGGGAGGGCGGGTCTTGTGCGCAGACAAGAGCCCGCCTAAAGGTTAACCGTCAAGCCACCGGAATGTCATCGAGATACTTCTCGGCGTCGAGTGCGGCCATGCAACCGGCGCCGGCCGATGTAATGGCCTGTCGATACACGTGATCGGCCACGTCGCCGGCGGCGAACACGCCTTCGATATCGGTTGCAGTGGCATTGCCCTCGCTGCCGCCGCGGACGATCAGGTAGCCGTCGCGCATTGTCAGTTGGCCCTGGAACAGCTCGGTGTTGGGTTGATGGCCGATAGCGATAAACACGCCGGCCAGGGACAAGGTGCTGGTCTGGCCGGTCTCACTTTGGCGCAGACGCGCGCCGGTGACGCCGCTTGCATCGCCCAGCACTTCATCCAGATTCTGCTTCCAGTGCAGCTTCACATTGCCGTTGCGGGCTTTTTCGAACAGCTTGTCCTGCAGTATTTTCTCTGCGCGCAGTTTGTCCCGGCGGTGAATCAGGTGTACCTCACGGGCGATGTTGGACAGGTACAAAGCCTCCTCAACCGCCGTATTACCACCGCCGACCACCGCCACTACCTGATTGCGGTAAAAGAATCCGTCGCAGGTTGCACAGGCGGAAACGCCCCTGCCGGCGAAGGTCTGCTCCGAGGCCAGGCCCAGGTATTGGGCTGAAGCGCCAGTGGCGATAATCAGCGCGTCGCAGGTGTAGGTGCCGCTGTCGCCGATGAGTTCGAAAGGGCGCTGTTGCAACTTGGCGGTGTGGATATGGTCGTAGACGATCTGCGTGTCGAAGCGCTCGGCGTGGCGTTGCATGCGTTCCATCAGCACCGGACCGGTCAAACCCTCGACATCGCCGGGCCAATTGTCGACTTCGACAGTGGTGGTGAGCTGGCCACCGGCCTGCTGGCCAGTAATGACAACGGGTTTGAGGTTGGCGCGGGCGGCATAGACAGCGGCGCTGTATCCCGCAGGGCCGGAACCGAGAATGATCAGGCGTGAATGCTTCACTTCGCTCATAAAAACACCTCATAAGCCTTTGTCACGAAAGAGAATGCATGCTCCAATTGACGCCAACACAGCTGGTTTTTGGCTATGCTGTAGCCCATCGTGCGGGCAATGCCTTGGGGCTGACAAACCCGTACAATGCTTGAGTTTTGAGCGCAGGAGAGGCAAAAGATCAAAATCTTCGGCAACACCTGCGGTTTTCTGGATGCACGTCACAGTGGTAAAAGTAGTACCGGTTGTGCACATTCACTTTTTTGCCTGCTCGTGATGAGCAGTTTTTTATAGTCATTCAACAGATGGACGCGCCTTTGGCGCAGGAAAAGAAGCGTTTTGAAGAAATCCACCGCAGCACCTAAAACAGTCGTTCCGCTCTGGCGCCAGCAATTGCACTACCGGCTCAAGGAAGGTGCGTTGATCGCCATCGGCGCCTTGTGCCTGTTCCTGATGATGGCCTTGCTGACCTATGGCAAGGACGATCCGGGCTGGAGCCACAACAGCAAGATCGACGATGTGCAGAATTTCGGCGGTCCGGCCGGTTCCTACAGCGCTGACATCCTGTTCATGGTGCTGGGCTATTTCGCCTACATCTTTCCGCTTTTGCTGGCGATCAAGGCCTATCAGATTTTCCGTCAACGCCACGAGCCCTGGCAGTGGAGTGGTTGGCTGTTTTCCTGGCGCCTGATCGGCCTGGTGTTCCTGGTGCTGTCGGGCGCTGCGCTGGCCCATATCCATTTTCACGCTCCCACCGGCCTGCCGGCCGGAGCGGGCGGTGCCCTGGGGGAAAGTCTTGGCGAGCTGGCCAAAAACGCCCTGAACATCCAGGGCAGCACGCTGCTGTTCATCGCCCTGTTCCTGTTCGGCCTGACGGTGTTCACCGATTTGTCATGGTTCAAGGTGATGGATGTCACCGGCAAGATCACCCTGGACCTGATCGAGCTGATCCAGGGAGCGATGAATCGCTGGTGGGCGGCGCGCACCGAGCGCAAGCAACTGGTGGCGCAACTGCGCGAGGTGGATGACCGCGTCCACGACGTGGTGGCCCCGACCGTCACGGACAAGCGTGAGCAGGCCAAGGTCAAGGAACGCCTGATCGAACGTGAACAGGCCCTGAGCAAGCACATGTCCGAGCGCGAGAAACAGGTGCCGCCGGTCATCACCATGGCTCCGGCCAAGGCGCCGGAGCAGAGCAAGCGCGTGCAGAAAGAGAAACAGGCGCCGCTGTTCGTTGACAGCGCGGTGGAAGGCACCTTGCCGCCGATCTCGATCCTGGATCCGGCCGAAAAGAAACAGCTCAACTATTCCCCCGAATCCCTGGCGGCCGTCGGTCACCTGCTGGAAATCAAGCTCAAGGAGTTCGGCGTCGAGGTCTCGGTGGATTCGATCCACCCGGGCCCGGTGATTACCCGTTACGAAATCCAGCCGGCCGCCGGCGTGAAGGTCAGCCGTATCGCCAACCTGGCCAAGGACCTGGCACGTTCTCTGGCCGTGACCAGCGTGCGGGTAGTGGAAGTGATTCCCGGCAAGACCACCGTGGGCATCGAGATTCCCAACGAAGACCGGCAGATCGTGCGCTTCTCCGAAGTGCTCTCCACCCCTGAATACGACAACCACAAGTCGCCGGTCACCCTCGCCCTGGGCCATGACATCGGCGGCAAGCCTGTCATCACTGACCTGGCGAAAATGCCGCACCTGCTGGTGGCCGGTACCACCGGTTCCGGTAAGTCGGTGGGTGTGAACGCGATGATCCTGTCGATCCTGTTCAAGTCCGGCCCGGAAGACGCCAAGCTGATCATGATCGACCCGAAAATGCTCGAGCTGTCGATCTATGAAGGCATTCCGCACCTGCTGTGCCCGGTGGTGACCGACATGAAGGACGCCGCCAACGCCCTGCGCTGGAGCGTTGCCGAGATGGAGCGTCGCTACAAGCTGATGGCGAAGATGGGCGTGCGGAACCTGTCGGGCTTCAATGCCAAGGTCAAGGAGGCCGAAGAGGCCGGTACGCCGTTGAGCGACCCGCTGTACCACCGCGAGAACATCCACGACGAAGCGCCGCTGCTGCACAAGCTGCCGACCATCGTGGTGGTGGTGGACGAATTCGCCGACATGATGATGATCGTCGGCAAAAAGGTCGAAGAACTGATCGCCCGGATCGCCCAGAAGGCCCGTGCCGCTGGTATCCACCTGATTCTCGCGACGCAGCGGCCGTCGGTGGACGTGATCACCGGCCTGATCAAGGCCAACATTCCGACCCGCATGGCGTTCCAGGTGTCGAGCAAGATCGACTCGCGGACCATCATCGACCAGGGTGGCGCCGAGCAGTTGCTGGGCCACGGTGACATGCTCTACATGCCGCCGGGCACCAGCCTGCCGATTCGTGTGCACGGTGCGTTCGTGTCCGACGATGAAGTGCACCGGGTCGTTGAAGCCTGGAAACTGCGTGGCGCCCCTGAATACAACGACGACATCCTCAATGGTGTCGAGGAGGCCGGCAGCGGCTTTGAGGGCAGCAGCGGTGGTGGCGATGACGATGCCGAAACCGATGCGCTCTATGACGAAGCGGTGCAGTTTGTCCTGGAAAGCCGCCGGGCCTCGATTTCCGCCGTTCAGCGCAAGCTCAAGATCGGCTACAACCGTGCCGCACGCATGATCGAGGCCATGGAAATGGCCGGGGTCGTGACGGCGATGAACACCAACGGTTCGCGCGAAGTACTGGCGCCGGGCCCGATGCGCGATTAATGACCTGAGCGGCCTGGCGACACGCCGCTCGACCTCCCACGACTTCAAGAGGACTCCCATGCGCCTGATTCGCATGTTGCTGTTGCCCGTACTGGCCCTGACCACCTTGTCGGCCCATGCCGATGAAAAGGACGTGGCCCGCCTGACCCAGTTGCTGGAACGTTCCCAGACCCTGACCGCTCGCTTCTCCCAACTGACCCTCGACGGCAGTGGTACCCAGTTGCAGGAAACCGCCGGTGAGATGGCCTTGCAGCGTCCGGGCCTGTTCTATTGGCACACCGATGCACCGGCTGAACAACTGATGGTTTCCGATGGCAAGAAAGTCTCGCTGTGGGACCCGGACCTGGAACAGGTCACCATCAAGACCCTGGATCAGCGCCTGACCCAGACGCCGGCGTTGCTGCTCTCCGGCGATGTTTCCAAGATCAGCCAGAGTTTCGACATCAGCTCCAAAGAGGCCGGTGGCGTGATTGACTTCACCCTCAAGCCCAAGACCCGGGACAGCCTGTTCGACAGCCTGCGCCTGTCCTTTCGCAACGGTCTGGTCAACGACATGCAACTGATCGACAGTGTCGGTCAGCGCACCAATATTCTGTTCACCGGGGTCAAGGCCAACGAGCCGATCGCTGCGTCCAAGTTCAAGTTCGACATCCCCAAGGGTGCGGACGTGATCCAGGAGTAAACATAAAGCCCCTGTCGGAAATGGCCTGTGGGAGCAAGGCTTGTGGGAGCAAGGCTTGCCCGCGATTGCATCGCCTCGGTCTACCAGACGCACCGAGGTGTCTGTATCGCGGGCAAGCCTTGCTCCCACAGATGCTCCCACAGATCTGCTCCGGTAGAGAGGATCGGCACCAGGACCCAGCGGAGGTTGCATAAGTAGTGATGGACCTGTTTCGAAGCGCCCCGATTGCCCAGCCATTGGCCGCCCGCCTGCGCGCGACCAACCTGGATGAGTACGTCGGCCAGGAACATGTGCTCGCCCGCGGCAAGCCTCTGCGCGAGGCCTTGGAGCAGGGTGTGTTGCACTCGATGATTTTCTGGGGCCCGCCGGGCGTGGGCAAGACCACTCTGGCGCGACTGCTGGCGGAAGTCTCGGACGCCCACTTCGAAACGGTTTCGGCGGTGCTGGCCGGGGTCAAGGAAATCCGCCAGGCGGTGGAAGTCGCCAAGCAGCAGGCCGGGCAATACGGCAAGCGCACCATCCTGTTTGTCGATGAAGTGCACCGTTTCAACAAGTCGCAGCAGGACGCGTTCCTGCCCTACGTCGAAGACGGGACGCTGATCTTCATTGGCGCGACCACCGAAAACCCTTCGTTCGAACTCAATAACGCCTTGCTGTCCCGGGCGCGGGTCTATGTGCTCAAGAGCCTCGACGAGGCGGCGATGCGCAAGCTGGTGCACCGGGCGCTGACCGAGGAACGCGGCCTGGGCAAGCGCCAGTTGAGCCTCAGTGACGAAGGCTTCCAGATCCTGTTTTCGGCCGCCGATGGCGATGGCCGGCGCTTGCTCAACCTGCTGGAAAACGCCTCGGACCTGGCCGAAGACAACAGCGAGATCGGCGTCGAACTGCTGCAAAGCTTGTTGGGCGACACCCGTAGACGCTTCGACAAGGGCGGTGAGGCGTTCTACGACCAGATTTCGGCGCTGCACAAATCCATACGCGGCTCCAACCCCGATGCGGCGCTGTACTGGTTCGCCAGAATGATCGACGGCGGTTGCGATCCGTTGTACCTGGCGCGCCGAGTGGTGCGCATGGCCAGCGAAGACATCGGCAATGCCGATCCCCGCGCCCTGAGCCTGTGCCTGGCGGCCTGGGATGTGCAAGAACGCCTCGGCAGCCCGGAAGGCGAACTCGCCGTAGCCCAGGCCATCACCTACCTGGCTTGCGCGCCAAAGAGCAATGCGGTGTACATGGGCTTCAAGGCCGCGATGCGCAGCGCCACCGAGCATGGCTCCCTGGAAGTGCCGCTGCACCTGCGCAACGCGCCGACCAAACTGATGAAGCAATTGGGCTATGGCGATGAATACCGTTACGCTCACGACGAACCGGACGCCTATGCCGCCGGTGAAGACTATTTTCCCGAAGAACTCGAACCCCAGCCGTTCTATCAGCCGGTGCCCCGTGGCCTTGAACTGAAGATCGGCGAGAAACTCAATCATTTGGCACAACTGGACCGTCTGAGTCCACGGCAGCGGAGAAAACCTTGATCCCCTTGATACTCGCAGTCTCCGCTGGTGGCGTTGCCGGCACGTTGTTGCGCTTTGCGACTGGCAATTGGGTCAACGCAAATTGGCCGCGGCACTTCTATACCGCCACGCTGGCCGTTAATATCGTGGGCTGTCTGCTGATCGGCGTTCTATACGGTCTGTTTTTGATTCGCCCCGAGGTGCCCATCGAGGTGCGCGCGGGGCTGTTGGTCGGCTTTCTTGGCGGCCTGACGACTTTTTCATCCTTTTCACTGGATACGGTGCGCCTGCTGGAAAGCGGGCAGGTGCCGCTGGCCCTGGGCTACGCGGCCATCAGCGTATTCGGCGGGCTGCTCGCCACCTGGGCTGGCCTGTCCCTGACCAAACTTTGATAACGAGAGACCGACATGCTCGATTCCAAACTGTTACGTAGCAACCTTCAGGACGTAGCGGACCGCCTGGCATCCCGTGGCTTCGCCCTGGACGTCGCGCGCATCGAAGCGCTGGAAGAACAGCGCAAGACCGTCCAGACCCGCACCGAAGCCCTGCAGGCTGAACGTAACGCGCGCTCCAAATCCATCGGTCAGGCCAAGCAGCGCGGCGAAGACATCGCACCGCTGATGGCCGATGTCGAGCGCATGGCGGGTGAGTTGAGTGCCGGCAAGGTCGAGCTGGACGCGATCCAGACCGAACTGGATTCGATCCTGCTGGGTATCCCCAACCTGCCGCATGAATCGGTCCCGGTCGGTGAAGATGAAGACGGCAACGTCGAAGTGCGCCGTTGGGGCACGCCCAAAGTCTTCGATTTCCCGGTGCAGGACCACGTCGCCCTGGGCGAGAAGTTCGGCTGGCTCGATTTCGAAACCGCCGCCAAGCTGTCGGGCGCCCGTTTTGCCTTGTTGCGCGGGCCGATTGCCCGTCTGCATCGCGCCCTGGCGCAGTTCATGATCAACCTGCACGTCACCGAGCACGGCTACGAAGAAGCCTACACGCCTTACCTGGTTCAGGCGCCAGCCTTGCAGGGCACTGGCCAGTTGCCGAAGTTCGAGGAAGACCTGTTCAAGATCAGCCGCGAAGGCGAGGCCGACCTGTACCTGATCCCTACCGCCGAAGTGTCGCTGACCAACATCGTCGCGGGCGAGATCGTCGACGCCAAGCAACTGCCCATCAAGTTCGTCGCCCACACACCGTGTTTCCGCAGTGAAGCCGGGGCGTCGGGCCGTGATACCCGGGGCATGATCCGTCAGCATCAGTTCGACAAGGTCGAGATGGTGCAGATCGTCGAGCCCTCGGTGTCCATGCAAGCGCTGGAAAGCCTGACCGCCAACGCCGAGAAAGTCTTGCAACTGCTGGAGCTGCCGTATCGGACCCTGGCGCTGTGCACTGGCGACATGGGCTTCAGTGCGGTGAAGACTTACGACCTGGAAGTCTGGATCCCGAGCCAGGACAAGTACCGCGAGATTTCTTCGTGCTCCAACTGTGGCGACTTCCAGGCCCGCCGCATGCAGGCGCGTTTCCGCAACCCGGAAACCGGCAAGCCGGAGCTGGTCCACACCCTCAATGGCTCCGGCCTGGCCGTGGGCCGCACCCTGGTGGCGGTCCTGGAAAACTACCAGCAGGCCGACGGTTCGATCCGTGTGCCCGAGGTGTTGAAGCCCTACATGGGCGGCATCGAGGTCATCGGCTAAATGGACTATTTGCCACTGTTCCACAACCTGCGCGGCAGTCGCGTGCTGGTGGTCGGCGGCGGCGAGATTGCCTTGCGCAAGTCTCGCCTGTTGGCCGATGCCGGCGCGTTGTTGCGGGTGGTCGCACCCGATATCGAACCGCAGTTGCGGGAACTGGTCAGTGGCAGCGGCGGTGAATGCATCCTGCGTGGCTACGTGGAAGCGGACCTGGACGGTTGCGGCCTGATCATTGCCGCCACCGACGACGAGCCACTTAACGCTCAGGTGTCGGCCGACGCCCACAAGCGTTGCGTGCCGGTCAACGTGGTGGACGCACCGGCCCTGTGCAGCGTGATCTTCCCGGCGATTGTCGACCGCTCGCCGCTGGTGATCGCGGTGTCCAGCGGCGGCGATGCGCCGGTGCTGGCGCGGTTGATCCGAGCCAAGCTGGAAACCTGGATTCCTTCGACCTATGGGCAACTGGCCGGGCTGGCGGCGCGTTTTCGCAGCCAGGTCAAAGGGCTGTTCCCGGATGTGCAGCAACGCCGCGCGTTCTGGGAAGAGGTGTTCCAGGGGCCGATCGCTGATCGACAGTTGGCCGGGCAGGGCGCCGAGGCCGAGCGCCTGTTGCGTGAAAAGATTGCAGGCCAGGCGCCGAATGCACCGGGTGAAGTCTATCTGGTGGGCGCTGGCCCTGGTGATCCGGACCTGCTGACCTTCCGTGCCTTGCGTCTGATGCAGCAGGCGGACGTGGTGCTTTACGACCGTCTGGTGGCTCCGGCGATCCTTGAGCTGTGCCGGCGTGACGCCGAGCGGATCTACGTCGGCAAGCGTCGCTCAGAGCACGCGGTGCCCCAGGAGCAGATCAACCAGCAATTGGTCGATCTGGCCCGGCAAGGCAAACGTGTGGTGCGATTGAAGGGCGGTGATCCGTTCATCTTTGGCCGTGGCGGTGAAGAAATCGAAGAACTGGCGGCCCATGGCATCCCGTTCCAGGTGGTTCCGGGCATCACCGCCGCCAGCGGCTGCGCGGCCTACGCCGGGATCCCGCTGACCCATCGCGATTATGCCCAGTCGGTGCGATTCATCACCGGTCATCTGAAGGACGGCACCAGTGACTTGCCGTGGGCGGACTTGGTGTCGCCGGCGCAGACGTTGGTGTTCTACATGGGGTTGGTGGGGCTGCCGATCATCTGCGACGAGTTGATCAAGCACGGTCGCGCGGCGGACACACCGGCGGCGCTGATCCAGCAAGGCACCACCTCCAACCAGAGGGTGTTCACCGGCACCCTGGCAGATTTGCCGAAAATGGTGGCCGAGCATGAGGTTCATGCACCGACCCTGGTGATCGTTGGGGAAGTGGTGCAACTGCGCGAGAAACTGGCGTGGTTTGAAGGGGCTCAGGGGCAGGTCTAGACAGACCGTGTCGCTCCAATCGCGAGCAGGCTCGCTCCCACCGTGATCGTGTACAACCGCAGATTCATGGTTGAACAACGATCACATATGGGAGCGAGCCTGCTCGCGATTGGCCTTCAGAATCAACAAAGATCCTGGATCAGTTCTCAACCCCCCGCCAAATCCCTTTCCCACTCAACCGCTCCCGATCATGGGCAACCCTGAAGTCCTGCTCCGGCCCCTTGGGCACGATTCCGTTGGGGTTGATGGTCTTGTGGCTGCCGTAGTAATGGCGCTGGATATGGGTGAAGTCCACAGTCTCGGCAATCCCCGGCCACTGGTACAACTCCCGCAACCAGTTCGACAGGTTCGGATAATCCGCAATGCGCCGCAGGTTGCATTTGAAATGGCCGAAATACACCGCGTCAAAGCGGATGATGGTGGTGAACAGGCGGATATCGGCTTCGGTCAGGTATTCACCGGCCAGGTAGCGTCGGGTTTGCAGCAATGCTTCCAAGCGGTCCAGCTCAGTGAACAAACCATCGAACGCTTCTTCGTAGGCCGCCTGAGTGGTGGCGAACCCGGCGCGGTACACGCCATTGTTCACTGCCGGATAAATGCGTTCGTTCAATGCATCGATATCGTTGCGCAGGTGCTCGGGGTAGAGGTCCAGGTCGTTTCCGGTCAAGCCGTCGAAGGCGCTGTTGAACATGCGGATGATTTCCGCTGATTCGTTGTTGACGATGCGTTGTTGCCGTTTGTCCCACAGCGCTGGCACGGTGACGCGACCGGTGTAGTGCGGCGTATCGGCGGTGTAGCGCTGGTGCAGGAAATCCAGGTGATCGAGTTTGTCGCCAGTGGAGCCATGGCGCTTGTCGAAGGTCCAGCCGTTTTCCAGCATCAGGTAGCTGACCACCGAGACATCGATCAGGTCTTGCAGGCCTTTGAGCTTGCGATAGATCAGCGTCCGGTGGGCCCAGGGGCAGGCCAGGGATACATACAAATGGTAGCGCCCGGACTCGGCGGCAAATCCGCTGTCGCCCGTGGGGCCGGCGCTGCCGTCGGCGGTGATCCAATGGCGGCGTTGCGCCTGTTCACGCTGGAAGGTGCCGTCTTTGCTTTCATACCACTGGTCCTGCCAGCGACCTTCGACTAACAAACCCATCTCGATCTCCTCTACCAATAAACGTTGGAGAGGAGTCTATTCCCATAGGTTCGAACAAAAAGCGCAAAGGTTGGGCGTTGATGATCGGTTAAATCGATCGATCCCGCGCGGCCCAGTATTGGCGGGCTTGCTCTAACGCGTCTTCCCGAGCCAGACCCAGGCCGCGCAAGGCCAGGGCCATGGTGGCGATCAGCGCCAGTTGCGGGTAGCTGTCTTCCACATCGCCTCGCCAGATGGCTTTGAGGTGCTCAGGGTCGAGGCTTTGCGGTTTGACGTGGCGCTGTTCGGCCAGTCGCGGCCATTCCTCATCCCAGCTCACACCGTCGCGGGTGCCATACAGGTGGCTGTCGGCGTCCGGGTTGATCTCGATCTCGCCACCGTCGCCCTTGATCACGATGGTGGTGTCTCCCAGCAAACCGCTGGCATCGCGGTGGACCGCCTGGTAGCCCGGATGGAAAATGCTTTGCAGCCCGCAACGGGCGCCCAGGGGGTTGAGGATCCGCGCCAGGGAATGGATCGGCGAACGCAAGCCCAGGGTGTTGCGCAGGTCGATCATCCGTTGCATCTGCGGTGCCCAGTCCACCAATGGCATGAAGGCCAGGCCACCGTCGTCCAGCGCTGCGCCAACTTGCTGCCAGTCGCGGCACAGAGGGATGTTCAGGAAGCCAAGCAGTTGCTCGGTGTAGAGCCGGCCCGCCGTATGCGCGCCGCCGCCATGCATGAAAATCCGCACACCGTTCTGCCCGAGGCATTTGGCCGCCAGCAGGTACCACGGTAAATGACGCTTCTTGCCGGCGTAGGTCGGCCAGTCCAGATCCACCGGCAACGCCGGGGTCTGCAGGCGCTCACGCAAGGCTTGGGTGAAACCGGCCATTTCTTCGGAGCTTTCTTCCTTGTGCCGCAATAGCATCAGGAAGGCGCCGAGTTGGGTGTCCTCAACCTGCTCGTCCAGCACCATGCCCATGGCTTGCCGCGCTTCTTCGCGGGTCAGGTCACGGGCGCCGCGCTTGCCTTTGCCGAGGATGCGCACGAATTGGGCGAACGGATGTTCGGCCGGGGTTTCAAGGGTCAGCGATGGGAAGTCGGTCATAAGCAGTTCGTCGGTTTGGGCAGGCCCGCCAGCTTGGCGGCGAGTTTGGCGGGGGTGCCTTTGAACAATCGGTTCAGGTGCAGGCTGTTGCCCTTGTCGGTGCCCAGTTTCAGCGCCGTGTACTTGATCAGCGGCCGGGTCGCGGGGGAGAGCTGGAATTCGTCGTAGAAGCCGCGCAGCAGTTCGAGGACTTCCCAGTGTTCGGGGCTCAACTGGATGTCTTCGGCGGCCGCCAGGGCTGTGGCGACTTCGGCCGACCAGTCATTGAGATCGGCCAGGTAGCCGTCCTTGTCCAGCGCAATGGCGCGTTGGCCCACGTTCAGCACGTTCATAACCAGGTGTTGACCTTGTCATGGTGGAGCGACAGCGCGACGAACGCCGGGTAGTCGATGGCCTCGGCCCATTGCGGAATGTCCAGGGCCCGGGCTTGTGCGTCTTCGCCAAGCACGAAAAGCTTCAGGCCTCTGCGCTGCAGTTCTGCAAACGGCACCGTGGCGGCTCGCAAGGCGTATGTCGCGTCGCCGCACAGCAGCAGTGCGTCCTGCTCGCCCAGTACCCGCAGGCAACTGGCGAAGCGGCTATCGCCGAAGGGGGAATGAGACAACACATGCAAAGTCGACATCAGAGGGTGATCACCTGGTCATAACGATCAATGAGCTCGGCGATCTGCGGCGCGCTGAGTATTTTCAGCTCGTCCAGCGCCAGGGCAGCGGTTGCGACGCCACGTTCGGCGGCACTGTCGGCGCAGACGTAGAGGTCCTCGACGCCAAACATGGGCAACGCCTGCAAGTTCGCGCTCAGGTCCTTTTGCTGGAGCGCCTTGGCGTTCTGGCCGTTGGCGAGCTGAAAGACGCCGTCGTCGAGGAACAGCAGGCCGATGGGCAGGTCGAACGCGCCGCCGGCCAGCACGATGTCCAGTGCTTCCCGGGCCCCGGGGCCCGACCAGGGAGCCTGGCGGCTGATGAGTAACAAGGATTTGGCCATTACGCGCCTCCGAAACAGATCAAGCGGTCGGCGTCCTGGATCGCATCGTGCAACTGGCCCAGGCCGGACAAGGCCCAAGGGGCGACGACGCTGACCGCCGAACGTTGGTAGCGCTGGGCCTCTTCATCGTTCAGCACGCCACGGCGCAACGCCGCTGCGATGCAAACCACGCCGTCGAGCTGGTTGTCGCTGACAAAGGCGCGCCACTGTCGGGGCAGATCCTGTTCATCCTGGGGCGTTACGAGACTGTCGGCAGCGTTAAAGACGCCATCCTGATAGAAGAACAGTCGCACGATTTCATGCCCACCGGCCAGCGCGGCCTGGGCAAACAACAGGGCGCGGCGCGAGGAGGGCGCATGGGCGGCGGAAAACAACGCGATGGCAAACTTCATGACAGACCCGATCAGCAAAACTGCGGCCATGATAAAGCTTTATGGACGGGGGGGCGATTGCCAGGAAAGGGGCGAGCGCCACAGGAAGTACTCAGCCTTGGTTTTTGAGACCATTCAACTCGCAATACTCCGCCCACTCCATCCCCGCCATCTGCGCCACCTCCTTGTGGACTTCCATGCGCTGGTTTTCGTAGTCCTGAGGCGAGGTGGCGGTCAGTTGCAGGGTCAGTTCCCAAGCGAACAGGCCCTGGTGCTCAGCCTCGGCTTCGAATGCTTCATGCAAGCGCTCGGCGCGATACTGCGCGGCGGTCTCGCCCTTGGCCTGGGCCAACAGCGGGTTGAGGTTGTCCAGCTCGACGCGCAGGTCGGGGCGTGCATCGAGAAATTTTTCCAGCGCTCGTTCATGTTGCTGTTCGGTTGCCGCCATGGTCACTCCTTGGGTGCCGGGGGTTGTTTCTTGCTGGCCTTGGCCGCAGCGGCCAGGCATTCGAGGGCGAACTGTTCGGTGTAGGTCATCTGTATCGGCGTGGTTTCGCCCTTGACGGTGCGTTCGCCGTCGAGGATGTAGCGAATCCGCTTGTCGGTGACACCGATTCGCTTGGCGATCCAGGCCGGGGTCTGGCCGATCTGGCTGATCAGTTTGTCAGCGTATTCGGTGCTGGGTTTGTAGAACTCGGCATTGGGTGTCATGGGCTGTTCCGCGCGGGCAAGTGGCAATGGCGCGACAGGTTGCGCGAATCATCGCCCGGTGTCGCGTATAAATTTCAGTAAAGCAGCATGAAGGCCCAGGCCGCAGTGCTACAGTCGGTTTTTTTCTCTATGAGTGAACGCAATGCGAATGCTGATGGTGGCCGTGGCCGCAACGTTGCTGGTTGGCTGCGCGGGTTCGGCGATGAACCAGGCCCGTACTCAAGCACCCTATAAGACATTGACTTCGGACAAACCGCAGCAGGTGGTGGCCGAGTGTGTGCAGTTTTCCTGGCAGGACGAAGCTGTGTTTGGCGTCGATGCCGGTGCCTATCTGCAACCCGGCAAGACGGGTGGCATGACCGTGTACACCCGCTCGGCCGAGTCGTTTGTGGATCTGCAAACCAGCGCTTCCGGCACGGCGCTGAACTACTACGCCCGGCATGACGACTTTGTTGCCAAGCGTCGGTTGGCGGCGTTGGCGACTTGTCTGTAGACCACTTGCACTGCTATCGCGAGCAGGCTCGCTCCCACAGGTTTTTGTGTCGTTTGCAGATCCTGTGAACACTCGCAACCCATATGGGAGCGAGCTTGCTCGCGATGAGGCCGGCACAGCCCACATCACCGCAGTTGACCCACCGCTATCGCGAGTAAGTCCACAAGAGCCTGTATTTCACTCGGTCTGGCTCAGGCGCTTCTGGAAGAAGAAGCGCTGGTGGCCCGGCGGGTAATCGTCGATCTGGCCGATTTCCGTGAAGCCCAGTTGCCTGTAGAACGCGGGCGCCTGGAAGTCGAAGGTGTCCAGCCACATGCCCACGCAGTTTTTCTCTCGGGCAAAGTCTTCGGCCATCTGCATCAACGTCGAACCGGTGCCCTGGCCACGGGCCTGTTCCGGCACCACCAGCAACTCGATATAAAACCATTGAAAGAACACTCGACCGTAGAGCCCGCCCACGGTTTCGCCGCTGTGTTCGTCGCGCACCAGCCAGGCGACCAACTCAGGCACCGTCCCGCCGGTCTTGGCCGTGTTGTAGGCGCGCAGCGGGACGAGGATCGCCTCGCGGTCTTCTGCGGTGGGGGTGTCCGTACGTTCGATTCGTAGCGTCATCGGCAATGTCCTTGTGCGGTGAGGGATGAGCCGCACGAGCCTATCCCAAACCTGGCTTTTGCGTCACCCAAGCGACGGCGAACAGGCGTACTACGCAAACCGGGCCATACTGCCTAGTGTTTTGAAGCGATCCGCGACAGGGAATGATCGCCAGGTTGTTAATCTGTTGTCGGGATCCAACACGTTTTGAAGAGGAACGTCATGAACACCGCATTGCTGATCATCGATGTCCAGAGCGCGCTGTGCAGCGGCCAAGAGGAGTGTTTCGACAGCCCACGCATGATCCGGACAATCAACGAGCTCAGCGCCAGGGCCAGGGCCGTCGGCTTGCCGGTGATCCTGATCCAGCACGAAGAGCTGGAGGGGTCGCTGACTTATGGTTCCAGCGCCTGGCAACTGGCCGATGGCCTGTTGACCGCACCGGATGACCTGCGAGTACGCAAGACCACGCCGGACGCCTTCTACCAGACCGACCTGCTGTCGCTGCTGCAAGCGCGGATGATTGATCGCGTGGTGATCTGCGGGTTGCAAACCGACTATTGCGTCAACGCCACCGTACGCCAGGCCCATGCCCTGGGTTATGACGTGGTGCTGGCCGCGGACGCCCATTCCACCGTGGACAACGGCAGCATGGCGGCCGAGCAGATCATTGCCAATCACAACAACCGGCTGGGACGCCTGAGCAGCGCGGTGTCGCGGATCGATGTGCTGCCGGCGGGGGAAATCCGTCTCTGATCGCGACACCCAAACCTGTGGCGAGGGAAACCGGACGATGGCATCGGATGCGTTGATCAGCGCCGCAGCACGAGCACTGGCGGCGGGGGATCCGGTGGCCGCGCTCAATCGCGTTTCCCTGCG
>NZ_WUUD01000020.1:43501-56426 GCF_009831705.1 Pseudomonas sp. PICF6 | reverse complement strand
TGCCATGGCGCAGTTGGGCGAGCTGGAGCGGGCCAGGGTGCTGATGCGGCGGGCGGCTCGGGCCTTCGGGCCCCGGGAGGCCGTGGCACAGGCGCGGTGCGTGGTGGCCGAAGGGGAGATCGCCCTGGCGTCCCGTGATCTGGCTTGGCCGGTGAAGCGCCTGGAGGCTGCGCGGGCGGTGCTTGAACGCCAGGGCGACCGGACGAACGTCGCCCACGCACGCTCAATCGAAATCCGCCGCTTACTGCTGCTAGGCCATCTCGACGAGGCCGAGGCGAGGCTGGTTGACCTTGACCCGGGCTGTCTTCCACCGCCGTCCAGAGCCGCTTGCGAACTGGTGGTGGCGGGCATCGCCATGCGGCGGTTACGAACGAAAACCGCACGGGCCGCACTTGAACGTGCCACCCAGGCTGCGCGACAAGCCGGCATTGGCGCGCTGACTGCCGAAGTCGAAAGCGCCTGGCGCGTCCTGCAGGCTCCGGCGGCGCGTCTGATTGCAGGGGGCGAGGAGCGCTTGCTGACCCTTGAGGAGGTTGAAGCACTCCTGTCCAGCGACGCGTTGGTGGTGGACGCATGTCGCAATGGCGTGAACAGGGCGAGCCTGCGGATCTCTCTTGCCAGGCGCCCGGTGTTGTTCACCCTCGCCAGGCAATTGGCTCAAGCCTGGCCTGCCGATGTGTCCAGGGAAACCCTCGTTGCCCAGGCCTTTGGCTTGAAACTGACGGATGATTCCCATCGCGCCCGACTGCGGGTCGAAGTCGGGCGCTTGCGGGTGGCGCTGCGCCCGCTGGCCGAGGTGACGGCGACCCGGCGTGGGTTTGCCCTAATGCCACGCAAGGGCGGCGAAGTGGTGGTGCTGGCGCGTCCTGTAGAAGAGCCCCACGCCGCAGTGCTGGCGTTGCTGGCCGATGGCCAATCCTGGTCCAGTTCCGCCCTGGCGCTGGCCCTGGATGCCAGCCAGCGCACCGTGCAACGGGCCCTCGACACGCTGGCCGCGTCCGGCAAGGTGCAGTCGGTCGGGCGTGGGCGGGCCTGTCGCTGGCTGGCGCCACCGTTGCCCGGATTCACGACGGTATTGTTACTCACCGCGCTGCTGCCCGATGGTTAGGATGCAGTCACACCCCAACGAGGAGGCTTGCAAGATGAAACATTCAGATGCGCAGATCCTGCGTGAATACGGCCCTTTTCCCGGCGTCGATTGCGTGCACGGTGTCAGTCATGACGGCGAGCTCGTCTGGTTCGCTTCCGGCGACAAGCTGCATGCACTCGATCCGGCCAGCGGCCAGATGTTGCGTTCGCTGGACGTTCCGGCAAACGCCGGAACGGCTTTTGACGGTAAGCACCTGTTCCAGATCGCCGGAGACACCATTCGCAAGATCGACCCGCGCAACGGCCAGGTACTGGCGACCATTGCGGCGCCCAATAGTGGTGATGATTCAGGACTGGCCTGGGCCGAAGGATCACTCTGGGTCGGCCAGTACAAGGCGCGCAAAATCCTCCAGATCGATCCCTCCACTGGCAAGATCCTGCGCACCCTCGAATCCAACCGCTTCGTCACGGGCGTGACCTGGGTCGACGGCGAACTCTGGCACGGCACCTGGGAAAACGATGAAAGCGATCTGCGGCGCATCGACCCGCAAACCGCAGAAGTGCTGGAAAGCGTGACCATGCCGCCGGGGATTGGCGTGTCGGGTCTTGAGTCAGACGGCGGCGAGCGGTTCTTTTGCGGCGGTGGCAATAGCGCGAAGGTGAGGGCGGTGCGTCGGCCGGCCTGAAGCGTGTGTGGGAGCAGCTTTTGCTCCCACACAGCGACGATGGATGCTTCAGTTCAGTTGCGTCCGGCGGCCTCGGTAACCGGTGCCTTGATGCGCTCGACCTTGCGATACGTCAGCAATACGATGCCGGTGACCACAATCGCGCCGCCAATCACCTGGCCCGGGTTGAGCATCTGGTCCAGCACCAGCCAGCCGATCAGCAGGGTCGCCAGCGGTTCGATGTTCATCACCGGGGCGTTGCGCGGCATGTCCAGGCGGGGCACGGAAATGAATAGCACGATAAACCCGGTGCCATAGAGCACCACCAGGGTCGCCAGGGCAAACCAGCCGGTGCTGCTGGCCGGCAGGTCGAAGCCACCGGGAAGGGCGCCGGTCAGGCCGGCGAGGTTGACGCTGCTGAACACGATGAAAATGGTCAGCAGGCTGCGGACCGACCCGCGCACCTGGGACAGTTTGTGGTCGGTGATCCATAGCGCGCAGGCGAACACGCAGGCGGCACAGAAGGCCAGGCCCACGCCGAGCAACCACTGCGGGCCGACGCTTTCTTGCGACGACAGCCGGGCCGGTACTTCCAGCACGAACACCAGGCCAACCAGAATCATGCCCATCAACGCGGCAGTGCGCGCGGTCGGGCGTGGCCCGCCGAGCGCCCAGGTCAGCAACGCCAGGAGGATCGGAAAGACATTGCCCACCAACAGCGCCAGGGCGACCGGGACCCGAGCCACGGCGGAATACAGGCACAGACTCTGGGCGGCAATCAACAGCCCCAGAGCCAATTGCCAGCGCCAGACCCCCTGCGGCAGGCGCAGGTTCTGGCGTTGCCAGAGCACCATTGCGGCCAGCACCAGCAAGGTGCCGCCCGAGCGCAGCAGGATCGCCAGCAAGACCCCGGCACCGTCATCAAATGCTGCCCTGGCGGCGACATGGTTGCCGGCGAAGGCACATCCCATGCACAGCAGAACCAGCACGGCGAGGTGCCGAGGGAGCGGAGTGGGGGTGTCAGGTACGGCCGTGGAGCGGGTCATGGCAGGGGGTCTCAAAGGCAGGCCGCCGAAGCAAGGCGCTTCGGAACGGCTAGTTTAGTTATAGGTTGTCGTACAACATCAAAAGGGATTTGTACCGTATAGCGTTGCAAGAGACAAGTGCCCTATTTTGGCGCAAGGCTGTTCATTCAAGCGCCTATGCAGTGCGGCGCCAGCTGCGCGCGCGCCACGATGAATCCCCTATCGCCCTGGGTTTGCTGTACAACAATGGAACCGAGGCCGGCAGTCCCTTGCGTTGTTGCGATACTAACCCTCGATTATCCCTTCCTGCGGAGCAACCCATGCGCCTGGCTGATTTCATCCTCGACAATATCGAGCCGATTCTTCAGGCGTGGGAAGACTTCGCCAAAACCATCACACCGGCCTCCCATGGCATGGATTCGGTGGCTCTGCGCGATCACGCCGAGCAGATGCTGCGCACCATTGCCGCTGACCTGCGCACTTCGCAAACCGTCAAGGAGCAGATCGCCAAGTCCCAGGGCGATGCGCCGGCGGCAGAGGCTGAAACTGCAGCCGAAACCCATGCGGTCATTCGCCAGTCCTCGGGGTTTACGGTGGAGCAGATGGTTTCGGAATACCGGGCGCTGCGCACCAGCGTGCTGATGCTCTGGATGCCGCAGACCCAACTGGACCACGAGCAAGTGGTGTCCGACGTGATCCGCTTCAACGAGGCCGTAGACCAGGCCTTGGCGGAGTCCGTGGTCAGCTATTCGGGCGCCGTCGATGCGGGCCGCAATATCTTCCTCGGGATTCTGGGGCATGACTTGCGCAGCCCCCTGGGCGCGATCCTGCTGAGTTCCGAAGTGCTGCTGCGGGCAGGCGACCTGCCCGCTAAAGCCACCAAGATCTCTTCGCGCATCTACACCAGCGTCAAACGGGCCAACAAGATTGTCGGCGATCTGCTGGACTTTACCCGTACCCAACTGGGGGCGGGCATTCCGGTGCAGCGCTTCAACGGTGACCTGGTAGCGGCCTGCGAGGGCATGGTGGAAGAGGCGCGGGCCTATCATCCGGAAAGCAGAATCATCTTTGAAACGACGGGCGCCCTGGAAGGCCTGTTTGATCAGGCGCGCATGGAACAGGTGTTCGCCAACCTGATTGGTAATGCCGTCCAGCATGGTAGCGAGGGTGCGCCGATTACTGTTTCATTGAGTACCGAAGAGGATACGGCGGTGATTGCCATCAACAACCAGGGCAAGCTTATCGAGAAGGACGCCATTGCCAGCATCTTCAACCCGATGGTCCGGCAATTGCGCAGCGGTGACATGCAGTATGGCTCTGCGGCTGGGCTCGGGCTGGGCCTGCACATCGCGTCCGCCATCGTATCCGCCCATAAGGGCACTATCGAGGTTCATTCCAAGGCCAGATCGGGCACCACCTTCACCGTACGGATCCCGCTCCACGCCAACTGAATTTTTTCTTGCGCAGGGCAGAGCGCATACTTGTACGATGTCCTATCACGGAGTAAAACTGTCGTCGCCGTCCAATAATAATTAACGGAGACGCACGATGGATGCTTCGCAACCTGCAACGACTGCCCATCAGGGCCGCCGGGTATTCCTGAAAAAATCCTTGGTGGTTTCGGCCGCCGCCGCAACCCTGGGCAACCTGCCCGGGCTGACTCAGGCAGAACCCTTGAGCCAGCGCTACCCTGACCCACTGATCAAGATCCTCGACCCCAGCTTCATGGACCTGCGGCTGTTCAACGCCAGTGTTGAAAAGCTCGCCAGTGGCCTGCGCTGGGCGGAAGGGCCGGTGTGGGTGGGCGACGGTCGTTATTTGCTGGTCAGTGACATTCCCAACAACCGCATCATGCGCTGGGATGAAGTCACCGACAGCCTGTCGGTTTACCGCGAGAACTCCAACTTTTCCAACGGCCTGTGCCGCGATCGCCAAGGGCGCTTGCTGGTCTGCGAAGGCTCCACCACGTCGACTGAAGGCCGGCGCGTCACCCGCACCGAGCACAACGGCACCATCACCGTGCTGGCGGACAGTTTCGAGGGCAAGCCTTTCAACTCGCCCAACGACATCGTGTGCAAGCGCGACGGTTCTGTCTGGTTCACCGATCCACCGTTCCAGACCGGCAACAACTACGAAGGGCATAAAGTCGCCCCTGCCCAGCCCCACGCGGTGTATCGCATCGACGGTGAAACCGGCAAGGTCACGCGAGTGATCGACGACATGGCAGGGCCCAACGGCCTGTGCTTTTCGCCAGACGAGAAGATCCTCTACGTGGTCGAAGGCCGGGCCAAGCCGAACCGCCTGGTGTGGGCGATCACGGTCAAGGACGATGGCACCCTGGGCGAACGGCGCAAGCACATCGAAGGCTTGGATTACGCGGCCATCGATGGGCTCAAATGCGACGAGAGTGGCAACCTCTGGTGCGGGTGGGGCGGTAATGGCGATCCCAAGGCCGACCTGGAAAAGCTCGACGGTGTGCGAGTGTTCAACCCCGAGGGCAAGGCTATCGGCCACATCTCCCTGCCGGAGCGTTGCCCTAACGTCTGCTTCGGCGGACGGGAGGGTAATCGCCTGTTCATGGCCGGCAGCCACTCGTTGTATGCACTGTTTGTGAATACCCGTGGGGCGACGTTTGCCTGAGTGACTGACCTTCAGACCCTGGGTTTGATTGTGGTGAGGAGGGCAGTTGTGGGAGCAAGGCTTGCTCCCACAAAAAAACCTCGCCACAGAGTTCTGTTTGGACCAGGGGAGATCGTTATCCGCAACTCCACAATTCCACCGTTGGCTGACTTGCCTTGGGCGGTCCGAGCCAATGGCTCATCGGCTGGCAAGCCCCGTCGACGCACAACTGGTAATCACCCGCTTCGGGTGTTCGCCCCAGTTTCAGCGGTTGCAGGGGCGGCAACTGGCGCTGATAGTGCCAGCTGCCGTTTTTCAACCGGGCACCGTCCGGAACTTCCATGCCGGCGCCGTTGCCCTTGACCCTGGCTTCGCCCAGAACCAGGCCTTGTTCAGTCACGCGGTAATCTTCCTCCCAGCGGATTTTCTCGATGGTGTGATTCCACGCCAGGGTGAAATCCGTGACAGGAAGTTGGGCCCAGACCGCACCGGCCAGGCCCAGGCACAAACCGATCACGCCAAGGCCCGTCCGGTGCGCCGCGAGCGCCATACGTGTTGAAAGATCAGCAGAGCCCCCACCACGAAGCCGATCTCATCGGTCAGCGGCAGCGCCACGACCAGCAAAGCCCCGGCGGCAAAGCACATCAGGCGTTCCCAGATCGGCATTTTCTGTTGCAGGTAGCCGGTGGACGCCATGCCCCACAGCCCGACCGCCAGCATCGTCTTGATCAGCATGTAAGCGGTCATCCATAGGCTGTCGCCCTGGAGCATCAGTGCCGGGTTATAGACCGCCATGAATGGAATGACAAAACCGGCAAGGGCGATGCGCACCGCCCAGAAGCTGATTTTCAGCCCCGTTTCCCTGGCAATGGGCGCAGCGGCGAAGCAGGCCAGCGCGACCGGCGGCGTCAGGTCGGCGAGGATGCCGAAATAGAATACGAACATGTGCGACACGATCAGTGGCACGCCCAGTTCCAGCAGGGCGGGCGCGGCGATCGAACTGGTGATGATGTAATTGGGAATGGTCGGGATGCCCATGCCCAGCACCAGGCAGGTGAGCATGGTCAGGATCAGCGACAGCAGCAGGTTGTCCTTGCCGATGGCCAGGATGTAGCCGGCGAAGGTCGACGCCACACCGGTCAACGACACCACGCCGATGATGATCCCCACCAGGGCGCAGGCAATCCCCACCGGCACCGCATGTCGTGCGCCGTCCACCAGTGCGTGCAGGCAAACCGTCAGGGTTTCCCGTGCGCCTTTGATGAACCAGCAGATCGCCACCAACACTGCGATCACCGCAAATATGACGCCAATGCCTAACTGGAAAAAGCCCACGCACAAGATGCCCAGGGCGATCCAGAAAGCGCAGCGCATTGCAAAGCTCGACACCCGCAAAATGATCGCCGAGCCGAGAATCACGATGGCAGTGAGTGCCAGTCCGACCATGCCGGAAAAGAGCGGCGTGCGACCGGAGAACAGCAGGTAGATCAGCACGGCGAGTGGGATCAGCAGGTACCAGTTCTCTTTGACGGCGCCCAGCGCGCTGGGGCATTGGTCTTTGGGCAAGCCCTTGAGGTTGGAGCGCTTGGCTTCCAGGTGAACCATCCAGAACACCGAGCCGAAGTACAGGCACGCGGGAATCAACGCCGCTTTGGCGATTTCAACAAATGGCACGTTGATGGTCTCGGCCATGATGAACGCCACGGCGCCCATGATCGGCGGCATCAATTGACTGCCCATGCTCGAGGTGGCTTCCACGCCGCCGGCAAACGCGGCCTTGTAGCCGAAGCGTTTCATCAGCGGGATGGTGAATTGCCCGGTGGTCACCACGTTGGCGATGCCCGAACCGGTAATGGTGCCCATCAAGGCAGAGGAGGCAACCGCCACTTTGGCCGGGCCGCCGAGCTTGTGGCCGAACAGGCCCATGGCGAAATCGGTGAACAGCTTGATCATTCCGGCCTTTTCAAGAAAGGAACCGAACAGAATGAACAGGAAAATGTAGGTGGCCGATACGTAGGTGGGTGTGCCGTACAGGCCCTCGGTGCCGAAGGACAATTGATTGACGATCTGATCGAAGCCGTAGCCGCGATGGGACAGGTCGCCTGGCAGGTATTCACCGAACAGCCCATAGGCCAGGAACAGCCCGCAAATCAGCGGCAGGGCAATCCCCATCACCCGCCGGGCCGCTTCGAACACCAGCACGATCAAAATGATACCGATGATGAGGTCCGTGGACGTCAGGTCCCCGGAGCGCTGGATCAGGTCGGCTTCGAACACCCACTGATACGCCGCCGTGGCCACGCCGGCCAGGGACAACAGCCATGCCAGAGGTTGCCAGGGGCGGCTTGCGCCATAGGCGGGGTAACTGAGGAACACCACCCACAACAGGAAACCCACGTGCACGGCACGCAGCACCTGGCTGGAAATGGGGGAGAAGGCGGCGGTGATGATCTGGAATACAGAAAACAGCAGGGCCACGTAGAACAGCGTCTTGGGCCAGTCTCGTGGGTCGGAGGGAAGACCGTGCTGAATTTCACTCATTAACTGAAAGCCTCTTGTCTACATCGAAGGTGCGAACCAGAAGGGTGCAACGGCGATCATCGCCGCTGCACCGGGTCGGTCTACAGCGCGCCGACTTCCTTGTAGTAGCGCTCGGCACCGGGATGCAGCGGGATAGGCAGGTTCTTCGCGGCATTTTCCAGCTTGATGTCCTTGGCCGCCGAATGGGCGTTGCCCAGGCGGGTGAGGTTATCGAACATCAGCTTGGTCATCTGGTAGGCCACCTCGTCCGAGACGTCCGCGCGGGTAACCAGGATGTTGGTGATGGCCACGGTCGGCACGGCTTCGGCCTGGCCGTCGTAGGTATTGGCCGGGATATTTGCGCTCTGGTAGGCCGGGTTGCCGATCTTCGCCACCACGTCTGCCGGGATCGACACGTAGTTGAGCGCCATGGTCGAGGCCAGGTCACGAATGGCCGCCATCCCAAGCCCGGAGGACTGGAGCGTAGCATCCAGTTGACGGTTCTTGATCAGGTCTACCGATTCGGCGAACGGCAGGTACTGGACCTTCATGTCGCTGTAGCTCAGCCCTGCGGCCTTGAGGATGGCCCGCGCGTTGAGCTCGGTACCGGATTTGGCCGCCCCCACGGAGATGGATTTACCCTTGAGGTCGGCCAGGGTCTTGATGCCCGATTCCTGGCTGGCAACGATCTGGATGTAGTTGGGGTAGGCGCCGGCGATGGCCCGCAGTTTGGTCAGAGGGGCTTTGAAACCGGCATCTTCCACGCCGTTCTTGGCGTCCGCCACCGAGTCGCCCAGCGCCAGCGCCAGCTCACCGCGACCGGCCTGCAGCAGGTTGAGGTTTTCCACCGAGGCCTTGGTGGCCTGTACCGACGTCTTGGAGCCTTCGATCCCGTTGCTGTAAATCTGCGACAGGCCGACCCCGATCGGGTAATAAACCCCGCTGGTGCCCCCCGTCAGGATGTTGATGTACACCGGTGCTGCCTGGGCTGTGGTCGTGACCACCAGTGCTGCCGCGGCGACCAGAAGGGTGAAGCGCTTGTTGACTCGCATGGGAAACTCTCCGTCTTGTTATGGCTTTATGCAGAGTAGTGCCACTGTAGTCGAAACGGACCGGCAGGTGGCGAGTCAATAGCGCATCAAAAGGTGATGGGCGTCGTTTTTTTCAAGCATCCTTGTTAAACGCCGGGCCTGGCGCAGCGCTGCTGCCGCGCACGGTCAACTCGAACGGCAGCACGACATGCCGTTCGGCAAGCGGTGTTTTCTCGATCAGGGCGATCAGCATTTGCACCGCCCGCTGGCCGAAGGTTTCGGCAGGTTGTGAGAGAGTGGTCAGCGGCGGCTCACAGTAGGCGGCGAAAGGAATGTCATCAAAACCCACCAGTGAAATGTCCTCGGGCACCCGCAACCCCATTTGCTTGATGCGCTTGAGCGCGCCAATGGCCATCTCGTCGTTTTCACAAAACAGCGCGCTGGGGCGCTCCGCCAGCTCCAGCATCGCGCCGGCCCCGTCGTAACCGGCCTTCAACGTGAAGTCGCCGTGACAGATCAGGCCAGGGTCTGCGGCGATACCGGCCTGGTGCAGTGCATCCTGATAACCGGCTACGCGGTCCAGGGTCAGGGGACTGCTTCGCGGCCCTTTGATGATGCCGATGCGCCGGTGGCCGAGCCCGATCAGGTGTTCGGTCATGGCCTGGGCGGCGGCCCGGTTGTCGAGGCTGATGGTCGGGTAGGGGGCGCCTTTGACCACTTCGCAGGCGTTGACCAGCGGCAAGGATTCGGCGCCCGCGGGAAGCGATTCGAAAGGGTTGCTCGCGCGCAACTGGATCACCCCGTCGGCCTGGTGCGCGTAGACGAGGGCGGCAAATTCGCGCTCGATTTCTTCTCGACCCTGGGTGTCGCACAACAGCAGTCGATAACCGGCCGCCTGCGCAGCCTGTTGGGCCCCGCTGATGACCCGGGCGAAAAAGGTGTTGGCGATGGTCGGGACCAGAATCACCAGGTTGCCGGTTCTCCGGGAGCGAAACTGCACGGCCATCAGGTTGGGCCGATAACCGGCCTGTTCCACCGCCGCGTTAACCTTGTCGCGAGTCTGGGGCAGCACCCGTTCGGGAGATTTCAGCGTTCTGGAAACCGTGGCCACCGAAACTCCGGCCAGCCGGGCTACTTCACGGATATTGGACAAAATCACCTCGATTCGGCGCCAGGAATGCCGGCACGGTTGGGGAGCTTACCGCAGGTTGCGCGTCGCACAAATGCTCATGCATGTGCCAACGGGTTTGACATGCCGCAAAACTGAGCCTAGATTTCCGCCATGATGTAACCGGTTACATTGTCGTCAGTCCCAGCATAAGAGAGTCGCGATGAATCCTGTAGCAGCCAAAATAAGAATGGGCTTTGTCGGCGGTGGAGAGGGCGCTTTCATTGGCCAGGCCCACCGTCAGGCCGCGGGTCTGGACGGTGGTTTTGAACTGGTGTGCGGTGCGTTCAGCCGTGATGCGCACAACAATCAGCAGACCGGCGCGGCCCTGGGGCTGGCCGCGTCCCGTTGCTACAGCGATTGGCAAGGCATGCTCGACAGCGAAGCGGCGCTGCCGGCCCACTTGCGCATGGAACTGCTGGTCATCGTCACTCCCAATCATCTGCACGCCCCCATCGCCAACCAGGCGCTGAAGGCGGGTTTTCATGTGTTCAGTGAAAAGCCCGCCGCTATGAACCTGCGTGAGTTGCTGGCCCTCAAGCAAGTGCTTCAAAGCAGCGGCCGGCTCTACGGCCTGGCTCATACCTACCTGGGTTATCCGATGGTCTGGCAGGCCCGGGAGATGGTGCGCACCGGCGTGATCGGTGCGGTGCGCAAAGTGCTGGTCGAATACCCCCAGGGCTGGCTCAGTCAGGACGTCGCCGGGCAAGGCAACAAACAGGCCGGCTGGCGCGACGATCCTCAACAGTCAGGGTTGGGTGGTTGCATTGGCGACATCGGCACCCATGCGTTTTCCCTGGCGGAGTTCGTCGCCGACCAACCCATCGAGCAGATATGCGCGGCGTTGGGCACCCACATCCCGGGTCGGCAACTGGACGACGACGCGGCGATGCTGTTGCGCATGGCCGGTGGCGCCAGCGGCGTGCTGATTGCCAGTCAGGTCTGCGCAGGTGAAGAGAACCCGCTGAAAATCCGTCTGTATGGCGATAAGGGTGGCTTGGAATGGCGCCAGGAAGAACCGGCCAGCCTGATCCATCGTCCCCTCGACCAACCCCTGCGAGTCTTGCGGTCCGGTGTGGGCCAGCCCTGGCTGTGTGAGGCCGCCCGCCAACGGATGCGGCTGCCGGCCGGGCATCCTGAAGGTTATCTGGAAGCCATGGCCAACCTCTATGGCGATTTTGCCCGTGCCATACGGGCCGCCGCGCCAGGGCCAGACGCCCCCGGCGTACCCGGCATCGAAACCGGTCTGCGGGGCATGGCCTTTATCGAAGCGGCCATTGCCAACCATCGCGGCGATACCAAGTGGACCGCACTGGCCTGCACACAATGAATCAGGAGAGCCCCGCCGTGAATCCCATTGCCCAAACACCGACAGGCCTGCGTGGCCCAGGTATTTTCCTGGCGCAGTTCATGTCCGCCGACGCGCCGTTCGACACCCTGGCGAACATCGCCCAATGGGCGGCCGCACAAGGTTACAAGGCCATTCAACTGCCGACGTCGGGCACGCAATACATCGACCTGGCCCGCGCCGCCGAGAGCCAGGACTACTGCGACGAACTCAAGGCCATTTGTGCCCAGGCCGGTGTCCAGATCAGTGAGTTGTCGACGCACCTGCAAGGCCAGTTGGTGGCGGTGCATCCGGCGTTCGACGCACTGTTCGACGACTTCGCCCCGGCCCATCTGCGCGGTCAGCCCCAGGCGCGGACCGAATGGGCGATAGAGCAATTGAAGCTCGCCGCCCGCGCCAGCCAGCGACTGGGCCTCACCGCCCATGCGACGTTTTCCGGTGCGCTGTTGTGGCCGTACCTGTACCCGTGGCCGCAACGTCCGTCTGGCTTGGTGGAGCAGGGATTCGCCGAACTGGCCCGACGCTGGTTGCCCATTCTGGACTGCTTCGACGCAGCCGGCGTGGACCTGTGCTACGAGATCCATCCGGGTGAGGACCTGCACGATGGCGCCTCGTTCGAGCGCTTTTTGCAGGCCGTCGATCATCACCCTCGGGCAGCGATTCTCTACGACCCCAGCCATCTGCTCCTGCAGCAGATGGACTACCTGGGCTTCATCGATCGCTATCACGAGCGCATCCGCATGTTCCACGTCAAGGACGCCGAGTTCAGGCCCGACGCCCGTTCCGGTGTGTACGGCGGCTATCAGGGCTGGGTCGATCGTCCTGGACGGTTCCGTTCGCTGGGCGATGGCCAGATCGATTTCAAATCGATCTTCAGCAAACTCACTCAATACGATTTCAGCGGCTGGGCGGTGTTGGAATGGGAGTGTTGCCTGAAAGACTCACAACAGGGTGCTGCAGAAGGCGCGGCGTTCATTGAGCGACACATGATCAGCAAGACCCGAAAGGCGTTTGACGATTTTGCCGGGGTAACGGCCGATGAAGATTCCAACCGGCGGTTGTTGGGCCTGTTGAGGTAACCGGCCCAACCCAAAACCCTATGGCGAGAAAACTCATTGTGGGAGCAAGGCTGGCCCGCGATGAACGACAACGCGGTTCAACGGTTAGACCGCGGCGCGGCCATCGCGGGCCAGCCTTGCTCCCACAGCGGCTCGCCACAACAGCGCTTCTGAGCATTTTTCTTCACAAGAACAACAATAAAACGGTGACTGTCATGACCACGATGAACGCACGCTTGAGCGTGATGATGTTTCTGCAGTTCTTTATCTGGGGTGGCTGGTTCGTCACCCTGGGGACCTTTCTGTCCAGCACCCTGGGCGCCAGCGGTGGGCAGATCGGCATGGCGTTCTCCACCCAGTCCTGGGGAGCGATCATTGCCCCCTTCGTGATCGGCCTGATCG
>NZ_WUUD01000020.1:40411-43491 GCF_009831705.1 Pseudomonas sp. PICF6 | reverse complement strand
GTACATGGTGATCTACATGCCGACCCTGGCCCTGGTCAATTCCGTGGCGTTCCGCCAGATGCGCGACCCGGCGCTGGAGTTCTCCCGTATCCGGGTGTGGGGCACGATCGGCTGGATCGTCGCCGGCGTGGTGATCAGCTTTGTGTTTGCCTGGGATTCGCGCGAAGCGATCTCGGCGGGCGGCTTGCGCAATACCTTCCTGATGGCCAGCATCGCCTCGCTGGTCTTGGGACTCTACAGCTTCACGTTGCCGGCCACCGCACCGCTCAAGGCGCAAGCGAGCGCAGGTGACGTCAAACAGCTGCTGGGCCTGGATGCCTTGGGCCTGTTGAAGGATCGCAGCTACCTGGTGTTCTTCATCGCCTCGATCCTGATCTGCATCCCCCTGGCCTTCTATTACCAGAACGCCAACCCGTTCCTGGCCGAAACCGGCATGACCAATCCCACGGCAAAAATGGCCATCGGGCAAGTCTCCGAAGTGCTGTTCATGTTGCTGTTGCCGCTGTTCATCCAACGCTTTGGCATCAAGTTGGCGCTGCTGGTCGGCATGCTGGCCTGGGCGCTGCGTTACGTGCTGTTCGCTTACGGCAATAACGGCGACCTGGCGTTCATGCTCTTCACCGGTATCGCCCTGCACGGCATCTGCTATGACTTCTTTTTTGTCTCGGGGCAGATCTACACCGATGCCAAGGCGCCGGAGCGTTTTCGCAGCTCGGCCCAGGGGCTGATTACGTTGGCGACCTATGGCGTGGGCATGCTGATCGGCTTCTGGGTGGCGGGGCAGGTGACCGATCACTATGCCGTGGACGGCGGCCACGAGTGGAAGAGCATCTGGTTGTTCCCAGCCGGTTTTGCGCTGCTGGTGTTCGTCTGCTTCCTGTTTACCTTCAACGGCCGGCAGGCGGTCGTTGCCGCTTCAAAGGCCTGAGGGGCTGGACGTCAGTCATTTATGGCTGACGTCCAGTTTGGTGTAGGTCACTTTCCCGCCTTCGCTGGAAGAACCGACGTTGTCCAGGGTGTAGACGCCGGCCTTGAAGTAAAAGTTGTAGCCATGCCAGGCGCGGTCCAGCTTCACCTGCTTGCCAACGTTGTTGATCAGCACCGTGAGCTTGCCTTGCTTGTCCATCTGCAGGGAGTAGCTGAAGGTTTTGTTCAGTGCCACTTTTGGCACGGTATAGATCACCGGGCTCTTCTTGTCCTTGGGTTTTACCCGATATTCCACATCGATGTTGCCGGTGCCCTTGGCGTAGCGATACACCAGTTTCAACAGCGGCGTAGGGGCATCCTTGGCGTGGATCTGCGCCACGACTACACGGCCCTCGGAAGGGACCTGGTTCACCGCCAAAGTACCTTTGAGGGTATTGACGCCGCTGTTGTAACGCCAGTTGCGCAACTTGCCGTCTTTGGTGGTTTCGCGCAATTCGGAGCGCGGGTAGTCACTTTTACCGGTGTGGGAGCCGGTCACCGGCGCCCAGAAGACAATCCGCTCGCCGGAGCGGTTGAAATACTTGTTCTGCAGCGTCGGCATGGCCTTGGTCGCCACGACTTGCGCCGGGGTCTGCACGGGCAGGGTGATGTTCCAGACAGTCAAATCGATCATGGTCAATGCTCCGACGGAACCGGCCATTACTCATCAGCCGGAATGGGCAAGATTACCTTCCGTGGCACAGTGCCCATGGTATCGACGGGGGCCTGTTTAGCTGCAGAGGCAACTGACGAATGGCTCTGCGCTGAGCCTTGCGGTCGGTTGAGCGCAGTGATGTCAATTTGACGCTGATCGGTTAGAGTACGCGCCGCCCGAGAGATGGATCCCGGGCGTTTTCTCATGGAGTATTCAATGAACCACCTCAGCAAAATTGTCGCCTGCGCACTGGTTGGCCTGGCCTTGGCGGGTTGCACCGGCACCCCGATGAAAACCAAGCAGTACGACAGCAGCCAATACACCGTGGTCGGCCACAGTGAAGCGAAAGCCACCGGCCTGCTGCTGTTCGGCATGATCCCGATCCGCCAGAACAACCGTTTCGTGCGCGCTCAGAATGCCGCGATCCTGGCCAAGGGCGGCGATGCCATGATCAACACCCAAGTGCAGGAAGACTGGTTCTGGGCCTGGGTCCTGACCGGTTACACCACCAAGGTGTCCGGTGATGTGGTCAAGCTGAAAACCGTTCAGTAAGACTCACGCTGTTGTGGGGGAGGGATGTGCAGTGCCGGCTGGCGCGGATCGATCTGATCCAGTCACTGCTAGTCAACAGTACGAGCACTTTCCTCCTCCCGAAGCCCAAGGCTCATGTCATCGCAGCTTTGCGACCAGGCGCTGAGCCATTCGGGCATGGCCGGTGAGTGTTCGGCCAACCCCAGTGCGCGAATAAACTCTCCCGGTGCAATCGTGCCTTGGGCCGAACGGAACAGGCCGCGCATCATCACCACGCCCACCACGCGCCCCTGGCTCAGGAAGCGGTGTTCCATGAAGGTCCACTTCTCGTCCCAGCCCAGCAGGCGGGTGTGCACCTCGAACGCTTCGAACAGCTTCAGCTCCCGGCGGAACTTACCCCACACATCCCCCACGATCGGCACTGCCCTGTTGCGCAAGGCCACTTTGTAGGCGCCGCTGCGCAGCACGTAATCCATACGCCCTACGTCGGCCAGGGTGAAATAGCGGCCGTTGGTGACATGGCGGTTGAGGTCCAGGTCCAACGGCCACACCCGCATGCGCACCACGGTGGTATCCAGGGGGCCGGTCGGCTTGCGCCAGGGACGACGAAACAGCATGAGCAACAGTCGGAACCAGAGATTCATAAATACGCCCGCGAGGGTGGAAAACGCCGCACTTTAGACAGGCGCCGAGGCTTGGGCTAGGTGCGCAAATGACTGTTTTCGTGGAAATCGCACATTTGGGACATGGCCGGCGGGTTTGAACTCATCAAGAACCTGAGTTTGCGACGGCTGCGCCGCCGAGCGGGAGCAAGCTCCCTCGCCATAAAGGGCACTTTGGATTATCGATCGTTCCCACGCACCTGCGTAGGAACGTCGCCAGGGACGCTCCGCGTTCCGCTTCTGGAAGGTGACGCAGAGCGTCACGG
>NZ_WUUD01000020.1:10382-40401 GCF_009831705.1 Pseudomonas sp. PICF6 | reverse complement strand
CCATTCCCACGCAGAGCGTGGGAACGATCAAAAACAGCCGTAACCTCAGCCTTTGGCCGCCATCGCAGTCACTTCCACTCGCATTCCTTCAACCGCCAGCGCCGCCACGCCCACTGCGGCGCGTACGGGCCAGGGTTTGGCGAAGAAACGCTGGTACACCTCGTTGAAGGCCGCGCGGTCGGCCATGTCGGTGAGGTAGATGGTCAGGTGCAAGACCCGGTCCATGGAGCTGCCGGCGCCTTCCAGGGCTGTCTTGAGCGCCTGCAATGTGCATTCGCTTTGCAAGGTGATGTCACCTAGCTCCAGGCTGCCGTCAGGGCGAGTGGGGATCTGGGTGGAAACCAGCAGGCCGCCGAAGCCGGCGACGTCGGAAGAGATGGAGTCCGCGTCCGGGTCGGGGATGAACGTGATGTCTTGGTTTGCCATGAAAGCCTCTTGTTCAGGAAAGGGTAATGGGGCGGTCGCGACGCAAGCGGCCCTTGCGCGGCCAGTTTACCGTCCATCGTCGAGCCTTTCGTGATTTCCTTTCTGCTCATGGACGCCAGGGTCGATGCGTGCCGCTGCAGTCGGAAGCTCTTTCGAGCGTAGCGGCGCGCCTGGAGGCGTCGCCGTTGTGCGTGGCGTTGGCGTGGCTGCTGCAACGCGCGCCAAACATCCTGTTGATTCCCGGTACGTCGTCAGTGGCGCACCTGCGGGAAAACCTCACGGCAAGCGAGCGGAGGATTCCAGTGCAGATGCTGACCGAGTTGGACGGGTTGGTTCAGGCAGGCTGGAACACCACCGTCTCGCCATCTTCCGGTACCCGTATCCGACCTTCGAGGCCGGCCATCGCGGCGGCGTCGCGCAGTGCCTTGCGCGTCGTCGGGCAGTGGCTGAGCGCTTCGAGGTGATTGGCGACCACGGTTCCGCGAGACAAGCGGGCGAACTCAAGGGTTTCCTCGATGCCCATGATGATGTCGCCGCCTAAATCGAACCTGGCCCCGCCTGCCGGCACCACGCTGACCTGCGGTTGATGGTGCAAGACGAACTCGCGCACGGCGGGGCTAAGCAGGGTGTCGCCGGTGAGGTAGACGCTGGGTTCGCCAGGCAGCTCGATCAGGTAACCGACGCCGTGTTCCATCAGCTTGCCCACCAGGCCCTGCCCATGGGTGCATCTGACTGTACGGATCGTGCCGCCCAAAAATGCGCCGGGCTGTTGGTGTTCCTTGGCAAGCGGCTGGACATTCAAGCCCCGCTTGGCGAGGTAGGGGGCATCATGAGGCGTGCAGATCACCGGGATCTGTTTTTCCCTCAACCACCGCTTGGCCGCTCGGTCCAGATGATCGAAATGGCCTTTCTGGCAGTGCGTGATCAGGCAGTGAGTCACGGTCTCCAGGTCGCCAGTCGTAGCGGCTGGCAGTTCCACCAGCGGATTGCGCTGGGTGGCGCCGAACAACCGAAGCGGCGGCAGCATGCCTTTGCCGGCCAGCATCGGATCGACGAGCACGCGATACGGGCCGGATTCAAGGATGATCGTGGCGTTACGGACTTGCTGAATTTTCATGGAGCGTTCCTTTTTTGGGCGAGCGCTTCATGGTGTCGATCTGCGGTGATAGGCATAATGGCCGAATCTGACATCATTGATTCATTTCAAGCCATGCCCAAAAAACTCCGTGTCGGTCTACTCTTGTTTCCCGGTTGCATGCCTGCCGGCCTGTTTGCGTTCGCCGATCTGCTGCATGCGGCCAACCGCCGAAGCGGCCGGGTGTTGTTCGAGGCGACTTATGTCGCACTGCAAGCAGGCCCGGTAACCTGTGCGCATGGCATAAGCCTGCAAGCGCAGGCGGCCCTGGGCAGTTGCGAACTCGACGCCGTCCTGGTTCCCGGTTTCTGGGCCGAATCGGCCGAGCAGGTAAACGCGGTACTTACCGGGCAGACCCAACTGTTGAAAGCACTGTCGAAACGTCCGCGACACCTTCAGCTCTGGGCTTACTGCACAGGCGTTTGCCTGCTGGCCGCCTGCAGGCAACTGGACGGGCAGGGCGCGACGGTGACGTGGTGGCTGGCTCAGGCGATGCAAGCGCAGTATCGAAAAGTCCGTTGGCAAAGCGATCAGAACTGCGTGTTCAATGAGCGAACCGCCACCGCTTCGGGGGTGAATGGTTATTTGCCCATCGCGGAAAAATTGATCGAACAGAGCGTCAGCCGTGATGTGCTGCGCGACATTACCCGGCTCATGGTGCTTGCGCGCCCAGCGGTGTCTCACGCGGCGTTCCAAGGGATCGCCCTGGTCCAGCAGCCCGATGGGTTGCTGCGTCGGTTGCATGGGCTGATCGAGCAAATGCCAGCGGAGCACATCACGGTCAAGGCGCTGGCGGAGCGGCTCGCCATGTCCGAACGCACGCTCGCGCGCAAGGTCGGCAGCGAAACGGGCCAGACCGTCGCAGCGTACGCCCGGAGCATCAAGCTGAACCAGGTCAGCGAACGCCTGACGCTGACATCATTATCCCTCGCCAGCATCGGCGCCGAGCTGGGTTTCAGCAGCAGTTCCAACCTGCAACGGATGTTCAAGGCACTGACTGGGCTGACGCCGATGGAGTACCGGCGCCAGTTCGGGCGGGTGTGACGCCGGGGGACGGATCAACTGCGCGCCTCATCCGTTTCGTTTCGATGATGGTCAGGCCAACTGTCGACTGGGTGCGCACGGTCTTCGTTGAACATTTCGGTGAGCAACGCGTTGGCGCGCTGGTAGGCGTCGTGCCTGAACTTGAGGTCGTCTTCCGGCTGGGCGACGATTTCCTCCAGCATCTGCAGATTCAAACGACGGAACTGATCCGCGCGCTCGCGCGCTTCGTAAGCCCCGACGCCCATCTGCACCAGCGCATTTCGGCCCAATGCCAGCGCGCTCTCGAAGGTTTCCCGCTCGGCGGTCTCTACGCCCATCTGCCGCAGGGTGATCAGGTGCCCCATGTCCCGCGCACGGACGATCAGTTTCAACGCGGGGAAGTGCTCCTGGGCCAGTCGGGTCAGCGTCAGGTTGTCCTGCTGGTCGTCAATCGCATTGATCAGCACCACCGCCTGGCCGGCGCCGGCCGCGTGGAGCAGATCGAGGCGAGTGGCGTCGCCGTAGAACACTTTTACGCCGAATTTGCGCAGCGTCTCGATGTTGTCGGGGTCATGATCCAACACCACCACCTCGACGCCGCAGGACATCAAGAGACGCCCGGCGATCTGTCCGAAGCGGCCGAACCCGGCGATGATCACCCGTGGGTTCTGCTGATCGACGAGGTCGGATTCCTGGCGGTCTTTCTTGGTGGCGGACTCTATTCGATCCAGCAGCAGGATCAGCAACGGCGTCAGGCACATGGACAGGGCCACCGCCAGCGTCAGGCTCTTGCCCCACTGGTCGGTCAGAATGCCGGCCAGCGTGGCGGCGCCGAACACCACGAAGGCGAACTCGCTGCCCTGGCCGAGCAACACCGCTTGCCATGAGCGTTGGCCGGCAGGGACGTTCAGCAAACGGCTGACGGCCTTGATCACCAGCAATTTGATCAGAATGAAACCCAGGGTCAGGGTCATGACCTTCAGCGGAGCATTGATCAGCGTGCCGAAATCGATCGACATGCCGACACCGATAAAAAACAACCCCAGCAGCAAGCCTTTGAACGGTTCGATGTCGCTTTCCAGGGCATGGCGGTATTCAGAACTGGCCAGCAGCACCCCGGCGAGGAACGCGCCCATGGCCATCGACAAGCCGGCCTCTTCCAGCAGAAACCCGAAGCCGAACACCAGAAACAGCGCCACGGCGCTGAAGATCTCACGTAGACCCGAGCGCGCGGCGAAGCGCAGCAGCGGGCGTGTCACGTAGCGTCCCAACAGCACGACGACGCTGATGGCCACGACGATCTTGATAATCGAAAGCACCAGAGCGGTGCCGGACGGCGTGTCGCCGTGGGCCGCCAACAACGGAATCATGGCAACCAGCGGAATGGCCGCGATGTCCTGGAACAGCAGGACGGCGAAGCTGCTGCGCCCGACGGCGGTCGACGTCAGGTTGCGCTCGTTCATGGCTTGCATGGCGATGGCCGTGGAGGACAGGCTCAGGGTCAGGCCGACCAGCAGCGCGGCCGTCCAATTCAGCCCCAGGGCCGCACAGAACACCGCGATTGCCCCGCCACAGGCGAGCATCTGCAAGGCACCGCCACCGAACACCATCCTGCGCAACGCCCAGAGCCGCTTGGGATCGAGCTCGAGCCCGATGACGAACAGCATCAGGACGACGCCGATTTCGGCGAATTCCAGAATCGCCTTTACGTCAGTAACGAGCTTGAGTCCCCACGGGCCGATCACGCACCCGGCCAGCAGATAACCCAACACCGGGCCCAGGCCCAACCTGACGGCAATCGGCACGATCAACACTGCCGAACCCAGGTAGATAAGCAGTTCAATCAGGCTGTGAGTCTCCATATCAATCTTCCTTCCAGGAGGCCAGGCGTGCGCTGTAGTGTTCGATTTGTGCATCCAGGGTTTCGGACGCGCCGGCATACGCGCCGTGTACCACGACCGGCTCCAGCCAGCGCATGTGGCAGTAGACGGCCGTTGCGTGGAGGGGCTGGGCCAGCACCTGGAAGCCCGGGTAGGCGCCGATCTGGAAATGATCGTGGTTGCCACCCGTGGAGACGGCCCACAGCAGGGGCTTGTCTTTGAGGGCTGTGGCGTCTCTGCCATAGGCCCAGCCATGGGTGAACACTTTATCGATCCACAATTTCAGCAGCGGCGGCATGCTGTACCAATACATCGGGTGTTGGAGGACGAGCAGTTGGCACTGTTCGATGGCGCGTTGTTCGGCCTCGACGTTGATGTCGAAGTCCGGATAAAGATCGTAGAGGGACCGTATGACCACGTCCGGATGACTGGATGCGCGCTGGAGCATTTGCTGGTTGACCCGTGACTGGTCAGGGTAGGGGTGGGCGTAAATGATCAGAATCATCAGGGCAATTCCGGTAGGCCGGTCCTGGTCAAAAGGTCGGACATCCTACCGAGGAAGGCGCGTGTTGTTTAGAACATTGTTTGCCGGCGTATGGTGCCGGGGTCAATTGAGCGGCAGCGAGACCTTGACCTCCAGGCCGCCGCCCCGCCGGTTCCTGAGGGTCAGCGTCCCGCCATGCTCCAGCACCGTCGCCCGCGCTGCCGACAGCCCCAGCCCGACACCGCCGGTGTTCTTGTTGCGCGAGCCTTCGATGCGAAAGAAGGGCGCGAAGACTTGCTCGTGGAACTGCGGGGCGATACCAGGCCCGCGGTCGTGGACGCGAATTTCGACACGGTCCATGAACGCCTTGAGCTGAACGCCCGGCTCGCTGCCATATTTGCTCGCATTGTCGATCAGGTTGACCAGGGCTCGCTTGATCCCGATGGGCCGGCCCATGTAAACGAAACGAGGAGCGCCCTCGAATGAAACCTCGGTGCCGGCATCCTTGAAGTCGTCGACGACCGTGTGCAGCAGTTCGGCCAGGTCGAACGCGGTGGCGTGTTCGAGCCGAGCTTCGTCGCGGAAAAATTCCAGCGCACTATTGACCATCGCCTGCATTTCATCCACGTCCCTGAACAGCCTCGATTGCTGTTCGGCGTCGTCGATGAACTCTCCACGCAGGCGCATGCGGGTCAGGGGGGCGCGCAGGTCGTGGGAGATGGCTGCGAGCATCTGCGTGCGGTCCTGGACGAAGTGTTGCAGCTGGGCCTGCATGGCATTGAACGCGAGGATCGCCTGACGGATTTCGTGAGGCCCGACCACCGGGATGGGCGGCGCCCTGAAGTCCACGCCAAAGCGCCTGGCGCCTTCGGCAAAGCGTTCCAGCGGTGTCGCCAGATGCCGTGTAGCAATCAGGGCGACGATAAACGTCGATAGAAGAATCAGCCCGATAATGATCAGGTTGCGCATCCACTCTTTCAGGCCCCAACTGCGAGAGGCTACGGAAAATTCCACCCAGGAATCGTCGGCCAATTGGATGAGGACCGCGTAGCGCCTGTCTGGATGATCGGCGGGCCAATCGCCGGGCTCGAAGGCCTCTATCCTGGCCTCGGGCCTGCCCAGTTGCTTGCGCAGGAACGTCGCCCCCTCACTGAACTGTGGGTCGTCGATCACCGGCACTCGTGCGTCTTCACGGCGGGGTAACCATTGTGCGGCGAACGCCTGGTCGCTGGCCGCCCTGGCGATATCCGGCCGTTGTCCGGGCGTCACCGAGTCGATGATACGAGTGATGGTGGCGGCTTTCTCCATCAGGCCGGTTTCCATCAGGGGAGGGCGTGCCCAGGTCCCAGCCAACAGGCCGAACAGCTCGTTCAGGGCCAGTAAAGTCAGCATGGCGAGCATGGTGGTCAGGGCAATCCAGCGGGCTACCGTATCGCGTGGCCGATGGAAAGCTGAGTGCCGGGGCTTCATCGCTTCACCACATGGGGGCTGAAAAGGTAGCCGCTGTTGCGAATGGTGCGGATCATCGATGGGCCAGTGATATCGCTCTCCAGCTTGCGGCGCAGCCGGCTGACCTGGACGTCGATGCTGCGATCGAAGGCGTCGTATGTTTCGCCGCGGGCCAGGTCCAGCAATTGCTGGCGAGTGAGGACCCGGCGCGGGTGTTCGGCAAAGACCAGCAGCAACTCAAACTCGCCGGTGGACAGCGGGATCATGACTTTGTCCGGTGAGCGCAACTCGCGGCGGGCGACGTCCAATTGCCAGTTTTCGAACTCCAGAATCAGGCGCGAGTTGTTGTTCAATGTGCCCCTGGCTTCGCCGGTGCGCCTGAGCACGGCGCGCACCCGGGCCAGCAGCTCGCGCGCATCGAACGGCTTGGTCAGGTAATCATCCGCCCCCAACTCAAGACCGACGACGCGATCACTCAGCTCACCCATGGCCGTGAGCATGATGATGCCGACCGTATGCTCGGCCCGCAGTCGCTGGCAGAGCACCAGTCCACTGTCTCCCGGCAACATGACATCGAGGATGATCAGGTCCGGCAAGCGACGCGCCACCGCCTGCCACAGGGCAGCACCGTCGGCGGCCACTTCGACGCTATAGCCATGTTGCTCGAGGAATTTGCGCAAGAGGGCGAGGACTTCGAGGTCGTCGTCCACCAGTAATAGATGGCTCACAGTGGGCACGCAGGGCAATGAATACAGAAGGGGATACTAGGGTCAATCCGGGGCCTGCGTCATATATTTCAACTCGGTAATAAAGTTGCCGACGGGCAATGTTGTGGAAATCTTCAGGCAAAGAATCAGGGGCAGGATCACCCGATGTCAGTCAGTTAAACGACGGCCAACCCAACACAACCCTCGCCACCAGAGCTGTGTACGGCGGTGTCTTCCCAAACTGACCGGTATCGCCCCAATTCCTCGCCGAGATAGCCTTGTATGCCGATCACCAAGCCCGCTCCGCTGTTTGTTCGTTGCACTGTTGTCGTAGGACTCGTGGCATTCGCCAGCGGCTGCACCAGCACGCCCGCTGCAACCCCTGGCAGTTGTGAACGTGCGAGCTACACCGTCGATGATCCGGCAGAGCCCGTCAACCGGGGCATCTTCGCTTTCAACCGGACTGTCGATGACTATGCGCTGGCCCCGGTTGCCCGTGGTTATCTCAAGCTTCCAGATGTGGTTCAGACGGGGGTGCATAACTTCGTGGCGAACTTCGGTGAGCCCAAGGTCTTCATCAACGATCTGCTGCAAGGCAACGCTCAACGCTCGGTCAACACCCTGGGTCGCTTCGTCATCAACACCACCGCAGGCATCGTCGGGCTGATCGATGTGTCGGGCAAACTGGGTATCGAGCGCCACAAGGCCGATTTCGGCCAGACGTTCGGCGTCTGGAACATCGCTCCCGGGCCGATCGTCGAACTGCCGTTGCTGGGAACGTCCAGCCTGCGCGACGCAACCGGCAAACTGCTGAGTTCTGCGGTCGATCCGTTCGGCAGCAACAGCGATACGGTCGATACGTTGGGCACGATCAATACCGTAGGCGGGGTTGTTGATGGTCGTGCCGAGGCGCTCCCGCTGACGGACAAGTTGCGGGCCCGGCCGGATTACTACGTGGCGCTTCGTGACGCGGTAGCGCAGCGGCGCGCCGATTTTGTCGCCCAGGGCAAGTTGGGCGCGGTGGCGGGGGACGACGCCGCCTGCCCGGAGGGAGAGACCGTTGATGAGTAACCCCGTATTGGTTCTGCACCGGCGAGTGAAAACCCTCGACCAAGGCATTCTGCATTGCCGGGAGATCGAACTGCAGTTAACGGAGGATGGCCGACATCTATTGCTCAGCCGCTACCTGGAGTTGTACGGCCATGACCAGGCCGATGCGTGCGACATCCAGAATTACCGGGTGCCGCTGGCGAGCATGATTCGCTGGATGGTCAGTCATGGGGAGCGGATGAGTCCACTGGTCCGCTAGCCTTGCGCCGACGCAGAGACTGCTAGACTTTACCGTCCAGTTATCTCTCGGAGAGATCGGATGAATAACAAAAACACGATTTGTCTCTGGTACGACGGTGCTGCGCTGGAGGCTGCGCAGTTCTACGCCGCGACGTTCCCGGACAGTGCGGTGCAGGCCGTTCATCATGCCCCCGGTGACTACCCGATGGGCAAGCAGGGCGATGTGCTGACGGTCGAGTTCACGGTAATGGGCATTCCCTGCCTGGGGCTGAACGGAGGCCCGGCGTTCCAGCACACCGAGGCTTTTTCGTTCCAGGTCGCGACCGATGACCAGGCCGAAACGGACCGTTTGTGGGAGGCGATTATCGGCAATGGTGGCCAGGCCAGTGCCTGCGGCTGGTGCAAGGACAAGTGGGGCCTGTCCTGGCAGATCACCCCGCGCGTGCTGACTGCCGCGATAGCCAATCCCGATCAGGCAGCCGCCAAGCGCGCGTTCGAAGCCATGATGGAGATGACAAAGATCGACATCGCGGCCATTGAAGCCGCGTTGAAAGGTTGAGCGGCGCAGCCTGACAGTCCGCTATCGCGAGCAGGCTCGCTCCCACATTGGATCTGTGTCGGTCTCGATGGGTGGGTCAACACAACCCCCTGTGGGAGCGAGCCTGCTCGCGAAGACGGCGGCACATTCAACATGGCTGCAACCTGACCCACCGCCAGTCAGCTCATCCCTGGGCGGCTTCAGGCAACCTGGCAATCACCTTGATCTCGAACTGAAAACCATACAGCCACGTCACCCCCACCGCCGTGAGTGTTGGATGCGGTGCGCTGCCCCAGAATTCGGGCACCACTTTCCAGATCGTTTCGAATGTCGATTCGGGGTCGACGATGAACACGGTGACGTCAACCACATCATCAAAGGTGCAATCGGCGGCGGCAAGAATCGCCTTCAGGTTGTTGAACGCCCGCCGAACCTGATCCTCCAGTTCGGCCTCTGGCGAGCCGTCTTCGGTGCTGCCGACTTGCCCCGATACGAATAAAAAGCCATTGGAACGAATCGCCGGCGAATAGCGATTACGCTCATAAAGTGCCTGGCGTCCGGCGGGGAAAACTACATCGCGCTGTGTCATGGGTGCCTCCATCAAAGGGTCGGATTCAATGTTGAAAACACTCTAGGGGCTTGTGCGCGGACGATAAACGAGCAACCTTGGCGATCACTGTTTGTAAAATCCAAACAATCTGACGGACACCGGGGCAGTAATGGATCGTTTCGACGCGATGCAGGCATTCGTTCGAGTGGTGGAGGCGGGCAGCTTCACCAAAGCCGCCGAAACACTGCACATGAGCAAAACCACCGTGACCCAACTGGTGCAGCAACTGGAGGCCCGGCTGCGCGTCAAGTTGCTCAACCGCACCACGCGCAAGGTCAACGTCACCGCTGACGGCGCCGCTTATTACGAGCGGGTGATTCGCCTGCTGGCCGACATGGACGATGCCGAGACCAGCCTGTCCGGCGCTCAGGCACTGCCCAGAGGGCGATTGCGAGTGGACGTGCCAAGCCCGTTGGCGACCATGATCCTGATGCCGGCATTGCCGCAATTTTACGCGCGATACCCGGACATCCAGATCGACATGGGCGCAAGCGACCGCATCGTCGACATGCTCGATGAAAACGTCGATTGCGTGGTGCGCGGCGGCGAACTGACGGACCAGTCGCTGATCGCCCGGCGCGTCGGCGACCTGGCTCTTGGCGTGTTTGCCGCACCGAGCTATCTGCAGCGCGTGGGCACGCCTGCGCATCCGCGAGAACTGGAAGATTCCCAGCATCGCATCGTCGGCTTCCTCTGGGCGCGCACCGGCAAACCGCTCCCTTACGCCATGCACAACCACGGCGAGCATTTGCACATCAAAGGACGCTACGCACTGGCCGTCGATGATGGCAACGCCTACCTCGCGGCCGGCCTGGCGGGGTTGGGTGTGCTCTGGCTACCCGAGTACATGTCCAGATCCCACCAGGCGCGAGGTGAGTTGGTGCGCCTGTTCGAAGACTGGCGCCTCGACCCGATGCCGCTCTACGTGGCCTATCCTCCTAACCGACACATCAGCGCCAAGTTGCGGGTGTTCATTGAATGGGTGGTGGAGTTGATGGCACAGCATGCGCCTGTTCTCGACCGATCCGGGTCATGAAACCCGACCACATGACTGCAGAGGAGACGCACCATGGACCAATTCACCGGCGGTTGCCTGTGCGGCAACGTTCGCATCCAAGCCTCGGGGCGCCCGTACCGGGTTGGTCTTTGCCACTGCCTCGACTGCCGCAAGCATCACGGGGCGCTCTTCTACGCCTCCGCCGTGTTCCCCCAGGATGCCGTGACGATCGAGGGCGAAACCCGGGACTACGCCGGGCGCTTCTTCTGCCCGCGCTGCGGCTCGTCGGTGTTTGCCCGTAGCGGCGACGAGGTGGAAGTGAACCTGGAAACGCTGGATGCCCCGGATCAACTGATGCCCACCTACGAAAGCTGGACCGTGCGCCGTGAGTCCTGGTTGCCGGCGTTTCCGTTCACCAGGCACTACTCGCATGATCGTGAGGGTACGGGGCGCTCCGAGGAGTAGGCGCGGTAGCGGGTCTTAGCCAAAGCCCACAATCGCCTTGATCTCCAGGTACTCCTCAAACCCATGGAGACCATACTCACGGCCATTGCCGGAACGCTTGTAGCCACCGAACGGCGCCATCGGATTCCACGCCGGATAGTTCAACAGCACTTGCCCTGCGCGGATACGCGAGGCAACGTTGCGCGCCTGTTCAAGGTCCTGACCCTGAACGTGAGCGCCTAGCCCATAGACGGTGTCGTTGGCGATGGCGACCGCTTCATCCACCGTGTCATAGGGGATGATGCACAGCACCGGGCCGAAGATTTCTTCCTGGGCGATGCGCATGGCGCTGTCCACCTCGGAGAACACAGTGGGGCGCGTGTAGAAGCCTTTTGCAAAACCCTGCACGCGGCCTGGCCCACCACACAGCAGTTTTGCACCCTCGTTCAGGCCCACTTCGATCATGGCCTGCACGCGATTGAACTGGGCTTGATTGGCGATGGGACCGAGGATGGTTTCTTCCGATTGCGGATCACCGACGATGATCGCATTGGCGGTGGCGGCAGCCAGGGCTTCGACCTCCGCTAACCTGTTTCTTGGCACGATCATGCGGGTTGGTGCGCTGCATGACTGGCCGACATTGCGAAACGCCGACATCACCCCCGGTGGCACGGCTTTGTCGAAGTCGGCGTCTGGCAGCAGCACGTTCGGTGATTTGCCGCCCAGCTCCTGGGTCACGCGTTTCACCGTCGGGGCGGCCGCCTGGGCCACCAACGCGCCTGCGCGGTTCGAGCCGGTGATGGAGATCATGTCGATATCGGGATGCGCCGCCATGGCCGCACCGACCTCGCCACCGCTGCCGTTCACCAGGTTGAAGACGCCGGGAGGAAGGCCCGCGTCATGCACCAGTTGCGCGAAGAGCAGGGCGCTCAGGGGCGACAGTTCGCTGGGTTTGAGAACGACCGTGCAGCCCGCTGCAATGGCCGGAGCGACTTTTGCGGTGATCTGATACAGCGGCCAGTTCCACGGCGTAATGAGACCGCAGACGCCGATGGGTTCGCGGGTAATGGCTGTGCCGCCTTCGACCTTCTGGAAACAATAGCTGGACAGCACATCGTGGGCCACGCGCACGTGCTCGGCCGCCAGTGGCACTTGCATCGCCCGGGCAAAACCGATGGCCGCGCCCATTTCCAGAGAGAGCGCCTGGGCCAGCGCCTCCTTTCGTTCAAGGATCAGTTCATGGATTCTGCCGATCACCAGCGCGCGCGAAGCTGGCGCAGTTGAGGACCAGCCGGGGAAGGCCGCCCGCGCCGCCGCGACCGCCCGATCAACATCCTCGCAAGACCCTTGGGCGACTTGGGCAACAACCTCTTCGGTGGCCGGGTTGATCACCGGCAAGGTGGCCGCATGTGCCGGGGACGACCAGTCACCATTGATATAAAGCTGTCTGGTTGTGTGCGGATCAAGGGTGTAGCTGTGCGAAGATCGGGTTGTCATTCAACGGGCTCCCATAAAGCGTTTATGGCATGGCCTGCAGCAGGTCGCTATGCCGTGTCTGCTCAATAAACTAACAAAGCGGCCCTGATCAATTGTGCCGTTCTCGACCTCGGCAAAGGAGAATCTGCTGTATCTGTCACGCTAACTTGGCAAAAACGTAGCGGCATCCGTTTCAGGGCGTAGCCCTTGGGTTCAGACAAGCTTGCCAGTGCTGGCGACGCTGGCCGATTCAGGCATTGGCTTTCGATCCCGCTCCACAGGGGCATCCACTTCCCTTAGGAATGGCTTGCGTCGCGCGCCAGCGCTTGGACTTCAATCAGGTAGCCATGATGCAGCGCCGGGACGGGCACCACGGCGCGTGCGGGGCGGTGCTCGCCCAGATAGCGGGCATAGATTCGGTCGAAGGCCGGCCAGTGTTCGATGCCGGCGACATAGACCGTCACCTTCACCAGATCCCTCGGTCCCCGGCCAGCGGCGTCGAGAATCGCCAGCAGGTTTTCCAGGGCGATGGCGGCCTGGACCTCGAAGGGCTGGTCGACGCTGTGGCTGCCATCGGCGCGTACCGGCAATTGCCCGGATACATACAGGACGCCCTGGTACGACAGCGCCTGGGCGTAATGTCCACCCGGCGCTGCGGCGTGAATGGTATGGATAAACCCGATTTCACCAGCCATGCAGACGGCTCCAGTTGTGCACTTGGCCCGTGGCATCACAGGCGAGGTAATGAGGGAACTGTGCGCCAGTGGCACAAGCATGGTTGGGCAGGATGCGCAGGCGGCTGCCGATGGGAAACCGCGCGGTGATATCCACGTGCTCGGCGTTCGTCAGGGTGATGATGCCGTGCTCCTGATTGGCGCTGGTGAGCAGCGCGCCGTCGATCCAGTCGCCGGTTTCGCTACACACTTGTCCATAGCCGAAGTCCCGTGACTGGCGCTGCGTACCCCGGTCACGACTCATGGCCATCCAGCCGGCATCGGTGATGATCCAGCCTTTTTCCTGTTGATGACCGATGACGCTGGTCAGCACGCTCAGCGCCAGTTCGCCTGCCTGGCAGACGCCGACGTTGTGCATCACCAGGTCGAAGAATACATAGACGCCTGCGCGAACTTCGGTGACGCCTTCCAGGTTCTGTGCCGACAGCGCCGTGGGTGTGGAGCCGATGCTCACCTCAGGGCAGGCCAGCCCGGCCTCGCGAATGCGTTGGGCTGCACGGACGCAGAGGTTGCGTTCCTGTTCGGCCAAGGCTTGCAGCGCGTCGGGCGTATCGAGTTCGTAGCTGGAGCCGGCGTGGGTCATCACGCCGCAAAGCTGCATGCCGCCTTCATCAAGTAGCCGGGCGATGCCCACGAGTGAATCGTCCTCGACCCGTACGCCGGACCGATGGCCGTCGCAATCGATCTCGATCCAGACCTCGAACCGCTCATCGTGCTGCTGGCCGAAATCGACGATGGCCTGGGCCGCCGTCAGGCTGTCCGTGAGGATGCTCAAGCGACAGCCTTGGCGCCTGAGCGTCAGGGCTTGGGCCAGTTTGCCGGGCGCCATGGCCACGGCGTAGAAAATGTCCTGGATGCCGGCTGCGAAACAATGTTGCGCCTCCTTCAAGGTAGACACGGTGACACCGTTGGCGCCCGCGGCGATCTGCGCCTGAATCACGGGCAGGCATTTACTGGTCTTGATGTGGGGCCTTAAACGCACACCCAAGGTGTCCATGCGTTGCTGCATGCGCTGGATGTTGCGCTGCATGCGCGGTACATCGATGAGCGCGACAGGGGTATCAAGGAGGGGAGTTGAGGCGGTCATGAGCAGCACTCGATGGATAGGGACAGGGCGACTCTACTCAGTGATCGTGAAGTCGTGGTTCAATGCTGCGTCATCAATCATTAAGTTGAACTGAATGATTAGCATCGAAGACCTGCGCATGGCCGTGACGCTGGCGCGCTCCGAGTCGTTGAGCGCAGCGGCCAGGGCCCTCAATGTCTCGCCACCTGCGTTGTCCATGCGCTTGCGCAAACTGGAGACACTGCTCGGCCTGACCCTGGCCAACCGCGATGCCCGGCGCTTGAGCCTCACCGCCGATGGCGAGCGCTTCTCCCGCCAGAGCGCGCTGTTGCTGGAGCAACTGGAGGCGCTTCCCGAGTCGTTCAAACAGCCGGACAATCAACTGGCCGGCACCCTCAGGCTGGCGGCGCCGTTCGGCTATGGACGGCAACGCATCGCGCCGTTGCTGGCGCGTTTTGCCAGGTTGCATCCACAGTTGTGCCTGCACCTGGATCTACGGGAAACGCCCTGGCCCGATCGTCACGACAGTGATGCGGTGATTCACATCGGCAACCTCAGTGACAGCCAGTGGGTCGCCCGGCCCCTGAGCCACAATGCCCGCTGGTTGTGCGCCAGCCCCGCCTACCTGGAGCGGCACGGCACGCCGTCTTCACCGGAGCAACTGGCTGAGCACCGCTGTATTTGCATTCGCGAAAACGATGAGGACGTCACGCTGTGGCATCTGCGCAATGAGCAGGAGCGCAAGACCCTGCGCATCCAGCCAGCATTGCTGAGCAACGACGGCAGCGTGGCCCGACGCTGGGCCGAAGAGGGGCTGGGCCTGGTGCTGCGCTCGCAATGGGATGTCAGCAGAGCCATCGCCGAGGGCAACCTGGTCCGGGTGCTCGCTGATTGGCAATTCGACAGCGCACCGATCAACCTGCTGGTGCCGTCGCGCAAAGTTCGCAGCGCTCGGGTGCAGGCGTTGGTGAGTTTTCTTGAGGCTGAGTTGAAAGCCTGACGCCATCGCGAGCAGGCTCACTCCGGCAATGAATCTGTGGCAAACACAAAGGTGGCTGCCCCATCAAAACCCTGTGGGAGCGAGCCTGCTCGCGATAGCGGCGGCCCGTTCAACCTGGATGCTGGAACGGCCCGCTGCAGGCGTAGATTCTGCCGCAAAGCGGCCTTCACTGCGTCGCCAGACGCACCATAACTGTCCGCAAACCCACAGAAACACGGGTGCAACGCCCGTGTCTGGAGCATCCCGCAAAGTCTGCTGAGCGAGCCCTGCAAAACGGTGGTTTGTACCAAGCGGCCGGTATTTTTAACCGTTTATCCACGGTCTCATGGTGTTGTAATAAAAACGTGATGCAGCGTTGTACCGGTGCTTCACGAACGGCATCAATGTTTGCCTCGGCATTGCCTTCAACAACAAATCCAGGACCGCACTCATGAGCTTTCTTCGACCCAAGTACATCACCTTCGACTGCTACGGCACGTTGACCAACTTCCAAATGGGCACCATGACCCGCGAGCTGTTCGCTGATCGTGTCGATGCCGGGCAGATGGACCAGTTCGTCAAGGATTTCTCCGCTTATCGTCTGGATCAGGTGATGGGCGAGTGGCGGCCCTATGATGAAATCATCAAGACATCCCTGATGCGGGTCTGCAAGCGCTGGGGTGTCGAATATCGGGGCGAAGGCCAGCTCTATTACGACGCCGTGCCCACGTGGGGCCCCCACGCCGATGTACCGGCGGGTCTGTCGAAAATCGCCGACAAGATTCCCCTGGTGATTTTTTCCAACGCGATGGACGAACAGATCATGTCCAACGTCGACAAGCTCGGCGCGCCTTTCCATAAAGTCTTTACCGCCCAGCAGGCCCAGGCCTACAAGCCGCGCCTGGCGGCCTTCGAATTCATGCTCGATAACCTCGGCTGCGGGCCGGAGGATGTGCTGCATGTCTCGTCCAGCTTTCGCTACGACCTGATGTCGGCCCACGACATGAAGATCAAGAACAAAGCCTTCGTCGCCCGCGGTCATGAGCAGCCGGCGAACGCTGTGTATGGCTACCACCAAATCCCGGACATCGGCGGTTTGGCCGGTCTGGTCGGGCTCTGAGTTGAGCGCACTCTTCAAGGTGAAAAGGGGTTAGACATGGGCAGTGAGTCTTATTGGCTCGATACCGCACCGGCCTTCACCGGTGCCCAGCTCGGCGGATTGCCCGGGCGGGTAGACGTGGCCATTGTCGGTGGCGGTTTCACTGGTCTGGCGGCGGCCCGGGCCCTGGCCTTGAAGGGGGCCAGCGTGGCGGTGCTGGAAGCTGGCAGGGTGATTGGCGAAGCGTCGGGGCGCAATGGCGGTCAGTGCAACACCGGCGTTGCCCAGGACTACGCGTCACTCACCGCCAGCCTCGGCGCCGATAAAGCGCGGGCTTATTACCTGGCCTATGAAAGCGCCGTACAGAGTGTAGTTTCGCTGGTGGAGCAGGAAGCGATTGCCTGCGATCTCACTCGCCATGGCAAGCTCAAACTGGCCGCCAAAGCGTTGCACTACGAAGGACTGGCGCGCACCTGTGAATTGATCCGCAAGGAAGTCGATGCCGACGTCGAGTTGCTGTCTGCCCAAGCGGTGCGGGCGGAGGTCAATTCGGCCCAGTTCCACGGTGGCTTGCTGCAGCGCAACGGCGTGCAGATGCATGTCGGGCGCTTCGGTGTCGGCCTGGCCGAGGCGGCGGCCCGTCACGGGGCGTTGGTGTTCCAGGGCGTGTCGGTGAAGGACTGGAAGGCGAACACAGGCGGCTATCAGGTCAACACCAGCAAAGGCGCGCTGCAGGCCTCGCAGATCCTGCTGGCCACCGGCACCTGTCAGCAAGGTGGATTGGGCTGGTACCGGCGGCGAATCGTACCGGTGGGCAGCTTCGTCATCGCCACCGAAGTGTTGCCCCAGGCGCTGATCGACAGCTTGCTGCCGGCGCGTCGCTCCTACGTCACCAGCCGCATGATCGGTAACTACTTTCGCCTGACGCCGGACAACCGGCTGTTGTTTGGTGGTCGGGCGCGGTTTGCCATGTCTGACAGCGTTTCCGACGCCAAGAGCGGCAAGGTGCTGCAAGCGGCGATGGTGCAGATGTTCCCGCAGTTGGCCCACGTCAGGATCGACTATTGCTGGGGCGGGTTGGTGGACATGACGTCCGACCGTTTACCCCGGGCCGGCCAGCATGGGGGGGTGTATCACTCCATGGGCTACAGCGGCCACGGCGTGCAGATGTCGGTGCACATGGGGCAGGTCATGGCCCAGGTCATGGCCGGCGAGGTCGAGGCCAACCCTTGGCGCGAGCTGGATTGGCCGGCCATTCCCGGGCATTTCGGCAAACCCTGGTTCCTGCCGCTGGTAGGCGCGTATTACCGCCTGCAGGACTACCTGCACTGAGTTTCATGGCGTTGTTTGGCGTTTCAACCACGTTGCGTTAATCGTGCGCAATCGAGCCCTATCATTTTCCGAAAGGTAGAACTGACATGACTGACAACAAAAATGGCATTGAAGACCAGTTGATCACCGGTACAGAAAGTCTGCGTGTTTTCGAAGGGCTCAATCGCGGCATGTCTCGCCGCAATGCATTGCAGATGCTGGGGTTGGCAGGTGTGGCCGCAGCAGGTGCAGGCAGCCTCTTCGGCGCCGCCGGCAAGCTGTTCGCCGAAGAAGCGGCAAGCCCGGGCAAAGGCAAGCCGGGCGGGCGTATCCGCGTCGCCGGCATCTCCAGTTCCACCGCCGACACCCTGGACCCGGCCAAAGGCTCATCGTCCACCGACTACGTGCGTCATTACATGTTCTACAACGGCCTGACGCGCTTCGACAGTCACATGGTGCCACAACTCGAACTGGCCGAGCGCATCGACACTACCGACGCCACGCTCTGGGTGATTACCCTGCGCAAGGAAGTGACTTTCCACAATGGCAAGGGGCTGACCGCCGCTGACGTGGTGTTTTCCCTGTTGCGACACAAGGATCCGATCACGGGATCCAAGGTCTTGCCGCTGGCGTCGCAGTTCGCCGAGGTCAAGGCCATCGGCAGCCATGAAGTACAGATACGTCTGAGCGGCCCGAATGCCGAGCTGCCATCGGTCCTGGCCATCTCCCATCTGTTGATCGTGCCTGAAGGCACCAGCGATTTCAGCCAGGGCATCGGTACCGGTCCGTTCAAGGTCAAGGAGTTCAAGCCGGGAGTGCGTTCCATCGGTGCGCGCAATACCAATTACTGGAAACCCGGCCTGCCGTATCTGGACGAGATCGAATTCATCGGCATTCCCGACGAGCCATCGCGGATCAACGCGTTGCTATCGGGCGATGTGCAGATCGTCAACGAGGTCAACCCGCGTTCCACCACTCGTATCAAGAACAGTGCTGGCCATCGGGTCGTGGACTCGCCGTCGGGTAACTACACTGACTTGATCATTCGTCAGGACCAGATGCCGGGCCAGAGCCCGGAGTTCACTCAGGCGATGAAGTTGCTGTTGGACCGTGAACAGATCAAGTCGGCAATCTTCCGTGGTTACGCCAGGGTCGGCAACGATCATCCGATCGCGCCCGGCGCACGGTTTTTCAATGCTGACCTGCCACAGCGGACCTATGACCCGGAAAAAGCGCGTTTCCTGCTGAAGAAGGCGGGCATGGAAAGTATCACCATGCCGGTGATGTGCTCGCCGGCTGCCACCGGCTCGGTGGACGTTGCCGTGTTGCTGCAGCAATCGGCCAAGGAGGCCGGGCTCAAGCTCAATGTCAACCGCCTGCCGAGCGATGGCTACTGGTCCAACCACTGGGCCAAGCACCCGATCAGCTTCGGCAATATCAACCCGCGGCCCAACGCCGACATGCTGTTCTCGCAGTTCTTCCAGTCCACGGCGCCGTGGAATGAATCCGCCTGGAAGAACCCGCAGTTCGATCAGCTATTGGTCCAGGCCCGCGGCGAAACTGATGAGGTCAAGCGCGGCAAGATGTACGCCGACATGCAGACCCTGGTGCATGACCACTGCGGCATCGGCATCCCGGTGTTTATCAGCAACATCGACGGTGTCGATCAGCGCGTCAAAGGCTATGGCACCAACCCGCTGGGCGGTTTCATGGGCTACATGTTCTCCGAGCAAGTCTGGCTGGACGCCTGATGAACGCCGGGTATTGGCTGGGTGACAGGGCAGGAGGGCAGGCGGATGAATAGCAGCACACTTTGGTTGATCGGCCGGCGCATGGGCGCCGCGATCGTGACGTTGTTGATCGTCTCGATGGTGGTGTTCGCCATCACGGCGGTGTTGCCGGGAGACGCGGCGCAACAGGCCCTGGGACAGTTCGCCACGCCGGAGCAGGTGGCGGCCCTGAGGGTGAAAATGGGCCTCGATCAGCCGGGTGTGTTGCGTTACCTGCATTGGCTGACGAGCCTGCTCAGCGGCGATATGGGCGTGTCGGTGTCCAACGCCGTGCCGGTCACGGAACTGATGGCCGGACGGGTGCCCAACACCCTGATGCTCGCGGCCGCCACAGCGCTGGTATCGGTGCCAGTGGCACTGACCCTGGGCATTGGTTCGGCGATGGGGCGTGGTGGTCGCGTCGACAGCTTCATCAGCTTTTTTACCTTGATGATGGTGGCGGTACCGGAGTTTCTGGTCGCCACCCTGGCAGTGTTGATTTTCGCGGTGAACCTGGGTTGGCTCTCGGCGTTGTCCTATTCCAGCGAGATCACCTCACCGTGGCAATTCATGCGCACCTACGCCTTGCCGGTCATGACCCTGTGTTGCGTGATCATCGCGCAAATGGCGCGCATGACCCGGGCGGCGGTGATCGATCAACTCGACAGCCCCTACGTGGAGATGGCCCGTCTCAAAGGTGTGAGCCCGGTGCGGGTGGTACTGCGTCATGCGTTGCCCAACGCCATCGGGCCTATCGCCAATGCCATCGCCTTGAGTCTGTCCTACCTGCTGGGCGGGGTGGTGATCGTCGAGACAATTTTCAACTATCCCGGCATTGCCAGCCTGATGGTCGATGCCGTGACCAACCGTGATATGGCGTTGGTCCAGGCCTGCACCATGTTGTTTTGTACCGCGTACCTGACATTGGTGTTGATTGCTGATCTGTGCGCGATCCTTTCCAACCCGAGGCTGAGAAATCAATGAACAATCTCATTGGGAAATCCCCGACCGCGGCGGTCGCTCTGGCGTTGGGCAAAGACGCTCACGCCACGTCCTGGCTGGGACTGGTGGGCGCCGCGATGTGTGTCTTCTGGTTGCTGGTGGCGATCTTCGGTCCGTGGCTGGCACCGCACCCGGTGGGGGAAGTGGTCTCTGACAATGTTTTCGACAGCCTCAGCGTCGCTTATCCGTTAGGCACCGATTACCTGGGCCGCGACATGCTCAGTCGGGTGCTGGTCGGCGCACAGTTCACCGTGGGCCTTGCGCTGGTGGCTGCGGTCCTGGCCAGTGGGCTGGGGACCAGTTGCGCACTGCTGTCGGTGGTATCACCCAAGTGGCTGGATGAGCTGATCAGTCGCCTGATGGACGCCTTTATTTCGATCCCGAGCAAGATGCTGGCGTTGATCATGGTCTCGGCATTTGGCTCGTCGGTGACTTTACTGGTGTGTACGGCGGTGCTGAGCTACTCGCCGGGCGCGTTCCGTATTGCCCGCAGCATGGCGGTGAACATCGAGGCGCTGGAGTACGTGCAAGTGGCCCGCACCCGTGGCGAACGTCGACTGTACATCGCTTGCGTGGAGATCCTGCCCAACATGCTCAACCCGGTGCTGGCTGACTTGGGCTTGCGTTTCGGCTTCATCGTGCTGCTGCTCAGCGGCATGAGCTTCCTCGGCCTGGGTGTGCAACCACCGGATGCTGACCTGGGCTCGCTGGTGCGCGAAAACATTGGCGGGCTCAATCAGGGAGCGCCGGCCATCGTGATTCCGGCCCTGGCCATCGGCACCCTGACCATTGGCGTCAATCTGTTTATCGACCGCCTGTCTTCGCGACGTAGTCGACGTACGGGGGGGCATTGAAATGAGCGAATTGATCCGAGTCGAAAACCTGCGGGTAGTCGCTTGCGGCGAGCGCAGTGAGGTGGAGATCGTCAAGAGCGTGAGCTTCTCCCTGGAGAAAGGTGAGGTGCTGGCGCTGATCGGCGAGTCCGGTTCCGGCAAGACCACCATAGCCCTGGCGTTGCTCGGCTATGCCCGGCGCGGCTGTCGCCTGGCCGGTGGCGTGGTGCAGATTGGCGAACATGACATGCTGGCGTTGAGCGAAGGCGAGCTGCAAAGTCTGCGCGGCAATCGTGTGTCCTATATCGCCCAAAGCGCCGCCGCGGCGTTCAACCCGGCGAAAAAACTCATCGACCAGGTGGTGGAAGGGGCGTTGATTCATGGCCTGGGCAGCCGGCCCGTACTGGAAGCCAAGGCCATCGAACTGTTCCGCGACCTGGCGCTGCCCGATCCCGAGCGCATCGGCCAACGCTATCCCCATCAAGTCTCCGGCGGGCAACTGCAACGGGTGATGGCGGCCATGGCGCTGATCAGCGATCCGCTGCTGGTGGTGCTCGATGAACCGACTACAGCCCTGGACGTGACCACCCAAATCGACGTGTTGCGCGCTTTCAAGCGCGTTGTGCGCGAGCGGGGCGCGACGGCGGTCTATGTGTCTCACGACCTGGCGGTCGTCGCGCAGATGGCCGATCAGATCGTGGTGCTCAACGGCGGGCAGATCTTCGAGCACAGCGCCACTGCGCCACTGCTCAAAGGCCCGGCACACGCCTACACCCGCAGCCTGCTGGCGGCGGCGCGGCCGGATACGACGATCCGTCCGCCCTGCGGCGTGGCCGGCGATGCGCCGCTGCTGACTATCCAGGGCTTGACCGCTGGCTACGGCAACAAGAATCAACAGGGCATGCCGTCGATCCGGGTGCTGGAAGACATCGACCTGACCGTGCGCCGGGGCCAGGCCATCGGTGTGATCGGCGAATCGGGGTCGGGCAAATCAACCCTGGCCCGGGTGGTGGCGGGGCTGTTGACCCCGGCCCTCGGCGGGTTGACGTTTGACGGTCAACCCTTGGGCGGCAGCCTGTCCGAGCGCACTGACGAGCAATTCCGGCGCATCCAGATGGTCTTCCAGAACGCCGACACCGCGCTCAACCCGATGCACAGCGTCAGCAACATTCTGAGCCGGCCACTGAAGATGTATTTCGGCCTCAAGGGCGCGGCGCTACGTGAACGTATCGGCGAGTTGCTGGACCTGGTGCGTCTGCCTCGGGACCTGGCCGAACGCCGCCCGAGCGAACTCTCAGGCGGGCAAAAACAGCGGGTCAATTTGGCTCGGGCGCTGGCGGCCAAGCCGGATCTGATCCTGTGCGATGAAGTGACCTCGGCACTCGATACGGTGGTCGGCGCGGCCATCCTCGAGCTGCTGCGCGACCTGCGCCAGCAATTGGGGGTTTCGTACTTGTTCATCAGTCACGACATCTCCACGGTGCGGGCGCTGTGCGACGACATTGTGGTGATGTACAGCGGCCACAAGGTTCAAGAGGGCACCCGGCAATCGTTCGCCCAGCCACCCTTTCATCCTTACACCGACCTGCTGATCCATTCGGTGCCGGAATTGCGCCAGGGCTGGCTGGAAAACTGTGGCACCACCACCTGCGGCACGCTGCCCGCTTTGGGAGCAAAGGCCACTGAGCCGGGGCTCTGCACGTTCCTCAATCGCTGCCCGGTGCGGGTCGATGGCCTGTGCAACCACACCGCGCCACCCCGGCGAATCATCGACGGCGGCAGTGAAGTCCTCTGCCATCACGACAGCGCCGAGCTGCTCAAGAGCCAACAGGATGCCAACAGCATGATCATGGGAGCCTACGCATGAACGCTCGTTTCGTGAGGTTGGCCGAGCAGGGCCGGCCCATCGTCCATTTGAAAGTCGATGGCGAACCCATCGAAGCCTTGCAGGGGGACACACTCATGGTCGCATTGCTGACTCGGGGCCCGGCGTTGCGCCAGTCGGAGTTCGATCCTGGCAGCCGGGCCGGTTTCTGCCTGATGGGCGCCTGCCAGGATTGCTGGGTCTGGACCCGCAGCGGTGAACGGCTGCGTGCCTGTTCCAATGAAGTGCGCGAAGGGCTGGACATCATCACCAAGCAACCGGAGGCGATATGGCCACTGCGCGGCTGAGCAATCATCGAGTCGTCATTGTCGGCGCCGGGCCTGCCGGCATCCGTTGCGCCCAAACCCTGGTCGCGGCGGGCTTCAAGCCGGTCCTGATCGACGAAAACCGTCGTGACGGCGGACAGATCTACCGGCGCCAGCCTGAAGGCTTCACTCGTAACTACGCCACGCTTTACGGCACCGAGGCGGACAAAGCCCGGGACTTGCACGAAAGCTTCGACCGTTTGCGCCCACAGATTGACTATCGTCCGGACACGCTGGTGTGGAACCTCACGCCCGGGCAACTGTGCTGCGTCAGCCAGGGCCTGCATTCGACGGTGGATTACGATGCATTGATTCTTTGCACCGGCGCCACTGACCGCTTGATGCCGATCGAGGGCTGGCAGTTGGGCGGCACCTACAGCCTCGGTGGAGCGCAGATAGCCTTGAAGGCCCAGGCGGTGTCCATCGGCCACCGCGTGGTGTTCATGGGCAGCGGGCCGCTGCTGTATCTGGTTGCCAGCCAATACCTCAAGGCCGGTGCCAACGTGGCGGCGGTGCTGGACACCGCGCCGCTGGGCCTGCGCATCAAAGCCTTGCCCAAACTCATGGCGCGCCCCGGATTGCTGTTTACCGGCATGAAGCTGTTGGCTCAATTGTATCGGGCGAAAATCCCGGTGCACCTGGGTGTCTCTCCGTTGCAAGTGTTGGGTGAGGCGACTTCCGGCGTCAGTGGCGTGCGGGTACGCACGGCGGCCGGTGAAACCTTGACCGTGGATTGCGACGCGGTGGCGCTGGGTTATCACCTGCGCCCGGAAACCCAGCTGGCCGACCTGGTCGGTTGTGCTCTGCGTTTTGACGAGGCTTCAGGCCAATGGTGGCTGGACACGGACGAAGACGGCCGGACCTCGGTCAGCGGTGTTTATGCCGCCGGAGATGGGTCGAAGATCCGTGGTGCTGATGCCGCCGAGCATGCCGGGCGCCTGGTCGCCCTGGCGTTGTTGAGCGATTTGCAGCAACCGGTGGACGTCGCGCAGGTCGCCGCGCAGCGTCAGGCGCTCAACGTCATGGATCAATTTCGTCTCGGTCTGGCCCAGGCGTTTCCCTGGCCCGCCGCGCAAGCCAAAGCCTTGCCGGATGAGGCCATTGTCTGCCGCTGCGAGATGATCAGCGCCGGCGAATTGCGCCGTACCGTCAGTGAAAAGGGCGCCTGTGAAGTCAACCGGGCCAAGGCCTTCAGTCGGGTGGGCATGGGCCGCTGCCAAGGGCGTTATTGCTCTCAGGCCGGGGCCGAGGTCATTGCCGCAGCCGCCGGTGTCCACGTTCAGGAAGTGGGCCGGCAACGCGGACAGGCGCCGGTCAAACCGCTTTCGATGCTCACTCGGGAGGTGACGCCATGACGGTCAATAAAGCTGATGTGGTCATCGTCGGCGGTGGTTTGATGGGCTCGGCGGCGGCATTTTTCCTGCGTCAGCGGGGCCAGTCGGTGATCCTGCTGGAGCGTGACCAGATCGGTCAGTACGCCAGTGGCGTGAACTTCGGCAACGTGCGGCGCCAGGGGCGTTTTCTCGGCCAGCTGGAGCTGGCGAATCGTTCCTGGGCGCTATGGAAGCGCCTGCCGGAACTGATCGACGACGATCTGGAGTTCATCGCCAGCGGGCATATGCGCGTGTGTTATCGCGAAGAGGAGATCGCCGAACTGCAAGCCTATGCCGACGCCCCTGAGGCAGAGCAGTTGGACTTGAAGATCTTTCGTGGCGCTGAGCTGCACGAGCGTTTTGCGTTCCTCGGGCCAGACGTCAAGGGCGGCTCCTATGCGCCGCACGACGGTCACGCCAACCCGCGTCTGGCGGCCCCGGCGTTTGCCAGGGCGGCGCGGCGACTCGGCGCACGCATCGAGGAGCGGACAGAAGTGGCTGAAGTGCAGAAGGCCAATGGTGATTTCAGTGTCACAACCACCGATGGCCGTCAGTTCAGCGCCGCTCAACTGCTGATTACGGCGGGTGCCTGGGGGCAGAAACTCTCGGCGCAGTTTGGTGAGCCGGTGCCGCTGGACACTAACGGCCCACAGATGGCCGTCACCGAACCGGTGCCTTATGCCTTGCCGACGGTGATCGGCGTGTACACCAAAATTCCTGAGGAAGTGATCTATTTCCGGCAGATTCCCAGGGGCAACATCGTCATCGGTGGCGGCTATCGCAGCAAGCCGGACATGCTCAACCGCCGGGCCTATGTCGAGCCGCGCAGCATTCTCAACCAGCTTGACCAGATGCGTCGCTTGCTCCCAGGCGTCGGCAACCTGAACATCATTCGCGTGTGGAGCGGCATCGAAGGTTATCTGCCCGATTCCCTGCCGGTGATGGGCCCCAGCGGCAACGTGGACGGCTTGTATTATGCGTTCGGTTTCTGCGGCCACGGCTTTCAGCTCGGGCCAGGGGTTGGCGACGTCATGGCCGAGCTGATCAGCACCGGCAGTACCAGCACCTCGATCGAACCGTTCTCCATTCGCCGATTCGCCCCCACTGCCGAGCAACGGAGCAAAGCCTCATGAAACCTCGCGTGCTAGCTATTTTCGAACGCCTGCTGGCGTTTGAAACGGTCTCTTCAGAGTCGAACATGGCCCTGATCGAGTACGTGCGCGAGCTGCTGCTGAGCAAGGGCATCGAGTCGCTGATCGTCAAGGATGAAAGCGGCAAGAAGGCCAACCTCTTCGCCAGCATCGGCCCACGGGAGTTGCCGGGGATTCTGCTGTCCGGACATACCGACGTGGTGCCAGCGGCGGGGCAGGCCTGGACCGTTCCGGCGTTCCAGGCGACGGTGCGGGACGGGCGGGTGTACGGTCGTGGCAGTTGCGACATGAAAGGGTTCATCGCCTTGGCCATCGATGCCATGCTCGATGCCGCCGACCATCCCCTGAACCGACCGCTGCAACTGGCGCTCTCCCATGACGAGGAAATCGGTTGCGTGGGTGTACGCCGCTTGCTTGACGTGCTGCACCTGGCACCGGTGCGGCCGTTTTTGTGCGTGATCGGCGAGCCGACCAACATGCAGTTCGTGCTCGGGCACAAGGGCAAAGGCTCTTATCGCACTTACTGCCGTGGCCTGGAGGCGCACTCGTCCCTGGCGCCGCGTTCGGTCAATGCGATTCATGTGGCCTGCGATTTCATCGCCGCGTTGCGCCAGAGCCAGCAGCAGCTGCAAGAGCAGGGCGCCCGGGACGCCGATTACGACGTGCCCTACAGCACCGTGCACGTCGGGCAGATTGTCGGTGGCAAGGCGCTGAACATCGTGCCAAACCTGTGCACCCTGGATTTCGAAGTGCGCAACCTGCCGGCCGACGATCTGGATCAGTTCCTCGAGCAACTGCGCGAGCACGCCGAAGTGATCGTGCGCGAGGCCAGGAAACTCTCCAGCGTGGCGGACATCGAGATCGAAACCCTGAACGTCTATCCGGGGCTGGATACTCATCCGAGCGTTGAGGCGGTGCGCTTTCTGAAGAACTTCGCCGCAGCGGACACCGGCACCGCCAAGGTTTCCTTCGGCACCGAGGGAGGGCTGTTCAAGCAGCGCCTGGATGTGCCGGTGGTGGTCTGCGGCCCGGGCTCCATCGAGCAGGCGCACAAGCCCGACGAGTTCATTGAAATCAGCCAGATGGAAGCGGGGGAGCGGTTTCTGGAAGGGTTGCTGGGCTCCTTGAAAATCTAAGCCATACACAGAACAAAATGTGGGAGTACTCGTGTGGGAGCACAGCTTGCTCGCGATGAACGATGACATGGTCTTGATCAGTGTCTGATCCACCGCAATCGCGAGCAAGCTTTGCTCCCACAGGTTTCGGTGTTTAGCCTGGGGCTTCGGTAGAGCCTGCCGTCCCACCTCGAAACTTCAGCATCCAACACTGCCCAAAACCCGCTTTCAGCATCCTCATCCGCGGCATCTCCCTAGACTGGAAATACCTCGGAACAGGACGCGATCATGCTCAAGAATCAATTGAAAGACCCCAGCCTTTTAGCAGAATTCGCCTACGTCGACGGGCAGTGGATCGGTGCCGATGACGCCGCCACGCTCGACGTCATCAACCCGGCCACGGGCAAAGTGCTCGCTCGGGTGCCGGCCATGCAGGGGGTGGAAACCCGGCGTGCCATCGACGCCGCCGAGCGTGCCTGGCCGGCCTGGCGTGCGCGCCCGGCGGCGGAACGCGCGGTGCTGCTGGAGCGTTGGTATCAGGCCATGATCGACAACCTGGACGATCTGGCGCTGATCATGACGTTTGAACAGGGCAAGCCGCTGAACGAAGCCAAAGGCGAAATTCGCTACGGCGCCGGCTTCGCCAAATGGTTTGCCGAAGAGGCTCGCCGGGTTTATGGCGAAACCATCCCGGCCCCCAGCGGCGACCGTCGTCTGCTCACCCTCAAGCAGCCAGTGGGTGTCTGCGCGGCGATCACTCCGTGGAATTTCCCCAACGCGATGATCACCCGCAAATGCGCGCCAGCCTTGGCGGCGGGGTGCCCGGTGATCGTCAAACCGTCGGACCTGACACCTTTGTCGGCCCTGGCCCTGGCGGTGCTGGCCGAGCGGGTCGGGATTCCGGCGGGAGTGTTCAACGTGGTGACCGGCATGCCGGCGGGCATCGGCGAAGAACTGACCGGCAACCCGACGGTGCGCAAGATTTCCTTCACCGGGTCCACGGCGGTCGGTCGCCTGCTGATGCGCCAGAGCGCCGAACACATCAAGCGCCTGAGCCTGGAGCTGGGCGGCAACGCGCCGTTCATTGTGTTTGACGACGCGGACCTGGAGCAGGCCGTGGCCGGGATCATGCTCAGCAAGTTTCGCAACGCTGGCCAGACCTGCGTCTGCGCCAACCGCATCCTGGTGCAGGACGGTATTTACCAGCGCTTCGCCGAGCGCCTGGTGCAAGAAGTGGGCAAGCTCAAGGTCGGCAATGGCCTGGAGGCCGACGTGATGATCGGTCCGCTGATCAACATGGCGGCGGTGAGCAAAGTCGCTCGGCATATCGATGATGCGTTGAGTCAGGGCGCGCGTCTGCTCTGTGGCGGCATTCCCGAGGGTGACAGCCAGTTCGTCCAGCCCACGGTGCTTGGCGAGGCCCACGCTGGCATGTTGCTGGCCAGTGAGGAAACGTTTGGCCCGGTTGCGCCGCTGATGCGTTTTTCCACCGAGGAAGAGGCGCTGGCGCTGGCTAACGCCACACCGTATGGCTTGGGGGCTTATTTCTTTACCCAGGATCTGCGCCGCTCATGGCGGTTCGGCGAGGGACTGGAGTTCGGCATGATCGGTCTTAACACAGGACTCATTTCCATGGAAGTCGCGCCCTTCGGTGGTGTCAAACAGTCGGGCCTGGGCCGTGAAGGCAGCAAATACGGCCTGGATGAATACCTTGAAATCAAGGCCTTCCACATCGGTGGGCTGTGATGCGTCCATTGTTTGAACACCTACCAGGGAGCCACGAATGATGAGCAAACCATTTCGAATCGCTGCCATCGCCGGCGATGGTATCGGCAAGGAAGTCCTGCCTGAAGGGCTTCGGGTACTGGAGCAGGCCGCGAAAAAATGGCAGTTGTCGTTGAGCATCGAAGTGCTCGATTGGGCCCACTGCGACTACTACCTGGAACATGGGCAGATGATGCCCGCTGACTGGTTCGAGCAACTCAAGGGCTTCGATGCGATCTACTTCGGCGCCGTGGGCTGGCCGGACAAAGTGCCGGATCACATTTCCCTGTGGGGCTCGCTGCTCAAGTTCCGCCGCGACTTCGACCAGTACGTGAACATTCGCCCGGTGCGACTGTTCCCGGGCGTGCCGTGCCCCTTGGCCGGGCGAGAAGCGGGGGATATCGATTTCGTGGTGATCCGTGAGAACACCGAAGGCGAATACTCCTCCGTGGGCGGCAAGATGTTTGAAGGCACCGAGCATGAGTTCGTGCTCCAGGAGTCGGTGTTCACCCGGCGCGGCGTCGATCGGATTCTCAAGTTCGCCTTCGATCTGGCCCAGACCCGACCGCGCAAGCGCTTGACCGCGGCGACCAAGTCCAACGGGATCTCCATCAGCATGCCGTATTGGGACGAGCGCACGGCGTTGATGGCCGAGCAGTACCCGGATGTGCAATGGGACAAACAGCACATCGATATCCTGTGTGCGCGTTTCGTTCTGCAGCCGGACCGTTTTGATGTGGTGGTGGCGTCAAACCTGTTCGGCGACATCCTCTCCGACCTCGGCCCGGCCTGCGCCGGCACCATCGGCATCGCGCCGTCGGCCAACCTCGATCCGCAGCGGCGCTTCCCGTCGTTGTTCGAACCGGTGCATGGCTCGGCGCCGGATATTTATGGACAGAACATCGCCAACCCGATTGCGATGATCTGGTCAGGGGCGTTGATGCTCGATTTCCTGGGCAATGGTGATGAACGTTATCGCGCCGCCCATGACGGGATTCTCAAGGCCATTGAACAAGTGATTGCCCAAGGGCCGATCACCCCCGACCTGGGCGGACAGGGCTCGACCCAGGATGTCGGCAGGGCCATCGTTGCGGCGCTTTGACGCTTTACTAACCTGTGACACCTTTTTGCCCGCTCACACTGCGGGCTTTTTTTTGGAGTTCGATCGCAAAAC
>NZ_WUUD01000020.1:0-10372 GCF_009831705.1 Pseudomonas sp. PICF6 | reverse complement strand
TGCTATTTGACGACGTAGACCTTGCGTACATAAACGCTGCTGTCCCAGGCGCAGGGTGCATCCAGGGGGACGAATACGGTATCGCCGGCGTTGACCGTCAGGTCGTTTCCGTCGGCTGTCTGCAGGGTGACGCTGCCTTCGATCAGGTGCATCAGTTCATGCAGCTTGTGAGGCCTGGTCCGGCGGGTGTACGGCGTTGAGTCCCAGATCCCAATGCGCAGGTTGGTCGCTTTTTCGACAAACAGATTGTGCGAGCGACATTGCGGGGGTGGGCTGAGCAGTATTGCGTCGTCGGGGGCCGCCGAAGGCGAGAGCATCGTGTGCGTCGGGAGTGCTGTCAGCCCGGGCTCGCTGGCATTCACGCGCTGGGTATCGGCACAGAAGGCCCAGAAAGACTCGGGTTGCGCGTCGATCTCAACCGCCGTACCACGGGCGATCACCGCACTTTCACCGGCGCTGAGGCGCAGCGTTTGTGCCTGGCTGCGCAGTTCAACGCCTCCGGCATGCACCACGATCATTTCGCTGAAGGGATACTGGTCGCTACTGAACCGACCGCTGGCCCGGACGACACCAGCGGCGATGCCATCCGCCCCGGCATAAGCGATGAGCCTGTCGAACGGATCATTGGCCCCCAATGAGCCTGGGGTGAACGAGGTTGAGGCGGGGCTGCCGTCGGCATGCGCCAACAGCACTGCAGTGGGTTCGGGCATGAACATGATTCTCCAAAAAAGACCTGGATAAGCGATGGGATTTGTCAGCCAACGGCCTGGGTCACCAGCACGAACTGCCGCACTGAGCCGGTCGCTTGCGGGGGCGTGCCACGAGCCATCTGGGCGACGGTGTCGACCTGCTTGAGGCCCGCTTCTTCGAGCCAGGGGCCCAGCCCCGTGTCGGAGGGAATGTCGATCCGAACGAATGCATCCGGCACCCGTGCCAGCAACACGGCGATCAGATGCCGGGCCTGTTCAGGGTTCTGCGCGATGACCGGACCGATGCAACGGCCACGACCGAAGGGGCGCAGCAGGGCGAAAGCGCACAACTGGCCGTCCCGCTCAATACCCACTGCATGCTCAACGACATCGAACAGATCGGTGAGCACGGCCTGACGGTCCAGGCCACTTCCCGCATTGGCCAGTCTGATCATTTGAGCGTGATCGGCTTCGGTCAGCGCGCGGCAGCGTTCGTCGTCGGCCAACCCCTGCGGTACAGGCGGTAAAGCCAGGCCCTGATGTTGCTGGATATGCCCAAAGTCAACGAATCCCTGGCTGGCATACAGCGGGGCACCGGCCAGCGTCGCATTGAGGATGGCAGTACGCGAGCCGCACGCTTCAATGGCCAGTTCCATCAGTTTGCGACCGATCCCCTGGCCCTGGTATTCGTCATCGACGATCACCAGGCCGATGGTGGCGTAGTCTCCCTGGGCACAGGTGAATGCAGTGCCGATCAAGCGGCCCTGATTCTCAACGACAAAACCTTGGGCGACGCGCTGCAGCATCGCCCAGTCCTCCAGACGATGAGGCCATTTCAACTGCACGGATAAGGCGTGTGCCGAGGGGACATCGGTGGCGGTCATGGCACGATAGACGTAGTCAGGGCGTTTCGAAGTGGACATGGCAGATCACCATTGAGAGAGGGTGTAAACGGTCGGATTTATCCGCGGGTGATGCTTGTATCTCACCTGCAAGCAGGCCTGACAAGGGTCGCAAAACGATTCGGCAGGTTCCTTCTGCAACGCCTCTTGCGGCCACATTTCTTGCTCAAATCAGCGGCCGGGCCAGCAGTAAATACCGGATGGTTTTTTGCTCGATGCACCTCGTCACGCACGGTTCAGTAGCTGCGCTCACGGTCCACCAGGCCAAGCATCGTTTCGCCCCGTTGGTGGCGGCGAATATTGTCCAATAACACGCCAAACGCACTCTCGGGTTGAGTCATCGCTGCGATATGGGGCGTCAGTATTATTTGCCGATGGTTCCAGAACGGATGATCCGGCGCGGCCGGTTCCTGTTCCAGTACGTCGAGCACCGCCGCGCTCAGCTGGCCGCTGGCAAGCGCTTCAAGCAAATGCGCTTCTACCAGATGCCCTCCGCGGCCCATGTTGACCAGGGCCGCGCCCCTGGGCAGGTGTTGGAACAACTGACGGTTGAGAATTCCCTTGGTTTGTTCGGTCAGCGGCAAGACACACAGCACAATATCGCATTGGCTGAGGAAGGCCGGCAGTTGCCCGGTTCCGGCAAAGCACTCCACTCCATCAATGTGATGTTCACTGCGCGCCCAGCCCGACAAGGCGAAACCAAAGGGCTTCAGGGTGTTGAGTATGTGACGGGCCTGCAACCCCAGGCCCATGACCCCGACCCGGCGCTGCTGCGCAGGCACCAACCGGTGTGCTTGCCAGCACCGCTCGGTCTGTTGCTGGCGATAGCGCACCATGTCGCGGTGCAAGCTGAGTACGGCGAAACTGGCGTATTCGCACATGCCCTGACTGATGCCGGGGTCGAGCAATCGCACCACCGGCAGCGTCGCCGGCAAGCGCCCCAGATCCAGTTGATCGACCCCCGCCGACAAGGCGAACAGCACTTTTAGGTTGGGCAACACGGTTTCGATATCGTCCGGTGCCTGCCAGGCCGCCAGGTAACGAATATCCCGCGGATCGCCGATGTCCGGCCAGGCACGCCATTGGATATCCGGGGCATGTCTGGCGAACAGACGCTGCCATTGTTCGCCGCGGACCGGGTCAGCTTTATACAGCAGGGCCATGGGGCATTTCTCGCATGTAAAAGGGAAGTATCAAGCATGCCTCAATGTCAGAGCAGGATCTGTCGAAAGGGCCTGTGCAGCAGCACGAGGCTGCGTTGCAAGGCACCTCTGCCGGTAGATTCCATGGTGCGAGGCGCGCTTGGAGGATTCTGCTGTTTGCCGGGGTGTAAACAGTCGATCCGAATTTCTCAACGACCAAGTTCGGCTTAGACAATCGTGTCGAACGCTTAACCTGTGAACACACCGCAGCCGCTTCCTGGTTGCGAGGCTCACGATGGGAAATGCCATGAACAGTAAAGTCGAAGAAACCCCAAGTCTGCTCCGTCAGCGTGATCAATTCGTGCCACGTGGCCTGGTCACTGCCCATCCGCTGGTGATCGACCGGGCCCAGGGCACGGAGTTGTGGGACGTGGACGGCAAGCGCTACCTGGACTTCGTCGGCGGCATCGGTGTACTGAATATCGGCCACAATCACCCCAAGGTGGTCGCGGCGGTGCAAGCCCAACTGCAAAAAGTCACCCATGCCTGTTTCCAGGTCGTGGCCTACCAGCCTTATCTGGACTTGGCCAAGCGCCTGTGCGAAATGATCGGGGGTGAGCAAGCCTATAAGGCGGCGTTCTTTACCTCAGGCGCCGAAGCCGTAGAAAACGCGGTGAAGATCGCCCGAGCCTACACCCAGCGCTCGGCGGTGATCGCCTTTCGCGGCGGCTTCCATGGCCGGACGTTGCTGGGCACCACGCTCACCGGCATGAGCCAGCCTTATAAACAGAATTTCGGGCCGTTCGCGCCGGAGGTTTTTCATACGCCCTATCCGAATGCCTACCGGAATGTCACCAGCGAAATGGCGCTCCAGGCGCTGGACGAACTGTTGGCGACTCAAGTGGCACCTGAGCGGGTCGCAGCAATCATCATTGAGCCGGTGCAAGGCGACGGCGGTTTCCTCTCGGCGCCCGTCGAGTTCCTCCAGGGCCTGCGCGCGCTGACGCAAAAACACGGCATTGTGCTGATTCTTGATGAGATCCAGACCGGGTTTGGTCGCACCGGTAAATGGTTCGGCTTCCAGCATGCCGGTATCCAGCCAGACCTGGTCACCGTCGCCAAAAGCCTCGCCGGCGGCTTGCCGCTGTCGGGTGTGGTCGGCAAGGCCGAAATCATGGATGCGCCACTGCCTGGTGGACTGGGCGGCACCTATGGCGGTAACGCGCTGTCGTGCGCGGCGGCGCTGGCGGTGATCGACGCTTACGAGCAGGAACACCTGTTGGCCCGTGGCGAAGCCCTGGGCGAGCGTCTGCGTCAGGGGCTGTTACGTCTGCAAACCCGCTACCCGCGCATTGGCGACGTGCGTGGCAGCGGCTTCATGCTGGCGATCGAACTGATCAAGGATGACCTGGCGCGCACCCCGGATGCCGATCTCAACCAGCGCTTGATCGACGAAGCCCGGGCCGGTGGATTGCTGGTTATCAAGTGCGGAGTGTACCGCAACGTATTGCGCTTCCTTGCCCCTCTGGTGACCAGCGAGGCGCAGGTCGATGAGGCCTTGCAGATTCTCGACGCTGCGCTGGCACGGGTCATGGGCTGAAGGCCTGGTGTTCATGGCGTTTGCCAGGGCAAGCGCCAATGCAAATCAAAGGAGCGTGGATCGATGGGACATCAGCGGAGGCTTTACCCATGAGGTTGACTGAGTATCGGGCATTGTTGATCGACTGCGATGAGGTCCTGGTGGATCGGGACTCCGCCATCTGGACGGCGCTGCAGCCGCTGTTGGAAAACCACGGCGAATCGCCGGAAAAAACCCAGGTGCTGGCCGAGTTCGATGAGGTGCTGCAAGCGCTATATCCGCGCTTCGGCGAGTTGGGCTTCAGCGGTTTGCTGTGTTTCGCCCACCGTCAGTTGGCTGAGCGCTGGAAACTCAAGGTCAGTTGGGAGGAGGGCATGAGCTTCGCCCGCTCGGCCGCCGCCTGGACGTTGTTCGAGGATGCGCCGGGGGCGATGCTCTATCTGCGCAAGTTCTATCGCCTGCTCGTGTTGGGCGACCGCGATGCAGAAGACCGGGGCGCGTTGTGCGAGCGCCTGGGCATCGAGCCGGAGGATTTTATTTCACTGGCCAGTGACCCTTTGCACGATACCGTTTGGCTCAAGGCCAACGACCTCGATGCGCAGGCTATTCTTCAAGTGACCCGACCTGGCGCCCGTCCCGCCAAGGTTGGGGCGGTTTGCCTGATCTGTCGCAACCCCGACAACCCGCCCAAGCCGTGCGCGGGCCAGTATTGCATCAACAGCATGGCCGATCTGGTGGCTCAGCATCAGCTGTCTTTACGGTGCTGATTTTGTTAGAAGATTGTCTTACAAATGGCAGACAGAGGTAGGCGATGGAAGGTGTAGCGAAACTGGACCGGATCGACATCAGCATTCTGGTAGAGCTTCAAAAAGACGGTCGCATGACCAACGTCAGCCTGGCCGATGCCGTTGGCTTGTCCGCCAGCCCATGCCTGCAACGGGTCAAACGGCTGGAGTCGTTGGGGTACATCTCCAGCTACAAGGCCCATTTGAACCTGGCCAAGATTACCGACTCGGTGACGGTCTTCACCGAAATCACCTTGAGCGACCATAAGCGCGAGGACTTCGCCAAATTCGAGTCCAACATCCGCCTGGTGGATGAAGTGCTCGAATGTCACCTGATCAGCGGTGGCTACGATTACCTGGTGCGCTTCATGACCCGCAGCATCCAGGATTACCAGGATGTGATGGAAAGCCTGCTGGACAAGAACATCGGCATCTCCAAATACTTCAGCTACATCGTCATCAAGTCGCCTGTGCGCAAGGACGAGATTCCGTTGCGCAAACTGTTGCGGCACTGATTCAAAGGAAAAGGGGCCCCGTCATCCAGCGCTGTCCTCACTGGCGTGAATCAACGCACTCACCCGTCGGCCCAGGTCAGTCAAGCTGAAAGGTTTGGCCAGTACGTGGGTCGTGGTGTCGACCGAAACCAGATTTTTCCCCTCGGCAAATCCGGTGATGAACAACACTTTCAGCGAGGGATATCTGGCCTTCATTTCATTCGCCAGGCTGATGCCATTCATGGTTCCCGGCAGGCCGATATCTGTCAGCAATAAATCGATATGCTCGGTCTTATCGGCCTGCTTGAGGGCAGAGACGCTGTCCAGCGCATCGATGACGTGATAGCCGGTTTCAGTCAGGAATTCCGAGACCAACTGGCGAATCGCCGCTTCGTCATCCACCACCAGAATGGTTTCGTTGGCGCCGGGCTGCAAGGGTGCGGTGTCATCCAGATGCGCGCTTTTCACCCTGATGGGGGACTGGCTGACAACCGGAAAATACATTGTCACGGTCGTACCCACGCCGACGCTGCTCTGAATCTTCACCTGCCCTCCGGATTGCTGGGCAAACCCGTAGATCATCGACAGGCCCAGGCCGGATCCTTCGCCAATGCGCTTGGTGGTGAAGAACGGATCGAACACCCGAGACAGGATGTCGGCGCTGATCCCCGTGCCCGAGTCGGTGACCGAGATCGCCACATATGGGCCCGGCGGCATCATTTTTTCGCTGGAAGATGTCGCGTCGATAACGCAGCGTTGCACGTCAAGTTTCAAGGTTCCGCCACCGGGCATCGCATCCCGGGCGTTGATGGCCAGATTGAGCAGGGCGTTCTCCAGTCCATTGGGGTCGCATTTGATCGGATCATGCCCCCTGAAAGCGCATTCGACATGAATGCTCGGGCCCACGGAGCGTCGGATCATTTCTTCCAGGCCGGCCACCACTTTGCGCGGTTCGAGAACTTCCGGTTCTAGCGATTGCTGCCTGGAAAATGCCAGCAGGCGCTGGGTCAGTGCGGCTGCGCGTGTCGCTGAGGTCAGGGCGACGGAGTTGTAGCGAGACAGTTCGTCGTAGCGTTGACGGTCGATGTGCCGTTGCATCAGCTCAAGGCTGCCACTGATGCCAGCCAGCAGGTTGTTGAAGTCGTGGGCAATACCCCCCGTCAGTTGGCCTACCGCTTCCATCTTCTGACTTTGCCGCAGTTTCGACTCGGCCAGCGCACGCTCCTGTTGTTCGGCTTCAAGCTGCTGGGTACGGGTTGCAATCCGGTCTTCGAGCAGGTCGTTCCAGTCCCTGAGCGCCGCCTCCAGTTGCACCCGCTCGTTGATGTCTTCGACGGTGCCATACCAGCGCTCGCATCGTCCCTCGGGATCCAGGCTACAAAACGCGCGGATTCTGAACCATCGATAATCCCCCGTGGATTTTCGCAACTGGATCTGTGCGTCGAAGGGTTGCAAACTCGCCAGCGACTGATTCCACAACCGGGCAAATGATATGCGGTCATCGGGGTGCGTTGCGTTCAACCACTGGCGCCCCAGTGTCTGTTCCGGCGACCGTGCGGTGTATTCATACCAGCGTTGATCCAGCGATGTCACCGCGCCATGACTGTCGGCCGTCCAGGGCCAGAGTGGATTGAGCTGCGCGGCGATTCGATAGTGTCTTTCGCTTTCCCGCAATTTTTCTTCAGTCAGGCGCATGGCCTGCATGGTTTTGGCGCGTTTCAACGCCGCACCCAGCAGGTTGCTGTAGACGCGCAGAAAGTCGATGTCGCTCTCGCTAAACTGCCGGGGGCTGCGGCTGTCGACCTCGAAGATGCCGAAGGGGCGCGTCTCGGTGGCGCCGTGTACCAGCACATTGACGAACGCCTGGACGCCGTTGCGCGTTTGGAAGTCGTGATAGTGAAAGCGTGTTTCTGTCGCAATGTCCGTGGAAATGACGGCGCCGCCGGAGTCCAGGGAATACCGTTCCGGGGTGCCTTCCAGTGCCTGAACCCGGACTTCGCCAACGACCCCCGGCAACCAGCCCACACCGTTGCGCACCAGGAAAGTGACACCGTCGTCTTCCAGCGACATGAACTTCGCCAAATGGGTTTCCAGTGCTTCGCCGACCAGACGACACGCCTCGTCGAGGATGTGTTCAAAATCGTCTGAAACCAGGGCTAGCTCGCCGAACTCGGCAAGTACCTTGCGTTGACGTAATAAAGTGTCTTCGATTGTCATGTGGATCACCCTTGGTACGTCTTGAATATCCGAGGGTTGCAGGACGGCTAGGTTCACATGAATTGATAAGCGTGCCGACCACAAGCCGTTTGACGTGAGAGGCGTAGAACGCAAAAGCCCTTCCTGAGAAGGGCTCTGCAAAGTGAGCGCAGAATCTGGGCGCCCCTGGACAAAGGTGGGAGCGAGCCTGCTCGCGATGGCGCTAGGTCGCCTGGCCTCGTGAATTTTCCGACGCTATCGCGAGCAGGCTCGCTCCCACACAGGTCATGCAGTGCATGTCATTGTTTTATTCCTGAAGAAACGTCAGCAGATCCTGGTTCAGCCGGTCCTTGTGCGTATCGGTCAGGCCATGGGGTGCGCCGGGGTAGACGATCAGACGTGCACCCTTGATCAGCGCCGCCGAGGCCCGACCGGAAGCATCAATGGGAACAATCTGATCATCGTCTCCATGAACGACCAGCGTCGGCACATCGAACTTCTTCAGGTCGTCGCGAAAATCGGTCGCCGAGAAGGCCGCGATCGATTCATAGGTGTTCTTGCTGCCCGCCTGCATGCCCTGCACCCAGAACGACTGGATCAGCCCTTGGGATGGCTTGGCACCCTCGCGGTTGAAACCGAAGAATGGACCGGAGGCGATGTCCAGGTAAAGCTGTGAGCGGTTCTCCAGGGACGCCTTGCGCAGCCCGTCGAACACCTCGATGGGCAGACCGCCGGGGTTGGTTTGGGTCTTGAGCATCAGCGGTGGGACGGCGGAAACCAGCACGGCCTTCTTCACCCGGCTTGTACCATGGCGACCGATGTAGCGAGCCACTTCGCCGCCCCCCGTCGAGAAACCCACCAGGGTGACATCCTTCAAGTCCAACGCTTCAATCACCGCCGCCAGATCGTCGGCGTAGTGATCCATATCGTTGCCTTCCCACGGCTGGCTGGAGCGGCCATGACCGCGACGGTCGTGGGCAACGACGCGATAACCCTTCGAGGCGAGGAACATCATCTGCGCTTCCCAGCTGTCGGCGTTCAGCGGCCAGCCGTGACTGAAGGTGACTACCTGGCCATCCCGTGGACCCCAATCCTTGTAGTACAGCTGCACGCCATCCCGAGTGGTGATATAGCTGGCGGACTGGATCATGCTGCCGACGGCGGACATGCTCGCAGCGGTCTGGGCGGGGGAGGCAGCTTCTGCGCTGAGGGTTGCCAGTGCCAGCGTCGCGATGGCCATGGTGCGGTTGAGTGTGTTCATCGTCTCTCTCCATAGGGGTCGGTTTGACCTGTCGCGACCGCCGTCGATCGCGTTGGTGGGCAGATTAGAGAGAGAGGCTGCTACCGAGAACCGCTGCGCTATCGATAGCTGCTATACGCATAACCGATGGTTGCGGCGCGCTTGGATGGACCCCCTACGCTGGAGCACTCAAGCGGGCTCCAGTTCCGCGCTGAGATAGACCTGGCGGCGCAGCCATTGATGGCCGGCATCCTTGTTATTGCGCGGGTGCCAGGCCAGCACCAGGCGCAGCGCCGTCAGCTCGAGGGGTGGTTCGAACAGGTCCAACCGGTCGCGGTACTGGCAGAGGAAGCGCGAGGGCAGTGTGCACAGGGTATCGGTGGACGCAACGAGCAGCGGCGCCAGTGCGTAATTCTGAATGGAGAAGGCGACGTTGCGAACCTGGTTGATCTCCACCAGTGCCTCGTCGACCACCCCGGCAAAACGCCCGCCTTCCGAGGACACGAGCACATGATCAAGGGCGCAAAACGTCTCGAGATCAAGTGGTCCAGTGCCGCGAGGATGGCCCTTGCGCTGGGCGGTCAGGAAGCCATCCTCCCAAAGAGGTCGCTGCATGAGGTCGTCGCGAAGCGCGCCTGGCACGGTGATCAGAAGATCGATCTGGCCTTGCTCAAGACGCTCGAACACGTCGCGTGGGGGATGGATGTACGCCAGCTTTGCATGCTTTGCCTCATGCTTCAGACGGGCGCAGAGATCCGGCGCCAGAACGGCCGCCGGCGTTTCGAACAAGGCGATGACGAAGGTGCGGGTCGTGGTGGCCGGATCGAAACGTTCCGGTTGACTGACCAGGCGTTTGAGCCCTTCGAGCACTTGCAGCAACTCTTGCTCCAGTGCCTGCGCCCGGGGTGTGGGGACCACGCCACGACCGTTCGCCGCCGGGACGAACAACGGATCCGCCAGGATATCCCGCAGACGCGCCAGCCGTGCCGACAGAGCCGGTTGGCTGATGCCCAACTGGGCAGCGGCACGTGTGACATTGCGCTCTTGCAGCAGCGCCTTGAGTGCCAGCAGCAACGCTCCGTCGAAATCTGTGTAGTTCATCTTCATCTCCCGATCAGCGCCATCAGACAGGCTGCTGTGCGGGCATGAAATCAAACAAGGTGCCGGTTTGTATAGCGTTGCGCAGGTGGGAGCGAGCATGCTCGCGAAAACGGAGTATCAGTCAGCAAAGATGAAGAATGTGCCGCCGCCATCGCGAGCAAGCTCGCTCCCACCCTTGACTTCCTGTGGCCGCAAAATCTTCATTCACCGCAAATCCCCTGTGGGAGCGAGCTTGCTCGCGAAA
>NZ_WUUD01000019.1:76344-76461 GCF_009831705.1 Pseudomonas sp. PICF6 | reverse complement strand
TGCTCGCGAAAGCGGTGTGTCAGTCAGCAAAGATGTGGGATGTGCCTACGCCTTCGCGAGCAAGCTCGCTCCCACCCTTGATCACCGCCAGCCGCAGAGTCTTCATTCACCGCAAAT
>NZ_WUUD01000019.1:76270-76334 GCF_009831705.1 Pseudomonas sp. PICF6 | reverse complement strand
CGAAAGCGGCGTATCAGTTAGCAAAGATGTTGAATGTGCCGCCGCCATCGCGAGCAAGCTCGCT
>NZ_WUUD01000019.1:56201-76260 GCF_009831705.1 Pseudomonas sp. PICF6 | reverse complement strand
CCCACTCATACTTTCCGGCTTCGCGTCGAATATGGCCGATACCGGGGAAGGGCAAATGCGCGACCGCAGACAGGCGCATTTCATCGGCTGAGGTTTCGAACTGACGCAGCCGCTGGGCTCGTGCGTTGTCCTGATTGACGTCAAAACTGATGGTCACCTCGGGCCGGGCGAACTGGATCAGGCCGACGTGCAGGATATCCCCCCAGAAATCGAGGCTTTGGCCCTGACTCTCGACCCTGTAGAAGCTATGGCCCGGCGTGTGGCCCGGTGTCGGGATGGCGGTGATGCCGGGGAGGAGGGTGGTCTTTGCGGTGAACGTCTTGACCTTGCCCGCCTCAAGGTAGGGGCCAATCGTCTTGCGCGCTTCTTCCAGGTGCTTGGGTTGGAGTCCGCTGCTCAGGTTGGCCGGATCCAGGAAGAAATCCACATCGGCCTGACCCACGTGAATGGTCGCGTTGGGGAATAGCATCTGCCCATCCCGCGTCAGCCCGCCGGAATGATCGGTGTGAATGTGGGTGATCAGAATGTCGCTGATCTGCTCCGGCCGATAGCCAGCGGCGGCCAGGCTCTGGGGCAGTTTGCCGGCTACATTGCCGAACAGTTCGCCGGCGCCTGTATCCACCAGTACCAGATGAGAACCGGTGTCGATTACGTAGGCGTTGATCGAGGTTTCCACCGGGTTACGGACGAAGCCTTTCTGCAACAGCGCGTCTATTTGCCCGGTGCTGATGCCCCGCAGCAGCGGGTGAAGATTAAGCGGTAGCGTACCGTCGCTCAGTGCGGTGACCTGTACCTCACCCACTTGGAATCGATAGACGCCCGGCAGCTGGGATTTGTGTGATCGCGAGGCTTCTATTGGCGTTGCGGTGGAAGTCAGGGGGTAGATCGCAGCCGTGAGAAAAAGGGCAGCTAGCAATGTTGTGCGATGGAGAATGGATTGGGTGTGCATGGCAGGAATCCTGGGCAGCGCGAACCTCATTGATCGCTGGAGCAAAGATAAGGCGACGGCGGTGCGGGGGGAACGCCTGCCTCGGTTATACGACGCATCGTTGTGGCTAATGGCTGGGGGCAGTGACGCGCTTGGGTGAGCCCGTGGCGAGGGGATTTATCTCCGCTGAAGGGGGCGCACCAACTGTTTGGTGCGTGTTTAAGGCTATGCTTATCAGGTCCCCCATAAACACCAGGCAGCCCATCAGGAGAGCCCGTGAAACAATCGACACCTGTCGCAGCGCTGCTCTGTCTGCTGCTCGGTACTGGCGTTGCCAGGGCCGAGCCGTATCAGGTGGTCACCGAAGAATGGGCCCCGTACAACTATCAGGAGAACAACCAGCTCACCGGCATGACCACTGAAATCGTGCGAGCCATCATGGCACTGACCGGGGATGACTTCGAGGTGCTGCTGCAGCCCAGCATGCGCGCCACCCAGGTACTGAGGACCCGAAGCAAGACCATCATGTTCTCGCTGTTTCGCACGGCGGAGCGCGAGCCGTTGTACAAGTGGGTCGGGCCGATCGTGGAAGAGTCCATTCATGCCTATCAGTTGGCCAGTACGCCGCCGGTGAATTCCCTGGAACAACTGCTGCACGCCCCGCAGATCACCACGCGACATGCCGGCCTGGTGCCGCAGATGCTGCAGTCGCTGGGCTTCAACAACCTGGACAAAAGTGCAACCGAGAGCAAGCTGCTCTACCGCATGCTGCTCGCCGGGCGGACCAAGATCATCGTAGGTGACACCGATGCCGGGGTGGCTTACTACAGCCGCCAGTTGAATATCGCACCGGGCACACTGCGCAAAATCCCCATCGAACTCTATCGGTCATCGCTGTACATCGCCTTCAGCCTTGACTCTGACGATGAGGTGGTGGCCGCGTGGGCCAAGGCTTTGGAGCAGTTGCGGCGCTCAGGGGAGGTGGAGCGGATTCAGCGGCGGTATGAGCGGCCCGTCGGGCAATAAGGGCGATGGCGATGTCGCCTGGCCGTTGGGCCGACAAGTTGTGGTGCAGTTGTTGGTGACCACCGATCAGAGGCTCGCGGCCCTCCACCTGCGAGAGAAAGAACCGCTCCCCGATCAGCTCTCCCACCACTGCCAGCACCAGTGGCAGGCGACATACCGCCTGAACCTTCGCATCGTCGTCCAGCATCGAGTAACGCCAGTCCAAGCCACGCGGCACTGGCCACTGGTCCGACGGTTTCACCCCGGCATCGAACACGGCACGCAGGCCATCCAGCCACTCGGCCGGGATCGCTTGGCGGACAGGGCATAGCCGTCCTGATGCAGTTGTTTGCGGTCGATCATGGCGTTCTCGGTTTCCTTGTGAGGCATGAAACGTCTGCTCCCGTGCACCCTCGTTGTGCCGGGTGAACAACCTTTCCTCCACCCAAACCCCTCAAAGCAACCTTTAAATGCCAGAATCTCTTTACCAGATGGTTTTGGAGATCACCATGCTTCACGCATTTGAACAACGGCTCGACCCTTTTCCGCCCGACGAGGCACCTCCGCCACCTGAAGGTCTGGCGCGGTTCCTGTGGGCCTGCACGCGGGGCGCACGCGGTTACATTCTCGCGCTCGCGCTGCTCAGCGCCGCTGTGTCGATTTACGAAGCCTGGCTGTTTTCTTTTCTCGGGCAGGTCGTGGACATGCTGTCGATCTGGCAGGCAGGCGGCGATGCGGCCCGACAGGAAAGTCGCGTGCTGTGGGGCATCGGCGTGGTGCTGGTGACCAGCATTGGGCTGGTAGCGATGCGCACGATGGTGCAGCACCAGATATTGGCGATCAACCTGCCGTTGCGGCTACGCTGGGATTTTCACCGGCTGATGCTGCGGCAAAGCCTTTCGTTCTTCTCCGATGAGTTCTCCGGCCGGGTCACCACCAAGGTGATGCAGACGGCGCTGTCGGTGCGCGAGGTGTTATTCACCATTATCGAGATCGCTCCGGGGATCGGGGTGTACTTCATTGCGATCATCGCGTTGGCCGGCGGCTTTGATCTGAAGCTGATGCTGCCGTTCATTGTCTGGGTGGCGTTGTTCGGTCTTGCCATGCGCTACTTCGTACCCCGCCTTGAGAAAGTAGGGCAGGAGCAGGCCCATGCGCGGTCATCAATGACCGGGCGTATCTCAGACGCCTACACCAACATCACCACGGTAAAGCTGTTCTCCCACTCCAAACGTGAAGCCCACTTCGCGCGCGCTGCCATGGAGGATTTCAAGCAGACCGGCTTTCGCCAGATGCGCCTGGTCAGCCAGTTCGAGATCGTCAATCAGGCATTGGTGGTCGGGTTGATCATGGGGGCAGGCGGTTATGCCCTATGGCTATGGCACCAAGGTCAAGTGGGCGCGGGTGCGGTGGCGGCGATTATTGCCATGGCGTTGCGCATCAATGGCATGTCGCACTGGATCATGTGGCAAATGACCTCGCTGTTCGAGAGCATCGGCACCGTGCAGGATGGCATGGCGACCCTGGCCTGCGGCCCCAAGGTGCAGGATGCCCCGGACGCCAGGGAGCTGGTCACCACGGGCGGCGCGGTGACTTTCGACAATGTGAGCTTCAATTACAACGGCGAACGCCAGGTGCTCGATGGCCTGAGCCTGAGCATTCGCCCGGGCGAAAAGATCGGGCTGGTGGGCCGCTCCGGTGCCGGTAAATCCACGCTGATCAACCTGCTGCTGCGCTTTTACGACGTGGACAAGGGTGAGATTCGTATCGACGGGCAGAACATCGCGCACGTCACCCAGGACAGTCTGCGCAGCGCCATCGGCATGGTGACTCAGGACACTTCGCTGCTGCACCGCTCCATTCGCGACAACATCGCCTATGGACGCCCCGATGCCACCGACGAGCAAATCCGCAGCGCCGCGGCCAGTGCCCAAGCCGATGGGTTCATCAGCCAACTGAGCGACAAGCAAGGCCACAGCGGCTACGACACCCTGGTGGGCGAGCGGGGTATCAAGCTTTCGGGCGGCCAGCGTCAACGCGTCGCCATTGCCCGGGTAATGCTCAAAAATGCCCCGATCCTGCTGCTTGACGAGGCCACCAGCGCCCTGGATTCAGAGGTCGAAGTCGCCATCCAGGAAAGCCTCGATGAAATGATGCAGGGCAAGACCGTGATCGCCATCGCCCATCGATTGTCCACGATTGCGGCGATGGACAGGCTGATCGTCATGGATGATGGACGCATCATCGAACAAGGCACCCACACCGAATTGCTCGGGAAAAACGGCACCTATGCGCGGTTGTGGCATCACCAGAGTGGCGGATTTCTGGGGGAGGATCAGGGCGTGGCTGAGGCGGTGGAGTAGGCATGGGGGTGTAAATGCAGCCAGGTCTGGTACCCCAGTGCAACTCCGACCTGGCCGACCGCCTGCTTTTTGAACCGTTTCCCGGTTACTGCTCAAGCATCAAACCACGCCAAAAGATGATCGGCTTTTCTACCCGTGCGGGTTCCGGTGGCAACTGCTCTTCTATGGACTTGTCGTGCGCTGGCGGCTCCTCTGGTTCAGGCGCCGCAGTCGGGTACTTGGCGGTATGCACATCATCTACTGACATCTTTTGTCGTGCGCTTATTTGATTGTTATGGTGACTTTGCCTTTTGATCTGCCCTGCTCGACGTAGCGCAACGCCTCTGCGGTCGATGCAAAAGGGAAGGAGCGATCGATGACCGGTTTGATGACCCCAGCCTCGATAAGCGAGGTGATTTTCTGCAGTTGTATCCCGTTGGCTCGCATGAACAAAAACGCATAGCTCACCCCATGTCTGCGGGCTTTTCTGCGAATACCGCTGCTCAGCAGGCGCATGACTTGCCCCAGCACCCAAGACAGGCCTTGCTCTTGGGCAAATTGCACGGTCGGCGGCCCTGAAAGGGAAATGAGCTGTCCACCAGGCTTGAGCACCTTGATCGATTTCTCCAGTACATCGGCGCCGAGGCTGTTCAACACCACGTCGAAATCGCGCAACTCCTTTGCAAAATCCTGCTGTTTGTAATCGATGACCACATCCGCCCCGAGTGCTTTCACCCATTGAACATTCGCCGTACTGGTGGTGGTCGCAACGAAGGCGCCAAGGTGTTTGGCGAGCTGGATAGCAAACGTGCCGACGCCACCGGATCCAGCATGAATCAACACCTTCTGGCCTTTTTTCAGCTGGGCGGTCTCAACCAGCACCTGCCAGGCCGTCAAAGCCGCCAAGGGGATGGCAGCCGCTTCGGCCATGTCGAGATTCGAGGGTTTCAGCGCGAGCGCGTTTTCGTCCACGGCGATCAGTTCAGCAAACGTCCCGATCCGGGCCTCTGGAGGACGTGCATAGACTTCGTCTCCTGGCTTGAATCGCTTCACCGCCGAACCCGTGCTAACAACCACTCCGGCCAGGTCATTGCCCAATACCAATGGAAACGTATAGGGCAGGATCAGTTTGAATTCCCCCGTTCTGATCTTCGAGTCCAACGGGTTCACGCTGGTTGCATGCACCTGAACCAGAACGTCATGCACACCGACCACAGGGTCGGGCACTTCGCCAATCATTCCGTTCTGCTTGCCGTAGCGGTCGATAAAAAATGCCTTCATGTTGCAGCTGCTCTTGTCGGGGGAATGAGAGTGGGGCGAGGCCGACCTGTCGGCATGGGTCAGTCTTGAGTCAAATAGCGCTGCGCCACGGCGGACTGCCTGATCTGCGACAAAAGACCCTGACGCGCGGTTTGCAGGGCATCCCAGCGCTCGCCTTCATGCAGCGGAGGAATGGTCACCGGCTCGCGACGGTCGAAGCCCACCAGGGCGGCATCGACCAGATCACCCACTTCCATGATTTCGCTCAAAGTGTTGATGTCGATACCGGCGCGATCCCAAATCTCCGTGCGGGTGGCTGCGGGCAGTACGGCTTGCACATAGACACCCTGAGGCGACAGTTCCAGGCTCAAGCCTTGGGACAGGAACAGCACGAACGCCTTGGTCGCACCGTAGACCGTCATGCCGAACTCAGGCGCCAGACCCACCACCGAGCCGATGTTGATGATCGCGCCTTCACCTGCTTTGGCCAAGCGCGGCGCGATGGCGCTGGCGAGCCGCACCAGTGCGGTGGTGTTGAGGGCTACCAGTTGTGCAACGCTGTCGGTGCTTTGCTCGATGAAGGTGCCGGACTGTGCGGCGCCGGCATTGTTGACGAGGATGCCGATGCGCGCATCATCCCGCAGGCGCGCTTCGACGCTGTGCAGGTCAGTGAGTTGAGTCAGGTCGGCCTGAAGCACTTCAACGGCGACGTTGTGCTCGCCACGCAACTTCGCGGCGAGCGTTTCCAGGCGAGAGTGATCTCGGGCGACCAACACCAGATCATGTCCGCGTTGGGCGAAACGCTCAGCGTAAACCGCGCCAATGCCGGTGGACGCGCCAGTGATGAGAACGGTAGGGCGAGTAGTCATGATGTCAGCTCTTTGTGAGAAACATGGATTGGGATTGATGCATGAGAAAAAGTCAGACTCGATCAGCCAGTGCCTGGGCCAAGGTATAGGCGGTAAACAGATTCAGGTCGCTCATGGGAGGTTGTTCCGTGTCCGTTGGTAACTGGTCTGATCGCTGGAAATTATGATGATGATCGAAATCTAAACTGTCAACGGTTTTGATTATGATCAACATCAATGTATGATCAGTCGATGAATTTCCAGCGGTAACGAGGTATCGAAACATGCGCGTGACCAAAGCCCAGGCCCAGGCAAATCGGGAGCACATCGTCGAAACAGCCTCAGTCGTATTTCGCGAGCGCGGTTTTGACGGGGTCGGCGTGGCCGACCTGATGGCCGCCGCCGGCTTCACCCATGGCGGTTTCTACAAACATTTCGGTTCGAAGGCTGACCTGATGGCCGAAGCCTCGGCGAAGAGTCTTGAGCAGTCACTGATCGGCGTCGACGCATTGAGCGTGAAGGACTTCATTGATGTGTATGTGTCGCGGGACCATCGCGACGGGCGCGCCACGGGTTGCACCATGGCAGCGTTGTGCGGTGACGCGGCACGTCAGTCGGACGATTTGAAGGCGGCATTCGCTGAAGGCATCGAGCGCATGTTGCAAACTCTCGGCGAAAAATACCCGACCGGGCCGGATGCGGTGCCGGGTGAGGCGAGGGGGAAAATGATCGACCTGCTGGCGCACGCGGTCGGCGCGATCATGCTATCGCGTGCCTGTCCTGACGACTCGGCGCTGGCCGATGAAATTCTGGCGGTGTGTCATGCGCAAATGATTGCATCTTTACCTAGGCGAGCGTAGCCCGAAGCCAAAATCCAAAGGCTCGAACCGCTCACTCGTGGCCATACGAACATTACGCAGGCCCACGGTTTCCAAGTGTGAAGCGTACAACTGCTCCGAAAAATAACTGATCAAAATCGAACGACGGTGCGAACCCACCGAGTTCAGGCTGCCCGCATGCACCAAGTCCACATCGAACACCAGGATGTCACCGGCGCAACCTGAAAGCTGTACGGAGCGTGATTCGTTGGTGAAGTCGAATGGCTGCTCGCTTGGCTCGGGGCGATGGCTGCCGGGGACGATGCGTGTCGCACCGTTCTCAGGGCCATAGTCGTCAAAAAAAGCCAGGGCCATGGCAATGTCGCCTGGCCGTTGGGCCGACAAGTCGCGGTGCAGCGGTTGATGGCCGCCACCGGCAAGAGGCTCGCGCCCCTCCACCTGCGACAGAAAGAACCGCTCCCCGATCAACTCACCCGCGACCGCTAGCACCTGGGGCAGACGACACACAGCCTGAATCTTCGCATCATCGTCCAACAGCGAATGACGCCAGTCCATGCCACGCGGCACGGGCCATTGGTCCGACGGCCTCACACCTGCATCGAACACGGCACGCAGGTCTTCCAGCCATTCGGTTGGGATCGCTTGACGGAGCAGAGCGTACCCATTTCGATGGAGTTGATCGCGGTCAGTCATGGTTTCTCGACTTCCTTGTGCGCACGTTTGCAAGGCTAGTATTCAAAGCAAAGTTGGACCACCCGACACTGCAAAATCGAAAGTGACCAGAGACAAACCCGGAAGGTTTGCAGTTATCATCTGATCACCATCCAAGAAAAGGACTTCACCGATGAAGCGTCTGTTCGTCTGCACCCTCCTTGCACTGGCCGTCGTCGGCTACGCCAAAGCCAACCAGAGCACCTTCGAAGAAACCAACCAGTGCTCGGAAGATATCGATTGCCAAGGGGATTTCATTTGCAAAAACGGCCTATGCGATCTTCCTGAACCCCAACAAAACCTCGTTGCAAAACCCACCGTCACGACTCAAATCGCGCCCCCAGCGCCCCCCGGTGTTGCCTATGAAACCTTGCCCGTCACCGCCGAGCGTGCCGGGCCTTTCACGACCCAGACCCAAGGGACGGGGACCGCGCTGAATTATCAAACGCGCGCTGGGGTGGTGAATGTCATGGAGGCAATTGTCGAGGAGGCTGAGTACACCGGGTATGTGGCGATTGAAAAGGCTTATACGTTTGGGCCGAGCCGGTATGTGGTGGTTGTTTCCACGGGGGAGGGTGGGAATGCTTGCCCGGCGTCTACTTATGTTTTTAGTTTTGATGCCAAGGTCGAGCGTGTTGATGGGAAGCGGGAGGTGGCTGGGTGTTCTGAGTTGGTTGAGGTTCTGGTGGAGGGGAATAGGTTGACGGTTAAGAAGGAGGGGGATGGGACTGTTGTTTTTAATGGGGTTGTGGAGTAGATCGGGGGATGGGGTGGGCTTTCGTCTGTTTTCGGCCGAGGCTGTGTAAAAACGTTTTCGAGTGCGACAGGTACTCAAAACCGGACTGGAAATCGCGCATGTGCACGAAATCCACATCTGCTGACGTGGAGGGAAGGCCGGATGTCATTACACTAGCGGCTCGTGATACTTTCCAGCTAGGCCAAGGCCTCCTTTTCTATCCGAGTCTCTACACCTCATGTCGAGCATCGCCGTTACCGATCTGACCTCCACCATGGACGTCGACAGCGTCTCGCGGCCGGTTGTGGCTCTGAGTGCCACATTGGTCGCCAAGGACTGGGAAAATGCCACGCATCAGCACCGCAAGGCGCAGTTGATCTACTCGGTTCGCGGCATCCTCAACTGCGAAATCGAAGAAGGCGTCTGGATCGTGCCGCCGCAGTGCGCCTTGTGGATCCCCGGCGACTTGCCCCACTCGGCCTGGGGTTCCGGTGAAGTGGAGTGCTACTGCCTGTTCGTCGAGCAGGATGCCGCGCCGGATCTGCCGACCACCTGCTGCACAATTTCGGTATCGCCGCTGCTGCGCGAGTTGCTGCTCAAGGCGACCGCCGTTCCCGAGCTGTACGCCCCAGGCGGACGGGAGGAACGGTTGCTGGCGGTGTTGCTCGACGAGCTGGTGGCGGCGCCGGTGGAGGACCTGCACCTGCCCATGCCGCGTGACCCACGCTTGCGTCGCCTCGCGGAAATGATCCTGGCGACGCCGGCTGACAAGACGTCGAAGACCGCCTGGGCGACGCGCATAGGTATGAGCGAGCGCAGCATGAGCCGCCTGCTGCTGCAGGAAATTGGCATGAGCTTCGGGCGCTGGCGTCGGCAGCTGCACGTGATCCTGGCGCTGCAAAGGCTGACCAAGGGTGACAGCGTGCAAACGGTGGCGCTGGAACTGGGCTACGAAAACGCCAGCGGCTTCGTCACGATGTTTCGCAAGGCGGTGGGCAAGCCGCCGGCTCGCTACCTTTCGGATCGCACCGGCAGCGCGGTGACGGCAGCTGCGCCCGGAATCATGCTCCCCGATCCGATCGCCCTCTGATCCAATCCGCCTGTCCTGACGCAAGCCTGCGCTGCTTTATTAAAAAGCCGCGGACTTCAGCACCCCCCACACACCCTGCAACGTCGCTCGCCCATGAAGACGACCGCGCATAACGGCGACATCGCCGCATGTCACGCCGGCCGTTTGCCCCTCGTCAGTCTGCCTGGCAAGTCGACCATATTCCGTAATCAACCATGACTATTACTCAAAACGGCCAGCGGGAGGGTGTGATCATTATTGGCCGAATCGAATAACAATCTGGCCTGATTTCACCATCATGGCGCATTGCCTTTGTTGTTAAATGCGCCATCTAAATGCAAATGAGTATTGCTTAAATGAAAACTTCATCCATTACAGGGAAGTTTCGCTCGTCTCTTGCTCTGTGCGCCGATTCAGTCGTCTGCCCGCCGCTCGCCGGGCACCTCAAAAACGCGCCCTGCAGCGCGCTGGGCTCGGCGATTGCGGCAGCGCTTGTGCTCAGTGCGCCGGGCGCATTTGCCGCCGAGACGGCGCAGCCGCAAAATAAGGCAGCAGACTCAGCCCAGAAGGAAGTGGCCCTGCCGGCAATCCGTGTGACAGGCCAAATGGACAACGCGACCACCGAGGGAACCGGCTCCTACACCACCGGCGAGACGGCAGCGGCGACGCGCCTGCCGATGACGCTGAAGGAAACGCCCCAGGCGGTGACCGTGATCACGCGCCAGCGCATGGACGACCAGCAACTCAACACGGTGCAGAGCGTGCTGGAGAACACCAACGGTGTCACCGCGCGCCAGGCCGACAGCGAGCGCACCAGCTTCTATTCGCGGGGGTTGCTGATTAACAACGTGCAGTACGACGGCATCCCCACCGTGATCGGCAACGCCGTCAACGGCAGCGGCATCAGCGCCCTGGACACCGCCTTCTATGACCGTGTCGAGGTGGTGCGTGGCGGCTCGGCCCTGCTGACCGGCACCGGAAACCCTTCAGCCTCCATCAACCTGGTGCGCAAACGGCCGACACCTGAATTCGCCGCATCCGCCTCCCTCGGCGCCGGGAGCTGGGATACCCACCGCGGCATGGGCGACGTCTCCACACCGCTGACCGAGGACGGCCGCATCCGCGCGCGCCTGGTAGGCACCTATCAGGACGGCAACTCCTACCTGGACGGCTACAAGCCCGAGCGCAAGGCGTTCTACGGCATCGTCGAGGCCGACCTGACCGCCGATACCACGGTGAGCCTGGGCTATGACTACCAGGACATTACGCCGAAGGGCGCCACCTGGGGCGGCTTGCCGCTGTGGTACAGCGACGGTTCGCAGATCGATTATTCCCGCTCCAAGAGCTATGGGCAGGACTGGAGCCATTTCGACAACACCCTCAAGACCGCCTTTGCCGAAGTCGAGCACCGCTTCGACAACGGCTGGACGCTCAAGGGCGTGTTCAACCAGTACCGCACCGAAAGCGAATCCGAACTGGTCTCCCTGGGTGGCCGGCCTGACCCCGTCACGGGGCTGGGCGCCTTCCCGTTCGCAGTGGCGTCCGAGGGGCGCAGTCGCCAGAACACCTTTGACGTGATGGCCAGCGGCCCCTTCGAAATGCTCGGTCGCCAGCACGACCTGGTGGTCGGCGCGACAAGTTCACGCCGCAAGGCCAGTCAGGACGATGTAGCGCCGTTCTTCGCAGGCTTTACGCCGATCAACATCCATAGCCTGAGCCCAGGCACGCCACGGCCCAACTTTGATGCCATACCGCATATCCCGACCCGCACCGAGGTCAAGCAGAGCGGCATCTATAGTGCGGCCCGCTTCTCCCTGGCCGATCCGCTGAAGCTCATCGTCGGCGGGCGCCTGAACTATTACGAGGTCGACGACGACGCCAACGGCAGCACGCTGCACTACAAGAAAAACAACGAATTCACCCCGTACGTCGGACTGGTCTACGACATCGACAGTACCTACTCGGCTTACGTCAGCTACACGGGCATCTTCAACCCGCAAACCGACTTCCGCGACACGACCGGCAACGTGCTCACGCCGTCCAAGGGCAAGACCAAGGAAGTCGGCCTCAAGGCCGCCTATCTGGACGGGCGCCTGAATGCTGCCGTGGCGGTGTTCGAGACCAAGCTGGACAACGCCGCGCAACTGGTCCCCGGCGCGTTCACCCCAGGCGGAGCCAACGCCTATACCGGCGCCGACGGCACCAAGTCTCGCGGCATCGAGTTCGACCTGCAGGGCGAGCTGGCCACTGGCTGGAACATCTACGCCGGTATCGCCCACTTCACCGCCGAGGATGGCGACGGCGAGCGCCTGAACTCCCAGCTACCGCGCACCACGGCCCAGTTCTTCACCACCTACCGGCTGCCTGGCGCGTGGAACAAGCTGACCCTGGGCACAGGCGTGAAGTGGCAGAGCCGCTTTTACCAGGCGCCGGGCGTTGGCACCAGCACGCTGGGCGGCGAACAGAGCGCCTATGCCCTGACCTCGGTGATGGGGCGTTACGCCCTGAGCGAGAACATCGACCTGGGCCTCAACGTCAACAACCTATTCGACAAGAAGTACGCCTTGCAGAAGGGTGACTTCGACACCGTGACCTATGGCGCCCCGCGCAACCTGATGGCCACGCTGGACTACCGCTACTGATTGCCCGCAGTACGCGGATCGCTGCCGGCGACTCGCGCCCCTACCGCCTTGAACATCGAGAACGTGCTCATGCCTACCCAAAACCCGGTTCACGTATTGGCGATACACAATGCGAACAAGGTCACCTTGTTCTGGTTGACGACTACTGCTGGCGCAGTGCTCTTCGTGACCTTCCAGTTGTTCTTCTACGTAAACGACTTTGTGAGAGCACAGGGCACCGCCCCGGCGATTACCTTCGAGCCCGGCATGCTTTGGGTGTTTCCTACCTTCTATGGCTCCTGGATCGTCACGGTGCTCCTCGCCCTGATCGAAACCCGCAAGGCCCAGTGGGCTGTCCTGATCCTCGGCAGCCTGCTGGTCGTGCTCAATACCCTGGGCGGAGTCACCGACGGGCTGCGCGACGGCTGGTACGTCGCCTTCTCGGCGGTATTCTTCATCACCCTGCCCGGAGTGTTCGCCATCGCCGCCAGCTGGCGTCACCTCAACCGCAAAGGAACCCGCCATGCCGATGAATAGCGCTGAATTCCCGCTGGTGTGGATGAGTTTCGCCCACGAGCCCGGGCACGATACCCAGAAGGACTTCGACGAGTTCGCAGCCAACCTGCAGCGCGGCGAACCCTTCGTGCTGCTCAGCGAAACGCCACCCGGCGATGACCATGAGCACTCACCAGAAGAAAAGAAACGCACCACGCTGTGGATGAAGAAGCACAAGGCGCAACTGCGCAGCCTGGTTCTGGCCCTGATCATGGTCGAACCCAGCGCGGCAAAGCGCCTGGGATTCAAGGCATTCGCCGGCCTGTTCGCCAAGGTCTGGGGCTACCCGCTGCTGTTCGCCGCCTCACGCGAGCAGGCCATCGAGATGGCCCACGAACTGCTGCGCAAGACTAACAGGGAGGCGCGCTGAGGGTTGCCTAGCTGAAACGACTCAGTTCGCTACAACTTCACCCTCGGAAACTTCGTCCAGTGATTTGCCGCGAGCTCGCTCTTGCGAAACGGCTTAGTAAGCCGCGGTACTTCTGGGTGATTATCAGGCATCAGTGCGGTGAGGGCGTGCGATGGGCAGCAAAGGCCATTCTCTGCCAATCATAGGTGGTCAAATCCGATGTAAATGGCAGGTAAGGTCGAATGCATGCCACGAGGGAAGTCCGTGCAGAACTCATCGGCCAGCTAAGCAGAAACGGGCGCTTTAAGCGCCCGAAACTCTGTCAATGTTCAACCTGCGCCTGAAGTCGTCGACCAATCACTTCCAGCAAATCACACCCATCGCGCAATGGAATTACCAAAAGTTGCGCCAAGTCCGAAAGCACCACTGTGTCGCTGGCGATCTCGGATCGGAACGCGATGTTTTCCAGTACTTGAGTCACCACACGGATGCGGTAATCAGCGGTTGCGTGCAAGACGTCCAGCGGGGATAAATCCCCTCGCCACAGGGAGGGCGGTGCAGCTAGCCCTCGAACTCCGTTTGCAGCATCCCCAAAAACGCCTCCCTGGCAGGATGCCGACCGGTGTTTTCATGCCAATAAAAAAGGTTATCGATCCCCGCCAGCTCGGGAAATTCATACCCCGTCCAACCAGCCCCCTGGCGGTATTGCTCATAGATCCCACGGGGCACCAGCGAGACACCTGCACCTGCACTGACGCAGCCGACGATGGCGCCGTAGCTGGCGATGCTGATGATCGGCTGCGTTTGCTCATGGCGTAGCAGCCATTGCTCCAGCGCCAAGCGGTACGGACAGCCCGTGGGCCACATGAAGATCACTTTGCCTCGCAAATCTGCCGCGCTGCGCAGTGGGCCGTGAGACTCGGAGGCGATGAGCACCAGATCTTCGCGGTACATCACGGCTCGCTTGAGTCCAGGTCGCTCCATGTCCACCGCTACGATTACGCCATCGAGCCGGTGATGCTGGACATCGTCCAGCAGCTGAGCCCAGGTGCCCGTGCTCAGTTCCAGGGATACTTGCGGGTACTGCGCGTGGTATTTGGCCAGCAGCTGGGGCAGACGCCCCGTGGCGCTGGACTCGATCGCGCCAATGCGCAACGGGCCGCTCGGCGCGCTGTCAGGGGCTATTGCGCGGCGGGCTTCTTCTGTCAGGTTCAGTATTTTTGTCGCGTACCCCACAAACACTTCACCCGCCGGGCTGACTCGCAGTCCGCGACCTTCGCGGAAGAACAACGGCGTGCCGAGCTCCCGCTCCAGGGACTTGAGGCGTGCGGTGATGTTGGACGGCACACAGTGCAGCACTTCAGCGGCACGGGCGATGCTGCCGGTGTCGCAGACCGTCTTGAGCATGCGCAGTTGGGACAGTTCCATAGCTCACCCAAAGTGAATAGTAGGTTGAGTTTAAGTCACTTGTGCTGATGTGAGGTGGTTTCGATACTTCGAGGCAAATCGGCAGACGCTCAATGGGGCAGGGACTTCTAAATGGAAACGCGTTGTGTGTCGTTCGACGGTTCCTCCAGCAAACCCGGTGCGAGAATTATCCTCGCGACGATGTTCGTGATTTTTTGCTGGGCCTATTCTCCGATTGGCATTCGCATCGGCTTGCAGGCTTACGATCCGGGTCACTTGGCGCTGATGCGGTTTCTCATCGCTTCGGTGTTCATGGCCCTGGTCGCGATGGTCAAGGGTATTTCCCGGCCGCGTCTCAGGGACCTGCCATTGCTGGCGGTGCTGGGTTTCTTCGCTGTGAGCTTGCACCACATTGCGCTCAATTACGGTCAGCGTGGTGTCAGTGCCGGGGCCGCCAGTGTGCTCGCCCAGTCCACGCCTTTGTTCAGCGCTTTACTCGCACATTTTTTCTTCAAGGACAGAGTCAGTGGTTGGCAGTGGGGGTGCGTAGTGTGCGGCTTGTTTGGCGCTGCCGTGGTCGTGGCGGGGGATCGTGGCTTGGGTGATATGAACGCCCATGGACTCTTGATCCTGCTGGCGGCGCTGTCCTGGAGTCTGTATTTCTCTCTCCAGAAACGTCATGCCCAGCGATACGATGGATTGACCATGGTTTGCTACACCGTCTGGTCGGGCACAGTCCTGCTATTTATTTTCGCGCCGGGACTGCTAATTGACGCACAACACGCTTCTGTTTCGGTGAATCTGGCGGTGCTGATATTGGGTATTTTTCCCAGCGCGCTGGCGTACCTCGCATGGGCTTACGTGCTGGCGCATAGCAATGTAAGCCGCGCCTCCATGGCGCTTTACCTGATACCACCCACCGCGATGTTGATGGCTTCTTTGGTGCTGGCCGAGCGCCCGTCAGTGATGGTGGTGGTTGGGGCGGTTATCGTGTTGATGAGCGTGCTGGCGTTGAATCTTGAGCCGGTGAAGGGGGCAAATGCCAGCTGATTCTGTAGTGGTTGTAGGCAATGACGTCGGAGGGTTGCGAAAGGCAACTCCAGCTTGACGAACCGTTGCAATGGCGAAAACGAGAGTCGTCGGCTGACTTCACAACGGTCGTGAGGCACGGTTCTACGCGTTTCGTCTGATCCGTATTTTTCTGTTAAAGCTGCCGCTGTAATCAACCCAGTTCCCACCTCAGAATAGCCACGCGGTTTGCCTATCAAACCGCCCGTGTAGCGCAGTTTTCTGCTCCAGGAGTGCTCATGACGAAGATGGCGATTTTTTTGGGTGGTTTTTTGGCACTGACCCTTTTGATTGGCGTGCTGGCGACGATTTCGCCGGTGTAGACACAAGCCCGCAGACAAGGTGGCCCTGTAGCAAAGGAATGCTTCAGCGGAATACTGAAGCAAACCCGGTCGCTTTTTGTGGCGAGGGGATTTATCCCCGTTGTGGGAGCAAAGCTTGCTCGCGAAGCAGGCGCCTCGGTTGCTGAAAGATTGTATCGCCTGCATCGCGGGCAAGCCTTGCTCCCACAATGAGTTCTGTGTGGATCGGGGGAGCAGTCCTTAGCGCCTACCGATGCAAAATCACCTGCGCAATCTCCTGCAACCCCATCACCCGCTGCGCGGCGTTGAGTTTGATGGCTTCCTTGGGCATGCCGAAGACCACGCAGCTGGCTTCGTCCTGGGCCACGGTGCTGCTGCCGGCGTCGAGCATTTCTTTCAGGCCGCGGGCGCCGTCGTCGCCCATGCCGGTCATGATGATGCCGGTGGCGTTGCGGCCGGCGAATTTGGCCACTGAGCGAAACAGCACGTCCACCGATGGGCGGTGGCGGTTGACCAGGGGGCCATCCACCACTTGTACGTGATAGAACGCGCCGCTGCGGGTCACCATCATGTGTTTGCCGCCTGGGGCGATGAGGGCCAGGCCCGGGTGGATACGGTCGTTGTTGCGGGCTTCGCGTACTTCAATCTGGCACAGGCTGTTGAGTCGGGCGGCAAACGAGGCGGTGAATTTTTCCGGCATGTGCTGGACGATGACGATCCCTGGGCACACCCGTGGCAAGGCGGTCAGCACCGCTTCCAGGGCCTGGGTGCCGCCGGTGGACGTGCCGAGGGCGACGATGCGTTCGGTGGTCTGGGCCATGGCATGGCCGTTGGCGGCCGGCAGCATGGCGTCGGCGGTGAGTTTGGTGGCTGGGGTCAGCGGCGCTGGGGCAGGGCGTTTGCCCAGGTTTTTGACGTTGACCTGGGCGGCGGCGCGGATGGCTGATATCAACTCCGGTGCCGACTCCAGCAGGAAATTCTTCAAGCCGCTGGTGGGCTTGGTGATGATTTCCACCGCGCCGGCGGCCATGGCTTGCAAGGTGGTTTCGGCGCCCCTGGGCGTCAGGGACGAGCAGATCACCACCGGCGTGGGACGCTCGCTCATGATTTTCTTCAAGAAGGTGATGCCGTCCATGCGCGGCATCTCCACATCCAGCACGATTACGTCGGGCCACTCCCGGGCCAGTTTGTCCATGGCGAAAATCGGATCGGACGCCGCACCCATCACATGAATGTCCGGCGTGTCGCTGAGGATCGCCAGCAGTACCTGGCGAACCACGGCAGAGTCATCCACCAGCAGTACATTTATCTTTTTTGACATGGTTAATGCCGGGTCCTTATCGGTTGATGCCTGACCCACACGTCGCCGCTGCACAGGTCAAAGATGATGCTTCGGTAGCCAGTGCTGCCCATGTCCTGGGCGATCAGGTCCAGGCGGTACAGCGCGGCCATTTCCAGCGCTGCGTTGACGTTCATCCGCGCCACGTCGCCGAACGGCACCTGGCGTTGCAGCTCCGGGAACATTTCGCCGCCGCCGAACAGCTTGAGTTGGTAATCCTCGGGTTCGGTGCGATGGGCCTTTGCCTGGCGGACGAACAGTTCGATGGCTTCGTCGGCGTACATGCCGTTCAGCGCCGTGGAGCAGCGCGCCCGGCTGGGCAACATGTAATGGCACATGCCGCCGATCTTGCGCTCCGGATGCCACAGGGTGACGGCCACGCAAGAGCCGAGAATGGTGCGCAGGCGAGTCGGGCTGGTGGCGAAACGAAACTCGCCGGGCGCCAGATACACCTCGGGCATTTGCTTGAGCGCGGCGCTCATGGCTTGCGATAAATCGAAGGTGCCACCAGTTTCAACGCATCGGATACGCCGTTGAGGCTTTCGGAGTGGCTCACGATGAAATACCCGCCGGACTTGAGCCGTGGGAGCAATCGGGCGACCACTTTGCTTTTGGTGGGTTGGTCGAAATAGATCATGACGTTGCGCAGGAAAATGACATCGAACTCGCCCAGCTCCGGCAAGGTGTCGTTGAGGTTGACCTGGATGAAGTTGACCCGGCTGCGCAACGCCCGGTCGATGAGGAATGTGCCTTGCTGGCTGCCGGTGCCCTTCAGGCAATATTTCACCAGCAACGGTTGGGGCAGGGTACGGGCGCGTTCCATGGGGTAATGTCCGGAACGGGCCTTGGCCAGTACCTGGCTGCTGATGTCTGAACCGATGATTTCCCAAGGTGTGGTGCCCAGTCCTTCGGCCAGGGTCATGGCCAGGCTGTAGGGCTCTTCACCCGAGGAACTGGCGGCGCTCCACAGGCGGAAGGTTTTACCCGGCGTTGCATGGGGCAGCACATGTTCGCGCAGGAAATCGAAGTGCTTGGGCTCGCGGAAAAAGTAGGTTTCGTTGGTGGTGAGCAGGTCCAGCGCCACCTGCAATTCCTCGGTGCGCTGGCCGCTCATGATCAGCTTGAAATACTCGCCATAACTGCCCAGCTCATAGTGCTTGAGGCGCTTGAACAACCGCCCGGCCACCAAGGCCTTCTTGGCCGGTGACAGGTTGATGCCCGCGGCTTGATACAGCCAGGCTTGAAACTGGCTGAACTCACGGTCATTGAGCGCCAATGAGTTCACAGTGCGTTCCTTGCAGGTGTCTGCGTTCATTGGTTTTCAGCTTCCAGCGCGGCAGGGCTGGCCTGGGCCAGCTGCGACATTTCATCGATGGACAGCACTCGGTCCACCTCCAGTACGATCACGAACTTGCCGTCGACCTTGGCCATGCCGCTGATGAAATCGGCGCGGATCTTCGCCCCGAAACTCGGTGGCGGTTCGATCTGCGAAGCCGGGATCTCCAGCACCGCCGACACCGTGTCCACCAGCAGGCCGATGTCCTGGGCGGGGCCGTCCTCGGTGTTGGCCTCGATGATCACCACGCACGAACGCCGGGTGATCGCCGAGTTCTGTCGGCCGAACCGGGCCGACAGGTCCACCACCGGCACGACCGCGCCGCGCAGGTTGATCACCCCGCGTACGAAGGCCGGCATCATCGGCACCACCGTCAGGTTGCCGTACTCGATGATTTCCTTGATGCACAGGATGCCGATGGCAAACATCTCCGTGCCGAGCATAAACGTCAGGTATTGCGCTTCTTCCTCAACCGCGATGGCGGCTTGACGTGTGGTCGCGATGGCGCCCATGCCTTTTCTCCTTTTAAGCGAAGCCCGTAGGGCCGGACCGTCAGAACCGGGTGAATTCGGATTCGTCTGGCGCGCTGGCCATGTTGTAGGCAAATGCCTTGGGCATCACCGCCGCGGGCGCACGGGCTGTCTTGCGACTGGACGGACCTGGCGTGTTGTCCACCTTCAGTGGCTGGCTGGCCGATTTGGCTGGTGCGTCCAAGGTGAAGAAGCTCATGGCCTGTTGCAGCTGTTCGGCCTGGCTGCTCATCTCTTCTGCGGTGGCGGCCAATTCTTCGCTGCTGGAAGCATTCTGCTGGGTCACCTGGTTGAGCTGGGTCATGGCTGTGTTGATCTGCGCCACGCCGGCGGCCTGTTCTTCGGAAGCGGCGCTGATTTCCTGCACCAGGTCCGAGGTCTTGTTGATGGACGGGACCATTTCGTTGAGCAGATGCCCGGCCTTCTCGGCCATGTCGACGCTGCTGGACGACAGCTCGCCGATCTCCTGGGCCGCCACCTGGCTGCGTTCAGCCAGTTTGCGCACCTCGGCGGCGACGACCGCGAAGCCTTTGCCGTGCTCACCGGCGCGGGCCGCTTCGATTGCAGCGTTGAGCGCCAGCAGGTTGGTCTGGTAGGCGATGTCGTCGATGATGCTGATGCGTTGGGCGATTTTCTTCATCGCCACCACGGTCTGCTGCACCGATTCACCGCCGTCGGTGGCTTCCTTGGCGGCTTTGCTGGCCATGCCGTCGGTGACCTTGGCGTTCTCGGTGTTCTGGTTGATGCTGGCGCTCATCTGTTCGATGGAGGCGCTGGTTTCTTCGACGCTGGCCGCCTGCTCGCTGGTGGCCTG